>NZ_AUAA01000109.1 GCF_000428485.1 Epilithonimonas tenax DSM 16811 | reverse complement strand
ACGTTCCGGCGCTTGGCGAGGTTGCGAACTTCGGAACCGATTATTTTCTGTTAAATATAAAATTTCTTGCGAGAAATAAACGTGAATTTACTACAAAATTCGCAATCTTGCCAAACGCCTGTTAGCGGTTCGGGCTTGTTTGTTAGTCTTTATTGTCTTTTCGGTTTAATAATGGTCTATGTTTTTTTATTAAATATTCTTCTAATTCGTAACGTCCAAATGCAACAGGGAAAACAGTAGATTTACAATTCTTTAAAAAATCAGTTACTTTTTTATCTTCTGTTTCGCTAAAATACCGTTTTTTTCCTTTGATTTCTTGCAGATTAAAACCCAAAATATCAGTTCCAATGTGTCGTCTTAAAGCTGAAAAATATGTTCGTCCGCTATGTGTTTTAATTCTTTCTCCAATGTTTGAACTTTCTCCAATGTAAATTAATTTGTCAGTTTTGTCTTTTACAAGATAAAGTCCTGCTGAAGAAATAATTTTTGTTTCAAACCAAGGTGTAAATGCAGATTTTAAAACTTTAATTTCTCCTTCTTTCAAAAGCTCTTCAAAATTTTCTTGAACAGCGTTCCAAAGCCCTTTTTGATCTGCAATTTTAAATTTTTGTCTTTTGTCAAGTTGGAAACTGTTGAGTTTTGTAGGTAAGTTTACAATTCCAAATTCTTCAACTTCTTTTCGCCCAATTTTTGTAGATATAAACTGGATTTTAAAACTTTCAATTGTTTTTGGTTTTACAAGTTGATTTGCTAAACGAAGTTTTTCAAAATTCTTGTAAAAAGTTGATGTTGTTGGTTTGAATTGTTGTTTAAGTCTTTTAGTAAGTTCTTTTCCTTCTCCAACATAGAACGGAATTTTGTCAAGTGATATTAGATAATTTCCAAATCCTTTTTCATTAACATTCGAAGTGTCGCAAAATGGTTGATTTTTCAATTTGTTCAGACCGCACGATAAAATTTCGTCTGATTGATTTTGAATAATTTCCCAAGTAAATTTGCTCATTTTTAGTTGTAATTTCCGTTTGTTTTCTCTCTCGCTCGTAGCCTGACCGCTAACGTT
>NZ_AUAA01000108.1 GCF_000428485.1 Epilithonimonas tenax DSM 16811 | reverse complement strand
CGCTAAATTGAACATTCGGATTTCTAATAAGCATTTGTTCTAAATTGAAACTAAGTGCTTCTAAATCTGCCACTTCGCCAAGCTGCAAAACGTTAGGCGATATGCTGACAGGACCGGTATCAAAAGAAAATTTCGTATATTTACTTTGTGAACAATAAAAAAAATATTGAACTTGATTTTGTAATCGACAAATTAACAAATTCGATTCAAAATGTGATAACAGGCGATAGTTTTCGAACTGTGGTAAGTCGTTTAACCAAATCTGACCTTCCAAAAATAACCAAGAAAAATGGTTGGAATTTTAACTGGAGAACAGAATTAAACAACGATAAAATTGAAGTTTACAAACTCTCGATTGAAGAAAACACAGATGTAATTCAAGGTTTAGTAAGTTTTTCAATTGAACCAGACCATATTTATATGAACTTATTAGAAAATGCTCCATTTAATATTGGAGAAAATAAAGTTTATGATGGTGTTGCCGGGAATCTTGTCGCATTTGTTTGCAAAACTTCGTTTCAAAGAGGATTTGATGGATTTGTGGTTTTCACGGCAAAAACAAAATTGATTGAACATTACGAAAAAACGCTTGGTGCTTTTCGTAGTGGTGGACACAGAATGATTATTCCAACTCATTCTTCAAAATTTTTAGTTGATAAATACTTTAAAACATAACAAAATGGGATTTATAAAAGAACCAAAAGGTGTGGATTTTGTTATTCAAAGCGAACCTTTAACAGATAAAGATAGAAAGGAAATTTCCGAATTTATAAGAAAATATAAGGAAGAACAATCCAAAAAATCGAATAAAACAAATTCAAGAAACAAAAGAGCAACTACTACAAAATAAAAGCACATCGCCTAACAAGGGTTTGGCAATAGCGGGCGGAACGTCAAAAATTCACGTTTTGTGCTTCGGTAGAAATTTGTATTTTAGTTGAAAGTTTCGGCTTCGATTTGCCCGCCATCGCCAAGCCCCGAAACGTTATGCGTCAGCTTAAAAGACGACCCAATGAGAAACAAATTGACATATTACATATTGACTTTTGCGACAGTATTTTTTATTGGGTGTGGGAC
>NZ_AUAA01000107.1 GCF_000428485.1 Epilithonimonas tenax DSM 16811 | reverse complement strand
ACTGAAATACAAAACTATTGAAGAGTTTAATAATCAAAACAAAATTTATCAAAATGTAGCTTAACTTATACTGGAATTTTTATTTGCATATCCACACCGCCTCCTTTATTCATTGCGTCTGAAAAAACATTTGGATTTATAAAACCTAAACTTCCTAGTTTTATACCGTAAAATGCTGAATAACCTGACGAAGAATAGAAAACAAATAAATACATCGTTAAAAGCAATGTTATAAATGCACCAATTATAAATGAAGAAGTGTCGCCCATTTCTCCTTCGCCGTTTCTGATGTCAATCTTTTCAAGCTCTAATTCTTCAATTTGCTTTTCTTTGTCTTCTTTAAAACTTTTATGAGTTGATATTTCAGCATTTGCATCGTGTTTTTTAGATTTTTCTGATTGAAGCTCCGCTTTTAGTTTTGAAATTCTATCCTTTAAGCCTTGTTCATCTAATTTTTGTTCCTCCAAAAATTGATCATAAACCTTATCGAGATAACCATCAATTCCGGCTGATTGTGATTGGGATTTCTGTGCTGATCTAAATCCATATTGCGAATAGGTGATTTTTCCCTTATCGGTATTTGTGTTGGATTGCCCATTCAGTATTTGTTCTTCCATTTAATTGAATTTATTATATTTTTTTCTATTTCTCTCTCATCACAAAACAAAACCCCGCATCCTCTGTATAGCAATAGCTTTGTTTTTTAAAATTATACACTATTGGCGCATTCATTTCAAGCTTCATGTAGTTCAGATAGTGGTACACCATTCTTTCAGACAGTTTGAGGTTTTCAGCCAGACTTTTCGGACTTCCCGCTTGCTGGATGTGTACCAAATTGTGTATCCTGATGATAATTCTAATGTCCATAGTGATGTGAAGCCAGTACAAGTCGCAATTTTAACACTATGTACTGCAATAATATTTCAGTGTATTGTTATTTCTTTGCAAACGTACAATGTATCGTAAGTGTTTTTTTACGGATATCCGTAAAAACTCTAACAATTTCACGAAAAAATACATTAATTACCCGTAGTGCATTATAAAAAAGGTTGCCTAAGTTACTAAAAATTAGTATATTGCATTGACTATCAATCAAATACAATTATGAGCAACCTTG
>NZ_AUAA01000106.1 GCF_000428485.1 Epilithonimonas tenax DSM 16811 | reverse complement strand
TTTTTTTTACATCCTATAACCCTTATTTTGACCTCTATTTTGTTCTTGAATTAATCCTTTTTCTCTCATCAACACTTCGTTAAAATCGTGCGCCCCTCCGCGACCTTCAAAAATCCCATAATATTCTCTCCAGTCTTCTGCTTGAGGAAAATACTCTTGAATCTTTGCAGTAGCTTTATTTCCCTCTGTATCGCCATCTAAACAAAGAATTACTCTGCCCTTAAAATCTTGAAAATGTTCAACGAATTTTCCTGCATTTCCTGCTCCATTGAGGCAAATTAATCTATTCGGTTCTTCTTTTAATCCCTCATCCCTACCTTTCTGAATAAATGAGAGCATATCTGTTAAACCTTCAAAAACGACGATTTTATCAGAATTTGGATTTCCTGCTTCAGAAATATCTGAAGTACCAAGTTTAATTTTCCCTTCTGTACTTCTAACATCCCAACCATTTGTTTTATTTTTCAAAGAAATACCAAAATAATGGTTGTTCCCAACTTGATAATGTAGTTGTGTAGTGTACTTTTTCAATGTTTCAACATCGATTCCTCGATTAAAATAATAGTCTAAAAGTTTAGGGTTATTTGGTCTAAGAATAGCAGTGAGATTATATTTGTTTTTCTCTAAATCTCCTTTTTCTTCAGATATTTTTTTTGAAATGTGTTCGTAATTTGTACCCGAAAAATTTTGCAAAAAATCAAGTGCATCCTTCCATTTCATTCCTTCAAATTGCATTACAGCCTTGATAATTTGACCTCCTTGATTAGCTTTAAAATCATAAAACCCTTTGTCGTTTGCTGCTATTTTTTGAGTTGCCGTTTTAAAATAAAATTCTCCTGCAGCTTTTTTCTCAAAATCTATTTTCCCTCTTTCCATCAAATTGAAAAAATAATCTTTTACCGAAACTGATTTACAGAGATGATCTATTTGTTCTGGAGTGATGAAAGTTGATTTTGGTAAATTAGTTTGAGTTCTAAGGGTTGAACTAAGAGCCTTTTCAAGGGTCGAAATTTGCGATTTAAGAGCCTCAATCGTTTTTTTAGTAGATTCGTCTGTATTTAAAATTAAACTCTCTAATTTAGCTAATAAAGCTTCTTTTTTTGGTTTAAAATTAAAAATATCTGATTGCTTTAGATTTTCTAAATCGTTTAAAATTTCTTTGTTATCATTCAATTTATAGGCTTGTTGTCTTCTATAATCGGCTGTTGTTT
>NZ_AUAA01000105.1 GCF_000428485.1 Epilithonimonas tenax DSM 16811 | reverse complement strand
ACCAATAAAAATCAAAGAATTGCTATACAAAATGATTTTAATTCAGGTAAAATAAAAGTTGTTATTGGAAGTGAAGCCATTCAGGAAGGAATGAATCTTCAGGAAAATACCACAGATGTGTATATGCTTACTTTACCCTACAATTTCACGTCTTTGCGACAGGTCGAAGGACGAGCGTGGAGGCAAGGAAATAAAAACGAAAATGTGAGAATCAATTTTATGTTGACCAGTGATAGTATTGATGTTTTTATGCTTCAAAAACTGCAATCCAAACAGGCAAGATATTTAGAAGCGATGAAAAAAGGAGCCGATGTTTTGGATGTTTCGGACATCAGTACACAAGAGCTTAAAACGTCCATCATTACCAATCCGGAAACCAGAGCCAACATTGAAATTGAATTGATGAAAAGAAGGATCGAAAGTGAGAAAAATAAGCATCTCGCAGATAGTGCTTTTGTTTTGAGGAAGTATGAAGATTTCTTAAAAGTGAAAGAATTAATAGCTAAAGCTGAACATTCCTACAATAGGATCGAAGGATATTCAAAAAATGAAGATGTAAATTCTGACTACTGGAGAACACAGTTACCTTCTTATCAAAGGACAATTGATTTACATAAAGCTCAAGTTCAGGAAGTGATTGAAAATCTCGCTGCAAAAGGGGTTAATGTTGCAGAAATTGAGAAGCAAACTAAAGCTACTGAAGAGAAGATTTCTGAATTGGATAAAAAGTTGGAAGAACTACCCGAAACGAAAGAGAATCTAATAGCAAAATATAAAATTGAAAAACAGAATAATTCCAACAACTCGAAGACTGACTTCAAATCAGAACGAGCAGCCGAAAACAAAATGATTTTCAAATTAGATAATGAAGCTTCAATTACATTTTCAAAACCTGAGAATTTGTTGAATTATTTAAATATAATGAGAGAAGGCGAAAATTATCAAAATTCATATTTAGGTAAAAGGCGATAAAAGTTAACTAAGTTTTTAGTAATTTTTGAGTTGTCCTGTTGTTAGTTAACATAGTTAGGGCTAACCAAAAATGATTACTTGCCGAGCAGATTTTACTTGCAAAGACTTCTATGATGAGGTTCATGCTGTCCACTACAAAAGATTAGAAAACACGTTGTTTTCTAATCTTTGGATATGCAAATAAAAATTCCAGTATAAGTTAAGCTACATTTTGATAAATTTTGTTTTGATTATTAAACTCTTCAATAGTTTTGTATTTCAG
>NZ_AUAA01000104.1 GCF_000428485.1 Epilithonimonas tenax DSM 16811 | reverse complement strand
CTCTTGCATTTTTACAAATTTCCAAAGGCATAGAGTCAACAATAAAAATGTTTTCAATCTCATTAAACCGAAAAACCATAAGCTTTCGAATCCTTTCCAAATGCGGAAATAGCTTCCTTTTTCTACGATTGTAAACGCTTCTTTCGATCATTCCGTTTAATTTTGAATTTGACAGATGTCTAAATAGTTGATATTCTGAGTCTATAGATAAATATTCTGCAGAAATATTAAGAGCAATAATCTCTAAATCAGATAGTTTTGGTTTTATGGGCTTGAAATAAAAGTTCTCATCTGAGATCAATTTCTTTAATTCATTTAAAATAAAATTGTAAATTGCATCTAGGTTATTCATTATGTATTTGATTGGTAGTCAATACAATATACGAATTTTTCGTATTATGAATAACCTTTTTTATAATGCACTACGGGTTAATTATTATAATGCAAGAATATTACCAAATGACCCAGATTCTGGTGGGTATGGTGGAGGACCTGGTCCAAGCAATCCTCCCGTTACTGATCCAAATGTTCAGATGTCAAATTTTATAAATAGTTTGCAAAATTGCGCTCCAACAAATGGTTTGTTCGATGGCGTTTTTAATCTTTTTGGAAACAGTGATATCTGTAAGGATCAGTATGAGAGCAGGTACAGAGTAAAAACTAAAGCTTACAACTATGATTATCTTTTAGTTTATAATCTTGGTGTTAAGGTTAAGCATCAGTACAAAGGATGGACAGGAATATGGAGACAAGAAAATGCAGATGCAATAAGAATTGGAGTGATAGGAAGTTCATTTTTGTATGACTATAGCAATATAATGAATGTCGGTCCACCATCAGGAAGATCAACAACAATTTATAGTAATAATTCAAAGGCAGTCTTCAATGCTGGAACTTTTTGGACACAGAGTGCTTATTATCCAGGAATTTATAATATGACCGGATATAGTATTCAAGGTTATCCAAAATTATTTAAAGATGATTATTATATAGAAGATATTTTGAATCGTTTCGATTTAACTTCTCCTAATCCATTATTAGATGAAGGATTATACGCCGCTTTAAAAGCAGGCAATGCAAATCTTTCAGCTGCTGCGTTAAATAAATTACTTTGGACTAGCGTCATAAAGAAACTTGGAGCTTTTGAAGAATCAATCAATAAACCAAAACCGGATAATAACATTACCCGTAGTGCATTATAAAAAAGGTTGCCTAAGTTACTAAAAATTAGTATATTGCATTGACTATCAATCAAATACAATTATGAGCAACCTTG
>NZ_AUAA01000103.1 GCF_000428485.1 Epilithonimonas tenax DSM 16811 | reverse complement strand
AAAACAAGCCGACCGTTGTTATATCCACCGTTTGTTAAATAGCGAATGGGATATAATGCCTATAACGCTTTAAATCAAATGCACTGCCACTAACACACGCTACAAGCAATTTGGGTATTTGGCTTAATGGAAAAATTGGTCTGTATCTGGAAGATTTGGTAAATCCGAAAGATTACACTTCCGTAATCCCAAACTGCTTGTAGCGCGAGAACGTTAGTAGCAAGACTAAGTTAAGTAGTTCTCAATATCTTCTGCATTTACCCAACTTGTTATGTTAGAATTTTCATATTCAATAGCAAATTGCCCTTGTCCTGTCCCGTAACAAGTATAATATCTACATACAAATCCTTGTTTGTTTGTTTTCTCACCAAGATATTTTTTGTATTTATCACATAAATCTTTAGCGTTCCACTGTCCTCCTTTATATATTTCTATTTCAAATTTTCTATTCATTTTTTTGTTTTAAATTTTGTTTTTAAAAATGTCCTAACCTTATAGGTTTTGCTACTTTTGGATGTAAATCTTTTAGTAATTTTTCCATTGATTCCTTTATAGAATCGTTATATCCAACTTCATCCATACTTTCTTCACATCCTAAATTTGATGTCAGCATTGATTTTAGTTTTTTGTATTCTACGAGTATTTTTTCCATATAAAATATTTGTCTTTAATATCCGTCCAGCTACTAACAGTAGTCTTGCTCTATTGCCTAGATTTGGCTTAATTTAAAGTTGTTTTTTGGTCGGGTTGCACTTGGCAACTCCGAAAGATTACGCTTGCTTGGTCGGCAACAAAGCAAGGCTACGAAACGTTACCAGCAATAGGGGTGAAGTTCTTCGTAGATAGTTTCGTGATGAAAAAATTTAAGAAAAACCCCACCCACTAATGATATTATGATTTCTCTAATTGCTCCAAATCTGCTTTCATTTTCGCAATCCTTTTTTGTTTAATATCCTCTTTGTTTAAGTCGTGATATTTCTTCAAAACAGTTTCGTAATTATTGAAAGCATCCTTTGCATTATCTAATTTCCAATACAAACAATGATTTGCCTCGTCAATATAGTCTGGGTTGTAGCTTTTAAGTTCAAGCCAAAATTTTTGGAAAAAATCTGTTGGATAATCTTTATTAAAAGTTCCACCATCGCCAAAAATATATGCACCAGTAGGAAAACTTACAGTAAATAAACCCGTAGTGCATTATAAAAAAGGTTACTCATAATACGAAAATTTCGTATATTGTATTGACTATCAATCTAATACGTTATGAATAACCTAGA
>NZ_AUAA01000102.1 GCF_000428485.1 Epilithonimonas tenax DSM 16811 | reverse complement strand
ATATAAATTTATTCAGACATCAGTTTTATATCGCTCGAGGTGACAAGATTTGTTATGTTGATTGCTCAAAGTCAGGAGACTTTGCGCAGCGGGGCCGTAATTGCAAGGATTATATCTTGAGATTTGTCTTCAAAAGGTAATTGGCTTGGAATTATCTTTGTCTCTTTTGGATTTGGTGGAAATACTTTTTTAGATATTTTAATTCCGCTTTCATGTTCGTGTCTATTTTCAAAAATATCACAAACAGTTAATTTTAAATTTGGATGCTTATCTTCTAATCTTTTAGACAATGGGTCAAAACTTGCATGAATTAAAACTACATTCTCGATTTTTTCAAAATCTAAAATCCCTCTTAAATTATTTAACGTGTACAAATCCGATTTATCGTAAAGAATATAAGAAGCAAATATAGAGGCAAGTATATTTATCAATATAAAAGCACTTAATGTTTTTAATAGTATAGAAAAAAAGAAGTTTGCTTGATAAGAAATGACCAAAAAAAGCACAGACACTAATATTCCTAAAAGTATTTTTTTATAATTGAATAGTATGACTAGTTTGGTTATTTTCATTTTTCGGAAGTTTTACTAAAAAATTTTGAATTCAACCAAAAAATTGGTAGCATCAGTAACATCATTATTGACATCGGAAACAAAAAAAAGAATATATATATAAATGTTGTTGCAAAATTATAATCTATAATCACGTAGATAATTATTAGAAAATTAATGACTATAAAAATTCCCAACAATTTTAAAAAAGTAATTAACAAATTTTCTCTTCCATACCATTTATATGCGGAATAAAATAAGATGCTACTAACCAATAAATTGAATAATAAAATATAAATATCATTACTGGAAAATGTATCATAATATTTTTGGTTAAAAATATAATATCTGACAAGGCGTCCCAATGGAGTAGATAACCTCTGATTTTCACCAAAACTATAAATAGAAAGTATTGATTCATACACAATGTGGTACGATATAATGTAAGATATAATATTTGTAATAAGTAATTTATAATTCATCTTCACATATTTCTTTATATTGAGGAATATTTCCTATTCTTAAAATAGGTTCAGTCTTATATTTACTAAGAAATTTTTTGAAATCTGTTCTAACAATCTCGGGTTCCATTATTTTTGTTGTACCTCCATCTTCAACAATATAATCGGAAACGTTTTTAATTAAATTTCCCCCGCTGCGCAAAGTCTCCTGACTTTGCGCTAAAATTATTCCTCCTTATCATAATTACCATACTTCCAAAACTCATTGGTTTTTGTCACATCTAT
>NZ_AUAA01000101.1 GCF_000428485.1 Epilithonimonas tenax DSM 16811 | reverse complement strand
CGGAATTATGAACTCCTGATGGAAAATTCAGAAAACATGGTCAAATTATCCGCTTTAAAAAATTTATTGAATAAAATTTAAACAGGCTCTTAACAGATTATGAGGAATTTGAATTGAGTTTTTTAAATGCAAAAAAGCCTTTTTTTATAAATATGTTTGATGATGTTTATAAGAAAAAAGAGTTTTTAAATTTTAATGATTTCTTTAAATTAGAGTTGGAAAATTCAAATCTAAGTCCGGTAACAAAAAAGAATCAAAAAAGCACTTTAAACCGGCTAAATGAGTTTAATAATGATATAAGTTTTGATTCTATAAACTTTGAATTTTTGCACGATTTCGAAAGGTTTTTAAGGTCTTCTAAATGTGATATAAAATTTAAAGACCAGCCTATTAGAAAATTAAATCAAAATACAATTTACAAATATTTCAAAAATATTAAAACTTATGTCAATTTAGCTATCAATAAAGATTTGATGAATATAAACCAATATCCATTTAGGAAATTTAAGGTTAAAAAAATTGAAAGTGAAAGACAATATTTAACACCTACCGAAGTAGAATTGATTGAAAATTGTGTTTTAAAAAATGACTTGGAAAATTACCAGTTAGCAAAGGATTTGTTTTTATTTTCAGTTTATACCGGTTTACGTTATTCTGATGTAATGAGTTTAGAAATTTCTAATATTGTTTATGTAAATGGCGAAACTTGGATTATAAAAAAGGCTCAAAAAAATCTGCATAGTACAGAAATGCCGGTTAAAATTCCGATTGAAACACTTTTTAACGGAAAGGCTAAAGATATTATTTACAAATATTATAAACTTGGAAATTCTAATGTTTTCCCACCGGCAACAAACCAGCATTTAAATAGATGCCTTAAAAAAATCTCTGATGTAAGCAATGTTTTTAAGCCTATTACATTTCATTCCGCACGGCATACAACCGCAACTTATTTGATTAGTAAAGGTGCAAATCTTACAACGGTTCAAAAGATTTTAGGACATACTAAAATAACAACCACACAAATTTATGGTCATATAATGGATAGCACTATTTTAAATGATTTGAAAGCAATAAATTTTTAAATTTTCTTTCATTCAGTAAACTATAAATTTTATAAACGCCTTATTTTAGGGCGTTTTTTTATTTGTAAACTGTTTAAATTTAAATAGCGTTTAAACGGTGTTTAAATGGTTTTTCTATTTTTTCCTGCAGATGATAACCGGAAATCGTTCCAGGCGTTCGGTTCTGCAGATGATACCGGAAAGCGTTCCAGGCGTTCGGTGCCGGTGCAAGCGTTCCAGGTGGTGGGTTCCTGCAGATGAT
>NZ_AUAA01000100.1 GCF_000428485.1 Epilithonimonas tenax DSM 16811 | reverse complement strand
CATTAACTTTCATTCAATTTGTAAATGTTTTTGTATTTAATAGAAAAATGAATAATATTAAAATTGCATTAGTTTGATAATGCACTACGAGTTTTACTCTATTATCTCTAGCATTTCTAATGGCCTGTAGTGATAATAATGACATTTCAAATTCTAACTCGAGTGAAGGGAAAGAGGGTTCTACCGCCACTTTTATTCTGAAAAATAATTACATGTACGTCGTAGACCAAAGTCATCTGAATGTCTTCAGTCTTATAGATCCCGAAAATCCGGTGAAAGTAAAAACAGTTGATGCCGGCTTCAATATTGAAACACTGTTCTCAATGGATAATTACCTCTTCATTGGATCAAGAAATGGCATGTTCGTCTACAGCATCGAAAAAAATCCTGAAACACCGCAGTTTGTATCTCAAGCACAACATTTCACCGCTTGCGATCCGGTGGTTGCTAACTCTTCTCACGCTTTTGTTACGTTACATTCCAATACGACATGTAATGGAGGGGTGTTAAATAAACTGATGATCTATGACATTCAGAATATCAAAACACCTGTCCTGATATCGGAAAGAGATCTTTTGGAACCTAAAGGTCTTGCAATAAGTGGAAAGTATCTTTTTATATGTGATAAAAATGACATAGTGGTATTTGATATTGAGGATCCGAAAAATGTAAAAGTTGTGAAAACAATTTCTAATATTCCTGCAAAAGATCTCATTATTGATGGCAGTCATCTATTCGCATTTACTGCAAACTCTGTACATCAGTTCAACATCGATTTTTCAAATATTGAGAATATAAGCCAGATAAGTGTTCTTCCGCTTTAAGCTAAGTTATATTTAATAAAAAAATCATCCCAGAACAAGGCCGGGATGACTCCTAAAAACGTATGAAAAAATCTAATCTAGAATTCTAAAGTAATAGATCCTCTTACCGCAGCGCCCATAATTGGCCTCGCCATGATAGTGCCGTCTCCGCTTGGTGATCCTGACCTTGGATCGCCTTCTGTAATTCCGATGGTATTGAAAACATTGGTGGCATCAACAGCAAATCTTATTTTTCCTAACTGATAAGATGTTCCCGCTCCTACTTCGCCGAAGGCAGGCAACGTTTGTTTGTTGAATTCATCCTGGAAACGCTTGCCATAATAATTGTAACTTACATAAGTTCTCCATTCTTTGGTAATATTGAGCGCCGGCGTCACATTAAAATATAATTTCGGCATTCTTCTAACGGTATTGCCTTCCAAAAGACTGCTACCGGATAATCCTGGATCAATTCCAAAACTTGGGGGCTAGGCAAAAAGCTTAGACAACCTAAACAAGAAAAATGCTTTATCCCGCACACCTCTTAGTTGCAATCTGA
>NZ_AUAA01000099.1 GCF_000428485.1 Epilithonimonas tenax DSM 16811 | reverse complement strand
GAAATACAAAACTATTGAAGAGTTTAATAATCAAAACAAAATTTATCAAAATGTAGCTTAACTTATACTGGAATTTTTATTTGCATATCCAATTTACGCGAAAATACATTGTTGCTATTGATCGATTTATCTAGTAATAAACTTAAAGGTTTGGATATTGTCAAGAGTAAAAACGTTGAATTTCTTGATATACATAATAATGAATTGACATCTGTAAATGTTAAGAATGGAAATAATGCTGGGATTATGTATTTGGACACAACCGGTAATTCTAATCTTGGCTGCATACAGGTAGATAATGTTTCTGAAGCCAACGGATATACAACATCAGGTTTTTGGATCAAAGAAAGTTCTTCCGCCTATAATGTTGACTGTAATTCCACTTTAAGTTCAAATGACCTTTCAAATGACCACTTAAAGATCTATCCAAATCCAACCAAAAATATTTTGAATTGGAATGGTGTAAGAAATCTGGAAATTTATAATACAGCTGGACAAAAAGTGATGACAGAGAAAAAAATATCATCTGCTAATCTTTCTAATCTTTCGAACGGAATTTACATCGTTATTTTGTGTGATGAAAATGGCAAAGAGACACAACGAAGTAAAATCATAAAGAACTAAATATTAAATCATTTTTAAAAAAAAGCGCAGTACTATCTGCGCTTTCTGTTTTATAGCAAGATATAGCTCTAAATTATATTAAATTACTTTTATCAGATTCTTAAACGCAATTTCTATTTTCAGACCTTCCACAAAAATGTTCGAAAACGGCGCCCCAGGGCGTAAGGCGGAAAGAAATTTATTATAATTTTTTTTTATGTTGAATATTCTTTTGCAAGTTTTTTATCGATCAGAAAAGGAATAAAGGGGAGAACAGATGCTATAAGGTAAATTGCAATTCTCATTAAGCTCCATCTATATTTTATTGATGTTAGTATAAGAGATACAAAGAATACCAGAAATAAAACTCCGTGAATCCATCCAAAATATTTGACAGCATCCGGAACATTGAAAAAATACTTTAATGGCATTGCAATGAAAAGCAAAATCAAATAAGAAACACCTTCTATTAAAACTGTTTTTCTATATAGAATAATCATTTAAAATAACTAGAACTTATGTGGTTTCAAGATCTAGTTACAATGATAATTAATTTCTATGTAATAAGCAAAAGATCAATTTTAGTTAGCTATACAAATACAGGTTTACATCGCTAAAGTTTTTTTTCAAGAATACTTGTTTCCACTTTAAAACCATACAATAGCCTTAAAACCTACAAGATGTTCAATAACGTGTGTAATGATGAACAAGCCGTTTATGTATAATTAGGTGAGTATCTACTGCCTATTTTGGATCAATTCCAAAACTTGGGGGCTAGGCAAAAAGCTTAGACAACCTAAACAAGAAAAATGCTTTATCCCGCACACCTCTTAGTTGCAATC
>NZ_AUAA01000098.1 GCF_000428485.1 Epilithonimonas tenax DSM 16811 | reverse complement strand
AGGAACACAATATCGTAGCATTATTTTTTACAGAACAGACGATGAAAAAATGCAAGCATTAAAGGTCATTGAAGATGTTCAATCTGCCTACGATGATATGATAGTAACAGAAGTGAAAATGTTTGAACATTTCCATAAGGCAGAAGCCAATCACCAAGACTATTACAATCGCAATAGCGAAACTGGTTATTGTATGGCAGTAATAAATCCAAAATTAGCAAAATTAAAATCGCTTTATCAGGATAAACTAAAGAAATAATGGACGAAGACATAAATTTTTAATGAAGCAATTTAAAAAATAAAGAATGAAAAATAGTCTTGATAAAAATGCAAAATGGCTCTTGCTTTTTGGTATTTTATTAACATTTTTATTTCCATTACTACTTCCATTGCTCAATAAAACAGGCATTGGTAATTTTGGCGTTGTTGGCGATGCGATTGGCGGTATAACAAATCCTATTTCTCAACTCATTGGCTCTATACTTCTATATTTAGCGTTAAAAGCTCAACTTTCAGCAAATGGCATAGTGCAAAATCAAATAGAAAAAGACAATATAAAGGAAGAACAACAACACAATACAGAACAAATACGGACTTTTTATTCTTTCTTTCAAGAAACAATAAAAAATTTCAGTTATGAGTTTTCTGATGCAAATGGAAAACAACTGTTGTATGGAAAAAGAGCCATAAAATGTTTCTTAAATGATTTGGAACAAATGAAAGTAGATATTCATAATACAGATGATGTACTTATGTATGATGGAGTAAGAGAATTATTAAGTATTTTGAAAAGTGCAGAAGAATTATTCAATCGCATTGATACTATTTCTTCAAAATCACAACATATTTTATTTTATAGAACTCTTTTGCAACACGAATTATTATTCAATATTTTTCCTTATCAAGACCTTGATGACGATATTAATATTAAAACTGGAAAATGCACTATTTGTGCAGATGCACATTCATATTATCCTCCTATTATATTTGATAAAATTAAACTTTTAGAATCTAAATTTATATAAAAATGGCAACAGTAATTAAAATTAAAAACATTGAAGAAGGCTTCCAAAGTATTATCACTAATGGTAAGCACACCATTATTGGTGACGAACCTATCACAAGTAAAGGAACAGATTTAGGTTTAGCACCCTCAGAACTTGTTTTAAGCGGTTTGGCAATGTGCAAAGTCGGAACTGTCCGTTTTATTGCTCGCAAAAACAACTGGGAGATAGAGAATGTAACAGCCGAACTAGTGCAAGAAGTAGCAAGAGGGGAAGGAGGGCTAAAAACCACTATTCAAATTAAAATGATTATTGAAGGTAATCTTTCCGAAGAGCAGAAAGAAGAATTGATAAAACAAGCCGACCGTTGTTATATCCACCGTTTGTTAAATAGCGAATGGGATATAATGCCTATAACGCTTTAAATCAAATGCACTGCCACTAACA
>NZ_AUAA01000097.1 GCF_000428485.1 Epilithonimonas tenax DSM 16811 | reverse complement strand
AACGTTAGTGGCAATGCCAAGCCAAAACAAGGAACAATGAAACCTGAATTGAAAAGGATAAGAAAAGTAGAATATGATATAGATCCAAATAGATACGAATTACGTAGTGGAAGCGAAACAAATGCTCCATTGTGTCCATATGGAAACATTTACAAATGGGTAGTATTTGACTTAAAAGCAAATGAATATGTTAGATTTGCGAAATCTGTGTTTAAATTACTTATAAATAAAAATGGTAAATGAATAATAAAAAATATGGTATAGAGGGATTTGATGCCCCAGAACTGGAAAAATTTAAATGGATTGATGCAAATGGAAAAGATACTGAACCTATACAATTATCTAATTTTAAAGGAAAGTTTATTGTTTTGTATTGTTTTCAAAGTTGGTGTCCTGGCTGTCATAAAATAGGCTTGCCTTCGTTACAACAAATGGTCACTGCATTAAAAAACAACCAAGCTATTAAATTCTTTGCTATTCAATCAGTGTTTGAAGGTAAAAATCAAAATACTTTTGAA
This sequence comes from Epilithonimonas tenax DSM 16811, assembly GCF_000428485.1. Classification (GTDB taxonomy): domain Bacteria; phylum Bacteroidota; class Bacteroidia; order Flavobacteriales; family Weeksellaceae; genus Epilithonimonas; species Epilithonimonas tenax. Next base: position 935 of record NZ_AUAA01000097.1, on the reverse strand, counting down.
AAGCTAAAAGAAACACAAAAGCAGTATAAGTTGGAAATTCCTTTTGGACAAGATGAAGGAGATGAAAGCACGCAAAATATTTCAACAGTAATGTATCATTATAGAACAGGAGGAACTCCTTGGTTTATTTTTATAAACCAAGAAGGAAAAGTAGTATTCAATGATTTTCATTTGAATACCGAAAAAGCAATTGAATTTTTACAAACAATTAAATAAATTTTATATGCAAAAATGGATAGATGTAATAAGATTAGCCAATAATGGCAATCTTAACCCAGACCAAAGAATAGAAAAATCGGAAGAGGAATGGAAATCACTTCTTACCGAAGAACAATTTTACGTAACTCGTAAAAAAGGAACAGAAAGAGCTCATAGCTCCGAAATGTGCAATTTGTTTGAACCCGGCAAATATGCCTGTGTTTGTTGTAACACTGTACTTTTTGACAGCGAAGAAAAATTTCAAAGTGGAACTGGGTGGCCTAGTTTTACACAGCCGATAAAAGAGAATACAATCAATTATATCAAAGATGTTACGTTTGGTATGTATCGAATAGAGACAACTTGTAGCACTTGTGATGCTCATTTAGGTCACGTGTTTCAAGATGGTCCTATGCCAAGTGGATTGAGATTTTGCATAAATGCTGTTGCTCTGAAAAAAGTAAAATCTGATGAGAAAAAAGTTACATTTGGTGGTGGTTGTTTTTGGTGCACAGAAGCTATGTTTCAGCAATTAAAAGGAGTTGTAAATGTAGAGAGTGGTTATAGTGGTGGTGAAATTATAAATCCTACATATAGAGAAGTCTGTTCTGGAACTACTGGTCACGCTGAAGTAATTGAAATTACTTATTTACCTTCTGAAATTAGCTTTGAAGATTTAGTGAAAATCCATTTAACTACTCACAATCCTACGACTATAAATAAACAAGGTGCTGATA
>NZ_AUAA01000096.1 GCF_000428485.1 Epilithonimonas tenax DSM 16811 | reverse complement strand
TAAATTATCATTTAGTTTAGTAAAAGATGAACTTTAGCTAATTTTGTTTTTCATTCCTTTGCGGATTTTTAAATTTTAAATAAATCATAGTAATGAAGGAATTAGTGAAACTAGAGATTATGAATGCAATGAATGCCACTTTAAACTTTCAACAGATGGCAATGTTAGAAAAGGTAATTCACCAGAGTTTTCACGATGTAGAAATAACCAATCAAAACAAAGAAAATCAACACTTTATAGATAGCAACGAATCGATTCTCAATCTATTTATTTCTTCCAAAAAAGTAGAAGGATGTTCGGAGAAATCTCTTAAATATTATTTTTCAACGATAGACAGCCTCTTTAAAAAACTGAGTAAAAAAGTGACCGAAATTTCCACCAACGATCTACGAATTTACCTTTCTGATTATCAAGAAACGAAGAATTCCAGCAAGGTTACTATTGATAATATTCGAAGAATATTTTCTAGTTTTTTTTCTTGGCTTGAAGACGAAAATTACATACTGAAAAGTCCAGTAAGAAGAATTCATAAAATAAAAACACCTAGAATTATTAAAGAAATTTTGAGTGACGAGGAAATAGAAACACTACGAGATAATTGCACTGAGATAAGAGATTTAACCTTAATTGAAATTCTCATATCAACAGGAATAAGAGTGGGAGAACTCGTAAAAATAAACCGAAAAGACATTAATTTCCACGAGCGATCGTGTATTGTAACAGGAAAAGGAAATAAGGAACGTGAAGTTTATTTTGATGCCCGAACCAAAATTCACTTAAAGCACTATCTTGAAACCCGAACCGATGATAACGAGGCTTTATTTGTTTCTTTATCTAAACCGCATCAGCGACTGTCGATTGGCGGGATAGAAAATATTCTGCGTAAACTGGGTCAAAAAACACAAATCAACAAAGTTCATCCGCATAAATTTAGAAGAACATTGGCTACAATGGCGATTGATAAAGGAATGCCGATTGAACAGGTACAAAAATTATTAGGTCACGTAAAAATTGATACTACTTTGCACTATGCAATGGTGAATCAATCGAATGTGAAAATTGCACATCGAAAATTTATAAGTTAATGGTGAAAGAATATTTTCTAAGAGATTTAGTTAAGATAAAAAATGGAAAAGACCATAAAACCGTTTCAAATGGAACGATTCCGATTTATGGAAGTGGTGGAATTATGCGTTATGGTAATCAATTTTTATATGATAAACCAAGTATTTTACTTCCTAGAAAAGGAACTTTAGATAACATCCAATTTTCGAAAATTCCCTTTTGGACAGTTGATACCATTTATTACACTGAAATAAATGAGGATGTAGCAGAACCGTATTTTCTTTATAACTATCTGAAAATATTAAATTTAGAAAATCTAAATACCGGAACTGGTGTACCGAGTATGACATTTGACAGTTACTATAATTTAAAAATACAATTACCCAACCTCAAAATCCAAAAAAAAATTGCCAACATTCTCATAGATATTGACAATAAAATTGAATTGAACAATAAGCTAAATGATAATTTA
>NZ_AUAA01000095.1 GCF_000428485.1 Epilithonimonas tenax DSM 16811 | reverse complement strand
AATTCTAATCAACTTTTCTGTAATATTTGAACTGCGGTATTTCTATTGAAGTTCTGTGCAAAAAAATCCCCGCCTTCGGCAATACCCAAACCGTTGTAGGCAATTTTAGAAAACCGCGTTAAAATCAAAATATCGAATTATGAAAAAAGCAATCTTATTATTAACTATTTTAATTTCAGGAATATTTCCTAAACTTTATTCCCAAGAATTAATTTCTAATGTAAATTTTCTTAAATCAAATCTCTATATGCAAAATATGGTAATGATTTTAAATGATATTTACAAATCAGAAAATCAAACTAATATTACTACAGAAAATATCAACACTTTAAACTCTAATCTAACAAACATTAATAATCATTATAATACTATAAAACAAAAGTATGATAAAGCAAAAGGTTTTAAAACTTATGAGGAAAATGTACAAGGTTTAAATAAAACTATGGAATTTTTGAAAAATAAAGATTCTAACTGGACGCTTTTATTTTACCTTATAAAACTTAATCTTGAAGATTTGGTAAATAAAGAACTGGAGTAATTTTGACAAAAAAAATACATTAAAATAAAAATATAAAAACAAAAATGGCAAATTGTATAACTTGTGAAGTTGAGCTTAAATCAATGAACACACCTCTATTTGGACATAAAACGAGTGATGGCGATAAAATTTGCACAAAGTGTTCCCGAAATTTAGGATTAAAAGGTGGAACAGAAGTTATGAAACTGACTAATAAAATCAAACAATTTACAACAGCCGAATTTTTAATTGAATTGCGAAGACTACAAGAAAAAAAAGTCGTCCAGAACAAACCATTAAATGATTTAATTGAAAAAATCAGGAAATTGAATCCCGCTGTTGCAAATAAAAGAGAAGTAAAAGAACTTCCAACAATATTAATGGACGGCGAAGAAATTGAGAAAATTGATTCTGGAATGTTGAAAAATGGAACTGGTTTTACTGGAAATGGTTTACTTGTTGCGACAAATACACGTTTGATATTTATAGACAAACCAACAATCGGATTTGGAATTAAAATGGAAGATTTTCCTTATGATAAAATTTCATCTGTTTCTGTCGAAACAGGTTTTCTTAAAGGGGAACTAAAACTTATTTGCTCTGGAAATTCAGCTACAATTAATTTAGTTACAGGTGCAAAAGTCTTTTCAGAATTTATTCGTCAAAAAACTTCGACTAAACCAATAGCAATAAATCAACAAATTACAGAACCCGACATATTAGGACAAATTGAAAAATTGGCTGAATTAAAAAATAAAGGAATATTATCAGAAGAAGAATTTAGTTCTAAAAAAAGTGAATTACTTGCAAAACTGTGATGAAAAAACTGCCTACAACAAGGGTTTGGCAATAGCGGGCGGAAAGTACAAAGTTCACGTTTTGTACTCCGGTAGAAATTTGTATTTTAGTTGAAAATTTCGGCTTCGATTTGCCCGCCATCGCCAAGCCCCGAGCCGTTGCCTGCAAGCTTAGAAAAACGGACTGCAGAAAAAAAATATTCAGAAAATGTCCAAAATTGAGATAGCAAAATGTCTTTAGTTGAATT
>NZ_AUAA01000094.1 GCF_000428485.1 Epilithonimonas tenax DSM 16811 | reverse complement strand
GTGCTAAATTGAACATTTGGAATTCTAATAAACATTTGTGCTAAACTGAACATTTGTGCTTCGATTTCCCCACCATCGCAAAGCCCCAAAACGTTGGTAGCAAGCGTCCGAGAACCGAAAACTAACGAGAAACAAATCTTAAAAATGCCGAAAACAGCTTCAATATTTTTAATTTTCTTTGTATTTGCATCCTGCAAATACAAAGAAAATTCTTGGCTGAATAATTACAAGGAAATCAAATGCAAATACGCAAAAATCGAGGAATTAAGAAGAAATGACAGTTTAAATAAAATCAATAAATTAGGAAAAGAATTAGCCGAAATTAAAACTGAAATTAGTAAAATAGACAAACCAATTATTGAAGAATTAGCAAATTTAGAAAATTCAAGAAGTGAAATTGTTGTTGAATATTTAAGTAAAAGTAATCAAATTATAGACCAACAAACTGACAAATTTGGTCATAACTCAACACCTGAATTTGAAAAGAAACTTTCTCAAAATGAAAAAGAAGCAAATTCAAAAACCAAAGTTTTTGAAAACAAAATTGAGTTTTTAAATCAAAAATTAGCTGAAAACAATAAATATCAAGAACTGAAAGCTAAAGAAGGTAAAATTAAATCTGAAATAGCTGAAGAATATATTTCTATAAAAGAAAAATATTCAAAGCAATTAGAAAATTTGCAATACGATTTAAATTATCTGAATGCTCAATTCAAAAAATTAACATCAAATTTAAATACTCAAGAATTAAAAACATTAACAAAAAAAAGAGACAGCATTAAACAAAATCCGTGTAACTTTACAATCAAAAATTAACAAAATGAACAGAAAAGATTTTTTAAAAAGTGGATTAATTTTAGGCGGAGCAACTTTGTTACCAACAAATTCTGTTTTTAGCCAAAGTCTAATCGAAAACAAAACTGATTTGTTAGTTGACAAAGACGGAAATTTTTTCCAACAACCTTTACTTTATTCTGAAAGTTTTCTTGAACCTTTTATGGACGCAGAAACTTTACATCTGCATTACACTTTTCATCACGGCGGAGCTGTAAAAGGTGCAAACAAAGATTTGCAAATGATAAAAAAATCTTTAGACGAGAATAATCTTGAAACTGTCGATTATTGGACAAGAAAATTATCTTATCATCTTTCTTCTCACATTTTACATTCTATATTTTGGACAAATTTAACCAATAAAGCAAATTTACCGAAAGGCGATTTATTAAAACGAATAGAAAAAGATTTTGGAAGTTTTGATAAATTAAAAATGTATTTAGCAAAAACTTCAAAAGATGTTGATGGAAATGGTTGGGGAATTTTAGGTTACCAACCTTACACCGACAAATTGACAATTTTACAATGTGAAAATCACGAAAAATTAACACAATGGGGCGTAATTCCATTACTTGTAATTGACGTTTGGGAACACGCATATTATCTAAAATTCAGAAACAAACGAACCGATTTTGTCGACAATTTATTCAGCATAATAAATTGGGATAACGCATCCGAAAGATTAGAAAACGCATTAAAAATGATGAAATAGAAAACGGAAAAACGAAACCGCCCAAAACGCCAGCCACCAACAGCAGTTTGGCAATATGGCGGTTTTTGGGCTTAATTTGAAGTTGGTTTTGTACTTGCGAAGTTCAGTGTTTAACCGAAAGTTTAGGCTTCGTTAATCCGCCACATCGCCAAGCTGCAAAACGTTAGTGGCAATGCCAAGCCAAAACAAGGAACAATGAAACCTGAATTGAAAAGGATAAGAAAAGTAGAATA
>NZ_AUAA01000092.1 GCF_000428485.1 Epilithonimonas tenax DSM 16811 | reverse complement strand
TGATTATTCCGAACAAAGTACACCACTCATTCCGAGGCAAAGTACACCAGTTAATTTCATAAAAAACTTCCTAGACTTTCCACTGGATTCGTATTAAATCAAAGCTAATGGTTTTTTTTCTTTCTCAAAGATTTACCTTTTAATTCTAAACGGTGAGCCGAAGCTGTCATTCTGTCCATTATTGCATCTGCCAGTGTAGGTTCATTAATGTAGTCGTACCACGATTCAACAGGAAGCTGTGAGGTAATGAGTACAGAGCTTTGCGCATAGCGGTCTTCCAGCAGATCCAGTAAGGTTAATCTTGTATCTGCATCCATCGGTTTGAGTCCAAAATCATCTAATATTAACAGTTTGTTCGTTGCTATAGATTTGATCCACTTAAGGTAGGTACCATCAAGTTTTACTTGGATAAGGGTGTCCATAAAGCGATTCATACTAAAATATAAAGTTTTATACCCTAATAAACACGCAGATCGTCCTAATGCGCAAGCTAAATAACTTTTACCACAGCCTGTTGCTCCTGTAATAAGAACATTTTCGCCTCTTCTAATAAACTGTCCATCCGAGAGCCTTAAAATCTGTTCTTTCGTGATTCCCCGCTCTGAGGTACACATAATTTCTTCAGGGACCGCAAAATACCGAAGTCGGCTAGCTTTGAGGTACTTTTGAGTTTTTGCGTGGTCTCGATGTTCGATTTCTGCCTGAACTATACCTGCTACGAGTTCATGCACGTTTTGTAATTGGTGAACAGGCAAGTCTGCAATGGCAGAGTACCGCAATGCCATACCTCCTAAACGAAGTGTTTGCAATTGTTCAATTGTTTGATCTGTGTTCATATAAATAAATTTAATTGTATTCTTGGGAGCCGCGTATATTGCTATGGGATCCAATCTTGTGCGAGTGGCCTTCACTTGGCTTTTCTTCCAAAAGGTCCATCTTATTCGTAATAATGTTTTTTATAGTAGTGTAATTAAAACGACATCCTCTTAAGGCTCGTTGGCATGCTCCTTCAATACGCTCTGGGTGTTGCCTGGCAATACGCAGAAGTCCTTGACAGGACTGAAAAGACTGATCTAAAATTGTTTTGTCCTCCATTACCTTTTTAAAGAACGCACGGGTACAGGGACCATACTGTTCTGCTTGATGCAGGTACATATCCGGATCCCATAAGTTTTGTTCCCCTATCCGTCTATGATGCGGCGGTTGATGATCAGGCAACGTGGTATAAGTGTATGGACGATAGTTCCGTCTATGTAATGCAATACGGATGTTTTGAAGATAAATCTCAACATGGTCCGTACAGTAAACAACAGTCACACTACTGCCAATGTATTTAAATGGCACACTGTAATAGTGTTTATCTTCACCAACCATAATGTGGTAGTTACTTTGGATTTTAGCTTTTGTATAATGTTTGATTACAAAAGATTTTTGCACAAGAGCTTGTAGTAAAGGTTTCTCCTCATTCTCAAAGCGATCCTTACGGCTGTAAGTTCTTCCCTGAAAGTTTTGTTCGTGATGCTTTGTAAGTTGTAGTCTTATGGCTTTGTTGAGAGCCTCAAGACCGGTAAGTTTTTCATTGCGAAGAGGAGCGTAAATACGCCGGTAAGCATTTAATACCGCACCTTCCACAGTGGCTTTATCACGTGGCTTCCTTACACGGGCAACCTTCAATACGATTTGATTATGATTCCCCCATTGTTCTATCAAATCATTAAATTTAGGCTCATACCGACAAGATCTAACAACCCATTGCTTCATATTATCTGATTTAGCAATCTCAGGGCAACCTCCAAAGTAGGATATGGAATTATTTAAAGCGCGAATAACTTGTGGAACAGAAGCATTAGCAAGTGCTTCAACATAACTATAGCCACTGTAAGGCAAGACCGCCACAAAAACAGGAACATCAATCTGCTCTCCTGTATGAGGGTCAAAATAATGAAGCTTGTCACCTGCAAAATCC
>NZ_AUAA01000091.1 GCF_000428485.1 Epilithonimonas tenax DSM 16811 | reverse complement strand
CGTTATGCGATATTTTAAACCAACATTCCGCAAATGAAAGACGAACTATCTGACAATGAACATTTAGAAATGCTTAATAATCCAGAAGCGGAACTTTTTGGACGTATTTCAACATTTGAAAAATACGTTGAATTAGACTTTGAAGCGGACAAAGCATTATCAATGGCAGGTTTGACAGAAAATGATATTCACAGAAATGCATTTTTGAGAATTTATTACATAAATGCAAAGAGAAAAATTGACCCGAATTATAATCACAAAACACATAAAGTATAATGTTTTTAGCAGACAATCAAATAGCAGAATTTAGAGAAAGTATCTATAAAAATGGTTTCGGCTTTTCTGTTTCAGTTTTTAGAAATGAAGACAAAACTTTAAAAGTTCAATCAGAAAATTTATTGAATGACACTTATGAAAATTTTGAAAATTTCCTTGAAGATTTAATATTAAAAAATCCACTTTGGTTTACTTATTATTATGTTCGCATAAATAAGGAATATAAAAGTTTGGTTGAAACCAAACTTTCGGAAACCATAGAAAACGTTTTTAAATGGCTCAACGCAAGTATGATGTCCACTCATAGTAATTGGTGTTTTGAGGATAATGGAATGAACAATTTTGTGCAAGACAAAATTAAAAATGAGATAAACGAAAACTTCGTTTTCGCTTTTCCTAATTCCAATAATGCTGAAAAGATAAATGAGAAATTTGAACTAAATCAAATGTGGAATGGCTATTGTCCTGAAAGTTACTTAAAAGGTAAGCGTGTAAGAATGAGGTTAAACAGAAATGACTTTTTTGAAAGTGAAGAAACAGGTTTACAAATTGCAGTTTTGCGTGGTGTTCAAGCAATCATTATGAATTTTAGAGGTAAAGGTGATTTTCATACTAATCCTGAATTTGCAGACGCAATTGAAAACGGAGAAATGTTAAGTCCACAAAATACTGATAGACCACCATTTAATAATCCGACAGTCATTTTTGAAGGAAGTGAAGAAATTGAAAACTATATAAAAAACCTAAAATAATGGAAATAGAATTTGGAGAAATTGTAAGTGTTCCTATGAACCAAATTTGGCAACACGAAGAACGACATTTTACGCCTTGGCTTTCTCAAAATATTGACAAACTTGGCGATGCTTTAGGAGGTTTACAACTTCAAGTTGAACAAACAGAAGTCTATGCTGGAAATTTCCAATTAGATATTTTAGCAAAAGAAATTTCTACAAATAAAGTTGTAGTTATTGAAAATCAAATTTACAAAACTGACCATAAGCATTTAGGACAACTAATTACTTATGCTTCATTTTTTAAAGCAGAAATTATTATTTGGGTTTCGCAAGAGGTAACAGAAGAACATCGTTCAGCAATAGACTGGCTAAATAATAACACAAATGACAATTTGCAATTTTATGCAGTTGAAGCGAACATTATTAAAATTGACAATTCAAAACCTGCATTAAATTTCAAACTAAAATCATTTCCTAACGAATGGACAAAATCAGGTGGAAATGTAACAACACCTGCATCAACAGAAACAAATGAACTTTATAGAGCATTTTTCCAAAAACTATTAGATGAGTTAAGAGAAAAACATAGATTTACAAACGCAAGAACTGGACAACCACAAAGTTGGTATAGTTTTACATCTGGAAGCAAAGGTTGTATTTATGGCTGTTCGTTTGCGAGAGGTTCAAAAGTAAGAGCAGAGGTTTATATAGACACAACAAGTCAAGAAGTAAATAAAGAAATATTTAGAACTTTTGAACAACAAAAAAGCGAATTAGAGAAATTGTTTGGAGAAGAACTGACTTTTGAAGAATTGCCTACAAAACGAGCATCAAGAATTGCAATTTATAGAGATGGCGACATTTGGACAGACAGCCAGACATTAGAAGAAATTAGAAATTGGTGTATAGAAAAATTACTAAAATTTAAACAAGTATTTGGCGAAAAATTAAAAACCGAAACAGAAAAACATCGCATAACAGGGGTTTTGCAATAGTGGGGCTTCAGTGCTAAATTGAACATTTGGAATTCTAATAAACATTTGTGCTAAACTGAACATTTGTGCTTCGATTTCCCCACCATCGCAAAGCCCCAAAACGTT
>NZ_AUAA01000090.1 GCF_000428485.1 Epilithonimonas tenax DSM 16811 | reverse complement strand
TCAGATTGCAACTAAGAGGTGTGCGGGATAAAGCATTTTTCTTGTTTAGGTTGTCTAAGCTTTTTGCCTAGCCCCCAAGTTTTGGAATTGATCCATTTTATGGATCAGATTAACCAAAATTTTTTAAAAAAAAACCGGAAAAATAGTGAATGATCACCTCTTTCCGGTTTTGTACCCAGTACCAGTTCCTGTATGTCAAATTTTTAAAAAACATAATAAATCAAAATAATTTGTAATTTATTGTTTGTCAATTAAATAAAATCGTTTTAGATTGTTTTTATTTGGATATGTTTTTAATCGTTTTTGATAGTTTTTAGACTTTGCGGACAAAATGCGGACATAGTTATGGAGATTTTTGATTAAAGTTTTATACTTTTGAAAAACAAATCTTCAGCTATGGCACAAACAAATTTATATCTGGGAAAGACAGCTAACAACGCTGGTGAGTCTGAAGTCAGTTTAAGGCTTTATGTTTCCAGAAGTATCCGAATAAGAGTAAGCTCCGGAATTTGGATAGATAGAAAGCGTTGGGGAAAGAAAAATGACATAAACATTCCTACAATTATTGGAAGCGAACGAGAATCGCTCTTAGAAAAACGCGCACGGCTCAAATCCTTAATAGGTTTACTCGAAAATATTATTAATACTTCTGATGATAAAAGTATTATCAATAAAGCGTTTTTAGAAAATCAAATCAAGCACTTTCATAGGCCTGAAAATAAGACATTTTCATCTTATCCAACCGAAACTATTTTCGATCTTATGGAAAGATATTTAAATGTCCATAAACTTTCTGAGTCTAGGAAGAAAAATTTTAGAGTTATAATAAGAAGTTTAAAACGGTTTGAATTATTAAGGACAAAAGAAAGTGGGAAAAATTTCAAATTATCATTGGATAGTTTGTCTCTTGGAATACTACAAGATATTGAAGATTTTCTAGGAAATGAAAAACAAACCTTTCTCAAATTTCCCGAAATCTATGCTCAAATTCCTTACTCAACAAAACTTGCTACTAAAAGTGCAACAAGAAAGCGTCCTGTAAATACGAATGAAAACGGAAATGAGATTCCAAAGGGAATTCCAAAAGAAAGAGGGAAAAATTCTGTCGCAGATATGTTAACAAGATTTCGAAGTTTTATTAAATGGGCAAACCTTCATAAGTACACAACTAACAATCCCTTTAAACATTTTATAATGGGTGAGGTTGTTTATGGTACTCCGATTTATATTACAAACGAAGAGAGAAATAAACTTTTAAATACTGATTTATCTGATGATTTGGAACTGGAAACACAACGTGACATCTTTGTTTTCCAATGTCTAATTGGCTGTAGAGTAAGTGATCTTCAAAAATTAACTTACAACAATATAATTGACAATTCCATAGAATATATTCCCAGGAAAACAAGAGAAGATCGTGCAATTTCTGTTAGAGTTCCACTGAATGACACAGCAAAAAAGCTAATTGAGAAATACAAAAATGTGGATAGAAAAAGTCTGTTCCCTTATAATTCTGAACAAAACTATAATTTAAAAATAAAAACTGCTTTTGCACGTGCTGGCTTGAATCGAATGGTTATAATTTTAGACCAAAAAACACGTGAAGAAGTACATAAGCCTCTGAATGAAATAGCTTCTTCTCATCTAGCAAGAAGAAGTTTTATAGGTAATATATACAAAAAAGTAAAAGATCCTAATCTTGTTGCATCCTTAAGCGGACACAAAGAAGGAAGTAAAGCTTTTGCGAGATACCGAACTATTGATGATGAAATGAAAAAAGAACTTATTGATTTATTAGATTAAAAAATTTTTAGTAAAATTAAAAATGTTAAATACAAATGATATGGAAATAAAAATAACTTCATTCAAATACCCAATACTACCTTTCATAATAATTTTCTTCGTTGGAATTCCCGTTGCTATGTTTGGAAGGTTGCAAATCATAGAACAAACTCATAATTTTGGATTAGGCAACTTGGTTTTCGCAACAATATTTATAATATGGTTTTTTACTTATTTTGCAATAATTGATGTGACCTACCATCTGATGGACAGTTTTAGAAATAAATGTAATGTTTTTTATCAAAATAATTCAGTTCATAACATTAACAACGATGTCGCAAACAATTGGATATACTAATTTAACGTCCAGTAAAAGTTAAGCATAAAACCTTAATTTTAAGATATGAAACAAGAACGAAAAATCTATGATCCTGCTTT
>NZ_AUAA01000089.1 GCF_000428485.1 Epilithonimonas tenax DSM 16811 | reverse complement strand
AGTTCCGCTTCTGGATTATTAAGCATTTCTAAATGTTCATTGTCAGATAGTTCGTCTTTCATTTGCGGAATGTTGGTTTAAAATATCGCATAACGGGAAAAGTATTGGCGAAGGACGGGCTACCTTGCAGACCATTTCAAAGGAAAACCGACCTGAGCAAAATGCTTTTTCAGATTTCTAAATTACGGAAAAAAGAAATATGAAAAGCATTTTGCGGATATTGCTAACTGAATTCTCAAAGACAATATTCACCCCGTCTTTTGCCAATACTATGTTGTAGGCAGTGCTTTTAATATACGACTGGTTCCATTCCCATTTTTTCTCTAATATAGTTTACTTTGTTAGTTTCAGATTTATTTTCTATTAAATCTTCAGGGGCAAAGATTATTTCATTTGAATTTGTGTCATAAATGAAAAATTCTTGTTTTTCATAATCATAACACATTGCTTTACCATCAATAAAATTTCTAATTTCCGAACCACTAATTGCAGGAACAATGATGTTACCTGCAAAATCCATTATTCCGTGTTTTATTAACTTATTTTCCCTTACAATAGTAAAATTGACCCCCGAATCGTAAGACTCAACAGTAACTTCACTTAATTCTGCGAAGTTGAGATAGTCGCCATTGATATTTAATAAATCGTAATTAAAAGGCAAAACAGTTTTGTTTGTAAAATCTACCAAACCATATTTCAGTTTGTCAAATGAAACAGTCAAATATTTCTCGTTACAAGATGATATATCTTTGTAAATAAATGGGAATAGAATTTCATTTTTATTGTTAATTAATCCTATTTTTCTGTTTTTGCAGACAAAAACTTTGTTTCCACGGAAATCATCAGCAATTCCTAAAATTGAATCATTTTTCATCCAATATTCACCATTCTCAAATTTATAATCTGCAATATTGTCGTATTCAAAAGGTATTACAATTTCGTGATTTGTGTCAATATAACCCCATTTGTTATTTTTTTTGACTCCAAGTAGACCTTCCGAAAATTTGATCATAGCGTAATCATAAACAAGCGGAATTACGATTTCCCCTTGTCTATTAATCGCACCATAAATTGCGTCAACAGAAACTACGGCAAAATTCGTTTCTTCGTCAAACAACGCAACTTGTTCCCAATCTGTTGGATATTCACCTGTGTTCTCGAAATAGGTGAATAAATCATCATCGATTTCTCTCGGCTCAATTTTCCTCATAAAAATTTGCAAATTTTTCCAAGGTCGGTAGATATTTTTCTCTTTTGGACGGTTTGTTTAAGAATTGAGGATGATAAAAATGATTTTTATGATAATATTGTTCGTCAATTAAGAAGTCATCTTCCAAGTAATCAAATGCACTTTTTTTTACAAATTCGAAAATTTTAACTGCTGAATTCTTAAGAAAAGCAATATTTTTTGATTTTTTATTTGTGTAGAAGTCACCAAATCCAATGTATACGGGTTTCTTCTTGAAATCTAAAATCATTGCATCTACATCAGGTAGAAGAAATGGAGATTGTGTTTCATTACCTTTTTTATGTGCAAAATCTACATTGGGTGAACAAATATTGTATAAATTAAAAATTTGAATAACGCCATCAAGTTTAAAATTTTTGTTCACATAATTACCATTGAAAATTGGTAAAATATCTCTCATCGTCGGGTCACCATCTGAAACGAACCAACATTCTGAATTTATTTTTTCATTATAATATTTTGACAACTTTTCAGCAATTACATTATCGATTCCTTTTCCTGGCTTTGCGCTTCCTGGATTTTTCATAACAATCGAACCAATTAAATCCCAAGAATCACCAAATTGCAGTAAAGTTCTTGTGCGAAATATTAACGATTCATCATTTATAAACTCTGCATAAACTTTCATATTACATTTTTTTCCAATCGTGCTGTCCTCCTGAAATACAACCATTAGATTTTGGCATTTTGTCCGTTTGTATTAAAGTTGAGCATTTTTTACATAAATAATTTGTATTTCCAACTTCTCCTAATTTATTCCAATCGTGTTGACCACCACTTGGACATCCGTTAGATTTTGGTTGAGTTGAATTCTTAATCAAAGTTTCACATTTTTTACATTGATACCAATCTATTGACATATTTTAGAGTTTTAGTTATTTTACAAATTTAGGTATTAAAGCGGTCAAATTGTGGCGGTATGCTGGTAGCATTGCCTACAACGTTTTGCGGCTTGGCGATGGCGGGAAAACCGAAGCCGAAAACTTCAACTAAACTACAAAATAAAATACAAGCACAAAACCTGAATTTAGCA
>NZ_AUAA01000088.1 GCF_000428485.1 Epilithonimonas tenax DSM 16811 | reverse complement strand
CGTTGCCTGCAAGCTTAGAAAAACGGACTGCAGAAAAAAAATATTCAGAAAATGTCCAAAATTGAGATAGCAAAATGTCTTTAGTTGAATTTAAATACAATTTACAATGAAACAATTTTTATTATTACTTCACGAAGACATTCAAAAAATGAGTGAATTGTCGCCAAAAGAAATGCAAGAAATTGCAAATGCTCATATGAATTGGGCAAACAAATTAGCCGAAGCAGGACATTTAATTTCTGGAGATGGATTACACGAAAAGGGAGTTTTAATAACAGGCAAAGACTCTGTTGTTAAAGACGGTCCTTATTTGGAATCTAAAGAAATCATTGGCGGTTATTATTTGCTACAAGCAGACGATTTGCAAACTGTTGTTGAATTAGCAAAAGAATGCCCGACACATCTTTTTGGTGGAACAACGGAAATTCGTCCAATAATGGAAATGGAAGATTATGAGTAATGATTTATTTCAAAAAGAGGAAATAAATTATAGAGCTTTATATGGAAAGCTATTCTCGGGGTTATTAGGTCAGTTTGGTGCAAACTATGTCTCTGAAATTGAAGATGCCATTCAAAATTCTTTTTTGAAATCATTAAAAATTTGGAACGAAAAAAGCACACCTGATAACATAGAAAATTGGCTTTTCATTGTGGCTCGAAATGATGTATTGAACCAAATTAAAACCAGGTACAAACAAAGCAATTTAGAACCATTTAAATTGTCAGATGATAATCAAGTTTCAGAAAATGAAAAAGATTTGCGTCTGCAAACCATCATTTTCATTGCTTCTTTGGGAATTATATCAACACAAGCCAAGATTACTTTCATTCTCAAAAATATTTTTGGTTTAAGTATTGATGAAATTCACAATTGCACTTTACTCAATCGAGAGTCAATTTACAAAAGCATCAATCGGACAAAAAAAAGTATTATACAAGAATGTGAATTAAAGCAAACAGACATTCAAACTATTTCAGCAAATCAAACTACAATTTCCATTGTTGAAGAGATTTTGTATGCTGTTTTTAATATTGGTTTTGACTCATTTAGTGACAAAACAGAAGAAATAGTAAATAAAGACTTGTGTTTGGAAACCTTTTCATTGACAAAACTATTATTCAAAAGTTTTAATTTTGACACTACAAGTAATTTATTGGCAATTTTTAGTTTACACACGGCAAGAATTCCTGCAAAAATTGAAAAGGGTAAATTGATTTCTTTTTTTAATCAAAAGCGAGAAAAATGGAATCAAGAGTTGTTTCAATTAGGGTTACAATTTATCACAAAACCAAAATCAACAAATAAATTTTATATTGAAGCTTTAATCGTTGCAAAGTATATGACGGTTGAAAACTTTACCGTGAGTGATTGGAAAGACATTGTAAATCTTTACGAAATATTACAACAAGTTTCGTCTTCGTCTATTGTCAAACTCAACTATTGTTACGTTTTGAGTAAAGCAGGTAAAACGGAATTAGCTTTGAAAATATTATCTAAAGTCGAGAAAGAATTACCCAATGAACATACTTATTTCAATTTGGTAAAAGCAAAAATAGTGAGAGAAACAAATCCTATCGAATCAAGTAGTTTAATTAAAGCAACCATTAACAAGTTGAACCAAAAAATCAGAAAAGAATATTTATTAGAAAACGAATTAATACATTTATAAAATATGAAATCAATATTAAAAATAAGTTTTGTGCTTCTAACAACTTTAGCATTAACAATGTGTAACACAAAACAAAATGACCAAAAATCAACTACTCAATCAACAGAAAATTTTGATTGGCTATTAGGGAATTGGAAACGCACAAACGAAGAAAAAGGAAAAGAAACTTTTGAAAATTGGAAAAAAGCTAATGATAATGAATATAAAGGAATTGGTTTTACACTTCAAAATAGGGATACTTTAAGTCAAGAACAAATGAAGCTAATACAGACCAATGGAAAATGGAATTTATTAGTAAAAACTCCAGATGAAAAGGATTTTATAAAGTTTGAAATGACTGAAATAGCAGATGATAAATTTGAATGTAAAAACGACACATTAGATTTTCCAAAATTGATAAAATATTGGAAAAATGGCGACAAAATGAATGCAATTGTTTCAGGCGACAGTTTGAAATTATCATTTGAATTTGAACGAATAAAATAAAGCCAGCAGGCAACAGCAGTTTGGCAAAATGGCGGGTTCAGTGCTAAATTGAACATTCGGAATTCTAATGAACTTTAGTACTAAATTGAAAGTAAGTGCTTCAAAATCCGCCACTTCGCCAAGCCGCGGAACGTTA
>NZ_AUAA01000087.1 GCF_000428485.1 Epilithonimonas tenax DSM 16811 | reverse complement strand
AGATTGCAACTAAGAGGTGTGCGGGATAAAGCATTTTTCTTGTTTAGGTTGTCTAAGCTTTTTGCCTAGCCCCCAAGTTTTGGAATTGATCCCTTATTTATCAAGACAGAAAAAGCAAAAAAGCAGTCTCTTTTAATATATAATTTTTAAAACTCAAGACTTCATCATGTGTAATTTGAGGTAGTGTGTAATAGCCACAACTTGATGTGAGAGGACACTATCCCATAAAGTGTGTAAGTTAAAAAGTTTAGGCTTGGATTTTATAATCTGAGCCTTTCTTCAAAAATAAGCATAAATTGGTTTAAAACAATCCCCCAATTTTGAATGGGCATTGTCCACTTTTTGGTGGCTTCTCTCAAGGCCAAATAAACCGACTTCATCACGGCCTCATCCGTTGGGAATGACATTTTGTTTTTGGTATATTTTCTTATTTTTCCGTTTAGGTTTTCAATTAAGTTTGTGGTATAGATGATCTTACGGATTTCCAAAGGAAATTCGAAGAAGACGGTGAGTTCATCCCAATTTTCCTTCCAGGATCTGATGGCGTAAGAATATTTGGATTCCCATTTTTCGGCAAAGTCCCGTAAGGCAGCTTCTGCAGCTTGTTTATTTGGTGCCGTATAAATGTGTTTCATATCTGCTGTAAAGGCTCTTCTGTCCTTCCAAACTACATATTTACAGGCATTTCTAATCTGGTGAACCACGCAGATTTGAGTTTGGGATTCAGGGAAAACGGAGCGGATGGTCTGGGTAAATCCATTTAAATTATCGGTAGCGGTAATCAAAATATCTTCAACACCACGAGCTTTTAAATCGGTTAAAACACTCATCCAAAAGCTGGAACTTTCGTTCTTTCCAAGCCACATTCCCAAAACTTCTTTTCTTCCTTCACGGTTCAAGCCTACGGCTAAATAAATGGTTTTGTTAATGACTTTGGAGTTCTCACGAACCTTAAAAACAATTCCGTCCATCGAAACAATCAGATACAATTCGTCTAAAGGTCGGTTTTGCCACGCAACGACTTCACTGGCAACAGCATTAGTTATTCGAGAAATTGTTGACGTAGAAACCTCAAAATCATACATATCCCTAATCTGTTCTTCAATATCTGAAACGCTCATTCCTTTCGCATAAAACGAGATAATGATATTCTCCAAACCATCGATGATATTGTGTCTTTTGGGAACTAAAGCAGGTTCAAAACTCCCTTCTCTATCACGGGGAACTTTAATTTGGCTTCGCCGAACCACTTCGTTAGGTTTCGGATTCGCCAAATGATGATTTTATCTTCTTAGTTCCGTGTCCGTTTCGGTAGTTTCCATTGGTGGTTTTTTCGTGTTTTTCATTGTCAAGATGGCTGTCTAATTCAGCATCCAGCATATGTTCTACTGCTTTTTTGTGCAGTTCTTTGAAGAACGAGGTTAAATCTTCTCCGTTTTTGAAGGATTTGTAGAAATCCTTGTTGTTTAATAAATCTTCTTTACTGGTCATAACTGTATAATGTTTAAAAATAGTAAAAAGTTATTTCCGAAAAATTTTTTGAGCTTTGAGGGCTCAAAATTTTTCAGAATAACTTTTCTACTTACACAGTTAGTAGGACACTACCTCTAAATTACATAGCATACACCTAAATCGCCGTCAGATTAAGTATTGACTAATTCAGATTAATTCTTTTTTAATTTGAACTCTGCTGATCCTCTTTCTTCATACTTATCCATCTCAGCTTTTCTTTGCTTTATAAAATCTGTTGGCCGGATGCCGTTGATTTCCTGAAAAAGGTCTGAAAAATTTTGACGGGAAGCTATGCCACATTCATCTGCTAATCCTTGAACTTTTATTTGCAAATAATATGGGTTTTCATACATAAGTCTGGTAATGTAATTAATACGAAGTGTTGAGAGATATTTGCTAAAATTTATTCCTTTTACATCATTGATGTATTGTGATAGATAATATTTGTTTGTATGTAGAATATTTGCCAGCCTGTCAATAGTTAGTCCATTTTCTTTAAAACCTTCATTGGTCTCAAACTCTCTTAGCTTATTTTGTAAATCAGAAAATACCTCCTCATTTAGTATAGACTTCCCATGGCTTGAAAGGTTTTCATACGATAGTGAAACCGGTTTTATTTGCTGGTTTAACTGGTTTTCTAATTCAAGATATTTTAATTTTATCTGTTTCCCATTCTTATAAAATTTCCAAGCTAATAAAGCAATTATAAGTAATACTGCAATAAGTATTACTATGGTTCCAAATCCCCATTTATTACTAGCTTCTAATTTAGTTTTTGATTCTTCTAAGATTTTCTTATCATAACCCGTAGTGCATTATAAAAAAGGTTACTCATAATACGAAAATTTCGTATATTGTATTGACTATCAATCTAATACGTTATGAATAACCTAGA
>NZ_AUAA01000086.1 GCF_000428485.1 Epilithonimonas tenax DSM 16811 | reverse complement strand
TCTCCGCAGACAGTTTAGGGGTAGCCGAAAGTTTTGTGCTCCGCATAAACATTTGTGGTAAAAATCCCGCCCATCGCAAATCTGCAAAACGTTGTGCGTCATTTCAACAAACCGCATAAAATAAACGATATTTAAGAAAAAAAAAACAGCTAAATGAAGAAAACATTAAAAATTTTAGGAATTATTTTATTTGTAATAATTGCCTTATACTTATTTTCAATTCCTTATTTACGAAGTAAAAATGTTGTTAAAGAAACTATGTTTTATACGCCAACAAAATATGACAATAAAGATATATTTAATCAATTAGATGCAAAATATCTAACGTATATTACAAAGGACTCCATAGTTTTCGCTGCGAATAAATTTATTTCATCTACGAAAGAGGATTCAATCAAATTGAATCAAACAATATTGAAACGAAAATTTCAAGAATTTGAAAGAAACTCTAAATCTGAATTTTATACTATAACACCAAAGGCTTATAAAAAAGCAGGTATATATATGTTAGGCAATCAGTTTAATATTTTTAATATGCTTGATGACTTAACAGAGCTTTCAAAGAAAGACAGCGTAAAAATTTATGTGATTGTTTATAATGGAAATGGTTATTCAAAGGGCGATTCCAATTTTTTAACTCAATTTAAAATTAATCAGAAATTCTATGAAAACGTAAATTCTATAAATTCAGTCGATTTTGTGGTTGGACATTCCTTAGGAACTGTTTTCGCAACTAAATTAGCAACAGATAATAAAATTCCAAAATTAGCACTGTTAGCACCTGCATCAAATATTGATGATGTTGCAGATTATTTCATTGGCTTAGCACCATTTTGGGCAAAACCATATTTCAATTTTTCGGAAATTGAAAAATCTGAATTTTCTAAGGAAGGAAACAATTCAGAAAACATTAAAAATTATTTTGGAAAGTTAATTTTATTACACGGAACAAAGGACGAAAATCTGCCCTTTTCAATGTCCGAAAAAATATATGAAAATTCAAAATCAAAAGATAAAACTCTGATAAAAATCGAAGACGGAGACCATTACGCACCATTAGTTGACGAAAACTGGACAAAACTTATACTCAAATTGAAATAAGAAACGAACGCACAACATCGTATTGGCAATAGGCGGGATGTAGTCTTCGATTGAAGATTTTAGCTATATTCAAATTTTGCTCTTCGATTGAAGTGTATTGCTAAAAAGCCCGCCCATCGCCAATACGCGACCGTTATCTGCTATCTCAACAAAGGTTGCGCATAATAACGATATTTTGAAACTTAATTTTACGGGCGGGGAGAAATTAATTAAAAAGTTCCAATTCGACGTCCTTAACTTCACAGCGAAGTGAATCGGGAAAACTAAAAAATTATGAAAAAAGTTTTATTTATTTCGGCAACATTATTTGCTACTAATTTAATGTGGTCACAAATTGTTAATGAGGAAGTTAATTTTGATAATTATATTTCTTCAACAAATAATGACTTAAGCCAAAGATTTATTTTTGGTGCTTATGCAACGCCAAATTTTATAACTCAAGTAAATTACGGAGGCATTACCGGTGGCGCATTAATTCCACCAAATAGTGTAAGTCTGAACGATTTTATTTTATATTGTTCAACTTACAAAAATGTTCTAAATCATACGATGGAAACAAGTATTTCATTCAAATATAATTCAGCATTAGTTAATCCAAACTCGCAAAATAATATCTTAGAAATTTCTTTAAGAGGTGATTTATACCAATATCCAGTTGCATTTAATCTTGATAGAAATTATCTAAGAATTAACGTATTTAACAATTACATGACCCCTAAAAACCTTTCAAATTTAATTGACGGTCATTGGTATAAGGTAGTAACACAATACAAACCAATTGGAGGAACGTTTGGCGACCAAGCGTTTGTAAAAGCTGAAGTTTTTGATATTGGTGTTGCAGGTAATGCAACTCCACAGAGTGTGGGTTCTCTCGAAGGAAATGTTTATGACGTTCAATTAATAACGAAAAGTTCGTATTTTGGTGTAAGATTGACAGCGACTAAATGGGGAGGAACCGAATACTTGGACAACTTTGTTTTTAACGGAGATAAGTTCAGTAATTACTGTGGACAAATGTCTACTGCAGAAAGTAAAGAAAAAAACAAATTAAATATATTTCCTATTCCAACAAACAAAATATTGTATGTCATAAATCCCAAAAACGGCGGAAATAAAATTGAAATTTATGACACAAGCGGAAACCTCGTTCTAAACAAAAAAATTTCAGACTCCGAAAACAAAATCTCTCTAGATGTTGAAAATTTACCGAAAGGCATTTACATATACAAAGTTGGAGATTTGAGTACGAAGTTTATCAAAAATTAAAAAGAGACAGCAGATAACAGCGGTTTTGCAATAGTGCGGGATTTTCGCCAAGTTTATAGGTTTTAGATTTTCCGAAGTTTAGTTTATAATAGAAAGAGTTTTTATATTAATCCGCACCATCGCAAAGCCGCAAAACGTTAGCGGTCAGGCTACGAGCGAGAGAGAAAACAAACGGAAATTACAACTAAAAATGAGCAAATTTACTTGGGAAATTATTCA
>NZ_AUAA01000085.1 GCF_000428485.1 Epilithonimonas tenax DSM 16811 | reverse complement strand
AGCATTAACTTTCATTCAATTTGTAAATGTTTTTGTATTTAATAGAAAAATGAATAATATTAAAATTGCATTAGTTTGATAATGCACTACGAGTTCTTTTAAATAAGTTTCCAACGAATCCAATTGCATTGGTAGAAGCACCAAAAACAGCCGTTTACGGAACTTTATATTTCGGGTTGCCCAAATGTTCGGAAAATCTAATTTGGTTGGCAGTTTACAATAAAAGCAGTTTCTCAATTGATAAAATGGAAGTTTTGAAAGGCAGAAACGTTTTTGTTTTCCCCGACTTATCAAAAGATGGCAACACGTTCAAAGAATGGGAAGCCAAAGCCAAAGATTTTGAAAAGCAATTGACAGGAACAAGGTTTGTTTTTTCCGATTTGCTGGAGAAATTAGCCAATGATACTGATAGAAATGAGGGAAACGATTTTGCAGATATTTTGATAAAGCAGGATTGGCGTTTGTTCAGAAAAGAAAAAATAAAGGACGTTCACACAAAGGGCGAACTCATAAAAGAAAAAATAAAGGAAGAACCCAAAATAATGGATAAAATAAGTCTTATAAGTCCTATAAGAAATATTCAATCTAAAGTTAAAGCAAAACCCAAAAAGTACGCTGAAATTTGGAGTAATGAGATTGCAGAATTGGAGCAGTTTTATGCAAATACATCATTCCCAACAGAACCAATAAAGCTGAATGAATGCAGTACGATTTTAGACGTTTCAAAATTCATTCAATCCAATTTAATGATAGCAAAGGCAAACAACGGAAACAGAACGTTTTTGCCTTATCTCAACAGAGTACAACAATTAAGACAAATTTTAACACCAAAATATTAAGCGATGGCAACAGATAAAAGTGTACAAAAGTTTACAGAAACACAAAATAAAATTAATCGGTTAATGGAGTTGGATAAAGTCACACCCAACGATTATAAGGACTTTACAAAAGATGAATTGAAGCAACTCGATTTTGAGATACAAGACAGAATGAATAACGTGCAGGGCGAAGAAAAAGAAAATTTTTTAGTGAAGATTGATGCAATGTTATCTGTTGATACAAAAAACCAACTTTGGGAGCAGAACCATTCTAATATTATGTGGGCTATTTCAGTACTTACCGAAGAAAATTATAATCTTCCGCCTGTTAATGCAATAGCCCAGAAACTTAATTTGAGCAGAACCACCGTACACAAACATATCAAAGCATTCAAAGAGCATTCATCTTACAAAGCGCAACAGGAATCAATCGAAATGATGGCGGATAAAATAGTTTGGCAAATGTATAGACTTGCAAATAATGGCGATGTAAAAGCAGGTCGCTTGTTTTTGGAAGTTGCTGGAAAAATTGGAAAACCGAAACAGCAAACCAATAACACCCAAAATAATTACATTCAAATTAACGGAATGGTTTTTAATGATGAGAAACTGAAAACTTTGAAGCCTGAACAACTAAAAAGCATTGAAACGATTTTGCTAACTGCAAACCTCGAACAACCGTTATTTGAAGATGCTGAAATAATTCAGAAAAAAGAAGTTTGATTTTGCTAATTTAGATGAGCTTGAAATGTTAGGAAATATCTACTTTAAATATTCCCAAAAACCTCAACTCAATTTTATGATATTTTGTTACTTTTTGAATGGTTTTGTACCTTATTTGTACCGATTAATTGTAACTAATTGATTATTAATGCTAATTACTTTTTGTATCGGGAAATAAATTAGCTTTTCTTTGATTTCTTTTTCTTTCTTTTGTTTGAATATCAGGTAGTTATATAAATTTATTTTCTCTTATTAGACCATATTTGTACCACTTTTGTACTACTTCATACCTCGAAAATAGTGAAAAGTAGTACAAAGTAGTACAAAACAGAATTTATGAAAATATCACTTAGTCAAAGAAAATTAAAGGACGGAAGGATCAGTCTGTCAATAGAGTTTACCGTGGTTCTGAAATTACTGATGACGGAAAAAGAAAGCATCTGAGAAATTTTGAGAATTTAGATACCTATCTAATTATAGATCCAAAAACTGCCAAAGAAAAAAAAGAAAATAAAGAAGCTTTGGAATTTGCAGAAAATGTAATTGCAATTCGAAAAGCTGAATATGCTCAAGGAAGATTTGAGTTGAAAAATACTGCGAAAGCTAAACGGGTATTTTTAAATTTCTTCGCTGATCTTGCTGAGGAAAAACGAACCCTCGATTCGTCAAATAATTATGGTAATTGGTTCTCTACCTACCAACATTTAAAAAAAGTAGTTCCAAAGAATTTAACTTTTGAGGAGATTGATGAATTTTTCATTAAAAAAGTACGGAAATACTTTGAGAAGGATGCAATCAGTAAGAGTGATTTACCTCTTTCTCAAAGTTCCAAGTATTCTTACTTCAACAAGTTTAAAGCTGCACTTAGATATGCTTTCGATAATGGATGTTTGACAATAAATTACGCAGCAAAAATTAAATCATTTGAGCAGGCAGAAAGCCAAAGAGAATATCTGATTTTTGATGAATTACAACGTTTAGCAAAAGCGGAATGTAAATATCCGGTTTTGAAAAAAGCTTTTCTTTTTTCGTGTTTATCAGGTTTACGTTGGTCGGATATCAATACTTTGATTTGGAAAGAAGTTCGTGATGAAGGTGATATTTCCAGAGTCAATTTCCGACAAGAAAAAACAGAAGGTGTAATATATCTTTATATTTCAAAATTTACCTGGTTTCAAGAACATTCAGTACCAGTTCAAATACCA
>NZ_AUAA01000084.1 GCF_000428485.1 Epilithonimonas tenax DSM 16811 | reverse complement strand
TACGAATCCAGTGGAAAGTCTAGGAAGTTTTTTATGAAATTAACTGGTGTACTTTGCCTCGGAATGAGTGGTGTACTTTGTTCGGAATAATCAGTATTTAATAGAAAAATGAATAATATTAAAATTGCATTAGTTTGATAATGCACTACGAGTTAATAATAATATTATTTGGTTTGTCTTCATTTGGTCTTTTGGCGTTAGTCTTATTTGATTAATTTTAAAATTTATTGATTTATTAAGTAACTCCTTTGATAATAAATTTTCATTAGGTGTCAGTGTTTCGTCTGTTAGCGGTCGGTTGGAAAATTGCCACCAAACCCTTGTTGTACTATTGTACTTTTATTCGTTTTCTACTATTTCGTCTAAGTACCTCCACTTAAATGTATAATCATACATATTCCCCCAACTTTTAGAGCCTGGATTGTTTTCTTTTAAATGTAATATATAATCAAAATCATTTGAAACAATGAATAATTTAATCTCTGATGTTCCTATTAATGGGAGATAATGTCTAAAAACTTTATCTATATCTTTTGTGGTGTAATTGTCTTTCAAAGCGATATTGTTATCAATCTCTTTATCCCATAATTTATCGGGTACATCTTCTATTGCTAACTTTATAACTTTGTCTTTTGTTTTCCAAGTAATTGCTAAAAAGTTGTGGATGCCCAAAGAATCTCCTTCTGAATAAAGTCTGGGCAAACCAAATTGTTCAATATTATTGGGTGTAGTGTTGTTAGAAATAAAATTATAAAGAGCAATTATTTCGTTATTATTCATTTTGTTTTTTGAAACGAAAACAGCATCAATACTTTTGGTTTTCTCATTTTCGATATACTGAATGGTGTTAAAATTTATATCATTAATGTGGGCAACTATTTTGCCTAATTTATCCGAATTTACGATTCCTCTATTTGCATAGTTTAATTGGTTTTTATCTTTTGAGATAGAAAATGTATTTAATATAACTTGATAAGAATTTTTGTTGTCTACTAATTCTTCTGCCAATTGTATTGGGTTTAGTTGTTGTAATTTGCTTTGCTCAGATAGATATTCAGATTTTTTCGGGATTTCTAAAGTCGATAAATCTACGTTAATTATTTTGTGCAAAATTTTTGATTTTTCTTCTTTAAGGTTTTTCACTTCTTTAAGAAATGTTACTTTGTCTACATTTACAAAGTTGAGAGAAAAGCGTTTTTCTTCATCTGCTGTTCCGTTGTAATAGAATTTGATATTCAAAGCGTTATTTGTAATGTTTACATCATAGATGCTATCAAGAAGTTGTCCTGTTGAAGGAATTCTGCAATTTGTAAAAGATTGAAATTCAGATATTTTTATTTTCTTTTCAAAAGGATAATCGATATATAAAGAATCATTGTTTGTAGAAAGGTGAATTCTCATTTCAGCAATCATATCCATATATGCCGAAGTGATTCCCCAAAATGGTTTGCTATCAATTTTTGTAACATTTTCTGATTTCCAATAAGTATCAGTTTCTTGTCCACAAGATTGCATTGAAATAGCAAGAATTAAGATAAGGATAATTTTTTTCATTTGGTTTTTCTGTCGTTTCAAATTTGGACAGCTGTTGATTTAGCATATCACACAACGTACTTATAAGTGAAAAGTATACTAAAATAAGTGTCAATTTTTTTTTTTCATTAGTTGTCAGTGTTTCGTCTGTTAGCGGTCGGTCTGAAAAATTGCCACCAACGTTTCGGGGCTTGGCGATGGCGGGCAAACCGAAGCAGAAACTTTCAACTAAAATACAAATTTTAATCGAAGTACAAAACGTGAACTGATGACTTTCCGCCCGCTATTGCCAAACCCTTGTTAGCAGATGTGCTTATTCGTCATTTAGGTTCACTTCGTTTTCGTTAATTCCGTTTAAGTCCATAATTGTAAAAATTATTTCTTCCGTTTTTCTACAAAGTTTCACAATTTTTTGAACATTTACATCTTCCATTTCTTCAAAATGTTTTAAGGAAAATGAATAAATATCGCCTTGGTCAAATGCGTCTTTTAAATGACTGAACTCATTTGACATTGCAAGATTCACAATTTGTTCAAAGATTATTTCTCTTGCTTCAATTAAATTATTTATTGTCTGAATGATTTGTTCACGATAAGTTAATTCCATAATTATTCACCTTTAAAAAATGCAAGTTCTAAAGCTCTATATTCTGTAATTTTATAACCAACTTTTTGTTTCATCAGTTTATAGAACACTTCAAAAGTTGTTTCATTTTTTAAGTTTTCGATAAACTTAATGTATTCAATATAAGTTTTAGGTTTTTCAAGTTTGTATTTATGAGGTTCTTCATTGTTTAAAAAACGAAAAACTCGGCTGTCCCAAATTGCATATTGTTTTGGGTTGATGAAATGTAATAATTTTGAAGTTCCAACAAGCGAATTGTTAAAGGCTCTTTTCAAAGTTGCTAGTTGTTCTTCATTTATTTTCTGTCCGTTTTTTACTGCGTTTAAAATTGAAATAATTTCATCAGTTTTTTCGAGTTGTATTGACTTCAAAATTGTTGGCATCCAAGAATAAGTGAAACTTATCCCAATGATTATATTCTCCAGATTTATAGTTTGAAGATTTTTAAAATAATTCAAAAAATGTGGATAAGACAAGAGATAATTTTCTTTAGAAGAGTCGAAATTATTTGCGATTTTGGTCAGTTGTTCAATAATTTCTTTGTTAGATTTTTCGGATATTTTCATTGTGTCAGTTTTGTTCTGAAAGCATATCAGCTCACGTTCCGGCGCTTGGCGAGGTTGCGAACTTCGGAACCGATTATTTTCTGTTAAATATAAAATTTCTTGCGAGAAATAAACGTGAATTTACTACA
>NZ_AUAA01000083.1 GCF_000428485.1 Epilithonimonas tenax DSM 16811 | reverse complement strand
TGAAAGCAGGATCATAGATTTTTCGTTCTTGTTTCATATCTTAAAATTAAGGTTTTATGCTTAACTTTTACTGGACGTTAAATTAGTATATCCAGGTCACTATTTCATATTTGTCGTTTTGAACAAGATTGGAGAACAGCCAACTTTTTACATCATTGATTGTGAATCTATTCTATTAAACTTAGAAAAATTTTATGGATCAAGTATTGGTTCAAAAAGAGAAACAATTAATTATGGTTCACTAAAATTATTTAAAGACAATTGGCACATTTTAGATAAGATATAAATTAGTACAAATTATATATAAAGAATTAAAAAGCAATTATGAATGAAATTAAAATTCTAACTAAATCTAAATTAGATAAAATTAAAAATAATCCTGAATCGTCTGGATTAGCTTATGAACTTTATGGAAAATCAAAAAACATTCTTGATTATACAGATAAAGAAATTTCCGAAATGGCATTTGGAATTTACTTACACAAAAAAACTTTATTAGTTGATGGTGATTATTTCATTTGTCTAAATGATGTGATTAAAATAGAATGTGAACTATATGATGTTTCGTATATACAGAAACCTACTTTAGAAACCTGGAAAGATAATAGTTGCAATGCAATCAGTAATATTAGAACATTTTATATAAAAGACTATTTTTTAATTACCAATAATAATAAAGATCCTAATTTTAATAGACATAAAATAACAAGATATCTAACCCGAATTGGTTTTTTAAGACATGGCAGAGGAAAATTTAGAGGATACTTCAGTATTTCTAATGATTATAAGACCATTCAAAATGGATTATTCCCTAAAGATTTATATCACCCAATAAAGAGATATATTAATGGGCTTTTCTTTTATGATGATTATAAGATTTCAGATTTTGAGGTAATAAGTTCTATAAAATTTATCGCCCACTAAGTAGATATAAGGTAGTCACCGTAGCTTTGCAACTAATGTTGCAAAGCTACGGTGACTACCTATAACCTCCAAATAAATTATCAATTTTGTCCAGTTTTTTTAGTAAATAACTGGACATTTTGCTATATTTGTTTCAATGTATACATGTATGAAAACATCTGATATTGTTAAAGTAAAGATTGATAGATTAGCTACTGGATATATTTTCACCTATAAGGACTTTACCCTATCGGTGGAAAACAAAGAAGCTATTATAAAAGCTTTAAATAGATTGGTAGAAAAGGGTAAGATCAAAAAGATATCAAAGGGGAAATTTTATAAACCGGAGTCAACTGTATTTGGTGAGCTACTTCCAGATCAATATCAAATTGTAAAAGATCTGTTGGAAGAAAATAATAAAATCACTGGATATCTTACTGGTTATAGCATATATAACTCTTTGGGACTTACGACTCAAGTAAGTAACACCATACAAATTGGAAAAAATAACACAAGACCATTTTTAAGAAGAGAGAGATATATAATTAATTTTATCAAACAACCTAACATTATAAACAACGAAAATATCCCCTACTTGCAGTTCTTGGATTGCTTAAAATTTATTAAAAAAATCCCCGATACCCCAATCGAGAAAGCAATTGGACGTTTACTATCTATAGCATCTGATTACAAAATGAAAGATATAGAGCAATTGGTAAGGCTGGTTCAGAAGTACCCGCCCTCTACCCGATCACTATTAGGAGCTTTACTGGATGAACTCCAGTTGGAAAACTATTCTGACAGTATTCTTAAAACCTTGAATCCAATCACAAAATATAAGTTTATGGGAATTGGAAATATTTTAAAACAATCAAAAAAATGGAATCTCATATGAATTTACATAAAGATAAAAAATTATTTGAACAAGCCATACGGTTTACTGCAGATAAAATGAAGATACGCTCTATTTATGTGGAAAAGGATTACTGGGTTACATTAGCTCTATATAAAATCCATCAGAATACTATTGGAAAAGATGTGGTATTCAAAGGAGGTACAGCATTATCAAAATGCTATAAATTAATAGAAAGATTCTCGGAAGATATAGATTTGGTTGTTTTGAGAAACGAAAATGAGACAGACAGTAAATTGAAGACTAAACTTAAAGCAGTAAGTCTCGCAATCGAGGATGAGCTTCCAGAAATTGAAGTTGATGGAATAACGAAAAAAATGGGAATGAATCGAAAAACAGCTCATTTCTATAATAAGCTATTCAAAGGAGACTTTGGACAAGTTAGAGATTTTATAGTATTAGAATCAAGCTGGCTGGGGCATCATGAACCCTTTAGCAAGAGAAAAATTCAATCCCTTATTGGAGAGGTATTAGAAAAAGATAACCAAATTGACAATGTAAATAATTTTGGAATACAAGCATTCGAAATGAATGTACTTGAACCTTCAAGAACTATTTGTGAAAAAATCATGAGTTTGGTCAAATTTTCATATACAGAGAATCCTATTCAGGATCTTAAAAATAAAATCAGGCATCCATATGATCTTCACCAACTATTACAACAACCAGAATTCATAGAATTTGTCGAATCAGAAGACTTTACAAAAATGCTCTTAAAAGTTGCTGAAGATGACGTTAAAAGTTTTCGTAATAATAATGAATGGCTTAGCAATCATCCAAATGAAAGTCTCTTTTTCAAAAAAATTGATGATATCTGGAAAAAAGAACTAGTACCAACTTACGAAAATGATTTTGTCAACTTATTGTATGGTCAACTGCCTGATGAAAACGAAGTTCTGAATACTATAAAATTCTTAAAAGAAAGAATGGAAAAAATAGAATGGAATATTACTACTAAATAGTTATTAAATAGTTTCAAGAGCAACCCTAAAATACTCTATCAAAAGTAAGTCTTACCTTCTTCCATAATCAAAAAAGAATAATATAACTCGTAGTGCATTATCAAACTAATGCAATTTTAATATTATTCATTTTTCTATTAAATACAAAAACATTTACAAATTGAATGAAAGTTAAT
>NZ_AUAA01000082.1 GCF_000428485.1 Epilithonimonas tenax DSM 16811 | reverse complement strand
TCGGAATTATGAACTCCTGATGGAAAATTCAGAAAACATGGTCAAATTATCCGCTTTAAAAAATTTATTGAATAAAATTTAAACAGGCTCTTAGTAGTACTAATACATTCTAAAAATACATGTTACTTTTTACAATTTGAACTCATCATCAGAAACTGGCTGATTGATTTTGATCTCTGTATTTTTGATACTGATTTGTTGTCCTGCTGCATCTACCGACATTTCCTCCACAAATTTGATTCCTTCCACGTCAGCATATTTGCTAATGGTCATATTCCCTTTTTCATTTTCAGTTTTGAAAAGCAATCCACTTTTTACATCAAAATAAGATTTGGAATCTTCTCCAGAAAGCAGGTAGTAGTCTTTTCCGTCGATCTGTGTTTTCTCCACTGTTTTGATTTTTGCAGGATCCATTCCAAGGGCATCCATCAATTTAGACGTTTTCAGTTTTGCAACTTGATCCGCTGGGAACTCCATTTTTTGTCCCATTTGATTGGCATAGCCTTTTTCGCCATCAAAAACCTGAACCATTTCCTGTCCCATCATAGATTGGCTGGATTTGAATTTGTTATCTTTTTTCACCGTTTTTCCTTCCA
This sequence comes from Epilithonimonas tenax DSM 16811, assembly GCF_000428485.1. Taxonomy (GTDB): domain Bacteria; phylum Bacteroidota; class Bacteroidia; order Flavobacteriales; family Weeksellaceae; genus Epilithonimonas; species Epilithonimonas tenax. The sequence continues at coordinate 2,381 of NZ_AUAA01000082.1, read as the reverse complement.
TTTCCATTCCCATCACGCTGATGGTATTTTTCATAGAGAGTGTTTTCACCGCTTCTAACTTTTGTTTGCCACCTAATGCGGTAACATAGTTATCGATAATTTGTTTAGCCGTTGGTATTGCCTGAGCAGCCATATTTGCAACCATCACAAGAGAAAGTGCAAATGTTAAAATCATTTTTTTCATTTTTTCTAAAATTTTTCCTTGAACGAAAGTACTTGTTTTTGTTTAAAATTTTTGATTTATTTTCTCAAATATCTTTTTTATTTAGTTGGTATTTATGCCAAAATGTTACAAAAAAAGACCTCATTTTGTGAAGTCTTTTTTTGATTGTTATTTTTTAAGATCTGCCTTTACATCTTTGTAACCATCGGAAACAGCATCAGCGCCTTTTACAGCGGTCTTCTCGACGGCTTTCGCTCCTTTTTTAGCGGTTTTCTCGGTCCATTTCGCGCCTTTCTTAACGCCTTTTTTGGTAGCTGCTGCACCTTTCTTAGTTTTATCACCTACCCATTGTGCGCCATCTTTCACGCCTTCTCCGGTTGCTTTCGCACCTTTTTCAACTGCAGTTCCTACCGCTTTGGCATCTTTCTTCACTTCCTGTTTTACCGTCTGAGCACTCATTGCAACAGTGACCAATACAAATGCTGCTAATGTTAAGAATCGTTTTTTCATCGTTATTTATATTTAAAATTAAAGTGACAATATAAGCATAAAGTAAGCCAAAAAAATTTTAATTGATATTTTAATTCTTTAAAAATAAATTCATCCGCTTCTTTTCAAAACAGAAAAACAATATTTTTGCAACAGTTATGGCGAAGGCAAATCAGGCTACTAAAAGAAAAATTCATCAGAAAAGAAAAAACGTTTTTATTCGGAAACGCTGGATTCTGGTGATCGTTCTTTTGATGGCATTACTAGGAACGGGATTCTATCTTAGACAAAAGATCAATTACTATTTTTCTTATTATTTAGGAAAACAAGTTGAACATAAAAACCTGACCAATTCTGAAAAAGAAACAGCCAGAATAGATAAGATAGTTGGTCTTTATTCCAATCAGACTTTTGGTTTTGACATTTCTCATTACCAAAGAAAAGAAGATATCCAGTGGGACAGCCTTAGTATTGGAAACCGGACCATTCCTTTAAAATTTGTGGTTTTACGCGCCAGTATGGGAAACAGAAAATTGGATAAAAATTTTGATCATTTTTGGGAAACAGCAAAACACCACGGGCTCATAAGAGGTGCTTATCATTTCTATCGTCCGGACGAAGACCCCGTGATGCAGGCCAATTCCTATCTTTCCGTCGCAAAGTTAGAATCCGGAGATCTGCCTCCAATTTTGGATATTGAGAAAAATCCAAGAAAAAAATCAAAAGAACAATTGGTTTCTGACCTGAAGGTGTGGATCAAAATCATGGAAGAAACTTACGGCGAAAAGCCGATCATCTATACCTATTATCATTTTTACAAAGATTATTTGAAAGGCGAATTTGATGATTATCCACTTTGGCTCGCCAATTATAATGATGTCCCGACGCCTTCGCCAGATGACGAATTTCAATTCTGGCAATTCTCAGAAAACGGAATTGTTTATGGCATTAATACCAAAGTCGATTTGGATATTTATAATGGCAATCTTTGGAGTTTGAAAATGTTGACGATTGATTAAGATTAGGCTAAAATAATTTTGATTTTAGAAAATACATTTTTACATTAGTCAAAATTAAACCAATACTAGTGAAAAATATAATTATCATTTTAATCATTACATTATCAACCAATATATTAGTTGCGCAAAAACAACGAACATATTCTTTTAATACATTCACAATGATATCTTCAGAATATGGAAGCAAAGAGGAAATTGCAAATAATAACATTACTATTACTGAAAATAAAGATAAATCTTGTCACCTTCAAATTAATGATGCTTCTGGGGAAATAATAACATATAAAATACTTTTAAGAGGAGAAGAGTTTAATATTTCTGGTCAAAAAATGATGGCTCATAAGATTTTAGAAGAATCAAAAATAATATATATTCATATCTCACCAATGAAGATGGAAGTATAATCACTTTTATTGATCCTGAATATTCTGTAATCTTCAAGAACAAGTAATTTAAACGCGAGCCATTTTTTAATAATTATTCACCGATTAATTTTTCTCGTATATTTGTATTAATTGAATTATAATGGAAACAATCAGCTAAAAATCAACCAACGTACAAGCTACGGAAAAGCACTTTTGGAGTTGATAAAATTGGAATCGATGAAAAAAAAAGGTATGGATATGCAAATAAAAATTCCAGTATAAGTTAAGCTACATTTTGATAAATTTTGTTTTGATTATTAAACTCTTCAATAGTTTTGTATTTCA
>NZ_AUAA01000081.1 GCF_000428485.1 Epilithonimonas tenax DSM 16811 | reverse complement strand
TATTCTACTTTTCTTATCCTTTTCAATTCAGGTTTCATTGTTCCTTGTTTTGGCTTGGCATTGCCACTAACGTTTTGCAGCTTGGCGATGTGGCGAACTTCGGAACCGATTATTTTCTGTTAAAGATAAAATTTCTTGCGAAATGTAAATGTGAATTTACTACAAAATTCGCAATCTTGCCAAACGCCTGTTATAAGCCGTTTTTTATTTTTTTACAATGTCACTTGTTTATTTGTGTTAATTTATGTTACTTTGTGTCAAATTATGAATTATGGATAACAATTTTTTAACTGTCGATGATGTTGCTAAAACATTAAAAATCACTAGACAAACGGTTTCTAAATATATACAAAAGAAAGAGTTAAACGCTGTGAAAATTAATAAAAGTTATAGAGTTTCTTATCAGGAATTTGAAAATTTCTTGTCAACTAATTCTATGGTTTCTGAACCCGAAACTCTTTATTTAAAGAAAAGTCGTAATTGTTATTTAGACTATGAAGGTAAATCAAATGAAATTGAAATACTCAACTATAAGCCGTTAGGTTATTTGCAATCAATTAATGACGAAAATCAAAGTTTGTCAAATAAAATGATTTTTGGTGATAATTATTATGTTCTGAAAGCATTATTACCAAAGTATAAAAATAAAGTTGATTTAATTTATATTGACCCACCTTTTGGGACTGGTTTAAATTTCTCAAATATTGAAAACGACCTTGCTTATTCAGACAAATTAGTTAATAGTGAATTCTTGGAGTTTATTAGAAAAAGACTTTTTTTGTTAAGAGAATTTATGTCTGAAAATGGAAGTATTTACTTACATATTGATAAAAAGATTGGTCATTATGTTAAAATAATTATGGATGAAGTTTTCGGTTACGAAAACTTTATAAATGATATTACTAGAATAAAATGTAATCCAAAAAACTTTTCTAGAAATGCATACGGTAATTATTCAGATATGATTTTATTTTATGCAAAAAATAGAGATAAAAATATTTGGAATGAAATAAAAGAGCCGTTAACAAAAGAGGAAGAAGTAGATAGTTTTTCAAAAATTCATCCTGTCTATGGAAGATATACCACAAATCCAATTCACGCTCCTGGAATTACAATTGATGGCGATACTGGAAAGGAATGGAAAGGAATATTACCACCAAAAGGAAGACATTGGAGATATAGTAGAGAAGAGCTTACAAGATTAGACGATTTGGGTTTAATAGAATGGTCTGAAAATGGAAATCCAAGAAAGATGGTTTTTGCAAATGAACATAAAGGGAAAAAAGTCCAAGATGTTTGGAATTTTAAAGATAAAGGTCTTTCTTATGTTGATTATCCGACACAAAAAAATCACGATTTATTGAAAAGAATTATTTTAAATTCTTCAAATAAAGATTCTCTTATTATGGATTGTTTTGCAGGTTCTGGAAGTACGCTTTTAGTTGCAAATCAATTAAAAAGAAATTGGATTGGAATTGATAATTCTAACCAATCGTTTGATGTAATAAAACAAACATTTAAAAAAGACAATGTTAAGTGCAATTTTTATGAATATGTTTCTATTGATTAAGAAATTGATTGAAATATTCTTCCAAAAGTATTGCACTTACAATATCATATTCTGATTCCTGAATATTGACAGCTTCTTTATTGTTTACCAATCGATGATTAATATTAAATAATGACCAAGGAAAACCATCTACAACACCTATTCTGATCACATCGCCTCTTTGGTTTCTACAGAATTTTAAAACTTCTTGTACTTGTTTTTCTTGGTTACCACCTGGTTGTCCAATCCATTTAGCTTCACCAATGATTAATTGATTATTTACTTTAGCAATTAAGTCAGGTCTTTTGTCTAAATTTTGATTCAGAATTTCATTAATATATTGTTTTCCAATTTCTTCTGAAGCATCAAGAATACAAATTCCTGCAGTTGATTCTTGAAAAAGGTCTAGTGGTAAAAGAGTAAAATTTAACCTTAACCAAGCATTAAACATTGGTCCCATTTGAGTATTTAATTTTGGTGCTGATTCAAGTCGAACTACGGTTTCTTCTGCGGTCATTGAATACAAAGAATTTGCTATTCTTTGTATTTGAACTGGATTATTTTCATCACAACCCTCTATGTTTTTAAGTAAATACCAAATTGGGTCTTCATAAGGAAATTTAGTCAATCCTTTAAGAATTTGGATTAAGTCATTTGTTCTTCTAGACTGATGAGCATTTATAATTCTTCTTCTTAAATTTTGTTCAAGTCTAACAGGGGAAGCTATTTGAAAAGGATAAACTTCAAGAATTTGATCTAAGTAATTTGTCTCTTTAAATAAATTTATGCTTTTTAAAACCCATTCATTTAAATGTTCAGGGTTATTCTCGATGTCAATTGTTCTTTCCATAATTTTATTAAAAGCCCGCAAGTTAATAAAAATATTCTACAGTGTCTATTTTCTGATTCTCGTGAAAATGGCTTATAACGTTTTCGGGCTTGGCGAAGAAGCGGATTTTGAAAAACTAAACTGTCAATGAAGCACAGAACTACATGCAAGGCACAACTGTTCGGATTACCACCGTAGCCCGCTTTTTTGCCAAACCCGTGTTACCAGCAGTAGGGATTTCCACCACCTAACTTGCTACGAAGCACGAAAGAAAAAATTTAAGAAAAAGAAGCGTGGGAAAAATCATTAAATCATTTAAAAATGGAAGCAACAAAAAAAGCATACGATGAAATTTTAGCATTATTGCATAAGCACAGAGAATTATGCTTGTATGATATTTCAGAATTTGAAAGAAAGGCAAAAGTTCATTTATTTGGACTTGAATTGAAAGAGAAATATGGGCTAAATATTGACCCGAATAGAGTTGATTCTTTGGATTACCAAAGTTTTGGAGAAAAGAAAATAGGATTGTTTGGTGAAAAACACAGAAGAACAATAGCTTGGTCTGTTGATGGAAGGCAACCAGAAGATGAATATTTATTTAACTCGTAGTGCATTATCAAACTAATGCAATTTTAATATTATTCATTTTTCTATTAAATACAAAAACATTTACAAATTGAATGAAAGTTAA
>NZ_AUAA01000080.1 GCF_000428485.1 Epilithonimonas tenax DSM 16811 | reverse complement strand
GTGCTAAATTGAACATTTGGAATTCTAATAAACATTTGTGCTAAACTGAACATTTGTGCTTCGATTTCCCCACCATCGCAAAGCCCCAAAACGTTAGCTGTCATGCCACGGAAAACTGTGCTAATAAAGAAAATCAATGAGATTTAGAACCGAACTTTTTTATATTATATTTTTTGTTAGCTTCTCAATCAATGCGCAAAAAAAAGTTACCCAAATTCACATTCGTAATTTGGACTCAAAAAAAATAGAAGTCAATTCTGGAAATAAAATCTATTATTATGATTTTATTTTTCCTGAAGCAATGTCAATTGATTCGTATTTTGTATCCGCAAAACACGATACATTTTATATAAAATATGAATATACAGGTTCAGCAATTTCAAAGTATTTTAACATAGTTGGTTTTAGATGGAAAGATGGAAACATATATCTCAGAGATTATGTGATAATGAATAATCAAAAAGGTAAATGGATAGGAGTCGCCAGAATATTAAATGAAAAATTGGTAAAGAATTACGAGGATATAGAAAATATAATTTCTTCTTTTAAAACTGAAAGTGAAATTAGCATAATCAGAAATTCAAAGCGTATCGGAAAAATAAAAGTGCCGAAAAAAATTGTAAATGAATTAATTATAGATGACGAAATATTTTTCCAAATCTTAAATGACGCAAAAAAATATAAATAAGGCACGAACAGCTAACAGCCGTTTCTCGCAATTGCGAATTTTGTGGTAAGTACACGTTCACGTTTCGCAAGAATTTTTATCTTTAACAGAAAATAATTCGTTCCGAAGTTCGCAACTGACGAGAAGCGGCGGAACGTTAGCGGTAATTTTACAACACCACTCGTCCCAAGATGAAAACACAGAAAATGAATGACGACAAATAAAAAACTAAAAATACTCAAAGTAATCAGCATTATTTTGCTAATATTTTACACTCTTTTTCTTTTGCTTTATCTAGGGATAGTTGTCCCCGAATATTTGGCCTGTCTTAATTGCTATGGTATTGATTGTCTTGATATATGGGGCTATGAAGTGCAATGTGTCGGCGATAGTAAAGAGTTTGGCGAATTCTTTTTCAATTTTTTCTCAATAATAATCGGAATACTTACGCTTGTGCTGGTTATTATTTTTTTCTTTATTTATCATTTGAAAAGAACTCTAAAATGAAAAAACTATTATATATACTGTTTTTAGGTATATTTCATTTTGCGTTGGCACAATCAAAAAATGAACCGCCTCCACCAATATCTTTGGAAAATGACAAACAGCTTGTAATTAAAGAAAAACAAAAAACGTATTTCGATTTCTATGGAGATTTTGAAAATTATATAGCAGGACAAGAAAGTAAATACAAAAATATATATGACAAATATGTTATTAAAGACAGCATTCCAAATTATATAAAAATGACAAGAAAAGCCAATGAATATCCTGCTCCTTGTTATAAAATACTCGGTGATAACACTGTTCAGTCTTCTACAGTTTATACACATTTTTTCATACTTCAAACCTTAATGAACGGATATACTTGCAACAAAGATGGAAACAGTTATATTTCAAGAAAGAATTATTGGAACGATAATAAAGGTGGAAAATTTAATAACGAAATTACTCGCCAAGCCATTGAGTATCTAATAGAAAACGAAAAGAAAAATTTCTCTAAAAAAGAGCTTGACTTGTTTTTTGAAGAAGCCAAAAAATTTTTTCGTGCAGGTTCTTTCCAACAAGCCAATGTGCTTTTTGCTTTCCTTGCAACCGTAGATGAACATTATAGAGAAGCCTCACTTAACAATGTAGGACTTACGTTTTACAATCAAAAAGAATATGACTATGCACTCATTTACTTTAAAAAAGCCATAGAATTATATCCGAAGGGATATTTGGGTTATCTTAATGCAGGTGCTTGTTTAGCTAATATTCCTGTGGACTTGGGAGATGAAAACCAAAGCGGAAGTTATTTTAGAAAAGCCTACGAATTAGCTCCAAATAATCCGAATGCAATTTTCAATTATGCTAATGCACTTAGCCAATGTACTACACAAGGAGTAGACATTCAAGACCTAAAGGAAAACCTTTTTGCTCAAGCAGTGCAATCTAAACAGAACGAACCTTTGTTCAAATTTCAGTATGCAAAACAATTGCATTTAAAAGCACAAGAAGAAGTATATAGTGAGGAACTATTCACAAATGGTTTAAATGCGTACAACGATGCTATTGAAAAATTTCCCGACTATGCTGACAATTATTTATACAAAGCAAAATTACTGCGTGCTTGGAGCAGGAATAAACAATATCCAGAAAATAGAATTTTGATAGATTCGGTTTGTTCATTACTTGAAAAATATAAAAGTCTTCAAGAAGAAAGCTATGACACGAAGAACGATAGAATATGTACTGTTTATCCTAAAATAAAAAACAACACAGTAAGAAATCATACCGAATTATTAAATGGTTGGGAAGAAATTTCTTTGGCAAAAGGAGATTTGAATAAAGACGATTTTGAGGATATTGTACTCATAACAAGAGCTGTCAATGCATCGAAAATAAATCAAGTCATTCGTTACAACACCCCTAATCACGAAAAGGGAATGAAAAACTACAATTACTATTCATTGTACGTGCTTTTCTATAATTCGATACAAAATAATTATGAAATAAAAGAAGTTAACGACAATATACTTTCAATTAACGAGGGCGGATATTATGATGAAGAATATGAAGTTCAAATTAAAAACGGAGCATTTAGGCTTATAAATAAAGCAAACCCAACATCAGGTAGCTTAACAAGAATTTTCCGTTGGGAAGATGATAGATTTATGTGTATTGGAACAAATCAAAATTTATATATTGACAAATTGGGGAATGTGTCAAGTAGTGGATTTGATGATATAAAACAGTCTATTAAAGAATATAATTTATCGTATAATTACAATACAAAAACACTTGAATTAAGTAAATTAAATACAGTAACTAATAAAAAAGAAACAACAACATATACAATTGAGTTAGAAAAGTACGAAATTAAAAATGCTGAAAAAAACGAATGGAAAATATTTAGTAAAGTCGAAGAAATAATAAAAAACTACCGCTAACAAGGGTTTTGCGTCAGGCGGGCTGAAGTGCAAAATTCAACAGTAGTTTTTCAATTAAACATTACTAATAATATCGGCTTTTGTGCTTCGATTTCCCGCCCGAACGCAAAGCCCCAAAACGTTAGCGGTCAGGCTACGAGCGAGAGAGAAAACAAACGGAAATTACAACTAAAAATGAGCAAATTTACTTGGGAAATTATTCAAAATCA
>NZ_AUAA01000079.1 GCF_000428485.1 Epilithonimonas tenax DSM 16811 | reverse complement strand
TGCTAAATTCAGGTTTTGTGCTTGTATTTTATTTTGTAGTTTAGTTGAAGTTTTCGGCTTCGGTTTTCCCGCCATCGCCAAGCCGCAAAACGTTGGCAGAAATTTTAACAAAAATATCGTTTTAAATAAAAAATTAAAAAAAAACTATGAATATTGAAAATCTTAAAGTAAAACTTAAATGTCTCCAGCCAAATGACATAAACGGAACTTCAACTTGGATAATGTATATTCGTTTAGATGCGCAAAAAAACGAAATTACAAGGATAAGTATTTATGATGAAGCAGAAGAAATTTTCTTGTTAAAAAATCTACCATCAAGAGTAATCGATTTGACTTTTGCGCATACAACCATTGAAGGTTTAGAAATTAATGATGAACTAAATGTATGGAAAACAGATTACAGCCAATTTGGAGTTCGTTTAAATAGAGATGCAATGGGAAGGTTTGGCATAATCACTTTATGGTTAAAAGAGCAAAATGTAACTTTCGTCTTTATGGTCGAAAAAGAAATAAAATAATAAACACAAAATATATGGAAGACATTTTAAAAACATTTGTTAAAGTTCTATTTTCCAACGAAACTATTGAAAACGTTGAAAAATTAAAAACATCAAGCAATGACAGAAACGCTATTGATGAGGACGGTATTCCCTTTAGATTACAAAAAGCGAGAGCAGGAAATATAAATCTAGAAGTCTTTTTTCAAGACCAAAGTGGAATGTATTATAAACCAATTGGTTTTTATGAATTTGACAATTTGGGAAAGGTTAAAGAAATTTTTTTGCTAAATGAATTTGTAGATACTTTCAATACAATAAAGCAAAATATTAATAATACTAGTAAAGCAAACTTTTTAAATTTGTTAGACAATGTTTACATTGCACTTGGCTCGCGAGAAGTTGGAAATACTATAACTGCAATGTTTAAAAGTCCAAATTACAGCGAATATAATCATATGGATATTACAAAAAGACAATATCACGCTCTTATCGTTAATGGATTGAATATCGAAGTAAAAACCTCAATGATGGGTTCTTTGGAAGCAGTATATGACGACAAAAATGACGATTTCAATGGAGAAGATATGTTAGTAATGTACCAAAACAACAATGGTGTTTCAATTCATTCATCAGAAAAAGAATATCAAACTATGATGAATAAAGGATTGTTGAGTATTTTCAATGCTGTTTAAAAACAAAGTCGGACAAACTGAAACAGCGACTTTAAAATTTCTGAAAGTAGGTAAATAAACAAAACACATATTTAACAATGAAAAAGATTTTTACATTAATTTTTGCTTTTACAACATTAGTTACATTTTTAACTTCTTGCTCTAATGATGATGAAGGAGGTAACAGTTCAAGTTCAGAAATAATAGGAACTTGGGGAACTGAATGGAATAACGGAACAGGAAATGCCGTACATCCAAAATTCACATTTATGAGCAACGGAAAAGTCAAATATTATGTGTACCCAAGTGGAAATATAGAATTAGAAGAAATCGGAACTTGGAATATGAGTAATGGCATTATTACAATGGTTTTTCCTGAAACGGTAGAAATTAAGTTTAAGAATAAAGTCATTTTTGTCAGTGAAACACAATTCAATTTTGAAGAAATCCAAGAATCAGGATATGATACTTGGAATGCAGAATCGTACTTTAAAACAGATGACCCGAATCTAAACTAAAAAAAAAATCTGCTAATACACAGACATAAAAGACAACAGAATGGAAATTTTTACGAAAGCGTTTGGCAGAACAAGAAACAAACTGTCAAAGTCAAAAAAATCTATCTTTAACTCAATATTTTTTGGAGAAAAAAAAATTAACGAAAATGAAAAACTATTTCAGGTAGCAACAACTTCGTATTTACACAATGATATAGCTAATGCTTTAAAAAATATTGATACTTGCTTAAAATCAGGAAGTACCGAAAAATGGGAATATTTTGCATTTAGAGCAAATTGTTTAGAAGAAAAAAGAGAATACAAAAAAGCGATTGAAGATTATGAAGTTGCTATTGAATTGAATGTTTATGACGAGAATGTTTATGCTTTGTATCATCAAATCGGCTTTTGTTATTTGAACTTGAACAATAATGAAAAAGCAGTAGAATTTTATACTTATGCTTTACAACTTAAAAATCATCTCAAAAATAAAGGTAAAGAAGATTTAGAAGGATTAGACGGAGGAGTTTTAATTGGAGTTCCTTTTAAAAGGATTCATAACAACAGAGGAAATGCTTTGAAGAATTTAAACAGATTTGACGATGCGATTACTGACTGTGAAAAAGCGATTGAATATGATGAAAACTATTCCAATCCATATCTATTATTGTCGCAAATTTATAGCTTAAAAGGAAATGAAGAAGAGTCAATAGAAAATCTTGAATTTTCAGCAATTTTAGGAAACCGATATGCCATTAAAACTATTGCGAATTTAATATCTGACGGTAGATTAACCGAAAAAAATACCAAATCATTTTTTGATAAATTTTCAAGGTTTAGCGACAAAAACTCAATGATATTTTTGATAGAATTATTAAACTCAAAAAGAACGGAAAGTGCATATGCAAATTACCACTTGAAAACCTATTTGAGCCTAATAGAATTTTCTGCCATAAGTTTGAGAAATGAAAATGCCTTATCTGTTTTAAAACTATTGGGAGGACAATAAACTTCTGCCAACAAGCAGTTTGGCAAAAGAGCGGGTTTCGTGCAAGGTTGAACATTTGTGTATTTAATCCGCAAAAACCATTTTTCTTTTGCAGTTTTTCGTAATTTAGTAAAAGAAAAAATGGTTTTGCTACGTTGGTGCAAAGTTGAAAGTTTTGTCTTTTAAATCCGCTCCTTCGCCAAGCTGCCGGACGTTAGCAGAAATCTCAAAAAAATCAGAAACTAAATAAAAATTCAAAGTATGAAAACAAAAATCAAAGTATTATTGACATTTTTAGTAATATCTAATATTGCTTTTGCTCAAAACACAGTCAAAATGACTAATAACTATGGAAGTGAAAATCCCGAAATTCAAGACATCATTGATTTTGAAAATATTTACATTGAAAAATTGAATTTTGAAAGTGAAAAAATAAATGGAAAATTTATCACGATAAGCATAGATGAATATAAAAGTGGAAAATTAAAAAATACTTCAATATTATTTGATGGTTCTGAAAGTGATTATTTTAAAATTAGTTCAGACAAAGAATCCTTAAAATTCTTTTTTAAAATGACCGATGGAAAACTAAAAGCATATATTAGAGGACAAAAATTCGGAAGTAAAAAATCATTCTTTAAATTATTCGAAGATTCTGAAAAATATGCTTTAAAAGATTTTTTCGGAAGTAAATCAGAATTAAATTTAGATATTAACAAAAAGAATGCAGTTTTTGCAATTATAACACCAACAATTCACAAAGATGGTTCGGGTTCATATTGTGAAGTTGCACAATCAAATATTGAACCTGAAAAACTGGGAGAACAATTTAAAATTCCGCATTATTTTATAATTAACGTTGAATTTAAATAAAGAGACTTCTGCTAACAGCGGTTTGCAAAAATGGCGAAATATGTGGTAAATTCAAGTTTATCCTTCGCAAGAAATTCTATCTTAGCCGAAAAATCTCGGTCACGAAATTCGCCACTTCTGCAAGCCGCGAGACGTTATGCGTCAGCTTAAAAGACGACCCAATGAGAAACAAATTGACATATTACATATTGACTTTTGCGACAGTATTTTTTATTGGGTGTGGGAC
>NZ_AUAA01000078.1 GCF_000428485.1 Epilithonimonas tenax DSM 16811 | reverse complement strand
AATTGATTGAGATGATTTAAGACTTGTAATAAGGTATTAAATAATTGAAAAAAAAGTCTTGCGGGTTAAAAAAGGAAAACATATCTTTGCAGACCCAAATCGAGAGATTGGGTATCGAATAAGATAAGTTGACTGATGTACCAAGATGACTTTCGGGTTATGATAAAAAACTTTAAAAAAGTTTTGGTAGTTTGGAAAAAACTTTATACTTTTGCACTCGCAAATCGGGAACAATGACAGATCAAGCTTCCTGAATATGCGAACAGAATTTAGTTCATTGACATAACATATAACAACCAAGTAAGAAAAACCAAAGCGTCAATTTTAGATTGAGTTTGAGTATAAGGACGAACAAACATACAATGGAGAGTTTGATCCTGGCTCAGGATGAACGCTAGCGGGAGGCCTAACACATGCAAGCCGAGCGGTATTTGTTTTTCGGAACAGAGAGAGCGGCGTACGGGTGCGGAACACGTGTGCAACCTGCCTTTATCTGGGGGATAGCCTTTCGAAAGGAAGATTAATACCCCATAATATATTTTGCGGCATCGCAGGATATTGAAAACTCCGGTGGATAGAGATGGGCACGCGCAAGATTAGTTAGTTGGTGAGGTAACGGCTCACCAAGACGATGATCTTTAGGGGGCCTGAGAGGGTGATCCCCCACACTGGTACTGAGACACGGACCAGACTCCTACGGGAGGCAGCAGTGAGGAATATTGGACAATGGGTGAGAGCCTGATCCAGCCATCCCGCGTGAAGGACTAAGGCCCTATGGGTTGTAAACTTCTTTTATACTGGGATAAACCTACTTACGTGTAAGTAGCTGAAGGTACAGTATGAATAAGCACCGGCTAACTCCGTGCCAGCAGCCGCGGTAATACGGAGGGTGCAAGCGTTATCCGGATTTATTGGGTTTAAAGGGTCCGTAGGCGGATTCGTAAGTCAGTGGTGAAATCTCATAGCTTAACTATGAAACTGCCATTGATACTGCGAGTCTTGAGTGAGATTGAGGTAGCTGGAATAAGTAGTGTAGCGGTGAAATGCATAGATATTACTTAGAACACCAATTGCGAAGGCAGGTTACCAAGTCTTAACTGACGCTGATGGACGAAAGCGTGGGGAGCGAACAGGATTAGATACCCTGGTAGTCCACGCCGTAAACGATGCTAACTCGTTTTTGGGTTTTCGGATTCAGAGACTAAGCGAAAGTGATAAGTTAGCCACCTGGGGAGTACGTTCGCAAGAATGAAACTCAAAGGAATTGACGGGGGCCCGCACAAGCGGTGGAGCATGTGGTTTAATTCGATGATACGCGAGGAACCTTACCAAGACTTAAATGGGAAATGACAGGTTTAGAAATAGATCCTTCTTCGGACATTTTTCAAGGTGCTGCATGGTTGTCGTCAGCTCGTGCCGTGAGGTGTTAGGTTAAGTCCTGCAACGAGCGCAACCCCTGTCACTAGTTGCTAACATTCAGTTGAGGACTCTAGTGAGACTGCCTACGCAAGTAGAGAGGAAGGTGGGGATGACGTCAAATCATCACGGCCCTTACGTCTTGGGCCACACACGTGCTACAATGGCCAGTACAGAGGGCAGCTACCAGGTGACTGGATGCGAATCTCGAAAGCTGGTCTCAGTTCGGATTGGAGTCTGCAACTCGACTCTATGAAGCTGGAATCGCTAGTAATCGCGCATCAGCCATGGCGCGGTGAATACGTTCCCGGGCCTTGTACACACCGCCCGTCAAGCCATGGAAGTCTGGGGTACCTGAAGTCGGTGACCGTAAAAGGAGCTGCCTAGGGTAAAACAGGTAACTAGGGCTAAGTCGTAACAAGGTAGCCGTACCGGAAGGTGCGGCTGGAACATCTCATTTTAGAGCGTCTTAAAGACGATAAACAAAATTAAAGTGCTTTATACTTAAAAAAGCTTTGGTTTTACTTCGGTTGCTTATATAACAATATACCCCTAAAGATTAGTATCAGGGATTAGAGATTTTTAGTTTAAGAAGTTAGAGGTTAGATATTAGAAGTTAGTTCGCTAACTACTATCAACTAGCAACCGACAACTAAAAACAATAAAGTCTCGTAGCTCAGCTGGTTAGAGCGCTACACTGATAATGTAGAGGTCGGCAGTTCGAGCCTGCCCGAGACTACTAATTGAAATAGAGGTTAGAAACTAGAATTTAGAGTTTAGTTAAAAACTAATATCTAATGACTAACATCTAACATCTTGACTACAGGGGGAATTAGCTCAGCTGGCTAGAGCGCCTGCCTTGCACGCAGGAGGTCAAGGGTTCGACTCCCTTATTCTCCACAGAGTTACAGAGATGTAACAAGCATAGAAGATTATACATTTACGAAAGACACTATTTATGGACGATTGGGTCCTGCACTATCATAATGAAATCATTATTGAGTGTAAAGAGATCGATACTCTTATATATAACTGTTTTACGAGATTGATTTAAAAGTTACGGATAGAGCCAAAAACAATATCTGTTCATCAGTTGAGTAAGAAGAAAAAAGATCATTGACATTAACGATAAGAACATCACAAAGAGAAAACCGAGTGCAATTGAGCACTTGAGTTTATAAAAATACCGTTTAGCATTAATGCTAAGCAAAAAAATACTGAACTAATTAATAATTAGGAAAGAAATCGTTAAGGGCGTATGGCGGATGCCTAGGCTTTCAGAGGCGACGAAGGACGTGGTAAGCTGCGAAAAGCTCGGGGGATTGGCACACACGAATTGATCCCGAGATGTCCGAATGGGGCAACCCAATACATTGAAGATGTATTACCTCGCAAGAGGAGCAAACCAGGAGAACTGAAACATCTAAGTACCCTGAGGAAAAGAAATCGAAGAGATTCCGTAAGTAGCGGCGAGCGAAAGCGGATTAGCCCAAAAGTCTTTATATGTTTAATAGAATGTTCTGGAAAGAACAGCCATAGACGGTGATAGCCCGGTATATGAAAGGCATATTTGGATGATAAATGAGTAGGGCGGGACACGTGAAATCCTGTCTGAATATGGGGGGACCATCCTCCAAGGCTAAATACTCCTGAAAGACCGATAGTGAACTAGTACTGTGAAGGAAAGGTGAAAAGCACTTCGAATAGAAGGGTGAAATAGAACCTGAAACCGTACGCCTACAAGCGGTCGGAGCCCACAAGTTGGGTGACGGCGTGCCTTTTGCATAATGAGCCTACGAGTTAATTTTACTAGCGAGGTTAAGGACTTAAGGTCCGGAGCCGGAGCGAAAGCGAGTCTGAATAGGGCGCATAGTTAGTAGGATTAGACGCGAAACCTTGTGATCTACCCATGGGCAGGTTGAAGCTTTGGTAACACAAAGTGGAGGACCGAACCGGTTGACGTTGAAAAGTCTTCGGATGACCTGTGGGTAGGGGTGAAAGGCCAATCAAACTGGGAGATAGCTCGTACTCCCCGAAATGCATTTAGGTGCAGCGTTGAGACAAGTTTATTAGAGGTAGAGCTACTGATTGGATGCGGGGGAGTCAAATCCTACCAATTCCTGACAAACTCCGAATGCTAATAAATGTTTCTCAGCAGTGAGGGCGCGGGTGCTAAGGTCCGTGTCCGAGAGGGAAAGAACCCAGACCAACAGCTAAGGTCCCAAAATATATGCTAAGTTGAAATAACGCGGTTGGACTGCATTGACAGCTAGGATGTTGGCTTGGAAGCAGCCATTCATTTAAAGAGTGCGTAACAGCTCACTAGTCGAGCGGTCCGGCATGGATAATAATCGGGCATAAGCATATTACCGAAGCTATGGATTTGTACTTTAAAGTACATCTGGTAGGGGAGCATTCTGTTTGCACCGAA
>NZ_AUAA01000077.1 GCF_000428485.1 Epilithonimonas tenax DSM 16811 | reverse complement strand
ATCATTAAAGACGGAACTCATTTATGGCAACAAGCTCATTACAAAAGAAAAAATGGAGCTGGAAATTTTTGAATACATCGAAATTTGGTACAATAAAAAAAGACGTCACAGTACACTGAAATACAAAACTATTGAAGAGTTTAATAATCAAAACAAAATTTATCAAAATGTAGCTTAACTTATACTGGAATTTTTATTTGCATATCCAAATTTCATAGAATCATCAGATGATAATTATGTCTTAGAGCACGAATTGTCAACACCGAATGAGGCGGAAAGTAATACTAGCGAATTAATAACATCTGAAATAATGGTGGATGATATTATTGAAAAACAAAAATTATCTTTATTGCAAAGCGAAAAAAAGATGTTAAATTGTTTTTTAGCCTATACGAAAATAACAATGGAACCATATGCAACATCCGACGAACTTAAGAAATTAGAGGATTATATAGAAATATATTCCTCAAAAAAATCTATAACTTCTTTTGAAGCCTTGATTAAAACTAGAGAATTAAGTAGCGATGATTTAATCAATTTTGGCTATAATATGGTAAATCATTTTGGTTTTACAAATCTAAATGAATTTGCACCAAATTTACAAAATATGTTTAAAGCGCTGGAAAAGCCTACAGTAAGTCAAAATACAATTCAGACCAGATTATATTTTCGAAAACCCTCAAAAAAGTTTAAAATTAAATGCATAAGAAATATTGAAGAATATTTAGAAAATTTTAAAATTGATTAGTTAGAAATCAAAAAGGTTAAAGTTATAACGACAATTTCAACAAGTGAAATTGTCTTTTTTTTTTCAAAAATTCAGGTGAGATATGGAAATTTCTTTTTATTCCCAACGATTAAAAAGTGATTGAAAAATGATAAAAAAAATCAAATCTCTAAAAAATCTCTCCTTTCATTTGCCCCAGATTCAATTGAATCAAAATTTAAAATATTGTCTAACACAAACAAAAACAATTATGAATTATCTAGAACTATTGCATTCTGGGGCAAATGTTAGTATTACAGTCAACTTAAAAGATTTACACGATTTACTAAAAGAAGTTTCTGGAACTTCTAATATAGAAATCAAGACTGAGGAATCGGAAGAATTTCTCAGTCGGAAAAATACTCTCACGCTTCTCAATATAGACTCATCAACCTTATGGAACTGGGAAAAAACAGGCTACATCATTTCTCATCCTTTTGGTGGACGTAAACGTTACAAAAAAAGTGATATTGAGCTTATACAAACTGGAAAAAAGGGAAAATAATATGAACCAGAATTCTCCCTATATCCGAGTCGGAACTACTTATTACAAAATTATAGAAAAACCATTGATTTCAGGAGATACCACCGCGGTTTTGGTTCGTTGGAATCGCGAAACCATCATTAGCGATCACGGCAAATCTTTCCTTTCATTGGTTCCTAAATTTGATGGATTTTGTTGTATTCCAGAGCATATAAATTATCAACAAATTGTTCAAGGCTTCTATAATCTTTATAATAAAATCCCATTTTTACCGTCATCTGAAAATACAAATTTCAAAAATGAAATTCCCTTTTCTCTGAATTTTGTCAAACATATTTTTGCGGAACAAATGGAATTGGGTTTGGATTATTTAAAAATTCTTTTGCAATATCCAATTCAAACACTACCAATTCTCTGTTTGGTAAGTAAAGATAGGTCTACCGGTAAATCAACTTTTATCAAATGGTTGAAAGAAATTTTCGGATTAAATATGACTTATATCAAAGGAGATTCTTTCGGAAGCCAATTTAACAGCGATTGGGCAGCAATGCTACTAGTTGCAATCGATGAGGTGTTTTTTGATAAAAAGGAAATAACAGAACGACTAAAATATCTTTCAACAACAAACAAGGACAAGCTGGAATCTAAAGGAAAGGATAGAGAAGAAATTGATTTTTTTGCCAAATTTATTTTGTGCTCAAATAACGAGGAAAGTTTCATTCAAATCGATGAAGAAGAAATCAGGTTTTGGGTTTTGAAAGTTAATACTATAGAAGTTGAAGATACAGAGTTTCTAAAAAATCTCATTACAGAAATACCGTTTTTTTTAAGGTTTTTAATCGAAAGACCTTTTTCAACCGAGAAGAAAACGAGAATGTGGTTTTCGGCAGATGAAATTAGGACAAAGGCACTTCAAAAGCTTGTTTTCAAAAGTAATAACAAGTTAGAGTCTAAAATGATTGAGCTGCTGTATGAATTTTTTGAAAGCAACGATAACAAAGAAATCAATATTGTTCCGCAAGATATTCTAAATATGATGAACAGGATGTTTAGGCAATCATATTGGACAAGAAACGACATTCGAAATATTTTAAAAGAAACTTGGAAACTAAATCCGCAGAACAATGGTTTGACATATATCAGATATGATATTGATTTTGCAGGAACATTCTATCAGAATAATTCTGTGGGTCGATTTTTCAACATAAAAAAAGATTTTATTCTTCATAAATATGATGAAATGTTGAGTTAGTTTGTAATAGATTTAAAATCAATTACTTACTTCTATACAAATTGCTCAACAAACTTTTGAATCTAACTTTTGTTGAAGGTTTGTTGAGTTTAAAAACTAAAGTTTGTTGAAGTGTTGACCTTTTGTTGAGGACTTAAGATTTTGAAATTCAATTATATAAAATCGTTTCTCTCAACATTTTTCCAAAATACAACAATTATAATATTCGAAAAATTTACCATATGAATTGCACCCAACTTAATAATATACCGTTGGAAGAATTCCTCCAAAATCGGGGACACCTTCCAACAAAACAAACGGAAAAAGAAGCGTGGTATCTCAGTCCTTTTGGAACAGAAAAATATGCCTCTTTTAAACTTAATAAAAATCTAAACTTTTGGTATTTGTTTTCCGAAGGAATTGGAGGAAACAATGTTGATTTTATGAAAAAATATTTTAGTTTTTCAGTAAAAGAAGTTTTACAATGGGCAGATAAAAACAATTTTTCTTCTTTTCAAAATCAAAATTTTCAAGGTCAGAAATTTGAGAATGTATCTAAAGCTTATGAAATTATTGAAGTGTCAGAGATTCAGCATCCCGCCTTGATAGAATATTTAGTAACAAGAAGAGTAGACGAGCAAATTGGTTTCTTAAAGGAAATTAGTTATCGGATAAATGATAAAAATTACTTCGGAATTGGATTTAAAAACGATTCTGGAGGTTACGAAATTCGTAATAAATACTCCAAAATTTGTTTGGGCAAAAAGGATATTTCTACAATAAAAAATGGTTCAGAAAACTTGAATGTTTTTGAAGGCTTTTTTGATTTTCTTTCATTTAAGAATATTGAAAAATCGTTGGAGGATAAGTCCTCAGATTTCCTGATTTTAAATTCTGTGTCGATGATTTCCAGTGTTAAGAATTTGTCCACCAATTATAAAAATGTCAAGCTTTATCTCGATAACGATGAAGCAGGAAACAGAGCAGTTGAAATGATTAAAAATGAAACTCACAACGAAGAAGATTGTCGGGTTTTGTATTCGGGTTTCAAAGACTTAAATGATTGGTTAATTCACAAAAATCCATCAAATGAATGGCAAAGGAAATACAAGAGAAGGTGAGTAAAATAAATACAGGCAAGATATGGTGGGATGCTCGTGCAAAAAGTACTATAGAGCCGACAATAAGCATTGCTTATTTTTCTTTCTATCATTTTTGGATTCTTCCTCTCGTCAGAATCATTAGAAAAAACTGAAAATAAAACAAATGAATGAAGATTTTTTAAATGCATTTATACGAGATGCAACACGACAACAAGAGCAGAAATTAAATGCTGAAAAAAGAAAAACATTCTATTCTGAAATTGGTCGAAAAGGTGGTTTGAAAAAGAAAACTGCAAATCATTATTCCAAAAAAATTTCCATAAGATTTACAGAAAAGGAATATGAAAATCTTTTAAAAACTGCTGTTAAAAACAAGCTTAAAACTGCTGTTTTAATTAGACAGATTTTGACTGAATATTCCGCTGTAAACTACACCACCATTCCGAGGCAAAGTGCACCACTTATTCCGAGACAAAGTGCACCACTTAAATGCATTATTTAAGAAAAAATCGCGAATTATATTTTTTAATGACTCATTAAAAAAGTGTGACATTCCGACACAAAGTACACCACTGAGGTTCAAGTAAACAAATTAATTGCTAGTTTAAATTCCACAAGAATAAAAGCTAGCATTATGGCAAATAAACCTCTACGTATGCAAAAAATTAAACAGA
>NZ_AUAA01000076.1 GCF_000428485.1 Epilithonimonas tenax DSM 16811 | reverse complement strand
TATCTAAACAACTGATATTCTGAATCTATCGATAAATATTCCGCAGAAATATTTATTGCAATGAGCTCTAAATCAGATAATTTTGGTTTAATTGGTTTGAAATAAAAATTTTCTTTGATGGTTAATTTTCTTAATTCCTTTAAAATAAAATCGTAAATTGCATCTAGGTTATTCATAACGTATTAGATTGATAGTCAATACAATATACGAAATTTTCGTATTATGAGTAACCTTTTTTATAATGCACTACGGGTTAAAGTTAATAATTGTTTACCAATATTAAGCCAATGTGAATAGAATTTTCTTAATAATTATAAAGATCAAGATAATTTTTGGCTGATTTTTCCCAAGAGAAATCAAATGACATATTATTAAAGAGCAATCCTTTCATCAACTCTTTTTGACTGTAAATATGCAAGGCTCTTCTCGTGGCATGAACAGCATCTTCCGCACCCGCATTCGTAAAGTTAAGTCCACTGCCGCCGGACGAGATATCCTGTACTGTGTCTCGCAAACCGCCGGTGTAACGCACAATTGGGATCGTGCCATATCTCATGGCATACATCTGATTGAGTCCGCAAGGTTCTACCCGGCTTGGCATCAGCAGAAAATCTGAAGAAGCATAGATCTGATGAGAGAGATATTCTTTATAACCTAGATCTATCGCCAGATTGATATTATATTGATATTGTAACTCTTTGAGCTTATTCTCAATCGCTTGATTTCCAGAACCTAGAACAATGATATTCAGTGCACCATTGGTTTCTTTAATGCTTCTTTCTATAATTTCCGGTAAAAGATCAGCTCCTTTTTCACCTGCAAAACGCCCGATAAATCCAAAAAGTGGCAGATTGGGATTAAGCCCATATTCTGCACAGATCACTTTTTTGTTTTCCCATTTGCCTTCTTCTGCGTAATCTTTATTATAATTAAATTTGAGCATATCATCAGTTTCAGGATTCCAAACTTCGGTATCTATACCGTTGATGATCCCAAAGGCTTTCTTCCTTTCCAGATTCATCAATGGTTCCAGACCCTGAAAACTGTAAAATAATTCCTGCAAATAGCCTGCGGACACTGCGTTGAAGGCAGTACAACTTTTGATCATCGCAGCCATTGGATTGATTCTTCCGCTCCAGTCTAGAAGTCCGGATTTCCAACCATCGAAGTGTGGCAGAAAACTGGACATTTTCCAATCCATGCTACCCTGGTATTCTCCATTATGAATGGTTCCAATGGTTTTTACACCTTTCAGAAAACTAAATTCATAGCAGTGATCGATCATAAAAGGAACCAAGCCTGTATGATAATCGTGGCAGTGGAAAACGTCCGGACGGATCTGCATCGCACTCAGCCAATGCAAAACACCGTGCTGAAAAGCGATAAACTGCTGGCTCTCATCCCAATATCCATAGACGCTTTCCCGGTCCAAAAGTCCTGGTATTTTAACAAGATACAGGTCAAAACCGAGAACATTGGTTTTCTCCTTGAAAATCTGAACCTGATACATATGAAAAGACTGATGAATAAAGCCATCAAACACCACTTCGAACTCGTGGTTATAAAAAAAAGGCTTGTTGTACCAAGGCATGATCACGCTGGCCTCCAAACCCATCTGGTTCTGATATTTTGGTAAAGCTCCTACTACATCTGCCAGTCCACCGACTTTTGCAACAGGATAACACTCCATAGAAAGGTGAAATATTTTCATAAAAGATTTCTATTGTTTTTTTTTAGTGGTCATACGGCATCTTACAATGTTCGCAAGGTTTTTGCCATCTTCAAATCCGTGTGACCTTTATTTTTTTTTAGATTATTTTTTCTTTTTAATCACACCCTTGGTTGCAAGCTTTGGCTTAAGCATTTTGGTCTGTTTCAAAACCAAACCTGACAAAGGCGGCAATCTTAAGAGGATCGATTTTTCTCGTTGATCCCAACCTTCGTCCAATTCCTGAGCAATAATAGCTTCTACGCCGCTTCCGCTATATTTTTTGTCGTCAGAATTAAGAATCACTTCCCATTTTGTGTCTTTTTCTACACCAATTCTGTAATCAAAACTGTTGGGTGTGAGATTCAGCACCGTCATAATAACGTCTTTGTTTTCTTTGCTTTTCCTTAGATAAATAAAAATCGAGTTATCTCTATCATCTGCATTGACCCACTCATATCCATTTGGTGAAAACTGTTGTTCGTGCAAAGCCGGATTTGATTTGTAAAGCAGATTAAGATCTCTTACAAATTCCTGAAGATTCTTATGAATCGGATATTCCAACAAATGCCAATCGAGGGACGTTGTAAAATTCCATTCGTTGGTTTGGGCAATCTCGTCTCCCATAAATAGTAATTTTGCGCCCGGAGTTGTAAACATATAAACATACATCGCCCGCAGATTGGCAAACTTTTGCCATTCGTCGCCGGGCATTTTGTAGATCAAACTGCTTTTTCCGTGAACCACTTCATCGTGAGATAGTGGCATCATATAATTTTCATTATACATATACACACTGGTGAATGTGATCTTGTTGTGGTGGTATTTTCTGACAATAGGATCTTCTTTAAAATAATCCAGAGTATCGTGCATCCAGCCCATCATCCACTTCATCCCGAAACCAATGCCGTCCTCGTGGACAGGTTTTGTCAACCTTGGAAAATCGGAACTTTCTTCTGCAATGGTCTGCACATCCGGAAATTCGCCGTAGACAGCGATATTAAAATCCTGAAGGAATTGTTTCGCTTCCAGATTCACATTCGTTCCGTAGATATTTGGTTCCCACTCGCCTTCGTTTCTGGAATAATCCAAATGAAGCATCGATGTTACTGCATCTACACGAAGTCCGTCTGCGTGGTATCTGTCTAGCCAAAAAATAGCATTTGATATTAAGAATGATTTGACTTCTGGCCTTCCGTAATTGAAAATATAAGATTTCCAATCCGGATGAAAACCTTTTCTTGGATCTTCGTGCTCGTATAAAAATGAACCATCAAAGAAATGTAAACCGTTGGCATCTCCCGGAAAATGGGAAGGAACCCAATCCAGAAAAACCCCGATGTTATTTTTATGAAGTTCGGAAATGAGGTACATCAGATCCTGAGGTGAACCAAATCTGTTTGTTGCAGCGTAAAAACCAGTAATCTGATAACCCCAGCTTGGGTCGTAAGGATACTCCATCACTGGCATGAATTCTACGTGGGTAAAATGCATGGCTTTGAGATACGGAACAAGTTTGTCCGCAATTTCTCGGTAACTCAAAAATCTATCTGGGTTTCCTGGGTCTCGCATCCAAGAACCCAGATGCATTTCGTACACAGACATTGCAGAGTCGAGATTGTTGTATCCTGCACGGTTTTTCATCCAATCCTGATCCTGCCATTCATACCAGGTGGTGCAAACTACAGAACCTGCCTGCAAAGCATTTTCGAAACACAGTGCATAAGGATCTGCTTTTTCCAGCAGGATGCCTTTGTGGGTTCTGATCCCGAATTTATACACTTCGCCAAAATCAAGACCAGGGATAAAACCTTCCCAGATACCGGACTGATCCCATCTGCCTGCCAGTTGGTGTGAAAAAGAATTCCATTGGTTGAAATTTCCAATCACAGAAACCTCTGTGGCTGTAGGTGCCCAGACTGCAAAATAAACGCCGGAAACACCGTCTACCTCAACTTTATGGGAGCCAAACTTTTCGTAAAGTCTGGTGTGTTTTCCCGAGCGGAAAAGATAAATATCGAAGTCTGAAAATAGAGAATAAGGCTGAACCTGCATAGATGATGGGTGGTAAATTATGAATGATCAATTATAAATGTTTTTAAAAACGAATTCTTGCAATTCTTAATTTTTTCAACTTCTATAATCAGTGATTATAACATTACCAAGTTAACGAAATTAATCCTTACATCACAAAAAACATTCTGTTAAAAATATATTAATACAAAACACTTACTTGAAATTTACCTCAATACCAGATAAAATATTAAAATTTGAAATTTTTCAGCAATAATTCCAATTTCTAAAATTCCTTCTCAATAAAAAAGCTGAAGGCTGTTTATAACTCTTAAATCATCTTTTTTTATTATTCGTTGTTAGAAATTGAAGGGATTACATTAATTATAAAAAATCAATATTTTTTATAATTAATACTCGTAGTGCATTATTAAACGAGATTTATTTTTAGATTGTTTATGTTCCTATCAAATACAAATTTATTCAAAAATTGAATAGTAGTAAGCGTTGTAATTTTAGCCAAAATTCTTGTCTTAAAACCTTCAAAAGTTTTGGCATAATTTCTTCTAATCATAAATTGGTCGCATAGTTGAGAGAATAATGTTTCAATTCTTTTCCGATATTTTTTGAACTGATAAAACTGTGGCTTGTAGTCTTTTTGATTTTTTCTTTTCGGAGTTTCTAACTC
>NZ_AUAA01000075.1 GCF_000428485.1 Epilithonimonas tenax DSM 16811 | reverse complement strand
TTTTTTGGTCAATTTTAATGACAAATTAATTTTTTTGTTGATTTCATAAATTATTAAAATACTTGTTTTAATATGTGTAATAAAAAACTATTTTTGCGCTCATTATATTCTTAAATAAATAATTATGCACATAAAATTACTAATTACAAATTGTTCTACAAATATCAGGAAGCAGTTGCTGCTTTTCCTCATGTTGTTAATTGCGGGAACTGCTTGGGGGCAAAAAAGCATCACCGCGGTTAACACACCAATCACGGAAAATTTTACTATGGGCAACTCTGCAGCTGCTCCACTCCCAATCGGCTTTAGAGTGAATACGGCCCCAAACTGGACTACAGGAACTTCTGTGACTACACTTGCCGCTGGGACAACTGGTACTGGCGCAGTTACCGGAAGTTCTGGTGGCGGAACGTATAATTTTGCTGACGGTGTAACGGCAACTTCTACTGACAGGGCTTTAGGTTTTTTAACAAGTGGTAACTTTACCAGTCCAAGATATATTGTTTTTGCCTTTATTAATAATACAGGATCTACTGTGTCTGCGATAGATGTGTCCTTTAATTACGAAAAATACCGTAATGGGACAAGAGCTTTCGACTGGGCTTTTTTTCATGGCGGTACAGCAGGTAATGTTGCAACTGCAGCTGCAACTGGGGATCAGGCATTTCCCGCAGATGTAAATTCAAACGCAGTTAATCCTGCAGCTTCAATTGCGAAAACAATTGCCATTACAGGATTAAATATTGTAAATGGTGCTACATATTATTTATGCTGGTCTAAAACAGGAGTTGGTGGATCATCCAACGGTCAGGCGATTGGAATAGATAATTTTTCTATAACTGCAAAAGCCGCTTGCGCCGCTCCAACAGTTTCAGCAACCACTTCTGTTGCCAATAATGCTACGACAGGCGCTGATCTATCTGGTACCGTTACTGCTATTGGTGGTGCTACTGTCAAAGAAGTAGGCTTTAATTATAGTACAGCTTCTGATCTTACAGGTGTAGTTACTTCTAATACAACAGGGCTTGCAGTTTCTGCAGTGCCTTATCCATTTTCTAAAACTTTATCAGGTTTAGCTGCCAATACACTGTACTATTACAGAGCGTATGCAATCAACAGCTGTTCATCACCACAAACAAGCTATTCCCATACAACGGGTTATCCTAGTTTTGCAACAGTGTCTTTGGCGCCAACGCCTTCAGTAGCAGACAATATCCAGGAAACTTCTTTCAGAGCCAACTGGACAGCGCCCACCGGGCAGGGTTCTGTAGCCTATACCTATCATTTGCAGATAGATGACAATATTGATTTTTCTTCACCCATTTATAATGATGAAACAGTAGCAACGACTCATTTTACGCAAGGCTCATTAACAGGCAATACAACTTATTATTACAGGATACGTATCAAGAATGCTGGCGGATATTCTGCGTGGTCGGGCACACAAACGGTTACTACAACAGCTAACAGTACACCAGTGGTGACTGCGTCTTCTTTTACAGGTACTGTCAATGTCAGTTTTTCACAAAACATCATTGCGACCAATGTGCCGGATAGTTATGCGATCGTTGCAGGTCATAGTCTGCCTTCGGGTTTGAGTTTGAACACCGCAACAGGAGCCATTACAGGAACGCCAACTACTGCAGGATCTTTCACCACGAATGTTACCGCTACCAAGGACGCTAGCACCAGTACGCCAACAGCTATTTCTTTTACGATTGAAAAAGGTACTCAGACTATTTCCGGATTGGCTGCTACACAAACAAAAGCATATGGCGACGCAGATTATACTTTGTCTGCAACAGCATCATCTGGCTTAGCGGTGACTTATACAAGCTCAAATACCGCAGTAGCTACAATTACGGGAAACACGGTGACCATAACGGGTGCCGGGACTTCTACCATTACAGCACATCAGGTGGGTAATACTAATTATAACGAAGCCGCGGATGTGACCAAGGCCTTGACCATTAGCAAGAAGCAATTATCAATTACCGGTTTGGCAGCGCAAGATAAAGTCTATGATCAGACTACTTCCGTCGTTGTAACAGATATGCCTGTCTATTCGGGATTGGTAAACGGAGATTCTTTTTCTGTGTCAGGTACTGTGACGTGGGCATTTCCTGATAAAAATGTAGGTGCCGGAAAAACGTTGGTGCCAACTGGGAATTATAATTCACCATCAGCTAATTATACCGTTTTGCAGCCAACACTTCAGGCGGCTATTACTAAAAAAGATATCACCATCACTGCTATTACTGCTGAGGATAAAGCGTATGATGGAACGGTAACCGCCGCATTTTCCAACGTGAGTTCCACAAGCGTCTTTGCTGGTGATACAGTTACCTTTGCAGTATCAGGTAGTTTTTCTGATGCCAATGCAGGGCTAGACAAGTCTGTGACTATTGTGGCTATAAATCTCTTAGGTACAGATGGTGGAAATTACAACATCGCTCACTTTCCAACAGGATTGACAGCGGATATAACAAAGATTAACCAAACCATTACATTCAACACTGTGCCAACTGTCAACGTTGGCGGAACAGTGAATCTGGTGACTTATGCCACGACAACATCGGGATTAGCATTGTCTTACAACAGTTCTGTTCCTGCAGTGGCAAGCATTTCTGGTGCAACGCTTACTGGTAATAATAGTGGAAGTACTATCGTTACTGTATCGCAAGTTGGGGATACCAATTACAATGAGGCAACAAGCGTTCAGCAAACCGTAAATGTGGTAGAGATGCCTGTAGCTTTGGCGCAATGGAACTTTTTTGGATTAAGTAATGTTGCAACAGCTAGTGCAACAACGAAAGCTTCAGAATTGGCAAATAATCCCATACTGAGTAGAGGAGCTGGTGCACCTGCAAGTGCTGGTGGTAATTCTTTCCGTACGGATGGATTTAAAAATGATGCCATATCTGTCACAAATACTGACTATTTTCAAACAAGTTTTACGGCTTCTCAAAAAATTATGTCTCTAACCGCAATTGATGCCATTGTAACTGGAAGTGCGGCATTTGCTGTTGATCCAGGTGTTGCTTCTCAGTTTGCTTATAGTTTTGATAATAGCAATTATACTTTGATTAATATTCCTGAAACAATTATTGGTACAAATAAAAAATTAAGTTTTAATGTAAGTAATGTTGCTGCTTTACAAGATATACAACCAAACACTACGGTTTATTTTAGATTTTATGCAAAAGGTCAAAGCACCACTGGTACATTTGGTTTTTATTCTGAAAATGCTAATGCAGACAAAAACGGTTTAGAATTCAAAGGAAGGTTCAAACCTACTTCTGTTACTTGGGATGGATCAGCTTGGTCTAATTTGAATGGGCCGGTTAAATCTCAGAATGCAGTCATTGATGGCGCTTATACTCAAACCGCTACAAGTAACCCGATTGAAGTGAACAATCTTAATATTACAAATAACGGTAGTTTAACAATCCTGGCCAACCAAGGTATTACGGTGAATGGTGATATTACAATGCCAGACAATAAAATCACCATAGAGAGTGACGGAAGTCTTGTGCAGACCAAAATCACAGATGGCAACAGTGCGAAAAAAATTATTGCGAAAAGAAAAGTCAACATGAAAGTGTCTGATTATACCTACTGGAGTTCTCCGGTGGCAGATCAGGTTTTGCTGAACACTGTGAATCCAAATGCAGCCAATAGTTCTGGTGGGTTTTCTCAGGGATCTCCTAACAACAGAACTTATCAGTACAATGAGGTCAATGATACTTTCAAAGCGACTTTGGATGCCATATTCCTTCCGGCGAAAGGCTATGCGATAAAAGGTAAATCAACTTATGGTACTGCGTTTACACCAGATGAGTTGCTTTTCAGTGGTAATTTGCACAATGGTGATTATTCGATCCAAGTTCAAAAATCTAAGAATACCAAGGTCAATGGTATTTCTACTGAGCACGGCTATAATTTGGTCGGGAACCCATATCCGTCCAACATCGATTTTGATAAATTACACGATCTGGATAACGGAACCGGTATCAAAAATAGTGCGGTGATTTTAGGTAAGGCTTGGTTCTGGACCAATATTCCCGGTGCACCAGCAACGCAGGCTGGTTCTGCTTATGTTTCTAATAACTATGCGACCTATTCTTTGGCTGGTGGCGCTCCTGCAACTGGTGCAGATGATGTTGAATCGCCAATTCCTACAAAATTTATAAAAGTAGCACAAGGTTTTATTGTTCAGATGAGAACAGCGGCGCCAACGGGCAATACCCCGGATTTTGGAATTTTGAAATTTGATAACAGTATCAGATCAAACGACAGCTCCAGTTATTTCTACAATAATAACAAGAATGCAGAAAGTCAGCTCAACCGTTACTGGGTGAAGCTGGTGTCACCCAACAATGTGGTCAATACAATTCTTTTGGCCCATATCGAGGGTGCTACAAATGGTTATGATCCAGATTATGATTCCGAATTGCTAACAGTAGCTGATGATTCTTTCTACTCAAAACTGACCACGCAGAAACTTCAGATCCAGGCGAGAAACAACCCATTGTTTAGCGGCGATGTGATTCAGCTAGGGACCAAATATTCTGTAAACGGGGTATATAAAATCAAGTTAGGTAATAAAGAAGGCGTTTTCAAAACAGATCAGAAAATATACCTGGTAGACAAACTTACCAATACCTACACAGACATCACCACTCAAGAATATGCTTTCTCGGCAAACAAAGGAATCGATGAAGGTCGTTTCGAAATTGTTTATCAAGAAAAGCTGGTTTTGGGAACAGACTCTAGCAAAAAAACTGACTTCGAAGTTTACAGAGATGGTACAGATTACGTGATGGCCTCATCAAAAGTTTTAGGAGAAATACGGGTTTATGATGCCGCTGGACGATTTGTTATCAGTCAGAAAACGACAAGTAAATCAACCAGACTGGATGTCTCTTCGTTGGTCAATGGTATCTATATCATTAAAGCTGAAAATTCCGGAGACTTTAAAACGAAGAAGATGATTAAGTAATTTTTTTTTACATTGCTCTTATAAAAAGGTACTTTAGGTGCTAGTCATGGTCGGAAGAAAATTCCGACCATTTTTTATGTTTTAAAGACTTTAGCAGGATCTCCGCCTGCGAAAACAATCAGAATAGCTGTAATCATGTCTCGAAGCTCCATTGCAATGCGTCTTTTGGAAGTTTTATAACTCAATTCGTTTGCTTTTTTATAGATCAAAAGTAACATTGATGCAATCATCGTCATGTA
>NZ_AUAA01000074.1 GCF_000428485.1 Epilithonimonas tenax DSM 16811 | reverse complement strand
GCATTAACTTTCATTCAATTTGTAAATGTTTTTGTATTTAATAGAAAAATGAATAATATTAAAATTGCATTAGTTTGATAATGCACTACGAGTAACATTACATATTCATATAATCTGCCTCAACATGGTAAAATTGCTATAACTAAGACCTTTTACAATCAAAAAAATAACGATAGTAAATTAGAAAAATCTTTTGATTGGGGATTCCAAATTGGATTCACAATGGATCCAAACGGTGGAAGTGTAAAACCTGATTTATCAGGTGGTGGCCTGAAAAAACCTAAAGATTTTAAGGTTCTTATGTATGGCATTGCCAAACGTAATGGGCAATGGCACGGTAGTAAGATGAATACAGGTATCTAATATGAAACATTCCTTTTTATTTTCTGTCTTAATACTAATACTCTTTTCTGTTTTATCCTGTAATCGGATATTGGATAATTATTTTGAAAAAGAGGCTCAACAAAATTACACTTCGCCATATATGGGAAAATGGGTAGGAACTTATAACGGGGAAGAGAGCGGAACGCTCTCCATTACTGTCGCAAAAAGTGGAAGTATCTTAGGAATTTATGGGCAAGAAGCAAAGACATTCATTAGCAATGTTTTTGATGATGGGTCAATATTGCCAGTTAATTCTGATGATCCTATGTTTTTTATACTTTACGGCAGTCTATATCAAAAAAAAGGCACTTGGAAAAAGAGCAACTTGCAAGGGACTTGGACACTTACTAAACAATAATATGAAGAAAATATTTCTATTAGGCGTGATTTGCCTTAATATTTTAGCATTTTCCCAAGAAAAAGCAAGTGTAGAAAAGTCTCTAACAGGTATTCAAATAGGACTTTTTGGTGCGGAATTTTATAATGAAGCCCGATTGTCTGAAAACTTTTCTCTCAGAAGCCAATTGGAACTATATCCTTCAATTTGGGGTGGAGATATGTACAGCAAAACAGGTTTTGCATTGGCACCAGCTATTTCTTTAACACCTAAATTTTATTACAATCTTCAAAAGAGGAGAGATGCTGGAAAAAATATTTCTAATAATTCGGGAAATTATATCTCTCTGAAAGTAGAGTATATTCCCGATTGGTTTGTAATATCAAATACTAGAAATATTACTGTAAGCGAAACAATTTCCTTAGTTCCAACTTGGGGATTGAGAAGAAAATTTGCTAAGA
Organism: Epilithonimonas tenax DSM 16811; assembly: GCF_000428485.1. Lineage (GTDB taxonomy): Bacteria > Bacteroidota > Bacteroidia > Flavobacteriales > Weeksellaceae > Epilithonimonas > Epilithonimonas tenax. The sequence continues at coordinate 4,177 of NZ_AUAA01000074.1, read as the reverse complement.
ATTTTAATTATGAATTTAAAGCTGGTCTCGGAATCGGAAAAATTTTAAAGAAGGGCTATTCAACACAGGTTGTTCCCGACCTTAGTTTTAAAATTGGCTACGATTTTTAAAACCTGCAATTCACACAAATAAATAATTATAAGAACCTTAATTTCGATTAAGGTTTTTTTAGCTTTCGGGACTTCCCAAGCAATTTTTTATATTCCTCGGTTACGGCTTCTGTTCTGGTCTATATCGTTTCTGCGCGCTCTTTCATTCTTAAGATGTACTGCAACTTCCTTAACTTCTTTGGAACGCATCAAAAGTGCTGTATCTATGGGGTTGAGTTTTTTTTCTTCAGATACTTTTTTAACTGCTGAAGAAACGGATTTGGAAATTTCGTCATCTGTCTTGTATTGGATGGAATGAGAAATGAAATTGAATTTTTGTTTTACATCATATCCATACTTTTTCCCGATTTCATCTATTTTTTCCTGTTTTACTTTCTCCCGAATTTTATCATCGAGAAGAGTATATTTAAGTTTTTCATCAATGTTTTTGGTTCTTTCGGTGATTTTGGTTTTGTACTCGGCTTCTCTTTTTCTTTCTTCTTTTATTTTCAGAAGTTCATTTTTCTGCATACTCAAAGCGGTCTTTTGGGACCTATTTTCCCCTTTTAGATTTTCGATGGTCTTATCCTTGTCAATTCCGACTTCTACCCCAAAAACAGCTTTTTTGACGTCGTCGGGGGCGTTTTTGTTTCCGTCTTCCAAGGCTTTTTCCATTCTCGCATAGAATTCTTGTTGGTTTTCGTGCTTCGTTCCTGTGTTGCGGATTCCTCTTTCAAGTCCAAATTTTTTCATCTGGTCTGCATATCGGTCTTGCCTATCCTGCATTGCCTTTTTATTTCCAACTATTTCTTTTGCTGAAAGGCGACCATCTTCGGTTAAATTGACCGTGACTGCGTGAATGTGCATCGTTTTTTCATCTCGATGAACGGCAAATCTGACAATGTTTTTTTCTCCGAATTCTTTTTTGATGAAATCTAAATTTTGATTAATCCATTCTTTCCGCATCTGTGGGTCGTTCTCAATTTCTTTCATTTTCTCGTGAGAACCTGTAAGAATATGTGTGTTGTATTTTACAGCATCTTTGCGAATTTCTTTCAATTCTCCTGCTTTGTTTTTGGCAGAATATCCCTCTTTTATTCTGTCCGAAATTGCCAGGTTAAGTGGCTTTTTGCAATGGTCATTTATGATGTGGTTTTCGTTCAGATTTCTGCGCTCAGGGTCTGAATGTTTGTAGGTGTGTTCCGCTCCTTTTTCCCTATCGATATGCTTACCAATTCCTCCAGAACTGATAGAGCCTTTTTCGGTGTGATAAACTGCGTAACTCATATGTTTTCTCGTCTATATTTTTCTATTTCCGCATTCAAACCTTGTACTATTTTAGGCAGGTTGTGAAATGCAACTGCGTACTATTTCGAGCACGGAAACCCTCGGAGAGCCCACGATTTTTATTTTATGCAGCGGAGCGGAGTAAAATAAAAGTCTAGTGGGCTATACTTATTTTCAATAATTCCAAAATTACGCAAAAAAACCTTGTTGACAAAAATTTATTTTTGTAGATTTGTTATGTTGGTGCGGAAGGACAAAGAGGCAACGTGAGGACGACCTTGAGAAGCGCCAAATCCAATGACTATACAAAGCAAGTTTTAACTTGGAAAGGTGCTATTTTTTAGTGCCTTTTTTTGGTCAAATGGAAACTGAAATATTAAACTAAAAGAAAAAAAATAAAAAAAAAGAAAGCCTTTCAACCAATCGAAACGGATAAAAAAAATATATAAATAGTGGAATGAAATGGAACGGCTTTATGCTATTTTTTTTAGGAGTGTAGATTAAATTTGATTTCTTTTAATTGATTTTAAACTCCGATTTCTTTTTGCAATTTTCTTTTAAAAATGATAAAATAAATATAAGTACATTTGTATTTAAAACAAATCATTATGAATACAATTGATATTAAAAAAAAATCAACTTCTTTAAGGTTAAATTCTAATCTTTATGCCTACATCGAAAAACTGGCAAAAAAAGAAAATAGGAGTTTAAATAATTTTATTGAAACTACTCTTTTTGATGCATTGGAATACAGAGAGCCAAACGAAGAGACAAAATTAGCAATGGAAGAATCTCGAAAAGAGAGACCAAATTTGAAAAGATATTCAAATGCTAACGAACTTTTCGAAGATTTAGATAATGAGTTATAGTATTGTTCCCTCCACACGCTTCAAAAAGTCGCTCAAAAAATATTTGAAAAATCCTTCTGAAAAAAAACTTATAATGGAAGTAATAGACTTACTTCAAATGGGCGGTTCTGATTCTATCCCAAAAAAAATGAAACCTCATAAGCTAATCGGCAATTATAAAGATTGCTTAGAATGTCATATCCTCCCAGATTTGCTTTTGATTTGGGAACAGGACGAAAACCAAAAGGAAATCTATCTTTTAGATATTGGCTCTCATTCAGACCTATTTTAAATTCTTACAAAATTCAAATTATTTTTGTAAGCTCTGATAATCAAATATATAAAAGAAATATTTTTTTTATTCTTACAAAAAATATCAATCCTTACAAAATATTTGTAAGGATTCAATAAATATAATAAGCTGATTATCAATTACATAAATATATTATGCCGTGCATAACATCGCGCAACTCAATTGTTTTTTTTGAAACTCTTCCTTTTTGTTTTTTTTGAAAATCATTCCTAAAAACAATCTAAAAATTCATCAGAGTTTTCCACATTAAACCTTCTCTGTAATTACTATTAAAAATAAACTACTATATAGACAAACTACCAATTCTCTCAAACGCCCTACTGGAAGGCTGTAACAAATATTTTTTGGAGTTTTTGAATACTAATTAAGGTGTTTTTTGGAGTTTTTGAATACTAATTTTTGGAGTTTTTGAATACTAATTTGGAGTCGCTTGTTTAGTAACTCCAAAAAATGTATTTTTGTATTCATTACCTCCAAAAAAATACACAATGGCAAAGATTACTAATAAATTGATGTTTCAGTCTTACATATTTACAACCGCTAAATATGATTTTTCTGTTTATGAAAAGAGAATTTTGTACAGACAGATTGAAATAGAGCAAGCTCTTTTGAGTAATGAAATTCTAAAAAAAGCTGTAAAAGTAGATACTAGCCTTTGGGGAGATAAAAAGTATACAATTCCTATATCAATGCTTTTAGGGAGCGAGGAAGATAAGAACCATAAACGAATTAAAGAAGCTTTTGAAAGCTTAAGGATTAAGAAAATTGAGTATGAGGACGAAGATGTGTACTCTTGTTTCGGCGTTGTGAGTTCCTACGAGATTCAAAAAAGAGCAAAATTTGTTTCTTGGGTTTCAAATAGTAAAATAGTGGAAGCGGTTATGGATTTTTCAAAAGGTTTCCGAAAATACGAATTAGAAATAGCAATGCAATTTGAAAGTCAATATTCTATGCGTATTTACGAGTTAATTGGAAATAAAAAATCACCAATTACATACTCTATCAAGGACATAGAAGAGATGTTCCAACTTCAGAACAAATACAGGTCTCCAAATGGAAATCTCAATCTTAGCAAATTAAGGTCTGAAATTTTAGAAAAAGCAAAGCTAGAACTGGATAAAGTATCTCCTTTTACATTTGATTATGTGATTAAGGATAAAAAAACAGTTACTTTCATTCCACTTTACCAAGAAGATAAAGCCGACAAAAACCTTAAAACGATCCATATAGACAACTCTAATCTTGATTTGAGGGTAATTCTTACCGAAAAAGAAATAACGTCTTATATCGAAGAATTTGGATTCACAGAGCAAGGTTTGAAAAATAATTATGCATTGTTTGAAGATTGTAAAAAGAATCTTCCCGAAAACTATTCTTTCTTCCTATTTCAAGAAATTAGAAAATCTGCACGGAAAAAAGGAAAAATTAATCCTGCTTATGTTATTGGGATTATAAGAAATAATTTGAACGATTATAAAAGTCAAAACTAATGACAAAAAAAGAAATCTCCGAATTAAGAGAAGTTTTTAATCAAGAATTAATTAAACTCGTAGTGCATTATTAAACGAGATTTATTTTTAGATTGTTTATGTTCCTATCAAATACAAATTTATTCAAAAATTGAATAGTAGTAAGCGTTG
>NZ_AUAA01000073.1 GCF_000428485.1 Epilithonimonas tenax DSM 16811 | reverse complement strand
AAAACCACTATTCAAATTAAAATGATTATTGAAGGTAATCTTTCCGAAGAGCAGAAAGAAGAATTGATAAAACAAGCCGACCGTTGTTATATCCACCGTTTGTTAAATAGCGAATGGGATATAATGCCTATAACGCTTTAAATCAAATGCACTGCCACTAACAAGGTATTGCCAAAAGCGGGGCTGAAGGAATTCTAATCAACTTTTCTGTAATATTTGAACTGCGGTATTTCTATTGAAGTTCTGTGCAAAAAAATCCCCGCCTTCGGCAATACCCAAACCGTTAGCAGTAACTTTTGAAAAAAAAACCGTAAAATAATGAAATTCAGTTATTTAATATCTATTTATGTGTTTTCTTCAATGTTATTAATAATTGGAATAGTATTGACATTTAATGATTATAGTTACAGAGGTTATTATACTGATAAAATAATAAATTGGACTTGGTTATTATTGAGTTTTTTAATTGTAATCATTTATTGGAATAAAGAATATATAAAAATTTCACTAATAACATTCATAATATTTATAATGTTGAGTATAATTCCGATGGGCATACCTTTTTTTGGAATGGTATATTATTTTTCATCAATTGATGATTATCAACAAATTCAACTAAATGAAAATTATCGAATTGAAAGAACTAGACAAAACGCATTATCAATGCCAAGAATATATATTTATAAAGAAAATGGGATATTAGAGAAAAATATTTGCAGACCATCATATAGTGAAATATTAGGTAAAGTATTAAATGTTGAGGAATATAAAAACTCTATTGATGAAAGAAAAACAGATATTCAAAATGCTAGATTAGTATTAATTAATAATGATAGCATAGGAATTGAATATCAAATCTTAAATAAGAAAAAAATAATATACGAAAAACTGAATGAAAACGACGGATATTAAAGCTACTGCTAACAGCGGTTACAAGAAATGGCGAGAAATGTGCAAAATTCACATTTATTTTCCGCAAGAAATTTTATCTTAGCAGAAAATATGCAGTTCCGAAGTTCGCCACTTCTTGTAGCCCCAAACCGTTATCTGCAATAATATCCAAACGATGAAATCGAAATTAATTTTAATTATAATTCTACTTTCAAATCTTGTTTATGCCCAAGAAATTAGAAACTATGAAGGAAGAATTGCATTAGATTCTTTAGAAACACTTAATGCTGATTTTCGAATTGAATATTGCAATTCTTCTTCTGAAAAAGAATTTTATTTCTATCTGAATAAAAATGCCAAAATCAATCATCTTAAAATCAACAAAAATTCCATCAATTATAAGACAGAAAACGCAACTGATTTTATGCCTGATTTCAAGAAAATTATTATTAAAAATAGTTTTCCAAAAAAATTCTATTTAGAAATTAATTATTCTTATCCTCTCGATAAAATAGAAAACCCAACATTTCTATATAAACCGAATTGGATTGAGTTGAGTCTTTACACAGGTTGGTTTCCGATAAATTTTAATGATAAAAACTATTCTTACAAATTAGATTTTGAGATGCCAGAAAATTATCAGATTATAAGTTCTGGAAGTATCTCGAGAAACAAGAATAAAACTATAATTCTCAATAATGAAAATTACAAGGATATTCCCGTCATTCTTTCAGATAAGTTTCAGATTTTTAGTGCTAAAAATGAAAAAATAAAATTTTACGGAACTGAACTTTCAGAAAAACAAATAACAGATATTGAAAATACTTCCACCGAAATTTATAATTTTTTTGAAGCAACTTTTGGAAAAAGCGATTCCAAAAATCTGATTGTTACGGTAAATCCCTTTGCTCATCCAATGTCTTATGCAAGAAAAGGTTTTATTTCCTTATCTCTTAAAAATGGATTTGCAAACAGTGATAAAAAAATACTTTCACACGAAATCGGACATCTTTGGTGGAAAAATGCACCTTTTGGAACATACGAAGAATGGCTTAACGAATCTTTTGCAGAATTCTCAGCTTTAAAATTTATGCAACAGAAATTAGAAGAAGAAGAATTTAAAGAGCTTTTAAAAAAGTATGAAACTGCATATCAAAAACCAATAAAAATTTCTGAAATATCACCTAATGATGATAATTGGTATTCTATTGCTTATCTTAAATATCCTTACATTTTGTATAAATTAGAGGAAAAAATTGGTCCTCAAAAAATGAATCTGTTCTTATCCTCTATTTATGAAAACAAAATTTCTCTCACAGAAGATTTAATTAAATTATTGAGAAAATATGCAGATGAAAATATTGTAAAAGAATTGGACAATGAAATTCGCTGAACAATTACTGCAGATAACAAGGGTTTTGCAATAGTGGGGCGAAACTGCAAAGTTCAACGGTTGTTCTTCTGTTCAACTTTTGTGCAAAATTGAAGATTTTCGCTTCGATTGCCCCACCATCGCAAAGCCCCAAAACGTTATGCGTCACCCTATGAGCGACACTACTAATCATCAACATTAGACTAAATGACAAACAAAATAACTTCATATATTGACAAGTTTGTAAAACTGACAGAAGAAGAAAAGAAGCTTTTTAGTTCTTGTTTCAAAGAAGAAAAAATTAAAAAACGACAATTCATAGTTCAACCAAACTTTATAGCCAAGCACAGACACTATGTTTTGCAAGGAGCATTTAGGGCTTATTTTGTGGCTGATGAAGGGCAAGAACACACAATTACTTTTGCCATTGATGACTGGTGGATTACAGATTATAACAGCTATATTTTTCAACAACCTGCGACAATGTTTGTGGTTGCATTAGAAGACAGCATAATTTTACAACTTGACTATGAAAAAGAACAAGAACTAAAATTACAAAATCACAAATTTGAAACTTTTTTTAGGATAATGGCAGAACGAGGACTTGCTGCTCAACAGAGAAGAATAATTTCAAACCTAACCCAAACAGCCGAAGAACGCTACGAAACTTTTTCAAATAAATATCCTCAAATCGTGCAAAGAGTTCCTCAATATGCTTTAGCTTCTTATTTAGGAATGACGACTGAATTTTTATCCAGAATAAGAAATAAAAGGGTTTCAAAGAAAAGTTGAACTACATCAACCAAATTTCCTAAACTACATCATTTTTATCTATTGTAAGTCATCGCACCTTTGTATCGTCAATAAAGACAAACAATATTTAAAAAATAATAAAATGACAACATCAGAAAAAAGAACTTACACGGTTCCAACAAGAGAAGAAGTATCTGCAAACAATCAAGGTATGTTTGACAACCTCCAAAAAGGTTTAGGTTTTGTTCCTAATTTGTATGCCTATTTCGCTAAAAATGAAACAGCATTAGGCGACTATTTAACGCTTCAAAATCGAAAAAGCACATTAAGAGCCAAAGAAAGAGAAGTGATAAACTTGGTAACAAGTCAAATTAATGGTTGTCGTTATTGCCAATCGGCTCACACAGCATTAGGAAAAATGAATGGTTTTTCAGACGAACAAATTTTAGAAATTCGTAAAGGAACAGCAAGTTTCGACAGTAAGTTAGACGCTTTGGCAAAATTCACAGCATCAGCAGTTGAAAATCGTGGACGTGCAACCGAAGAAAGCAAAGAAGCATTTTTTGGAGCAGGTTACAGCGAAGCCAATATGATAGATGTAATAATAGTTGTTGGCGATAAAATTATTAGCAATTATTTACACAACTTGACAGAGTTTGAAATTGACTTTCCTGTTGCAGAAAAATTATAATTGGTTGAAGCGTAAAAATAAAACGTATTTTTCTCTAAGCAATCACCCCAATTTTTTCAATTACAATTCTTTTAAAAATAAATAAAATGAGTAAAATAAATAAGTTAGGCTATAAAATAGCCGTTTCAGGTGTCGTCGTTGTATTACTTTGGATTGGTTTTTTTAAATTCACACCATCGGAAGCTGTAGGCATAAAACCTTACGTTGAAAACCACTTTTTGATGTCGTGGATGTACAAAGTGTTGAGCGTTCAAGTCGTTTCAAATATCATTGGGCTTTTCGAAATCATTGTTGGTATTGGTTTAATATGGAGTTTATTTAAACCTCAAGTTGGAAAAATATTTGGCTGGGCAGCAGTCGTTATTTTTGGCACAACTCTAAGTTTTTTATTGACAACGCCAGGTATTAATAAAATAATTGATGGTGTACCCACTACAGACTTTTTTGTTTTGAAAGATATTATGGCATTGGGTATTTCGTTAATGGTGGTTTATAATGAAACGGGTTTGGTTGAAAAGTAGTCTTTTATCTCCTTAGTATAAACGCTCTGGTTTATATTTTTACATCAAAAAAGGCGTTTTTACCGAGGGGGCAATTGTAATATTACCGAAACAATTATTCTTTTAAAAATAGAAAAATTACTGCAATAAAAACCGTGGACGTGCAAACGAAGAAAGCAGAGAAGCATTTTTTGGAGCAGGTTACAACGAAGCCAATATGATAGATGTAATAATAGTTGTTGGCGATAAAATTATCAGCAACTATTTACACAACTTGACAGAGTTTGAAATTGACTTTCCCATTGCTGAAAAAATCTAACCTAAATAGACAAATTTCATTACTTTTTAAGCGGATTTTGAAGATGTTATTTATCTTTGAAGTCTGCTTTTTGTATTTAATATTACCTAAAAAAGACATCAATATTGGATACTAAAACTATTACAGGAAAAGAAGGGCGAACGCATAACAGCGGTTTGGCAAAAGTGGCGGTTCAGTGCTCCGCAGACACATTTGTGGTTAATCAAAGTTTGGTTCTCCGCATCAACATTTGTGGTAAAAATCGCCACCTTCGCCAAGCCGCAAAACGTTGTGCGTCATTTTAACACAGAATCGGTAAATTAAAAAACCTAACCAACAAATGAAAAAAATATTTATCCTAATTTTACTTTTCACTTCAATTGAGTATTCTAATGCACAAAATATTATAGACTTTTTCTATTCTATTCCAACAGAATATATAGATAATCTTTCATTTATTGAAAGAAAAAATCTTGTCAAAAACGGAAATTTAACAAATGATGATATGTATTATTCTTTAGAAATAGATAAAAAGAATGGTTATTTAAGATTAGAACAATCATATACGGAAGGTCAATCTGGATACCAAATTTTTGAAATTGCATATTGGAATTTGACAAATAAAAAATTAATTGCAATTTCGAGTATTGGAGGAAGTAATGGGGGTTTTTCCCAAAATAACTTCAAACTATTTGAGTACAAAGATGATGTACTAACTGAACTTAAAACAGGATATTTAAAAAGTTATTCTTCAAATTTTGAAGTTTTTATGAATAATCTCGTTGGTGAATTTACAAAGACTAAAGTAAATCAAGCAGTTAAAGATGAATTAATTAATGCTCAATTTACAATCGAATTGCCTAAAAATGGAAAAGATATTAATATTTCATTTAAAGAGAATAATATGTCTTCACCTGATTTTTTCGAAAAAAACTATGCCAAATTTCTAAAAGTAAAAGAGAAAAATTATGTTTGGAATATTAAAAAACAACTATTTGAATAAAAAAACGAACGCACAACAGCAGTTTGGCAAAATGGCGGGTTCAGCGCTAAATTGAACATTCGGATTTCTAATAAGCATTTGTTCTAAATTGAAACTAAGTGCTTCTAAATCTGCCACTTCGCCAAGCTGCAAAACGTTA
>NZ_AUAA01000072.1 GCF_000428485.1 Epilithonimonas tenax DSM 16811 | reverse complement strand
TGAAATACAAAACTATTGAAGAGTTTAATAATCAAAACAAAATTTATCAAAATGTAGCTTAACTTATACTGGAATTTTTATTTGCATATCCAAATAACTGTTAAAATTTGAAATACTTCTCGTCAATTGCTGAGTTTATAAGCTCTTTTAGGCTGATACCTTTTTCTGCAGACAATAATTTCAATTGCTTTAATTTCTCTGTAGGGATGTACAAAGAAAAAATTGTTTCTTCTTTTTTTTCCTTTACAGGAACTACAATCTGTTTCGGTGTTGTAACCGGGGCGTTTTTTGCTTTGCCTATAAGGGCAGAAAAATCTTGCTTTGCCATATTTTGTAATTTATATAATTATATAATTATATACTTCTAATTGATTGATAATGTTAATATTTCTTTTGTCAAGTTATCAATTTGCTTTTGTGCTTTATTATTTTCTTCAACCCCATTTAATAAGACTGAACGAGAAAAAACAACTAAGTCAGAAATCATATTTTTAGAAACTTTCACATTGTATTCTTTTAATTGGTCTTTTATTTCTTCTGTCAAAGTTGTGTTAGGCTTAATCATATTAAAGACAATTATTGCCTTTTTTTCAGCTTTAGAATCTTTAACGGTATCAATAGTAGATTTGATTGCTAAGAGGTCTAAAACGCCTGCTTTTGTGGGTATAATAATCACATCTGCTAAATCACACAATTCGGTTATTTTTTCAGATAAGTATGGAGGTGTATCTATGAAAATGAAATCATAATCGGATTTGGTAATCTCCTTTAATTTGTCTGCAGAAAAAATTGGAACTTCTGACAGTTCTCGAATATTCAGAAGAGAACCTTGCATATCCATATCAACAATACAAACTTTTGCATTCTGTCTTAAGTTTGATGCCAGGTTAAATGTCAATGTTGATTTTCCTACACCACCTTTTTGATGAGTGGTTAAAATTATTTTAGCCATTTATATAATTATATAATTATACAAATATATAATTACTTATAGTTTAGAGCAATTAATTAGAATGAAATGTATGATTAGATACTCCGTCACGACTTCAGAGAACCTATAGTATAAAAAAAGAACCTTAATTTCTATTAAGGTTCTTTTTTTTATTATTGAGAATTGCAAAGTTTAAAAATCATAGCCAATTTTAAAACTAAGATCAGGAACAACCTGTGTGGAATAACCTTTCTTCAAGATTTTTCCGATTCCCAAACCAGCTTTGAACTCATAATTGAAATTCTTTGCAAAGTTTCTTCTGAAGCCCCAAGTTGGAACAAACGAAATAGTCTCACTTACAGTAATGTCCTTAGTATTTGATATTACAAACCAATTAGGAACATATTCCAACTTTAGAGAAATATAATTTCCTGAATTGTTAGAAATATTTTTTCCTGAATCTTTTCTTTTCTGAAGATTATAATAATACTTAGGAGTTAAAGAAATAGCAGGAGCCAGAGCGAATCCAGTTTTACTATACATATCTCCACCCCAGATAGATGGGTATAGTTCTAGCTGACTTCTCAGCGTAAAACTTTCTGAGAGCCGAGCCTCATTATAAAACTCAGCGCCAAAAAATCCTATCTGAATTCCTGTCACAGATTTTTCTAAACTTGCTTTTTCCTGTGAGTAAGCTTGGATTCCTATAAATAATGATATTATGAATAATAGTCTTTTCATATTATTTTTTTTGAATTTTGAAAGTTCCACTTAGAGCTTCACTTCCAATGTTTTTTGTCCACTTACCATTAGAGTTTTCAAAATTGGCTATTTGTCCGTTGAAAACGAAACCACTTCGTGTATTTGCTGAGAGTGTTCCTGTAGATTGAACATAACCTAAAAATTCCTCCGTTGTAGTAGAATTATTATATTTTAAATCCCCAACAATATTGCCTGTATTAGTGATTTTAAAGGATATCTCACCTTTGTCATTTCCATCATAGAAACCAATGTAATTACCCTCATACTTTGAATTAGATTGTCTTTGGAGTTCTTCATCAGACTGACAAGAAAACAAAACTAGAAATTGCAAGAAAAATAATATTATTAGTAATCTCATTCTTTTTCTTTGATTAATTTAGCACCGTGCCATCCTCCATTTTTTTTAGCAATACCATACATATTTACACCCATAGCTGTTGGATGTTTAAAATCAAAATCACGTTTAGTGATACTTAAACCATTCCCAACACCACCACCGAATGTATAGGTTATCTGAGGTGTCACAGCTCCCCAATCAAAAACCTTTTCCAGGACATCTTGATTATCTTTAATCTCACTGAAGTCATAATAATCCACATAAGTGTAAGTGTAGGTATCTACTACAAAAGCAACTCTATTATATTTTTTATTATGTTTTTCTCCAAGTTTTTTCACCTGTTTCCACGCTTGCTCATAAAATAGTTTTCGCAATTGTTCGGGAGTTAAAGAGGTTGCATTGTAAACCCATTCTATCACACCGTCAATTTTCTTTTCAAATGGTAAGCTGGGCATCTTTGCGGGACCCATATTCACATAGTTGTAGTATTGGTCGACAGTAGTAAATACTTTATCTTCAAAAAAATATCTTTGTCCTGGCAGGCCACCTAATGGTGGATCATATGTATGAGTAAATGACCAAGCAATTGAATTCACTCCCATCCCTAATTTATCAGCATTTTCTTTTCTCCAAGTTCCTGTCCATCCTTTATACTGATGTTTAACTTTGCATCCAATAGCATAAACAAGCCACAAATCCTGAGAATAAAATTTCACCTTCACTCTTCTCCTATCTTCATATTTGTCATCTGTTACCCAAGTTGTTCCAAAGATGTTTCCTAATTTGGGTGTTCTTATTTCACCTATTTTTAAACCTTCTACAATTTGTGCAATATCTTCTTGTACAGGAGGGTTAGTTGGGGGATAATATGGGCCACCTCCGCCGCCTCCTCCTCCTTCCTCAGGATCAGGTGCCATTCTATTAGCGTTAAAATACTCAATATCTTGATTGATGGTTACCAATTTTTCAGAAGGCATACTTTCAATAAAATCATTTGCTACTTCACCATCTGTTGGCTTTAAAAGATTTCCAGAAATACTATTTACTTCAAGATAATTTACAAGAACATTATATTTTGTCGCTGGAGTTATAAATAAGCCTACATCGGTATATTTATATATTTTATCTGCTACTTGAATTTCTGCTTCGCCATTTAACATCGCTGAGTAAGCATCATCTCCTATAATTTCTTCTAAATCATCCAAATCTGTTAATACATCTTCCACTGCTATTTGAGATGGATTTTGGGCTACACCTTTACCGGCAAGTGAATTATTTACAGCTAAGCTAATTTTTCTTTCTTTGATTGTTTCGATAACTTGTGAAGCATTTTCTTCTGTAATTACAGGACGAAGAGATTCGAAATTCTTATTGTCTACGTAACTTATAATATCTTTGTCAGAAACACTCTTGAGTTCTTCATACTTAGCTTTTAAAGACTCTTTATTTGGAAAATATAATCTCCCATTTTTCACATTTGCATCGCCAATATTTGGTGTGTTTCCAGCTTTATCTGATACAAAAGCTTCCTCTCTACAAGAATTTAAGCATAGAAATATTCCTGATGCAATTAAAATTTTTGAAAATGTAATTTTCATGATTGTTAGATTTTTTTTGATTATTAATTCGTTTGCAAATAAATAAAATATAAATATAATAGCAAAATATTATATTAATAAATCAATATCATAAATGCTGACATAATTAACAGCCTATTTATTTTAATAATCAATTAAGAGAAACTAAAATAAAAAGGAAGATAAATTTTGCTAATAAATAAGTATAGTGTATATTTGCACTATACAATTAAGAGAATTTTAAGTTCAACCAAAAAAAGAGATGAAGATATGTGTAAACAACAGAAAAGGTATTATCAATTTTTTAAATTATGGGAATTACATCCATCAAGCATAAAGGCTTAAAATTATTATTCTCCGATGGAGATGCAAGTAAACTTCAACCTCACTTAGTAAGCAAAATTAAAAGACAACTAGTGTTAATTGAAGGTTTAAAGAAAGTACCGGAAGATTTAGACGTGTTTATAGGGGCTAGACCCCATAAATTACAAGGGGAATTGTCAGATTTTTGGGCAATTACTGTTTCCGGCAACTACAGAATTATATTCAAATTTGATAACATAAGTGGAGATGCTTCCGAACTCAACTTTTTAGATTATCATTAGCGAAAACAGTTATATTATTTAAAAAAATGAAGAGACATAAAAGTCTAAACATTCACCCAGGAGAACTATTAAGAGAGGAAGTAATTAAAGAAAGAGGTCTGACAATTGTAGAAGCTTCAAAGCTTTTGAATGTGTCAAGGCTCACACTCTCTAATATTGTGAATGAAAAAAGCAGTATTACTCCAAATATGGCACTTAAAATTGCATATGTATTTGGCGGAAATGCTGAGTTATGGATTCGATTGCAACAAAGTTATGATTTTGCATTAGCAGAACAAGCTTTCGAAGTCGAAGGACTACACAAGCACTACGCACATTAATATTTGATTTTTTTTAAAAGAATCAAGATGTTATTTGTGACGTCTGTTAGAGAAACAGAGTGCAATTCAAGATAAAAATTATATTTACAAACTTTAAAAAAGCATATTTATATAATTATATAAATATGCTTTTTTTTAATAAATATTTAACTTCTTTTGCTATTATCTCCAATCATAGGGGGAAATAGGGTTATTGTCATTCCATAAGGCCAAACCTTCAGCTTTGGTAATATCCTGAATTTTTCCGAGCTCTTTGTTGTCCGAATACTGATGGTACCACCATCCTAAACCAGTCTTTATGATTTCCGCAGAGATATGTTTATCATCGTAAAAATATTTTCGCAATGGTTCTACCATAGCGGTCTGTATCGGGTTGGATGGAAAATAATATTCTTTCCAAAAACCTGAGAACTTGTAAATTGTTTGGCGTTATTTGCGAAGCGCTGTTTTGATTCTGGACGATTAACTTCTGCCAGGCGTAAAGTTTTCTGAATATTCCCATCTAACAATGCTACAACTGTATCGCCATCTTTTATGCCGACAATTTTTGCATTTATCTGAGGGAAAAATAATGCTGGACAGGATATAAAAAGTAGTAATAACCTCAAATTTTTAATCTTTTTTCGGAAGAATTCCTTTATTCTGATATATGCCAACAAGATAAGCAGGAGATTTTAGAACAGTAATTTTACGTGATTTTATTTTTTCATTCAAATCATTGATAAGGTTGTCAAAATCGGTTTCTTTTTCTTTAGTCGCAATAAGTTCTGCCTGTTCTGGAGTTAAGCCATAAGAAATAACTTTAGACTTGAATTTTTGAATGTCAACAGTTTTATCAAACTCAATTTCTAATTGTTTAAATTTTTGAGAATCGATGCTTAAAGTTACCCAAAAAAATTCTCTGCCTTTCTTTTTAAGTTCGTAGTCTAATTCGATATCGGTATTTTCTGAAATTTGTTTTCTGGCTATATCCAAAACCTTAATCTTAAAATCAGAAATTCTTTCAAATTGCTCATTTCCTTTTTTATCAATTAGACCCAGCATTTCTTTTAATTCCTTAATCTCAAATCTTTTCGTACCAACACTTCTCCATTGGCAAGCAATCGCATATAACCTTTTTGCATATTTGGAAGAACAATTCAAAACAGACTTTAACTGCATTGATGTAAAATTGTTTTTCAGTTCAAAAAAATATGGTTTAGCGCTTTCATTGATTTTTATGTTGAAGCTTCCCGTACCTTTCATATAATCGACATATTCAAATAACCACATCTGTCTATGTCTTTCCGGAGT
Organism: Epilithonimonas tenax DSM 16811; assembly: GCF_000428485.1. GTDB lineage: Bacteria > Bacteroidota > Bacteroidia > Flavobacteriales > Weeksellaceae > Epilithonimonas > Epilithonimonas tenax. Next base: position 396 of record NZ_AUAA01000072.1, on the reverse strand, counting down.
TTCAATTTCAAACATTCTACTACCTATGTTTTCCGTAGCTTCTCTTAGTTGGGCATAATTCCATTTACGCCCTGTAATTTCTTCGATATCGTGATTGTGAATGGTGTATTCCATTCTGTCCTTTTCAAGGCAAGAAAGAACCATAAAAAGAATATCAAGCATACAGGAAGAATAATCATATTTTCCCGAAGTGATAATATTGTGTTGATAAATAAGTTTCGTGTCTTTTTGCACGTCCATTAATTCCATAAATGTGATTTTGTAAAACAAAGATAAACAATTAAAACGACATATAAATACATCTGTCATTTAACAGTGTCGTTTTTAACTTATAAAAAGTCGTTTTTCGCTTATAAAAAGTCGTTTTTAACTTATAAAAAGTCGTTTTTAACTTAT
>NZ_AUAA01000071.1 GCF_000428485.1 Epilithonimonas tenax DSM 16811 | reverse complement strand
AAAAATCTGTGGCAATGCTCAAGTTAGCACATTGGTTTAAAGAAGTGGAAGAATCAGGATTTAAATCTTTCTCAGTACTCAGGAAAACCATAATGATCCATTACAAAGACATTCTCAATTATTTTGAGAGAAGAAGTACCAATGCTTCCGCCGAGTCATTCAATGCTAAAATAAAAAACTTCAGATTGCAACTAAGAGGTGTGCGGGATAAAGCATTTTTCTTGTTTAGGTTGTCTAAGCTTTTTGCCTAGCCCCCAAGTTTTGGAATTGATCCCTGACCTCGACTGGATTCAAACCTGTAAGCTTCTAAAAACAAAAAAACTCACAACTTGACATTGTGAGTTCTTGTGAGCGCGTCAGGATTCGAACCTGAGACCGTCTGCTTAGAAGGCAGATGCTCTATCCAGCTGAGCTACGCACCCATTTGTAATTTTTTCGAAAATCACTAAAAACTGTCGGGGCGGCAGGATTCGAACCTGCGACCTCCTGGTCCCAAACCAGGCGCGATGACCGGACTACGCTACGCCCCGTAAATTAAATTAAAAATATTTATTATCAAATACAGCAATAAACATCTAGCTTTCCAATAAAAAAAAGAGACCAAGAATGATCTCTCTTTTGTGAGCGCGTCAGGATTCGAACCTGAGACCGTCTGCTTAGAAGGCAGATGCTCTATCCAGCTGAGCTACGCACCCATTGTAATTTTTACGAAAATTACTAAAAACTGTCGGGGCGGCAGGATTCGAACCTGCGACCTCCTGGTCCCAAACCAGGCGCGATGACCGGACTACGCTACGCCCCGATAAGTCATCTTTTTTAGCTGCGGAGAGTAAGGGATTCGAACCCTTGGAACCGTTTCCAGTTCGCTTGTTTAGCAAACAAGTCCTTTCGGCCTCTCAGGCAACTCTCCTTGCAGTTTCAGTGATATATTCTATCCCGTTATTGCGAGTGCAAATATAGTAGACTTTTATTTAACTACCAAAAAAATATATTTATTTTTTTTCATATTTTTGAATCACTAAATACAACCCAAAATAAACACGAATGCGTAATTCATTATACATCATAACCTTAGGGTCATTAATCATTTCTTGCGGATCCCAACAAAACACTGTAAAAAGTAAAACTCCAACAAAAGTCACAACCGCAAAACCCGTAGTTCCTATAAAAAAACCGGAAATCAAACATGATGAAGGCGATTATTACAAAGTCAATATCGCCGATATTAGCAAAAATGACAACACGGTAAGCTATGGTTCTATCGTGAGTGCAAATCCGGCAGGCTTCAAAGTGGTAAAAACCCACTTCCCTTCTGTGGGGCAGAATTTCCGCCAGCGCTATGTGATTTTACATTATACTGTATTAGATGATGAAAAATCTATTTCTACCCTGACTCAGCAGGCCGTAAGCGCGCATTATCTTGTGAATACTTTACCGGACAAGGAAATCTATCAATTGGTAGACGAAAACAAACGCTCTTACCACGCTGGAATCAGTTTTTGGAGAAAGGATCAACAACTGAATGACACTTCTATCGGAATAGAGATCGTGAATATGGGCTACAAGGTAGACTCTACGGGTTACAGAGTTTTCACACCATATCCGGAAGATCAGATCAAGAAAGTGGCTGCTTTGGTGAAAGACATTGTCACACGGTATAATATTCCGCCAACTAATGTCTTGGCCCATTCTGACATTGCACCAACGAGAAAACAAGATCCAGGTCCACTTTTCCCTTGGAAGAGATTGTACGATGAATATCAGATCGGGATGTGGTATGATGAAACGGCGAAACAAACTTTCCTGAACCAAATCTTCACAACCAACGATATAGTCTTACAATACAACAATCCGGAGTTTGTGTCCAGAGTTCAGCAGCAGCTGGCGCAATTTGGTTACGCTTTGACCGTGAATGGCATTTGGGACAAGGCTACGAAGCAAACCATTGAAGCATTCCAGTTTCATTTCCGCCCGACGAATTACAATGGAATGATGGATGCCGAGACCTTGGCTATTTTGCAGGCTTTGATTCAGAAGTATCCGCAGAAGTAAGACGAATATGATTTTAAAAACTGAAAGATTAAATTTAAGACCGATTTCTGAAAACGATATTGACAAGGTTTTTGAACTACAATCTTTAGAACAAACTGCTAAATTTAATACAGCCAGAATCCCAAGCAGCATTGCTGAAACAAAAATGAATGTTGAAAAGTGGACCGCTGAAAACAATAAAGAGAACATCAAACATTTTACATTGGCTGTTGAATTGATTGCTGAAGAAAAATTCATCGGATTAATTGGATTGCATCTGGGAAAAGAACATTACAAGAATGCAGAAGTTTGGTTTCAATTCGATTACAGATTTTGGAACAAAGGCTACGCAACCGAAAGCCTAAGAAAAATAATTGATTTTGGTTTCGAAACCTTGAAGTTGCACAGGATTGAAGCTGGTTGCGCAGTCGATAATGTTGGTTCATTCACCGTTTTAGAAAAAGTGGGGATGTGGAGAGAAGCACACACGAGACAATTATTACCTTTAAAATCTGGTTGGTCGGATAATTATGGATACGCTATTTTATCTAGCGATGAGAGAACATAATTACCAATATCAAATCATTATTATTCGATAAACACTGTAAACAAATTGACGAATACAATGTTTATAGGATAAATCCACAGTTCGCCCCGCTGGAGCTTTGTTTTTCGGGGCTTGTTTTTTTCTATTAACAACAAGTCGCAATGGGACTAATTAAGTCAGCTCCGTTAGGAGCAATCTGTTAATAGCAAATAGTTGTTGTTAGAAGTTAAGCGCCAGAGGAGTGACCCGTATATTGGACAACGATGGTATTGAATCTTGCATTCTCTAAAAACAAACCCTCGAAAAAAAATTCCTAGGGTTTGTTTTTTTATGACTAAAATTGATTGTATGTTTAAACCCGCAGCCCGACTTGAGTGGAGCTCTTTTTCTTTTTCGTTGCCTGAGCGTAGCCGAAGGTAATGAAAAAGAAAAAAGCGGGAACGGAAGGCGGATAAAGCTGCCCAAATTATTTATGTACTCAACAACAGAGAAACCCATTCTTCCCGTTGGATTTTCTTCTCAAGTGTCAGATTTTGTTCCGTGCAGACTTCCAAAATATCGTCCACATCAAAGAAGCAAAGTCCGGACAACAGTAGTTTTCCGCCATCTTCCAATACGGAAACGTAAGTCGGAATGTCAGAAATTAAAATATTCCTGTTGATGTTTGCCAAAATGATCTCGAATTTTTCTTTGCCAAGATTGTCAGCCGTTCCTAACGCAATGTCCAGTTCTACGTTGTTTCTTACGGCATTTTCTTTGGAGTTTTCCACAGACCATTCATCGATGTCGATGGCAACGGTTCTGCCCGCTCCTTTCTGTTTTGCGAAGATGGCCAAAACCGATGTTCCGCAACCCATATCAAGCACTTTTTTGTGTTCCAGATCCATATCCAACATTTGCTGAATCATCAGGTGCGTCGTAGGATGATGACCGGTTCCGAAAGACATTTTCGGCTGAATCACAATTTCATGCATATTCGGATCCGAGTCGTGGAATTCTGCTCTGATAAGGACTTTATCTTCTACATTGATGGGTGAAAAATTCTTTTCCCATTCTTCATTCCAGTTGATATTTGGCATTTCCTCATAAGTGTAAGAAATCTCGATTTCTTCGTTTTGCAAAAGGTAAATTTCTTTTAACTCTTCTTCTTTAAAAAGGTCTTTTTGGATATAGCCCAAGATGCCATCATACTCTTCTGTGAAGCTGTCAAAACCGATTTCTATCAGTTCTGCCATCAATATTTCGTTCCAGGGTTGGAGTGGTTTTATTTTAAAATTGAATTCTAGGTAAGCTGCCATTGTTTAAATTTTTGCAAATTTAGTTTAAAACCACAAAGTCACGAAGTTTTTCACAAAGAACACAAAGAATTTTTACGCTAAGAAAACTTGTGAACCTTGTGCAGAACCTTTGTGCCTTTGTGTTTAAAATTAATTCATCTTAATATGATAAGTGAAACCTACGTGAAACCATCTTCCAGGCATCGGAACCAAGTTCGTTTCCACATATTTCGCATTCGTCAGGTTATTGACTAAGACATAAAAATTAAGGTCTTTGAATCGGAAATTGATTTGCTCATCAAGGATGTTATAACTACCCAGATTCACACGTTCCGAGTATTTGTAAATCAACTGATTGCTGAAATACTTCAAAAACTTCACATCCACTTGCGCTACAAACTGATGTCTCAAATTCTGCAAAGCGTATCTGGAAAGCTCTTCATTTTTATACTGATTGTCCAGATAGGTGTAGCCCAAACGGTAATTCAGGAATGAAAACAACTGCTGTTTGAACTCTGTTTCAAAACCTTTAAGATGGATCTCTCCAACGTTTTCGGCTTTCCAGGGACTAGTTGGCGTTTCTTTCAACCAATCGATGCCGTTGTTCGTATTGCGGATAAAACCGCTGACTTTCGCCAATATTTTCTCATTCTGGAACCGGTAACCTACTTCGGATGAAACAGCAGATTCCGGAATCAGGTTTGGATTTCCAATTTCCGCCGGACTCTTGTAATACAAATCCGTAAACGTGGGAATCCTGAAACCTTTGGAAACCGCTCCGAAAACTTTATGATTGGGATTAATGATAAAACCAACATCCATTCCCGGATAAAAGAAATTCTGCCCTGAATAATTCGCCCAACTCGCCCCAGGATTAACTTCCAATTTCTGATTAAAGAATTTGAACTGGTGGTCAAAAAACACCTGCGTGACATCCCGTTCTCTGTCACCCAGATTGCTGCTTACGAGATATTCTTTCCTGTAATCCACCCCAATTCCGGTGGTTCCAAGTGACGATTCGTACGTCGCATTGACCGTTCCGCCCACATTATTTCCGATGTGCATATTTCTGTAATACGACGGATTTTCACGGATAAAAAGATACATATCCTGCCCTCTTCTCCAGTAAACATTGGAATTGAAAGACAACTTCCCAAATCTCTGCTGATACTGCAAACTCACCACAGAAGCCTGCGCTTCCTCATATTGATTGATGGCCGCTGGTGACGCATAAAATCCATTCGCACCAAATTTCTTTTCAGAAAAACCAGCTTGCAAACTCAGACTTCCATCATTCAGTTTTAATTTATTCTGATAAAAAAAGTTTCTGATTTGATAATCTGTATTGAATCGATAACCGTCGGAAGCACCGTTGCTAATGGTAAATAGATTGGTCAATTTTTCAGAACCAAACGTTGCAGAAGCCGACAAATCATAAGTTTTGAAATCACCGCCTTGCGCTTTTATAGTCACCTGTTCGTCTGAAGAGGATTTGGTAACAATGTTGATAACACCAGCGTAAACATTCTGTCCATAGAGTTTTGCCGACGAACCTTTCATAATTTCTACCCTTTCCACCGCCGAGATATCAAACGGAAGATTGAAAGTATTATGACCAGTCTGCGAATCATTCATCCTAATTCCGTTGATCAGAATCAAAACCTGCTCAAACGAACTTCCGCGAATCGTAATGTCACTCTGAACACCGTTGGAACCTCTCCTTTTGATATCCAAACCAGAATAGAACTGCAACAATTCATCAATGCTTGTCGCGGGACTGTTTTGAATCTGTTGTTTCGTGATCACCGTCACATTTTCATTCACTTCATTATAAAGAATCGATAAAAACCGACCTTGTAAATTGACCTCATCGATTGCGTTTTCCTTATTCTGTCCAAATCCATTGATTGACAAAGCCAAAACCGACAACATCATAATTATTTTCTTCATAGTATATTTCCTTTCAGATAATTGGCGGCAAATATAGAAATAAGGCTTGTCTCACTAATCAATTAATCGGGAAAATTATATGATTAATAACAGCAGACTTTAGCCCAATGTTTAGAAGAATATGCTCCTTGTAAATGTTCCTATTGATCTTGAAAAATACAGAATCACCAACTCGCAGTTCAGCAAGCGGCTTTAGCTGTTTCGAAAGTGTTTTGTACAGGCCATACAAGTATCTGCAACAGTTTTTATAAGTAAGGAAAGACACTGGTGCAAGCGGTCATCAACACTTAAGAACCGCCTTGATCCAGTTGCAAAAATACCTTAAAACTTATATAAGTGTCAGCAACTGGTTAGATCAATGGTCGTCAGCACTTCGGAACCGGGTGCAACCACTTGCAGAACTACCCGCAACCATTTCCGAACCAGGTATACCCCGGTTCGTAACCACCCCCTCAGGGAATTTAAAATACGCGGCATCGCCTTACCAGAAAAAGGATTCTGAATGTTAAATAATTTTTAATTTGAAAACAATAGGGCTTTTAAGAAATATGACCTATTTCCATTAAATCCCGTAGGGATAACCTATTTTAATAGAAAATAGACAATGCCAGCAATCAAAGCTCCGTAGGAGCGACCTCTAAATCAACAATACCAATAGGTCACTCCTAAGGAGTTCTTTTGCAGATTAACTCTCATTTTCTATTAACAGAACGTTCCTAAGGAACTAATCAATCCGAAATGTTCATATTTATAGAAAATGAAATTTTACAAACGGATTCAGAATAAAAT
>NZ_AUAA01000070.1 GCF_000428485.1 Epilithonimonas tenax DSM 16811 | reverse complement strand
ACGAATCCAGTGGAAAGTCTAGGAAGTTTTTTATGAAATTAACTGGTGTACTTTGCCTCGGAATGAGTGGTGTACTTTGTTCGGAATAATCAGTTCCATTTCATTCCACTATTTATATATTTTTTTCATCCGTTTCGATTGGTTGAATGGCTTTCTTTTTTTTTCTTTTTTTTCTTTTAGTTTTAATATTTCAGTTTCATTTATCGAAGACAATGACTTGCAAAATATTGATATTTTGGCATAACAAAAATATTTTTTAACTTAGTGTTAAAATGGAACAGTTATTAAGTAGCAAGCAGTGGTATTTGTCCGTACATTTCACTCCGCTACATTACTATCAAACTCCAATGCTTGCCCTACGGGGTAAGGATTTTTTAACGGCAAGCCTAAAATCCTTTTTGAAAAAATCTTCGATTTCCCCCAATTTGGAATCAATTTATAGACAGAGAAAACATAAAATATTTTATGAATTATATAGCAGAAAACCAAAAACAAGGTCTAAAACATTTGGGCATTTTGAAAGAAAATGGAAGCTTTGAAAAAGGTTTTTCTAACATCGATTTAGAAATATTTTTTGAACTAAATATACTTTTGAAAATTTTCAAAAAGGAAAATAAAATTTTAGTTTTTCAAAATCTTGATAATGAAATGAACAAATTAGAATTTGATTTAGATGGAGAAAAAGCGAAGACACTAATCAAATATTTTCAAAAGAAAAAGGATGAATTAAATAAAAAAAATCTTCAAAAAAGAACCCGTTTTGAAATCAGAATTACCGAAAAAGAGAAAAGTGAAATACAAGAAAGAGCAGATAAATCTGGTCTTTCTCTATCTGAATTTTCAAGAAGAATGCTTCTGAACGGTGAGGTGATTTCTATAAGTTCCGATGAAAGAAAAACATTAAATGGCGTTGCAATTAATTTCAATCAGATGATAAAACTTTGGCATTCTACGAAAGAAAAACCCTTAGAATTGGAAACTAAATTTTCTGAATTATTGTCAGAGCTGAAGAAACATTACAAGAGATAATTATAAAAATGATTGGAAATATCCACAAATCTGGTAATAGTTTTTCGGGTGCGAGTGAATACGTACTCGCCCAGGGGCGGTACGCAAAAGAAGAAAAAGATAAAAGACCCGAAATCATAGAACAAAATAATATTTTCTCTACAAATCATAAAGAAATTGGTAGGGAAATGAGAGCCGTTGCGCTTGATAATACCAAAGTGAAAAAGCCAGTAATGCATTATTCTGTCAGCTTCTCAAAAGATGATAAAACCGAAGAAAGTAAAAGAATTGAAGCCGTAAAAAGCACAATGAAAGACTTAGGAATTAGCGCAAACAACCATCAGTATATGGTTGTTAAACATAATGACAAACAACCACATTATCACGTAATTGTAAATCGGGTCGGTTTAGATGGGAAATTATTATCCGACAATTTCTCAAAAAACAGATTGGAGGTTGCTATTGATAAGGCTGAAAAAAAATTGGGATTGGATAATTCTTTGGCTGGAAAAAGGAGATTTGTTTACAATCCTGCAAATGATAAGGGCTATGATGTAGTACCAAGAAAAGGAAATAATCTGGTCAGAAATCCAAAAGACAAAGAGAAATCTTTATCTGATAAAAAGGAATTTATCCAAGATAAAATCAATGAAAGTTTACAAAATAAAAGAATTGCAAATCCCGAACAGCTAAAATCAGAATTACAAAAACATAAAATCAATTTCGAATATAAAATCAATAGCAAAGGACTTGCAGGAACTTCTTTTCATTATGATAAACTCTCAGTTAAAGGAAGCCAAATCGATTTTAAAGCTTCTGTAATCGAAAAGCAATTAAAATATAATGAAAAATTTTCATTATTGGACATCCCACCAACCTATAAAATGGAGAAAGGGACAGAAAAAAAACAGGAACAGAAAAATGATTCACAGAATATAAATCCTATACAACAAATAATTTTGGAACAAATAAATACAGAGAGTCAAGACCAAATCCAGAATCGAAAAAAGAAGAGAGGCTTCAGATGATAATGTTTTCTCTGTCTATGGAAAAATAAAAAATTGCTCTAAAAAGGTTCTTGATCTATATCTTTTTTAACACTGATAAAATGTGAGTACGATTATTATTTTTTTAAAATATTTTACTTGTTTTTATTAACTGTCAGAAATAATTTGTATATTTGCATCATAGTTCTTTGAAAATATGTTTTGAAAGCTAGTTACTAAGTGGAGCTTTATATTTTTTTGTTTAATTCATTAAACAACCCCTATGGGGTTTCGGGTCAATCCTCTTGTCTGTCCTCGAAATGCCTCAATCCCCAATCAGCCAATAACTGATACAAGGAGAAAGGATATTAGATGATTTGATATTAATTAAATTGATTTTGAATGTTTCTTATTTTATTATTGATAGGAGCAGGGATTTTAAAGTGGTGTATAGAGAACATTGTCTACGCATTTAGTAATGGGCTATTGTAAAATAAGCAGGGTGCAATAATGCCCCATTAACTTTAAAATCTTATTTATTATGTCTAGATTAAAAAGACTTCAAAACATCGATGGTTTAAAAATATCATTACAAACCATCCTACAGAACCAGTGTTCTCTTTCGGAGAGTGACGTTAATTTATTGAACGATGCAGTTGCAAAATTGAATAGATTAAGAACAAAGAAAGGATTGACGGATAAGCAGTACCAAATGGAAATTGCCGACATCATCGACCTGATTATTAAGTTTTTAATTTAATGCTACTGAATTATGCTACAGATTAAACAACAATTACTTTTCCGACACCCTTTAAATTTTTCCATTTAATATCGACTAAAATGAATTTAGGTACAGTTATAAAAGATGTTAGAAAACAACGCAGACAAACTCAGACCGAGTTTGCTGATAGTTGTGGTATTACCCAAACTTATTTATCTCAGATAGAAAATAATGCTAAAGAGCCTAATTTATCTACGTTAAAAAAGATAAGTGAAAATCTTGATTTGCCCTTACCTATATTATTCTATTTATCACTTAATGAAGATGATATTTCTCCAGAGAAAAGAAAAGCATTTGAAATTATTAACCCATCCGTAAAATCTCTGATAAATGAGTTCTTCAGAGTTGAGAAGTAAACTACACTTCCCATCAATTATTGGTAAATCCAAAAAAGAGCTAGATGAGCTTGTCAAAAATATTGATAGTCATTACAGGGAATGGTACGAGGTAAAGGTAGACAAGAAAACCAATCAACCTAAAACATACAAGGATGGCACTATCAAGCAGAGGGCAATAAGACCATCAAAAACTACTTTGAAAGCCATTCAGAAGCAAATCAAAGACCGTATACTTGCCGTAATCGAGTTGCCTGAAAATGTACACGGTGGTGTTAAAAAGCGAAGCAATATTACAAATGCCAAACCACATCAAGGAAAGAAATATATACTAACAACTGATTTGCAGGACTTCTATCCGTCAATCACTGCGAAGAAAGTATATGAAACATTTCTTGAATTAGGCTTTAATGCTCAATGTGCTTTTTACATGACCAGATTGACAACCTGGAAAGGAGAATTGCCACAAGGTACTCCTACAAGTACACACATTTCAAATATTGTTTTCTTAAGAACGGATTATAAACTGATAGAGCTTTGTAATGAACATAACATTACTTACACAAGGTATATCGATGATTTAACCTTTTCGTCTCAATCAGATTTTCAGAATGACATTGAGGGAATTTTAAATATTGTTTTAGATAGTGGTTTAAAGATAAGTAGAAGAAAAACCTTTTATAATGGTTCGCAAACTGTAACTGGAATTGAGATTTTTCTAAATAAAATTGATGCACCGGAAAAGATTATCAAAAAGGTTGAAGAGGAAAAAATATTGCCCGATGAAACTATGAAACCTTATACAAGCTATCGAAATAATATTTTGAAAACTAATAAAAAAAAGTAATATAATGATCCTATCTGAAAAATACGTATTAATTGCGTAGAGTTCACCACGGAGTAATCACTCCCAAACTTTCATTTTTAAATTTGGGGCATATCCAATTTCACGCATAAAAATACTTTGAACTTGTTCTAATATAATATTAATATCCGATTTCTTCGCCACAATACAGTCGTGAAGAGAAAAGAAAGGAATTTTTCTTTTAAACTTATTATTTATTTCACGAGCTATTACATTTAACATAAAATGAGACTCTAGCTGAAATAATAGGTAAGATAATCTCTTATGACGGTCAGTACTCTTTGTATTTTTTAATTTTAGTTGCTTAAAAACTTTGATAAATTCATGGATGGTAGGGAATTGTTCATACAAGGTTGCTTGTTCCCATTGAAACTGGGTATTTTTTGCAAAAAGCATTGAAAGAAATTTACTTTTACTGTATTTCCTTAAATCTGAAATATCTCCGTCAAAAATATTCCCAAACTTACTTTCAAAGTCAAATTCGAAATTTGGGGCATTTAAAAACTTATCCATAAAGTTATCATATATCGTATCATTTAATACCAGCGCTTTGAAATCCTCCACCTCCCTATTAGAAAGGGATACGGAAGACTTTACTAACATATAAAGGGATAGTATATTATGATTATATATCTGTTTATATAGTATATCATATGGTTGTGCCTCTTTTATAGTTAAATTTAGTATATATGTAAGGAAAAAAGGGATAGAAGCCGATAAATCAACTTCTGCTAAAGGCTCATTTTCATATTTGAGATGCTTTCTACATATCTTGGGAAACGAAGTTATAGCAGTATGCAATCTTCCGTCTGTATTAGGTCTATGATAAAAAGGAAAATAACTATTCTTAAAATCTACAACCTTTAATACGTTTGAAAGGTATTGTTTATAGTTTCCACTGACTTTATATTCAGTATAAAGGTCTTTTAGTGCTTCTTTATCGTCGATTTCAAACGCATTAGGATTAAAATAATCACATGCGAAATTGAACCTTTTTTTTACAGCATTATGAATAGTAGGTTTCTTCTTTTTCTTTATGTTTTTTACAAGTGTATGTTCCGATATTTTTATAATCTCAAGTTCTCCATCTCCCCAAAAATATTCAGGTAAGCGATATGAGTAACATTCTCCAGGGCCATAATTTTTTCTGTGCAAAAGGCGACCCTCTCCGAAGAAATCTTCATAAAGGTAATCTATATGACGTTTTGACTGTCTAAATATGCTCTGCATTATGACAGAAGATCGTGGAATAAATTGATTTACTACTGATTCAATTTTAGTGTTTTGACTTGTATGTTTCTTCATCGTTTCTCTAATAATTTCTGCTATATAGTAATAGCAGAAATCTTTACTAAATTTAAAATTAGGTGGAAATCTTGATAAGCGTTGCTCTAAATTTAAAAACTTAGGGACGACTATAAAATACTCAGACATAGTTTCTTAAATAAGAATAAATTTAATAATAATCTTCGTTAAATAAAAGATTTAAACCTATATAATGCTCTTATTTACATCAGATGTTTTCTCTGTCTATAATGACAATTCGAGATTACAGGTAATAAATTTTCAGTGCTATTAGAAACTTAAGAGTTTCTTTTAGGTTTTTGCTTTTGGTTTAGCAGAATCGTAACTTTGTACTTTAAGTGCTAACGAAAGTTCGCGCTTTTTTTTGTGCCATATTCTTGCGTCACACATTTATAAAAACATTGGAAATACCTTTGTTGATGGGTGTTTAAAAGATATTCAATTTATGTCCTTTGATAAGAAGTTAAGCAAAAATACATTTGCTCCAGGGCGACATTATCTTTGATAAAATGATAGGAAAGATATTGACCAAATATAAATTAAGAAATCTGTCTTTTCAAGCAGTTAACGCCTATAAAAGACAAAACTCAAAATAAGAAAAGAGAATCTAATTTTGAAAGAATTAAAGTAGGTCAATTTTTGTCCTTTGAGATGAAATCCAACAATTTTATCTTTATAAATAGGGAGGGTAAATTGGTTTTCATTTTCGTGTAATACATTTTTAAAATCATTGGAAATACCTTTGTTTATAGATGTTTGAAAGAGTTTTAATTTGTGTCCTTTCGCAAGAAGTTAAGGAAAAATAGATTTGCTACAGAGCGATATTATCTTTGATGAAATGGTTAACAGGATATAGACCAAATATAAAATAAAACAGGTTTTAAAAAGGGGTAAGGACTTAACTATAATAACAAATAAAAAAAGTAAAAAAGAACAATTCAATTTTAGGAGATATTTATTAATAAAATAGAAACAGTAGAAATTATGATAGATGTATTTACATTAGTTGTGCTAACAGGAATGATAGTATTGTTAGCAGGAATTTTCAAATTCAGAAAATTCAAAGGGTATGTTAAAATTTCTGAAATAGGCTTCGGCTTTGAAGGGGAAAGTTAGAATTGAGAAAAGCGGGTAAAATCCCGCTTTTTTTTTCCTGCATTTTTACTATTTGAAATATTTTATGAGCAAAGTTTAATTTAAAAATTAACCCTTTTGTATATCATAATAGTAAGTTATATCTTTGCTGGATAGAAATCCTTCCGCAACAGCGGAGGGATTTTTTTTGCTATATGTTAAAGTGTTTGTGGTTCTCCGAACGATATTTTTTAGCGTCACAACTTTAGTGAAGCTGTGAGATTATTTTTGTCCTTTGAGATGAAATCCAACAATTTTATCTTTATCAATAGGGAGGGTAAATTGGTTTTCGTTTTCGTGTAGCACATTTTTAAAATCATTGGAAATACCTTTGTTTATAGATGTTTGAAAGTATTTTAATTTATGTCCTTTCACAAAAAGTTAAGCAAAACGACCTTTGGTAAAATCTGATATTACATTTGACATATTAATATCCAAATTTTAAAAATTTTCATCCAATGTTAATAAAAAATTAATTGAACAAAAAGAATTTTACAAGTATTAATAAATTATGAGTACACTATTTTTAGCACTCGGAATAACAGGAATAATAGTACTGTTATCCATAGGGATTTTCAAATTCAGAAAATTCAAAGCGTATGTTAAACTTCCTTATTTTGGATTTGGGTTCGAAGGGGAAAGTTAGAATTGAGAAAAAGCGGGTGAAAATTCCGCTTTTTTTATTTTTTTTTCTTCGGTATTCCAGACTTTTCATCCGTCCAAATTGCGCCTGACTGCATTTCTAAGTCCATTTCCAACCAAGTTTTTGCGGTGGTTTTTTCTTTATGCTTTTCTATTTCCAAAAACGAATCTAAATTTTCCAAGACTGTTTCCCCAAACACTTCCATTTTATCTTTTAACGGTGTTTTTCGGGAGGACAATTTATTGTGAATAGGACTATAAGGCAGGTAAATGTTTTTGATGACTATCTCGTCGGTAACGATTGTAATTTCAGTTTGATCGAGTGGCGCAGAACCGAGGATTATATCTTCTATAATCAAATCACGATATTTGATTGTGCTTACTGTATCAAATAATTCGTCAGCGTTTTTAAACTTTAAACCGTTACCAGCTTTAAGTTCTTCCATTGCTTTAATGGTTTCTTTGTTAGGTTTTTTCATCTTTTAAGATTTAATTTAACAACCAATTTTCCGTAATTCCACTACCCTCTGTTGGGTTTTTTAGTCGAAATAGTCCAAAAATTTCGAATTTTTGAAGCTAAATAGGTTATTTAGGCTCAAAAATGACCCAATTATTTTGCATAATTACTGTTTTTTATGGCTTTTTTTACTTCCGTAATTCCACTCGCCTTTTTCCGTAATTCCACTACCCTTTGTGTAGATTTAGAGCCAAAATAATCAAATTATTCTGCATTTTTGAAGTCGGATAGTATGTAAATTGTATAAAACTATCCAAGTATTCTGCATAATTGATTTTTTAGGGTGTTTTTCTTTATTTCCGTAATTCCACTACCCTTTGTGTAGATTTAGAGTCAAAATAATCAAATTATTCTGCATTTTTGGAGTCGAATAGTATGTAAATCGTATAAAACTATCCAAGTATTCTGCATAATTGATTTTTTTAAAATTCTTTTTTATTTCCGTAATTTTATTATTCCCTCCACAAAAGAAGTATATATCTCAAAGATGATAATTATTTAGAACTATTCTAAATAAAACTTAAGAATGAATAAGTGTTTGATTTTGAATATTATTTATATAATTTTGTAGTGTCAATACACAAAGTGTAAAGGACGTGGTTGCCCACAGACCCGTAAATGTGGACCGCATTCATCGAGATGCGGTTTTTTTTTATATATTATGGTATTTGTTATACTCATATTCGAAATCCATAGCCTTATTCTTTTCTACGCAAAATGCCGTTACTAATAATATTTTTGGCTGTATAGGTTTTAAAATTACCACGAAATTTTTTTCTTTATACCAATAATATTTTTTCGTAGTATCATCCTTATCTTTTTTTTCAAAATACAGAATTTTTGAATTACCTATATTTTTTAAGATACACTTAATCCAATGAATTCGATTAGCTCTCTTAGAATCAAATTGTCTCGGTTTTTTATATGATTCCTCTTTTGTTATTAAATGAACAAAAGTCTCAGGGTATCCTTCAAAACCTTTTATCCAAGATTTATGACTTTTGAAAGTTAAACGGACTCCATCAACTTCTATATAATCATCTATTAATTCTTCTTGATATATTCTATAAATCTCCTCAAAATGCTCTTTACAGGGAATATTGTCATCTAAATCATCAAATAAGTCCTCTAAATTCTCTAAATCACTCATCTTCCTCTAAAGTTTTTATCTGAAAATCATAAATATTAAATTTAGTTTCCCAAGGTTCTGTCCCATCATCTAAAGAATACTTTGAGCATTTTTCTAAATATTTAACGACTTCATTTTTAGTAGGAGAGGCTCCAATTTCAGAATGCTTATTTCTAGACTTATAGCAAATTGCACCAATAAATAAATCGGTTAATTGAAGAAATTCATTTTCATTCGAATGAATATGTTGAAAAAAGATATAAGGGGAATTTTTTTCATAAAATTCGTCTAATTCATTTTTTAAAAGGAATAATCTCTTTTTTCCATAATGATCTTTTACATCTAAATAAACTCGACTTTTAAAGTCATTTTGTGACTTATTATTTAATAATATTTTTAAAGTTTTATAATAATAACTGTCTTCGTGATTTCTATTATATCTTTTATGACCTAAATTATTCTTATTTTTAATTAACACACATCTGAAATCTAAATCATTAGCAAAAAACCAATCAATAAGTTCTTTATATAAATCTAATCTAGAAGAAGACAATCTATTCCATTTTATTTCTGTTGGGCTCTTGTGTTTTAATTTTATTTTTTTGAACTCATCTTTTAGCTGTATATACTTGGTGTTATCAATTTTGATATAACCTATACACATAACTTGTGAATCATCCTTTTCTAAATGACAACTTTCGTCGATATATATATTGTAAATGTTTGACATAAAATAAAATAGCAAATATATAAACTACCTGCAATGTTTGCTAATTGGATATACTAATTTAACGTCCAGTAAAAGTTAAGCATAAAACCTTAATTTTAAGATATGAAACAAGAACGAAAAATCTATGATCCTGCTTT
>NZ_AUAA01000069.1 GCF_000428485.1 Epilithonimonas tenax DSM 16811 | reverse complement strand
TGTCCAGCAAGATTTTGTCCAGCAGTTTTTGTCAGAGTCGGGTAGAAGTGGTCCGAAAAGTTGTCAGAAATGATCATCGAAAATTCCGTTAAGTCAGCGTTTTTTTTGAGAATTTTCGTCAGCGTTTTTTTTCAGTCCGATAGAAAATGAATTCAGACCTCTCAGCGCAAAGAATTTTGGTCTGGATTCAGATTCTTTTACGATTCAAGTTTGTCCAGTATTCAGAACGTTGTTTTTATGCCGAATCTTCAATGGCGTTTCTGGTAACGTTTCGGGGCTTTGCGATGGTGGGGCAATCGAAGTACAAAACTTCAATTTTGTACAAAAGTTCAATCGAAGAACTACCGTTGAACTTTGCAGTTTCGCCCCACTATTGCAAAACCCTTGTTAGTGGCTGGCTTTGTTCTGTTAACTGAATAATATTGTGTTAAATTGTTCGATATTTTTTGTTTTGCTCGTCATTAAAGTTTCAAATTCCGTGTAGTCATCTTTTGATTTAATTACAAATATTTTTGAAGTTTGTATTTTATCTTCCTTTGTATCCGTAAATTTAGAAAGCCCATTTTTGCCGTTTTGAATAATTTCTTTATTTGCGTTATAGGTTGGCAGTTCAAAGTCTGATGGAACTGGATTTATAACAGCAAATGGTCTTTGGGTTTCACAAAATGCTTTTGTCGTAAATCGAGAACCGCCGTCCAAAGAACTTTGGATTAAAATTAGTCCATTAGAAAGTCCTGCTTGTATTCTACAAGATTTAACTACCGAGAAAGTATCTTCCTTTTTATCTGGTGGCATTTCTGAAATTAAAAGTCCGCCACTTTCGATTGTTTTTTCTGCATTTTCAGCAGTTTTTTTCAGTAGAGTTTTTTTTGTATTGTAGTTTAGTCCGCCTGCTAAAATTCCAATAACATTTTTATGAATTTTCTCGTTTAGTTTAATGGAAAAATTATCAACTCCTTCCGCAAGTCCGTTGCAAATTGCCCAATTTGAGTTTGAATAAAATGAACCAATTCTTTCTGAAATTTTCACAGCGTTTTCATTTGGTTCCCTTGTTCCAATAATACAAACAGTTTTATTGTAAAGTAAATCAAGATTACCTTTGCAATAGATAACGGATGGCGGGTCTTTTATTTCTTTTAAAAGTATTGGATAATTGCTGTTTGTTAATTCGATTATTTTAATTCCCTCTTCTTTGCAGTTGTAGATTATTTCTTTTGCAGTTTCAACTGCATCATAAATTGTATCATCATCAAACGATTTGTTATTTGCTGATGTAATATTTTGTATTTCTTGGATTAAATTAGTGGTTTGAAATGTATCGTTTGAAACTACCTTTTTTACAAAGGCAGGTCCAATACCTTTCAATGCTGAAAGTGCTATTATCCCAAGTATTTTATTATTATCATTCATTAATTCCCAATGTTTTCAATATATCCGCAACCTGTTCCTCGAAATTGTGGTGGTAAGCACGAATAAAATTTAGCTCCATCTATTTTTTTTATTTTGATTTTTAAGAGTTTCCCGCATTTTGGACAAACTTTACTTTCAATTGGTAAAATTAAATAGAATAAGGCTACAAATAGTATGTTTTTTACTCCTTTGTTTCTTAATTGTTGCGAAATTTCATTTGCGGTTGCAGAAGATGTGAATTGGTCATCAATAACAATAACACTTTTATCTTTCAAATCAATTCCGTCAACTGTTTTGAGATACGTAGAAATAAAATTTCTTCTTGTTTGATAGTTTGGCTGATTTCTTAAACTTCCTACAACATCTTCTGACCATTCAAATAATTTCGCTTTGCTAATATTTGAACTTACAAGTTCAAATATTTCTTTCATTTTGTTGGGTGGTGTAGTCGTTTTTTTATCTGATACATAAGTCAAAAAATCCCAATGATATTCGGGGAATTTTTCAACTCTTGACAAATAATTTGATACTGATTTAGCTAATAATGAAATAAATTCTTGGCTTCTTGCAGGATTGTCTATTTGATAATATTTGTCTGCTCTTGCAAATCTGTCGCACTCGCCATCGTCTTGCCTTGCTAAACATCTAAAAGCAGTAAAATTTCCGCTATAACTTCGGTAAAGAAATTTAACCATATTGTCAGAATTTTCATTTTGAAATACAGCTTCAAGAGCTAAGAGTTCTTTAAGCGGATTTTCAATAATTTTTGTTAATTCATCAAAGGTTTTAGCGTAATAAGTTGCACCCATTTTTATAGGCTTCCAATCTTGACCAATTCCGTCACGTTCTTCAATACTTGTAGCTTTGTAAAATTGTGTCAGCACAGTCGCAATATTCAATCTCCGTCCAAGCTCGATGTCAAGCCAACTGTCTCCAATCATTATGAAATTATCTTTGTTAGCAAAGAGTTCTTTTAATTCTTGATTTGATTGTATGAAATTCGCAGTCTTTTCGATATTTGGTTTATCCGTAAGACTAACAGCTGGAATTTGAAAAATTTCTTTTGCTATGATATTTACATAGTCAGGATGACTGTCGGAAATAATAATTGCCTTATGTCCTTTTGCTTGAATGTTTGCGATAAATTCTTTTGCGCCTTGAATAAGAGGAATGTCAGATATTACGGTTTGTTGTTTACCGTCTTTAAAAGGCTTGAATTTTTCGTGAGCCGTATCTGTCAATGTTCCATCAAGGTCTAAAAGTACTATCATTCGGTGTCGGTTTTTAAGCTTGCCACTAACGTCCCGCCGCTTTGCGTCTGTTGTGGGATTTCAGCGACGAACATCACAAATATAGACAAATTATTGATTTAAAAAATTAAGTTTCGGAAAAAAAACCGAACCCCACAATAGCGCAAAACGGCTGTTGGTGGCTGCACTTCTTTCCACCACAAAATTTCTATTTCAACGAGGTTAAAAGATTTCTAAAGTAGGTTGCTATATTTCTAAAACTGTATACTATAAATCTAAAACTGTATGACATATATCTAAATTTTTATGACATAAATCAAAAGGTTTATGACATATATCTAATTTGGGTTATTAGTTTTCTAAAGTTTTATGACATAGTACTGAACTTGTTTAAGATATTCTTTAAGATGGTTGGTATATTCCTAAATAGGGTAGTGGGTTTTCTAAAATGGGTAGCAATAAACCAAAAACATAAAAGAATAAAACTTATTGCGTGAGCAATAAGTTTTATTCTTTTTTTTCTCTTTTTTAATGTTGTTGCTTTATAATCGAGGTTTTGAAAACTCTATACTTTTTACTTGTGCATATTGCGGACTTGTTGCACCAAAAACTGACTTAACGTACTTTTTAACTTCTAAAGCTGTTTCTACTAATGATGTAGTAGAAGTATATAATGTTTCGTTTCTTGCAATTCTTGAATTGCTGATGCTTGTATATGCAGTTGCAACGGCTGTATTCTTCGCTGATAAGTCGGCAATTTTTGCTTGGATTGTTGCTACTTGTAAATCGGTTTCGTTTGGTGTGTAGCTTGTTTCTGCTTCTAAAACCGAAGTTAAACCTGATAAATGCTGAATAAGTTGGTCGTAAGATTGCTGACTTGTTGAAATTGTTGTTGGTGCTGGTGTGTTTGGGTCGGTTGGTGTTTGTGCTGACGATGCTTTTTTACCTTGCATTTTGCGGTTAAACGTTTTAGCGTTGCCGATTGTTTCGGGTGTTGCATCGGTAGTTTGCAAAGCATTGACTAAACGAGTAGAAAATGACTTTAAACCGCTGAAAGCGGTTATGCGTTCATTTACTTTGTTGTTGTAATTTGTATTTTTTGAAATTACGTCTGCTAAATTACCTTCGGCAGATGCTTTTAATGAAATAAGTTGTGGCAGTTTTAAACTGTTTTTTGATGGGTTATAGGTTGCTCCATACCCTGTAACGAACTCAATTAAATCTTGAAAGTTTGCTACATTCTTTGCGTGACCTGTTTCGGAAGTAGATGCCATAATTTTTTTGGTTTTGAATTAATACTAAACCAAAAATAATAAAAATTGTTTTTTCTTACACAATTGATACTAAAATAAATAGCTAACCGAAAGGTTAGCTATTTATTTATTATTTGCTTACAACATTTTTTGTTGCTTCTATTTTTCTGTCGGCATATAAAACAACTTCTTTTATAACGAGTTTTTGAATGGCGGTTATAAAAATTTCCATTAGTTTGTAATTTGGTTTGTTGTTTATTACTGGTAATGAAATATTTAATTCGTCTGCATCTTTTGCATAAAAATTACGTGAATAACTAAATTGTCCAGCAGATGATGTTTTATGTATTGAAGATGTAACAAAAATTGAAGCCAATTTTGGTAAATTTTCTGTATGAACTATTGCAACGTGGTCATCGCCACCATATTTGTAATTGCGGTATTTTG
Source organism: Epilithonimonas tenax DSM 16811 (assembly GCF_000428485.1). Taxonomy (GTDB): domain Bacteria; phylum Bacteroidota; class Bacteroidia; order Flavobacteriales; family Weeksellaceae; genus Epilithonimonas; species Epilithonimonas tenax. The sequence goes on along the minus strand of NZ_AUAA01000069.1, from coordinate 5,244 downwards.
CAGAACCAAACATATCAATTGTAGTAGTGTTTTCTGAAAAAATGTGAACATCATTTCCTATAAAAGCAGAAATTCCGTCATTAAATTCGCCCGCAGTTACAAATGGTAAATTACCCAAAATTCTGTCTGTGCTTTTTAGTCTTTGACCTCTTGTTGACTTACCAAATAAAGATTGAAGATTAAATGTTTTCCATTCTATATTTTCAAAATCTTCTAAAACTTTTTGTTCTTCTTTTGTTAAGTAGTAATCCTTTAGACCAGATGCTAATAAAAAAGCTTCCAGCTCAGCTATACGCTGAGCTTCCAGCTCAGCTAAAAAACTTTCCATAAATTCATAATCTATTTTACCTTTTTTTGTTGGTAATTGAATTTTTTGATTTTGAATTATTTGTACACTATAACTCGAGCTACCCCAAGTGAAAGAGCTAAAAGATTTATTCATTGATAAAATAAAAAATTGTGCATTGTTTTTATTAAATCTTTTGTCCTTTGATTTTACAATTTTGATTTTATCACCTGTAAAATATGGTTTTTCTTGATAAAACATTGTAGCAGTATCTTGCCCAAAAGAAATTGTATTTCCTTCATTTAGAAATTGCTCATCTTCATTAATGTATCCTTTTATACCATTATTTAAACCTGTACGAACGACATAAGGAAAATCACCACTATCAAAAATTTTTACTTTGTTTGCATCAAATCTTTTCTTGTAGGTGTTTATTTCAAACAAATCTCCAATTTTAAAATCTCCCCACTCCACTTTTTGTAATTTTTCGTTGAGTAGGGCATCTACTTTCCCAAGGTTTCGTTTTCGTTTTGTTGTTTTAGTATGTTAGAAACTTCCCAAGCAAGGTAATCGCCAACGGTTTTTTTGAAATCTTGTAAGGTTGGTTTTGTATCTATTTTTTGGTATTGGTCGTAATTCCAATCGTTACCTGCATTGGTTATCACGCTCATTTCGACAGTTTGTTTCAAATTCCATAATGTATCTGAAACATTGGCTGTTAAACCATTTTTATAAATTTCGATAATGTCGTTATAGCGTTGTACTGGGTTGTCGAGTTCGATAATGCCACGTTTGGTACGTTTGTAACCATCGTTGCGGAAGTCGATAAATTTTACTTGTTTTTTATAATCGTGTGGTTTGCCTGTGTGTTCGATTACATAAATAGAAGTTTGTACACCTGCCATTGGTTGGAATAAATCAATAGGCATTTTGATACTTGCTACTAATTGGTTTTGTGCTAAAATAGCTTTGCAACTTGCAACGCCACGACCATTTCCTGCTGAATCTTGAATGATTATAGCGGCTTTGCCACCAATTTGCATTTGAGCCAAACCAAAAAGTATAAACGGCATTCCGTTTTCTTTGAAGCTAAACGGTGGATTTAGTAATAATTTATCGGCTTGAAATTCTTGGTACAATTTTAATGGTTCGTTGAATGATGAACCTTTACGGATGTTACTCGAACCATCGCCACGCAAAATCATATTTGTAGATGCGAGTGTAAACATTTCGGCATTAAGTTCAACCCCAAGTAATTGATTTTTTTTGATTTCTTTTATTTTCTCGATGGCTTTGGTTGTATTCTTGCCATATTTTTGTTCGGCACAATCTATCATTAATTCCATTGATGAAATTAGGAAACCTGCCGAGCCTGTTGCTAAATCCATCACTTTAGAGTTTTCGTCAACCTCTAAAATTTGTGTCATCATTTTAGTAACATAAGGAGGAGTTAAGACAATACCAATTTCTTTTCCGTCGCCTAAAGCATATTTTAAAAACTCGGAATACATTTCGCCCATAATATCGATATGTCCGCTCATAGCATCGATAGACTGAAAGATATATTTGTGAACGTAGGTAAATATTTGTTTGTTGACGCTTGAAACTTCTGGCAATAAATCGCCAACGATTGCGTCTAAATCTGTTTTTGTATCTCGGTCGTTATCTTTGTTGATTTCCTTGAAAGACGACATCATAAGATGTAGTTTGTCTTGCGGAATTTCTTTTAATTTTAGATAGTTTTCAATTTGTGTAACAATGATGTCGCCATCACGTTTATTGTCAAGATTGATTCCTTTTAAGTCTTCTGGAACTAAACCTTTTTCAACATCTTTATCAATTATAATTTCTTGCATCGCCAAAAGCATACCCGAAATATACAACACACGTTGAGGAGCAGTAATGGCGTGGTTGTTCATTAACTTGTTTAGCTTTTTGGCGTGTTCTTGTAGTTTGGCTTGCGAGTCAATAAGGATTTTATGTTTCTCGTCTTCTGTCAGATTTGCCACTTTGTAAAATTCGGCAAATGATTTTTTAGATTCTAAAAAGTCTAAAGTTGTGTAGGTTTCTACTAATTTATAGGTTTCATCGGTTGCACCAAAAACGTAATATACTTGTATAGTTACATTAGTAGGATTGTCGCCTGAAATTCCGATTGCAATAGCTTCTTTGTATTTTTTGCTCATTATTGCACATTGTGCATAATGGATAGCTCCGTTTACAGCAAAGTTTTTAACAGATTTTATATCGTTTTTGATTTTATCGCCATTGGTTGAAGATAATTTACTCGCACCTAATTTGTTTTCGATTAAAACTGGTATATCAAAAGTTTCTAAATGAAAATCGGGTTTCCAAGATTTACCTTTTTCGGTTTCTCCTGCTTCTTCGAGTTCGATGCGTTTAATAAGTACACCTTGTTGAATAGCATTTTTGAGATAATCAGACATTGCAGATTCTACAGTATATTTAGTTTGTTTAATTCTTGCAAATTCTGATTTTACCCAATCATTTACATTATCTTCTAAACTCCAATTTTTCATTTTAATTAATTTCTCAGTTTTGACAAAAATAGTTTTTTTAAACGATTTTAGAAGTTTTTCTTTCAATTAAAGAAAAACAAAAAAAAGTGTTTTGCGAAAGCAAAACACTTTTTTTTTCTATTTTTTTTGTGGTTTTTTTTCTGCGTTGCTATCGTCATAGTGTTGCCACCAACGTTTTGCGGCTTTGCGAAGGTGGGGAATTAGAAGCACAAATGTTCATATTAGCACAAATATTGATTAGAATTCCAATGCTCAAATTTAGTACAAATGCCCCACTTTTGCAAAACCGCTGTTGTAGGCAGTTTTATTTCTTCGTTTTGCTCTTCTTCGCTTTTTCGCCCCAATTATTAAGTTGTTCTAAAATCGGTTGTAAAGATAAACCTAATTTTGTCAAAGCATATTCAACTCTTGGTGGCATTTCAGGATAAATTGTCCTTGTAATAAGTCCGTCTGTTTCTAATTCTCTCAAATGTTGTGTTAACATTTTTTCGCTTATTTGAGGGATGGCTCTCTTCATTTCACCAAAACGATATATTCCTTCGGTCATTTTCCAAAGTATAGCTGGTTTCCAACGCTTTCCCATTAATGACAATGCAAAAATAAACGGACATTCCGTTTCTAATGCTTGTTCATTTTCTAAATTTACCGAATTTTCTTTTCTCATTTTTATACTTACTTTTTGGTAACTACCATACAATTTAGTAACTACTTGCAAAAATAACTATACCTTCCGATATTTGCAACTCAAATTAAATAATAAATTATGAATATTAGTTTTATCGGTGCTGGAAATGTAGCATCAAGTCTTGGAAATTTATTTACGAATGCAGGTCATACCGTAAAATATGGCACACAAAACCCGAATGATAATCAGTTATCCGTAGCAGATGCAATTTCATTTGGTGAAGTAGTTTGTTTTGCCATTCCTTTTTCTGCAATGAATGAAGTTTTAAGTGCAAATAAAGAAAATTTGAAAGGAAAAATTGTTGTTGATATTACAAATGCAATCAATATTGCTGATTGGTCGCCTTTATTTTTAGGCGAAGACAGTGGTGGCGAACAAACTGCTCGCTTATTACCTGAAAGCAAAGTTGTAAAAGCTTTTAATACTATTTTTGCTGATGTGATGAAAGTCGAAAAACAACTATTTGAAGGACAAAAATTAACAGCCTTCATTGCCTCTGATGATAATGATGCAGCAACTACTATAAAGAAATTGGCTGATGAAATAGGTTTTGCTGGATTAATAGTTGGTGGAATTAAAAATGCTCGTCATTTAGAAGCTATTGCTCATTTGAATATTGCCATTGCTTTGGGTGGTGGCGGAACTGATGCAGGATTTCGTTATTTTCAACGAAAAGTATAAATGAAATCTCTATTTGTTTTAATTTTATTCACTTTCAATACTTTTCTAATGGCTCAAAAACCCACAATGCAAATCTGGACCGATGCTTGGCACAATGCCGATGCGGAAACTTTCAAAATTGTCTACTCAAAAAATGCTTTAATTTTTCCACCAAATAAGCCTACAATTCAAGGTAACGAAAATATTCTTGAATTTATGAAAGGTGGTTTAGGTAAAGTTGATGTCTTTTTTGAGCCTGAAAATTTTACAATTTCTGAAAACTTAGCTTTTGAGTTTGGAATTTTTAAAGATGTTGAATTATCAAGTCAAAAAGTGATTGGCGAAGGAAAATATTCCGTTACGTGGATTTTAGAAAACACAGTTTGGAAAATCCAATGCCATACTTGGTCAATGCCAGTAAAATTTTAAAATTGTCCTAATAAATTTATAACCACTTGTCTGTTAAATGTTAAGTGGTTTTTCTTTGCGTAATGGTCGTCAAAAATTGCCTACAACGTTTTGCAGATTTGCGATGGGCGGGATTTTTACCACAAATGTTTATGCGGAGCACAAAACTTTCGGCTACCCCTAAACTGTCTGCGGAGAACGAAACCCCGCCTATTGCAAATGTGCTGTTATGCGTTCGGCTTTTATTTTGTCGTGTCAAGTTTAATCAGTTTTTCAAAGTCCGTTTTTATTCTTTTTTGTTCGCCAAGTAAATAGTCGTCTGCGAATGGTGAACCACAGTCCTGATTGTTTAATTGATGAAGAAGTTTCCCGTTGTCAAAATAACTTCGGTCTTCAACTATTTCAGATTTTTCAAAGTCAAATGTTTCTGTGTCATTCATTTCCTTCATTGCTGTCGAGTCGTGATATATTGGTCTGTTATATTTATATGACTTTTCAAACACAAATGAAAGTTGTCCTTTGAGTAAATAATATTCAGTCAATAGCTGAAATGTTTCTCCAAAATGTCTGGTCGTAATTTTTTCTAATTGTCCGTTCAGATAATAAAATTTTGCTTCGCCTCCTTCTGTCGTTTCCCAAATGTCTTTGGTTTTAATGGTTGTCCA
>NZ_AUAA01000068.1 GCF_000428485.1 Epilithonimonas tenax DSM 16811 | reverse complement strand
AAGCTGGATACACCCATGAGAAACAACCAAAAAAATTATCAAAAACAAAAATATATTTTCAGAAAATCGAGAAAAAGAATAGAGACATTATTCTCTCAGCTTTGTGACCAATTTAAAATCAGAAACAACTACGCAAAATCATTTGAAGGTTTTAAAACAAGGATATTGAGCAAAATAACAGCATTAACTTTCATTCAATTTGTAAATGTTTTTGTATTTAATAGAAAAATGAATAATATTAAAATTGCATTAGTTTGATAATGCACTACGAGTATTTTTAATTTTAAAGTTTTTTATTTCAATAAAAATTGAAACCCCTCAAGTGATTGAGGGGTTTTTTGTCGTTTGATCTTGTGAAGATTAGGGGCTTGCTTTTTCTGTCATCAGGTGGTCGAATCTTGCTGTTATGTGTTTTCAATTATTCGACATAATAAGTTATTATGATTATTGGTACAGTAATTGGATAGGGGAACGCTCATCGCTTTGTACAAAGTTATTTAGGGTGTTTAGTGTAATTATTCCAATTATACTTTTAATAAGTAAAACAATTTAAAATTATTTTTAATGAAATCAAAATTAACTATTTTGTCGTTGGCCTTGGCGTGCCCGGCAGTGATGTTCTCGCAAGAGATGATGCAGACGACAATAACTACGGAAACAACGCCCGTTGTTACTAAAACAGATTCTGCTCCAAGATTCAACAGCTGGTCTGTATCCTTTGGTGGTGGTGTTCCTTTGATGCAGAATGCAGATCTGAAATCTATCCAAAGTGGTAATACGCTGGTAGGTTATTCGGCTTACTTTAGTATCGATAAAGCGCTTTCTCATTCATTCGGTTTGAAATTACAGTACGACCGTGGTGAAACCAGACAAGGTTATTTCAATACCAATGATGTCGCTCCGGCGAACGCTTCAAGCAATCTTCAGGTAGCAGGCAGAACGCAATACGATGCCATCTCACTTTTGGGAGACATCAATTTCTCAAACCTTCTGAGAAGAGTGGACAGCCAGGCATCTTACAGATGGGCCCTTCACGGTTATGCAGGTGTTGGGGTGTTGGCTTACCGCGCTTACCAAAAGGATGAACTTGGACAAAGGCTGATGACAGAGAACAAGCCTTTCAAATTCAATTCTCTTTTCGGACAGGCTGGTGCAGGTTTGAAGTACAAGATTAGCAACAGAATAGATATTGAAGGCAGAATGATGTATGTGGTAACAGGCGATGACGCCTTTGACGGTGGCGGAAACGATCAGTACAGTGCTGTGAACAGAATCAGCGCGCACACTTCTGACAATTTCTTCAATACCACCTTGGGTCTTACGGTTCATTTGGGTAAACACAGTAATAGTGTAATGTGGCACGATCCTTTCCAGGAAGTGTACACCAAAATAGATGAGTTGGATACCAAAATTGACAATATCAAATTGTGTAAAAACGGCGATGCAGACAATGATGGCGTTTGCGATGACTGGGACAGACAGCTAGATACGCCGGCAGGTGCTAGAGTAGATGGCGCTGGTGTAGCATTGGATGTTGATATGGACGGAGTGATCGACCTTAATGACAAATGTGTTACCGTGCCTGGTCCATTAGAAAACAACGGATGTCCGGTTACTAACACAGGTGGTGTATCATCTGACGATACGGCGATGAGCGGAATCGAATTTGATCTGAACTCAGACAGAATCTTGCCAAGCAACACGCCAATCCTTAATGCTGCAGTGAATTACATCAACTCAACCAACGGCTCTTACACGGTTATTGGTGCAACGGATACGAGAGGGACCGAAGCTTATAACCAAACGCTTTCTCAAAAAAGAGCGGACAACGTAAAACAATTTCTGATCACCAACGGCGCAGCTTCCTCAAAATTGCAAGCGCAGGGAAATGGTAAAATAGATCTTAAATATCCAGAATGTGACCCCGCATCCAAGTGTCCAGAATGGAAAAACAAAGCCAATAGAAGAGTGTATTTTAAAGCAAAATAAATGTTACAATTCTAATTCGGAGACTGTCACTTGTGGCGGTCTTTTTTTTTGATTAATGATCAAGTGGGATGCGTAGATCTTGTGTGAATCAGTTATTTGACATTGGTCTTTCATAACTTTCAAGGTGCAGCAGCTGTAGAATTAGGCAACAACATAAATCTTTGTTTTGGATGGAATAACAAAGCCTCGCGGAGTTGCGAGGGTTTGTTATTTTTGGATAGCGAAGGTGTCTTTCTCGTGGCTTTTTGCGTTTGCTATTGCCTGAGTTGGAAGCTCGCAGTGGCTGGGGTGTCTTGCCTGCTATTGAATTAATGGCTTTAGCAAAAGTGCTAGTTGCTCTGCCAACTTGCTATGACCACTCAGATTTGGATGTGTTCCGTCAGAAGTTGTGATGCCGCTGAAGATACTCATGTCAATTACCGGTAGGCCATTGGAGCTTCCCAGGGCTAAAATTGATAATCTACACGCTCCGTTGAAAGGAACCAGCAAGATTATTTTTGCCGCAGGATATTTGTTTCTTTGATTGTTTATTAATGCTTGATAATCTGCGACGAAAGTGGCATTTGGAATATTGTTACCAGCGTCATTAGTCCCACCGTTGATCACTATCACATCTGGGATAGTCTCATTAAACACTCTTTTGTCCTTGGAATAATTTGTGATACTAGATAAGTACTTTGGCACTTGTCCAGATCCTCCAACGGAAAGACCAGTGCCACCAAAGCCGTGGACCAAGGGGCGCATATTCAAAATTCTGGCCATAAAATTGGAATAGGAGTTGTAACCGCTGTTTGAATCTGGATTGCCATCCGTTCCGTGGATATTTACACCTTCTGTTATAGAGTCTCCAATGATTAATATAGATTTACGTTTATCAGAGGGTTTTCTGATATATGTATTATTGGGAGTGGTAATATTTCTTATAAAAATACCATAGTTCGGGTCTGTCCAGAACCAATCGCCTTCGTATAGCCCGTCAATCCAAACTACAACTTTGTGATTTGTGGCTGACAAATTATCGAAGAGCTTCGTACTTCCATCTGTAAGTTTGATGATCGTTGGCTTTGCTCCATCTACACTTACCGCAATATTAGGAATTTGAGAAGTTTTGACAACCACATCCAAAGTGGCTGTTGTAGAGTTGGTCTCGAACTCAAATGATGCTCCTTAAGAAAAAGTTCTTAATAACTTCTCGGCGCCTTTGTAGTTTTCAAAAAAATAGCCGTTGAATTGAACTTTATTCAGCAATTCTGTCGTACTGTCGCGATAGGATACGTCTTTAATTTTTGCGGGCCCGGCGTACTCGTTCACAGTAATAGTAGAACCTATGTGATCTGAAATGGTCGTCTCGGTATCCCACGTCAGTTTTTCTGTTGTATTGTAGGTTTTTGCTTTTATGGCAGTATCGCCAAAGAAAATCTACATGTAATAATCTTTACTAGCGTCTACAACGTCATTTTTATTGGCAAGAATTCCACTGCCACTCTTTCCTATGCTCAGGCCTCCTGCGCTTTGATATACAAAATAGAAGGAGGAGAGATCACTGGAGTTAAGTCTTATTTGGGCATTACTGCCTCCTTTGACAAGTATCTTCAGTGTTGTGTTTTTTGGCTGAATGGGTAGTATAACATAACCCGAGACGTTCAAGTGATCGCCAACGAACGCATCGCCGCCCTGCATCCCATTTTGCCAATCTATGACGCCACTCCGTACATTTTTGAAAAGAGAATGAAAGTCTTCTGTTTGTGTAACGATTTCTGGCTCTGGAAAGATCGGCTCAGGATCATCCGATCGTTGACAAGAGCTGGCCAGCATCAAGATGCTAAGCAAAATGAAAATGTGATTGATAATTTAATTTTTAATAATTATTTTTAACATAATTTGATTATCTGCAAATATGTGTACTAAAAATCTTTATTATTTACGGGAATCCGTAAACTGCCAAAGAATCTTTGATAAAAATTAAATTGAATAGAGAAGTGTCCTAATTGTAAGGACTTTATTGGAATCTATACGTTTGAAATAGTCTTCAACACGGCTCAATAAAAAAAAGAGATCAGTTGTTGAAACGATTGGTAAACTTTGTGAATAGAGTAGTGTTGGGTATCCTTCATTCTGAAACTTTCGGCAGTATTTTTCAATCAAAACAATGAATGCTCTGCTGATTGCCAAAGGTTCGTGCCAAAGTCTTTCTGATAAAAAACGTCAGCATATTGCCATTATCCCTTTTTAAACAGTCAAAAAAAAAACCTAGTTAAAACCAAGGTTAAAAAAATATAAAAAAATTGTGTTTTGGCTTGGGTAATGTTTTTGTGAGTGTCTCATCAGCCTTACCGCAAACAAAGCTACCATTAAGAGGTCTTTGTATTTTACGGATATCCGTAAAAGGGCGAATTATTTTTGTGGTGACTTGGCACAACAAATTCCCGCTTTCCGGCCCGGTTTGGACACCACGTAACTCATTTTTTTTAAAAAAAAGAAGAGAAACAAATTTGAGCTGTCTCTCCTCTCCGGTTAAATATAATTGGTGTAGGATTGTTCGGAAAAGAGGACATTACTGCCCTCCTTATCAATAAATCTAATGCTCTATGAATTAGGTTTATTTGATTTTTTAATATCAATTTTTTTGCCAAACTGAAAACTAATGATAGATTGTTCTCATTTATTTTAAAAAAAACGGCCAACGTTTTCACATCAGCCTCATTGGTTTTTAACAGTTGTTTTTTCTAATTGCCGTTTAAATGCAGCTCAGAAACCAGCGTCACTTCTCGGTTTTCCAAAAGAGGTACAATATGCTGTACAACGATCTGCTGATAATGGTCTGAGTTTTTATGAAGTGCTATACTGGCTTCGTCCCTGTAGCTTTCCATCAGTATCAAGGTATTGGTATCGGTACCGTTGCGGAAAATCTTGTAGGACAAATTGCCTTCTTCGTTGGTGCTTTTTTTTACCAATTCTGGAAGCAATTCCAGGACTTTGTTTATTCCTGATGCCTTTACCTGCCATTTGGCAAAGATGAAAATGGGTTGTTTTGTTTGCTCGCTCATTGTCTTAAAAATTTTGAATAAATAATGTTGCAATTTTCTCACCAACGTGTTTTTCGGAAAAAGGACATTCTTGTTTGAGAAGATGATCCAATTTTCTTGTCTCCTTATATCAAAATGACGTGGTTGTTGGGTCTTCTTTAAAATTGATAACACAAAGATACAGGCAAAAGGCGGCTTTGGAGAAGGAGCGTAGTCACAAAAAAAGTGTGATTGCAGTCACACTTGCTTTTATTTTGAATAAAGTCTGCTGAGCGTTTCCCGGCTGACGCCCAGATATTCTGCAATAAGCTTTTTTGGAATCCGCTGCGATAGTTCGGGATAGAGTTTGGAAAATTCTTCGTAGCGCTGCTGTGGAGAACTGGAAAGTAATAATCGTACCCTCTGCTGTAAGGCGATGTAGCCATTGGTCAATTTCATTCGGTAAAAATGTTCCATTTTATGAAGTTCCGAGGATAGTTTTTCTCGGGTTTCCAGCGTGGATAATAAAACTTCGCCAGCTTCGATGCACTCTATATACATAGTTGCTTTTTTGGACTGAAAGAATGCCTGATAATCCGACATCCACCAGTTTTCTTTTGCAAACTGAAGTATGAATTCTTTACCGTGCTCATCCACGTAGAACACTTTAAAAATCCCTGACAATACGAAAAATTCATATAGGGCTTCATCGCCTTCATGAGTCAGAAATTGATTTTTTAAAGTTCGTTTCAGTGTGAAAAAAGGTTTTATCACATCAAATTCCTCGTCGGTGATTGCTATTATTTCTTCGAGATGTTTTCGGAGTTTTTCCATGGACTGTTACTTTTTCAAATCGTTTCTTCGGTGATCCATTTGCCCACCGTTGGCGCCGCGTAATGTTTCGTTGTATCCAAAAGGTCTGTAAGATTCTCGTGTGCAATCTCCTTGGACTTTAGAAAATGAGGTAAGACGCCAATGACTTTGCCGCCTAGCGCAAGTACGCCATCTGCCACAGCACCCATCAAGCCTCCATTAGCAGAGCCATAAACCAATTCGATATGCTGTTCTGCTAAAGTTTTACCTAATAAAGTGGCTTGTGATTTGTAATTTTCGTCCGTCCTGATGCTGGATCTACAAAATACCATTACTCGATTCATTAGATTTGTCTAAATGAAGCTACAAATTTAGATAAAAATCCTGCGATTATCCGCTTCGGAGGGTGATTTAAAATAGATTTATTTCGTCTGTTTTTTAAAGAATTCCGCAATGTCCGGAAGTGATTCTTTTGGGAACTGGTGGCCGGCATTGCTTTGTTGGAGAACCAATTCGGTTTTGTTTTTTCCGGAAAAAATTGTTTTATCAGCATCTGTTTTTCCGTTGTCTGTGATCCCAAGGTTTGATTTTACAATAGGGATAGAGCGCTCCTGACTTTCAAAATTTACGACCTTATCATTTTTTCCCATAGACATCCAGACGGAAATAGGCACAGCACCAATAATCAAATCCCCACCCTGACCGGACGCAGAACAGATCGCCGTAAGCCGATTGCCTCTTTCTTTCCAAAGGACGTTCACGAATCTGGCACCGTTTGAGTGGCCTATAAGATAGATTCTTCCGTCATCTACAGTATAATTTTTATGAATATCAGAAAAAATGGCATCAAAGAAATGGACATCGCGTTTTCCTAAGTCGTCTGTGAAGATCTGCCAACCATTCATTCTGCCTTTTGGGTCTAAGCCGGGAACTTCTCTGCCAGGTAAGCCTTCCATGAAAATCACAAGCGCATCTTTGTAATAATCCTGAATATTGATTTTCCGGCTCACCAAAGTGGCGTTGCCGCCGTGCCCGTGGAAGACAAAAATGACTGGTGTTTTGTCAGATTTTACGGTCGGCTCATAGATGATTGCTTTCCTGGACAGTCCATCTACAGAGTACTGTTTTGTCATCTGCGAGAAGATGAATATATTGCAAATCAAAAATAGAAGGGTGATTGTTTTTTTCATCATTATACCATTTCACTTTTTGATCAGATTGATACCATCAAGTTAAGAGTCTGTTTGAATTTTGCATGATCAAGTTTTATTAAGCATATCATCACCTCTTTTTTGTGCAGAATTATAATAAAATTAGAAGTGCAGTTGGTTTTATTTTTTTTATTATAACGATTGCTCTAAAATAAAAGCCTTACAAATTGTTGAAAGTCTGCCACATCAACTTTAGGACTGACTTTAATAAGAGGACTCACATGGCTTTGTTTTAACGCGTCTTATTTTTGTCTGGGTTTTCCGAAAGGATTATAGGAGATCCCGACATTGAAATAGAAGGAAGGTTTTGAATTGGCCTCGAAGACAAAATCATTGAATGAAGCTGTTTTTTCAAAAACCCTGGATAAAGTGGTGGCGCGCAATCCGGTTTTTAAAGTGCCGATAAAATTAGCGCCCATTTTTTGCTCATAAATTGCTCCGGAATTAATTTCCACCTGTCTGTATTCATAGGTTTTGCCAGTAGGATAGAGGTAAAAATTGGTCATATCCAGCTCTGTCCCAAAAGAGATCCTGCCGTTTTTCAGGAGGTTTTTTCTCAGGAGAATTTTTTTTGGTAAAAGAATGTCTGCCACCCAACCATTGTTGAAGGTGTGTTCATAAGTGACGATGGGAAGAACGGGAATTTGCACTGTTGGATCAATCATCACGGCAAGACCTACCGTCATTTTTGTATTCGCATCGGCCTTCAGTACCAAACTTCCTGTCAACATTCCTCTGAATCTTTCAAAATGCTCTTCGCTCCCGTCTACAGAAGCGGTTGCAGAATAGACCGCAATCTTATTGAATAATTTTGCAAACCGTGTGAGACTCAGAGATTCTGAATGGTAATGAAAGTTGTCTTTGTTATAATGGCTATCGGGAATGACAGACCACTTATTTTCAGTTTCGATGTGTGTTAATTTGTAATTCAGGCTCGTGCTTAGCATCCATTTTCTGTTTTTGATCAAATAGATATTGGCGTTGGCTTTTAGCTGCTGAAATTCTTTCACCTTGTTATCTGGAAGATCTGCGCCGGGTAGTTTCGGAGAAAGTTGGTATGGCGTCAGTTGTGTGAACTCTACGTTCAGGTCTCTTGCCTGTGGGAATTTGTCTGTGACAAAAGCAACTACTTTTTGCGGAATACTATCTTTTTTCTGAGCCGAAATTTGATTTGAAATAGGGAAAAGTGTCAGTGGGAAAATGATCTTTTTTAGAGTTTTCATCGTTTATTTTAAGGTGTGAATGACGGATTGGAAAAAGTTGAAAATGAATATTTTGTTGTAAAACAACTCTATATTATTTTCTATGAGAAAATCGATATGTCTTTTAAAATTGATGGCTTGATTTTCTTCCACAAAAACAAACCAGAGTTCCTGCAGGTCATGCTTTCTTTTGAAAATTTCAGAAGATATGAGATGCAGCGGTAAATCGTGTTTCAGATCATAAAAAAGAACGCCTTTTTTGACACCATTATCATCAATGATATTAATAGGGTGGTGTATATAATCAAGGACTTTGAGGCATTGGTCATAAGATTCTATAAAATGATGAAGATCTATGAGCTGGATGATTTTTTTTTCCTGCTGATAATCTGTCATGAAGAAACACTCTAAGTTGATCTGCTCTGTTAATTCCTGAAAAACTGCCAATTCCATAGTTTGATAAATTTTACACGACAAAGTAAGAGAGAATAGGACTTTGTAATTGGCTTTTTATACCAACACCTAAATAATTTATACTAAAACCGGCTTTTAAAAAATTGGTATAATAAAAAGCGGTGTTTGTATAATATTGTAGCTGATGAAAGCGTTATTGGCTATTTTTGTTAATGATTAAAAAAATCAAAATGAAAAAGCAGTCAAATCAGTTCCGGGATACTTTGGTGATCGATTTTCTTGTCGAGAGAAAATTCCGCGTCTGGAGACACCTGGTGTTTTTGCTTTTCTTTTTTGTGCTGTTGTATAACGCTAGGTTTTGGCATGATTTCCGGGAAGAGTACGACCAGTATGTTTTGATTTTTGTGTATGTTGCTCTGTTGGTTATGACGTATATCAATATCTATGTATTGGTTCCGCTATTTTTCTTCAGAACGCGTTATATTCTGTATTTTATATTGTTGATTATTCTAGGCGTTGTTGGCCTTAAGATGATCAGTCTTTGCTTTAATACCATTTTTTCCGGCTACAGAATAAGCGAGCCAGGAGTGGTGAAAAACAGGACAGGTCTGTACGAAGGTATTATGATGTGTATTCCTATTATCCTCATCAGTACCACTCTGAGACTCGTTCAGAAATGGACCAGAGACAATGTGAAGTTGGCAGAGCTGAGTAATCTGACGCTAATGATGGAACTGAATGAGCTTCGAAATCAGATCAACCCGCATTTTCTCTTCAATATGCTCAACAATGTGAAAGCGCTGATAAGAACGGATCCCGACAAAGCATCTGCCGTTATTGTGAAATTATCAGAATTTTTGAGGTACCAGCTCTATGAAAATAATGAGGAGAAAACACTGCTGACTTCAGAAATTGATTTCTTATCCAACTTTATCAATCTGGAAAAAATAAGAAGTGGATATACTAATTTAACGTCCAGTTAAAGTTAAGCATAAAACCATAATTTTAAGATATGAAACAAGAACGAAAAATTTATGATCCTGCTTTCAAAACCCAAGCAGTTCAATTGAGCAAAGAGAGAAATAATATATCAGAATTAGCCAGAGAACTCGGTATTAAAGTGACTTTGCTATACAAATGGCGAAAGGAATTTGAGGAGTTTGGAGCCGGAAGCTTCCCCGGAAATGGTAAATTGAAATTGACCGCTGAACAGGAAAAGATCCACGAGTTGGAGAAAAAACTCAGGGATGCGGAGTTGGAACGTGACATCTTAAAAAAAGCAATCAGCATTTTTTCCAAGAGCGGTCGAT
>NZ_AUAA01000067.1 GCF_000428485.1 Epilithonimonas tenax DSM 16811 | reverse complement strand
TACATAATGGCATCCCAAATGGTTCTTAAATCATATTTTCGTTTTCTGTTATTGAAGTTTAAAGTCTTTTTTATAAATTGCCATTGATTGTCAGAAATGTTTGTAGAGTAATTTTTCACCGTAGCTTAATTGATTAGTTACCAACAAGTTACGAAAAATAATCTACATAAACAACTGACAATCAATTTTTTAAATTATTTTTTTACAGATCCACTCCTTACAAATTTTTCTAATTTAATTTTTAAACAGGCTCTAAGAATGATTTTAAATTAAATGTAATCAATTATTTAACGTCCTTTTTCGTTTCATTTACCCATTTTTCTATTTCAGACACATCCAAAGCAGACAATTTTGCATCCTGATGAATCACCGTGTAAGAAGTGAGCGGCATTTCGCCTTCTTTTATCGTTTTTACGATCTCATCCAGTTTCTCAAGCTTTTTTTCGCGGCTGTAAGAATTGAATTCATCAAAATTAAGATGCCTTTTACCGGAATTAACGTGATCTGCCAACCACCATTTCACAGGCTGTATCTTGCTGTACCAAGGGTAAGAGGTGTTGTTGGAATGGCAGTCATAACAACTTGTTTTTAAAATCGACTGAATTTTTGGAGGTACATTATAATGATTTCCGATTGCATTGGCAGATTGATCTTGGCTGATATTCTTTTTAATATCAATAAACTGAATGCCGATAAACAGCAACAACAGTACAGTTAAAATATTTTTTAGATTAAAAATTGACTTGTTCATTATTTTAAGTTTTTGAATTTATTTTTAAATTATTGAAACAGAATTATTCCTCTTCACTTTCCGTATTTTTTAGCTTCATCAAAAGCGTGTAGGCATTTTTCGTTACGATTTTTCTGTTCTTAAAATCTTCAAAGTTTTTGATTTGAATGAAACCGTTTTCAGATTCTCCCAACGTTACCGGAATCAATTGATACGTTTGCTTTTTTTCCTCTACAAAAACATAATCTTGGCCTTCAAAATTGACGATACTTTCCTCAGGAAGCGCGTTGAAAAATGATGTTTCGGTCTCTATTTCAGCGTTCATATACATTCCGGGAGTCAGGTTGTGATCGTACTGTTCAAAATGGCAATGCACATCTGCTGTTCCGTCTGTGTTGATATCTTTGCTGATCAGAATAATTTCTCCACCGTATTTTTTCTCCGGCTGCGTATTGGTATTGGCAGTAAATCGTTGTCCTATTTTCAGCATTTCTAGGTCTTTTTCATACACTTTTAGGTTCAGATGAATGTCATTAGGATTGATGAGCTCAAACAAAACATCAGACGGATTCACAAACTTTCCGATATTCACATTCACTTTACTCACAAAACCGTTAATCGTGCTGTACACAGGAACACTTTTCCGGATACTTCCTGAAGTTAAACTCCCGGGATTAATATTGACGAGTTTTAGCTGCTCTGCCAATGTATTCATCATAATTCTCTGGCTGTTCATCTCAGACTGTGCTTGTTGCATTACTTTGTCACTGCTTGCCTGGCTTTGGTTCAGCTTCTTCTGTCTGTTATAATCCAGTTCTGCGAAATGAAGTTTAGATTTTGCCATCAAATAATCCTGCTGAAGCTGTATAAACTGAGGATTTTCTATTACTGCAATCACCTGTCCTTTACTTACTTTCATTCCCGGAAGCAAAGTGGTGTTTTTCAGATAACCACCCAACGGAACGCTTACCGAAACCAAATTCTGAGGCGGAACGTCTATTTTTCCATTGATTTTGAGCACCGTAGAAATATTTTTCACAGAAAGGGACATTGTTTCTATCGGCGTATTTTTGAGTTGAGCATCAGTCAATGTAACCGTAGTTTCATCTTTAGGAGCTGTTGGTTTTATAATAGTTTCTTCTTTTTGATGGCACTGAACCGTAAAAAAGACGGCAACTATTAATAAAACCGAATATTTATTTTGAATTGATTTTAACATAATTTATTGATTTAAAGTAATATATTCCAGCTCAACTATACTTTCGTTGAGGTTCCAAACGGCATCTGTATAATTGTTTTTGATGCTGATCGCCTGGTTGGCAAGCATTACAAATTCCAGATAATTGATCTCTCCGTTGATGAACTGTTTTTGGGCGGTTTCCAGAATCGTATGGGCATTTTTCAGTTCATATTTCTCGTACTGAGAAACAATTTCCAGGTTTTTTTGCTGAATCTCTGCTAGTTTTTCATATTGATTTTTTAATGTAAACTCCGCGTTCTGAAAATCATTTTCGGTCACAGATTCTGCAATTTTTGAAGCCTGAATCCTCGCTTTCTGTCCGCCAGAAAATATCGGAACTGAAACGCCGACCTGAACCGAATGAAATTGTGGTGAAGCATTATACACCTTATCATCTGCGCCCATCCCACGAAAACTGTTGAGGTTGTAAGCGAGCTGCAAACCAGGTAATAATTTAGATTTTTCCAGAGCCGTTTGCTGAGCGGCAATGTTTTTTTGCTGTTCCAGTATTTTTAATGAAGGATTGCTGGAAACATCATTTTGAAGACTCGAAAGAGAAAAAATACGCTCTCCATCAGGAATTACTTCTGTTTCTGAATTCAAAAGCCATTGCAATTGCAGCTGCAGAGTTCTGAGTTCTTGTTTCACCTGTTTGATCTGGATTTCAATAGCTGATTTTTGATTGGCAGCAGTCGCTTTTTCCAAAATATTGCTCTCGCCGCTTTTTAGTCTTAAACTAGCCTTATCCAGAAATTGAGAATAAAAATCTAAAGATTCACTCAGGATTTTTTCCTTTTCCTGCCAATACAAAATATTGTAGAACGTGAGTGTGACGGCTTTTTTCAGCTGATATTCTTTCAATGAAATATTGAGCTCACTTTTTTTCCATTCTTCTGTGTAAAGATTTTTCTGTCTCTTGTAAACGGTGGGAAATGAAATGCTCTGGGAAACCCCGAATTTCATATCACGGTAAGCACTGTTGATTTGCCCGTAATCCGCAGAAATTCCTGTCTGAGGAATATCTGAAGAAGTTTTTATCAAAGCTTTTGCATATTCTGATTTCAATTTCTCACTTTTAAGACCTCTGTTGTTTTTTAAAGCGATGGCAACCGCTTCATTTAAAGTGACTTTGGTTTGAGAATTCATCATATTTCCCGTTAAAACAAAGAAAATAATGAGAATGGGCGTTATTATATTTTTGTGATTATTTTTCATTTTAAATCCTTTTTCAATAATTACGTAAAGCAGAGGAAGCACAAAAAGGGTGAGTAATGTGGCAATCAGAAGTCCGCCTATTACCACCGTTGCCAATGGTCTTTGAACTTCTGCACCCGCGCCGTTACTCACTGCCATCGGGATAAATCCTAATGAAGCCACAAAAGCAGTCATCAACACAGGTCTTAATCTGGCTTCTCCGCCGTCTACCACAATTCTTACAATATTTTTAATTCCACTTTTATAGAGTCGGTTAAATTCGGAAATAAGTACGATTCCGTTGAGAACAGCAACTCCAAAAAGCGCGATAAATCCTACACCAGCACTGATGCTGAAAGGCATTCCTCTTGCAGCCAATAAGAATACGCCTCCAATGATAGAAAGCGGAATCGCTGTATAGATCAAAAGACTTTCTTTCACCGAATTAAACGCCAGAAACAACAGCACAAAAATCAAAACCAAAGCAATTGGTACTGCAATCATCAGTCTGTTTTTGGCATTTTTGAGGTTTTCAAAAGAGCCTCCGTAGGTAACGTAATATCCTGGAGGAAGCTTTAATTGTTGGTCTACCTTAGTCTGAAGTTCTTCTACAATTGCCTGAACATCGCGGTTTTTGATGTTAAAACCTACTACAATTCTTCGCTGTCCGTTCTCCCGCTGAATTTGGTTCGGTCCATCTTTAATATCAACATTGGCAAGCTGCGAAAGCGGAATCTGATTACCTGATGGAGTAGGGACGAGTAAATTCTTCACGTCATTCAGGTTTTTACGGTCATTGCTGTTTAATCTCACCACCATATCAAAACGTTTTTCGCCCTCGAAAACCAAACCGGTACTTTGTCCGGCAAAAGCGGTATTGATGACTCTGTTGATGTCTCCAATCGACAAATGATATTGCGCAATAACCGGACGATTGTACTGAATAATAACCTGCGGAAGACCAGAAACAGGTTCTATATAAAGATTCTGAGTTCCTTCTACGGTATTGATTATTTTCCCAAGATGATTGGCATTTTTAACCAAAATATCAAGATCTTCTCCGAATATTTTGAGAACAACATCCTGTCTTGCGCCGGTCATTAATTCATTAAAACGCATTTGTACAGGATACTGAAAGCCCACCGTAATTCCGGGAACGTCTTCCAAAGCTTTGCTCATTTTCTCGGAAAGCTCCGGAAAAGTTTTGGCAGAAGTCCATTCGCTTTTATCTTTCAAAATTACCATCATATCAGAAGCATCCATCGGCATTGGATCTGTGGGAACTTCGCCGCTTCCTATTTTGGTAACTACTTTCTGAACTTCTGGAAAGCGGGTTTTCAGAATATGGGCTGCTTTTTGTGTGCTTTCAATCGTAGTTTTGAGGTTACTTCCGGGTAAAACTCTGGTATCTACAGCAAAATCTCCTTCTTCTAATGACGGGATAAATTCGCCGCCCATTCTGCTTAAAATCACGATGGATAAAACAAAAAGAGCAATGACAACAGCAAAAATGGTTTTTGGTATTCTTAAAACTTTCAATAAGGTTGTACGATATAAATTTTCAGCCCTTGCCATTAAACGGTCTGAGAAGTTCATTTTGTGGCTTATTTTTTTGCTTAAAATAATAGAACTCATCATCGGAATATAAGTCAGCGAAAGCAGAAACGCGCCCAATAAAGCAAACGCAACTGTTTGTGCCATTGGTTTAAACATTTTACCTTCAATCCCTTGTAATGTTAAAATTGGTAGATACACAATAAGGATGATAATCTGCCCGAAAACAGCGCTGTTCATCATCTTTCCTGCAGAATCGATGACAATGGTGTCCATTTCCTGCTTTGAAACTGATAATGCTTTTCGGAATTTTGAATTGTGGGTAAATTGATGCATTACTGACTCCACAATAATCACGGCGCCGTCTATAATCAGCCCAAAATCCAGCGCACCAAGGCTCATCAAATTTCCGCTGACGCCGAAGAGATTCATCATACAAATTGCAAAAAGCATTGCCAAAGGAATGACTGAGGCAACCAACAAACCGGC
Organism: Epilithonimonas tenax DSM 16811; assembly: GCF_000428485.1. Classification (GTDB taxonomy): domain Bacteria; phylum Bacteroidota; class Bacteroidia; order Flavobacteriales; family Weeksellaceae; genus Epilithonimonas; species Epilithonimonas tenax. The sequence goes on along the minus strand of NZ_AUAA01000067.1, from coordinate 4,949 downwards.
ACGGAAATTTCCCAGAAACAGAACCAGCACAAAAACGACAATTAATGCGCCTTCCATCAGGTTTTTTTCAACAGTACCAATGGCATTGTTTACCATTTTGGTTCGGTCTAAGAAGGGCTCTATCACAACACCTTCTGGCAATGTTTTTTGGATCTGCTCAATTTTAGCTTTTACATTTTTGATCACCTCACTGCTGTTTTCACCTTTCAGCATCATCACAATGGCACCAGAAACTTCGCCATTATCATTATAAGTCATTGCCCCAAATCTTGTAGCATAACCATAACGAACGTCTGCAATATCTCTTATAAATAAAGGAACATCATTGTTTTTGGTGGCGATCGCAATGTTTTTGATATCCTCCAGATTTCCAACCAATCCTTCACTTCGAATATATAAAACAGTCGGCCCTTTTTCGATGTAAGAACCGCCTGTGTTCTGGTTATTGGTTTTTAATGCATCGAACACATCGGTAATGGTAATTCCGTAAGCGTTGAGTTGATCGGGATTAACGGAAATTTCATATTGTTTCAGTTTTCCACCAAAACTGCTGACTTCCGCAACGCCTTTTACACCAAGCAATTGTCTTCTTACAATCCAATCCTGAAGTGTTCTGAGTTCTGTAATGTCATATTTGTTTTCGTATCCTTTTTTAGGACGGACAACGTATTGATAAATTTCACCAAGACCTGTGGAAATAGGTCCTAAACTAGGCGTTCCAACATCCTGTGGAATCTGGTTTTGAACCTGCTGGAGACGCTCTGCAACCTGTTGTCTTGCCCAATATATATCAATATCATCATTAAAGACAATGGTCACTAAAGAAAGTCCGAACCGTGAAAAACTCCGGATCTCTTTCATCCCCGAAATATTACTGTTCGCCTGTTCTATGGGGAAAGTGACTAATCTTTCAATATCCGTAGCTCCAAATGAAGGAGCGGTTGTTATCACCTGAACCTGATTATTGGTAATGTCAGGTACGGCATCTATTGGTAATTGGGTCACCTGATATGAGCCTACGCCAATCAGTCCGAATACCAGTAATGCAATAATGAGTTTATTCTTTACAGAAAACTCAATAATTTTTGTTAGCATAAATAATTCTGTTAAAATTTTTTGAAATTGAATACGTTTTTAGCAGACAAGGAAATAGTAAGCACGAGCAGATGGTGAAATACCGTTGATAATCTTAGTTTTGAATATCACTAAGAATACCATCAACATCACTGTTCACAATACGATTGACGTTATAAAAACGAAAAATAAAAACGAAAAGATTTTAACAGTTTTTTGGCGGTTGCCAGATAGAATTTACAGCATCTTTATTATAGAATAAATGATCCTCGGAAAAAGTTTTTTTATCAGTATCCGATGGTATATGCTTTTTAATTTCAATAATGAACTCTGGATTTATAGTAAATACAAGAGTAAGCGGCAAAGAATGGGCTACAAAAGGCAGTTTTTGGTCTGTGGTATAATCTGCATCTTTCACAGGGTCATCATAATGCATTTTTATAAAATCGATAAAAGTAATATCTCTATTTTTTACTTTGTGTTCTAAGAAATGCTCCACAAGGACTGGCATTTTCAGCAACTGATACAGTTCAGTTGTTGAAACCAAAAATAAGGAAAGTAATACTATGGATACCCATTTTTTCACGAAGTAAAATTATGCAATGTTTTGTTAAGAATGATTTTAAATTAATGAGAAGCATTTTTAATTATCATCGATGTAGGATAGGATCTTTTTACCAGCAGCTAAGTAGTCATAACTTTCTAGGTCTAAATTTTAATTTTGTAAGTCAATTTTGATAGCATATGTATTAAAATGGTTGATCATAAAATGGTTGAATCGATATCTGTTACGAAGATTTGAGCACTATTTTTTGTGATGATACTTTTTTATTTACAGTGCCTATTTTTACCACAAGGAGCACTAATAAACTGATAAATAACATCATGCTTTGTAAATCTTATGAAGAGCATTTGAGTCTTCATTGATGGAATATGGTGGATAACCAGATAAAATTTTATATTTTTCTAATTTTAAAATAGATTCTGAAAAAGAAATGTATTTTTGTGAAAAATACGATTATATTTATAGATAATCGTCAATATTACACTTATTTTTTAATCGATATTTTAAGATATGATGAAAGTCCGGATAAAATTAAACGCAATTAAAAAATGTACCCTAAAAACAATCCACGCATTTTTTCTTTTTTTCTTTTTTTTTACCTCCGCACAAGTGGACCTTCGTATTGACCAAATGCTCGATTTATCTGAAAAGCAATTTGCTGATCATCAATACATTCCTTCATTAAAAACAGCTGATAATGCATTACAATTAGCGAAAAAAAAATCTGATTCTAAGGGAATTATTCGGGCAAACCTATTTATTGCCAAAGCACTGTCAGAAACAGGCATTTATAAAAATGCATTACGCTATCTTGAGAATGCAGAAAAAGAATCTTTCTTTTTAAAATATATAAATGCTCAGGTAGAAACCCATCGCTTACGAGGGCGAATCTATGGTAGTCTTCAAATGAACGATTTGGCATTAAGAGAGTTTTACAAACAACTCAAATTTTCTAGCCAGGTCAAAGATCCGTTACAGAAAAAAAGGTCTATTTTATGGGCTCATCAAAATATAGCTGAAATTTTTTCGCAGGTAAATCGCCGCGACTCTGTCTGGAAACATCTGATGATTCAAAGACAAATATTGAAAAGTTTCCCTCAAAATAATATAAACGGTATTTGTTACGATTTAAGCACCACATATATCGCAATAGGAAAAGAATATCTATTACGTAACAAAACGGTTGAAGCTCGAAAATATATTGATAGCGCAATGACTGTACTTTCTGAAAATGATAGTCCTTACCTTTATCAGACTTTGGAAGCTTATGGAGACTGGGAAGATGCTAATGGAAATACTACTGCGGCAGTTGAATATTACCGTAAAGCGCTTCAAAATACAATACAGCTTCAGAATAAATACGCAGAAAAACTAGTAAACAAAGTATTGGCAGACTATTTCAGCAGAAATAAACTGGATGAAAAGGAAGAGATTGGTTTTCTAAAAAGATACCAGAAACTCAATGATTCTTTAAATGCTAAAAATGCCAGGTTAGCAGAGCTTGTTATACACAGCTTTCTAGAAATGGAGTATGCAGAATTGAAAAGTGAAAAAGCAAAATATACGAACGCTATTGTTCTGATTCTGGTTTTTGTTACGGGTCTCATTTTTTTGTTATTTTGGAAAAACCGAAAAGAAAAAATAAAATTACTTCAGATTGCAGATGCGTTGAATGAAAAAGAGAGTCTTGTAGAAAATCTGCTCCAGCAAGGAAACAGTAATAATTTCAATGAACTGATTCTGCTTGGAAAACGCAATGATCCTCAATTTATTATCCTATTCAAAGAACCCTACCCTGATTTTATCTCCAAATTAAAGGCAATTGATGAATCTATAAAAACTTCAGAACTGATATTTTGTGCCATGATCTATCTGAACTTTAGTACGAAAGATATCTCAGAATATAGCCATGTCACGGTTCGCGCTGTTCAAATCCGGAAAAACAGACTTCGTAAAAAATACAATATAGCATCTGATGTAGATTTAGCAAAATGGATGAGAAACCTCTAATATCTAATTTTATGTGATCTTGAGTTGTTAGGAAGTGCAGCAATTCCATTCACATATGGTTATAGATATAGATGCATTAAGCCATTAAAAAGCACAATGCAAAGATGCTATTTTTCTTATCAATCTACAGTACTGGAAAGAATAGAGTATCAACCTATGTATAAAACTCTTATTTTCAGACGTTTAAAAATTGTGATATCTGTGTGATAGTCGTTAATTTGTGATCCGTTTAGCATTATCTGATATTTGTCTCGCTTTATAGAGGGCAAAACACAAATGATGATTTTCTTACGGGTTAAACAAATTGATAGAAGCCTTGCTGTTGCTGTATATAAATTTATTTTTACAGCAATTTGCTTATTGGGCATCTTCCCTTTTGGGCAATCTGCTAAGGATTCTATCAATCAATCATCTACTTTAGAAAAAAGCAATGAGGAGAAAGCTGTTGTTTTTGTATCAACAGGGACTACAGTAGTTAATTTTTCAGAATCCGACAATTACACGATTACTTATCAGAATGACGGCAGTAAATCTCAAACAGTTCATCTAAATAAGCAGTCTGTAAGGAAAGTCAAAAAACATATTTTACTTGCTGCAAAACCAAAATATGTTATCCAAAAGAAGCCCCAGATTCTATGGGTTTTCAAAAAAATTCCGCCCGACAGTACTTACAAAGAATACCAAAATACCAAGGTAAACTTTGTCTTCTCCAGTCATCAATTGGATAAGAAAAACAAAAATTGTTTATTAAATTCTGTTTTTATACTTTCAGAGGTCTTGCATGCTGAAAACATTATTGTAAGAAATATTGAGATCCAACGAGAATTTCATGATTTTTCTTCATTTTTTGCCAGGCCACCACCGATGTAATTGACCTTTAAATACAAGCACAACAGATTATCTTATACACTTCAAGTACGAGATAAAGATTGTATTTCTTTTTCTGAAAATCAGAATCATTTGCTATTAGAGGCGTGTGCATTCTGTAACACTACATATAAATATTAAAACAAAACAAATGAAAAAAACATACCCGTAGTGCATTATAAAAAAGGTTACTCATAATACGAAAATTTCGTATATTGTATTGACTATCAATCTAATACGTTATGAATAACCTAGATGCAATTTACGATTTTATTTTAAAGGAATTAAGAAAATTAACCATCAAAGAAAATTTTTATTTCAAACCAATTAAACCAAAATTATCTGATTTAGAGCTCATTGCAATAAATATTTCTGCGGAATATTTATCGATAGATTCAGAATATCAGTTGTTTAGATACCTCTCTAATTCAAA
>NZ_AUAA01000066.1 GCF_000428485.1 Epilithonimonas tenax DSM 16811 | reverse complement strand
TACATAATGGCATCCCAAATGGTTCTTAAATCATATTTTCGTTTTCTGTTATTGAAGTTTAAAGTCTTTTTTATAAATTGCCATTGATTGTCAGAAATGTTTGTAGAGTAATTTTTCACCGTAGCTTAATTGATTAGTTACCAACAAGTTACGAAAAATAATCTACATAAACAACTGACAATCAATTTTTTAAATTATTTTTTTACAGATCCACTCCTTACAAATTTTTCTAATTTAATTTTTAAACAGGCTCTAAGATTTGATTAAGCCTTTGATTTAATTTAATGCTGTTGGTGTGTGATGTTTTGAAACGATTTTTAGAAATATCCCAGTTTTCGGGTTTTCCTTTAATTTGAGTATCGACAAATTTACGTTTTCCATTTAAACGCAATTCTATTTGAATTGAAGCTAAACCGTTTTTGTCTAATTTTTTTTTACGGTTAAATCTAATATTAATAAGGGTTTTAGTCATTTTTATAGTGTTTAATACACTGCAAAAGTAGAAATAAAAACCATCAAAAACCGGTTACCGTTCGGTATCCTAAATACTGATAAATTTTGATAAATTAATTTATCAAAAAAAATGTAATTAGCTGTAATTGAATGAAATAAACAAAAAAAACGCCTTAAAAAAAGCGTTTTTGTAGCCTATAGGGGAATCGAACCGCTGTTGCAAGAAAGAAAATCTTGAGTCCTAACCACTAGACGAATAGGCCTGGTTTTGTGGACTGCAAAAATAAAGACTTTAAACAGTTCTGGCAAATGATTTTATCTATTTCAGTCTTTTCTCTATAATTGTGTTGCTGATGCCTTTGGTCTCATACTCTTTCTGAGCCTTTATTGCGTCTTCTAATGTTCTGTATTTCCCAAAGGTGTAGTAGAAAATACCGTTTTCTTTATTCTTGATAATGTCTGGAAAATTTTTCAGAATGTTTGATTTAGAATCCAGTTTTTCTTTGCCAGAGTAGATCTCTAGGGTGTAATAGCCAATTCCTAACGCTTGATTTGGAACGAAGCTGATCGCCATGGCGTTTCGGAATCCTGCATCTTTAGCGGTTTTCAAATTGGTATCTCTTACAGAAGCATAGTTGGTTGTTCCATAGTAATATTTGTAATGTCCGTTTTCTTTGATTGGTAAGATGTATTTCAAGCCTTTTAATGCGGGGTCTTCACTGTTGTATTTCTGAGGGGTGCCCATCAATAAGATTCTGAAATCATTTTTGAGAGGCTGTTCCACTGGTTTTTCTGGTTCTGGCTCTTTTACATTTCTGTCTACCATTTTTTTGTAACTCACAATGGCGTTGAAGATACTTTCTGCAATGGCCTGTTGTCCTTCTTCTGTAGCGATATAATGCGCATCATCGTAATTATTCACAAATCCTGTTTCTATGAGGATAGAAGGCATGGCATTCATCCTGAGAACGTGTAAATTTTCTTGCTTTACACCTCTTGACAATCTTTTGTCTTTTTTTACAAAATTATCTTCTACAAGTCCACCTATGATAAGACTGGCTTCCAGGTATTTACTTTGTTGTATTTTAAGCGCAATAAGGGATTCTGGTGAGCTGGCATTGTATGACGCAAAGTTTTCTTTGTCTCTCTCATCCAAGAAAATTACATCATTTTCCGCTTTTGCCACGTCCAGATTAGCTCTGTTTTGGTTGGGACCTTGTACGAAGGTTTCTGTGCCTTGCGCGGTTGCACTTTTGCTGGGCGAAGAATTCACGTGTACCGAGATGAAAAGATCTGCTTTGCTCCTGTTCGCAAGATCTGTTCTGTACGTTAGGGAAGGGTACTCATCAATTTTTCTGGTATAGATGACTTTGTAGTCTTTGTTTTTTTCCAGCATCCTTCCCAATTTGAGAACGATGCCTAATGTAATATTCTTTTCCTGAACAGATCCAATGTCGCTGTAGTATCTGTTGGCTCCAATGTCACTGCCACCGTGGCCAGCATCCAGAACAAGCGTGAATTTTTTCTGTGCATAAATGGCATTAAAACCAATAAAAAATGTTAACAGAAAAAAAAATTTATTATAAAGTGTTGGCCTAATCATTTTAATCTTTAAAATTTAATTAATTTTGAACCCAATTTCAGAATGACTCCCTTGGCTCGAAGTATTTTCAAAAGTATATTACTAATTTTAAATATCCTAATTTTTAACAATATTTTAGCACAAACTGTGCCCCAAAATACTGCTGAAAAAAATGATGTTCGAGATTCGATCAATATTTCCAAAGACTCTTTAGGAATAAAGAAAGATACCATCATGCCAAAAGAACAACTGGATGATGTTGTAAAAATGAAGGCAGAATACAAAAACAGCTCTTCCATTACCAACAAACAAACCACATTACAGAAAAAAGCACAGATCATCTATCAGGATATGCAGATAGATGCAGACTACATCCGGTTCGAGTGGGAAACCGGGAAGATCTATGCGAGAGGAGAACAGGACGAAAAAGGAAAGATCATTACACCGGCTATTGCCACTCAGGGTGGTAAGAAGTTCGAATACAGCGAGGTGATTTATAACATCAAGACCAGGCAGGCCATTGCTTTCAATGCGAGAACGGAAGAGAGTGAAGGGGTCATCGTAGCTGAGAAAACCAAAAAATATAATGATTCGGTCTTCTTTATGAGGAAAGCGATCTACACCACCGATGAGTATTTTCTCAAGAAGAAAGATACATTGCCGGATTATCATATGTCTGCCCCGAATATCAAACTTCTGAAAGGGAAAAATAATTCGCAGATCGTCACAGGGCCTATCCAGATGTACATAGAACAGGTACCCACACCACTGATTCTTCCATTTGCGATCCTTCCGTTTTCTGATAAAAGATCAGCAGGTATTTTGATCCCGAGTTTCGGCGAGCGCCAGGATGTGGGATTTTTCCTGAATGGATTGGGCTACTATCAGCCTCTTGGGGATCATTTTGATTTGAAAATCCTGTCTGACTTCTATACAAAAGGAAGTTGGAACCTGAAGCCTGAGCTTAATTATCTTAAGAAATACAGATATTCTGGAAATTTTGCGGCCGATTATGGTTACACGGTCCGTGGCATCAAAGGTTTGGACAATTATTCCCGAACCAAAACTTTTAGAATTGCCTGGCGACATTCTCAGGACGCAAAGGCCAATCCTTATTTTACCTTCAATGCGAGTGTGGATATTGTCAGCAGTAAGTTCTATAATAATACAGTCAATAATAATTACATCTTCAACGAGAACGTCCTCAACACGCAGCAGACCTCCAGGGTCAACGTGACCAAGCGTTTTCTCAATCTTCCGGTGACGATCAGTGCGAGTATGGCGTACTCTCAGAATTTTGCAACAGGTCTTACAGATCTTCGTTTGCCGGATATGACGGTGGCCATCAATCAGTTTTACCTCTTCAAACCGAAAACCGGCGTCAGAACTGGACTGTTGGAGAACATCAATGTGAACACCGGTTTGGCATTCAGCAACTATGTCACGACCACAGAAGACCAGCTTTTCAAAAAAGGAATGTGGGACAACCTGAAGACCGGAGCCAAAAACAATATTTCACTTTCTACCAATACCACGCTGGCGAAGTATTTCACATTCACCATTGCTGCCAATGCGGACAATGTGATCACCACCAAAACACTGGACAAAAAATACAACCCACTCACCAATCTGGTAGAAGATAACTTTGTGAATGGCATTGCCGGGTATTCCACATTCTCAGCCAGCACCAGTTTGCAGACGGTTTTGTATGGGCAGAAAAACTTCAGCAAGACCTCACCCATTGTTGCGATCCGACATATGGTGACGCCGAGTATGAGTTTCAACTATGCTCCGGATTTTGGAGACAGAAGTTGGGGCTATTTCAAGAATTATTCTAATGCGAGAGGCGAGATGACGCCTTATTCGATCTTCGAACAGGGGATTTATGGTGCGCCTTCTTCCGGATTGACGCAGAGTGTAGGCTTCAATATCAATAATAACCTGGAGATGAAAATCAGGTCCAAATCAGATTCTACAGGCGTGAAAAAAGTGAAGATCTTTGAAAACCTAAATGTTTCCGGAAACTACAACTTTGCTGCAGAAAGAAACAAATGGTCTGTGTTCACAGTGAATGGTCAATCTTCTTTCTTTAATAATAAACTGAACGTCAATACCCAGCTTACATTAGAACCTTACAGGATTGCCTTCACAGAAGGAAATGATGTTGGGATAAGAACAGAAGATTTTGGGCATTTCAGTTTGCAGGGCTTCAACCTTCAGCTGTCATACCCGATGAGTGAAGCTATTTTTGGCAAGAAAGAAGAAATGTCGAAAAAGTATAAAAAGAAAGGCGAGATCCGGAACGAGAATTACTTCTTTGATGATGATAATTACTCCCATTACTCCCCAACCTGGACTTTGAACGTGAATGCAAATTATGCATATATGAAAGGTATTACCAGATTGCCGGTAAAATCTGCAACAGTAGGATTGGATGGCAGCATCAAGCTCACGCCGTACTGGAATATCAACGGAAGTACCAATTATGACGTTGAGGCAAAAGCTTTGGGCTACACCCGTCTTGGATTTGCAAGAGATCAGCGTAGCTTTACCATCACATTCAACTGGGTGCCGTTTGGACAATATAAGGTGTATGATTTCTTTATCGGGATCAAAGCCAACATCCTGAAAGACGCCGTGAAGTACAAGGAAAGAAGTTTTACACAGCCGAACAGTACGTTTTAGGAATTAAAGTAAATTTTATAGTTTTGTAAATATTATATCAAAGAAACAATGAAGAAGATCATTCATACCTCAGAAGCTCCGTCAGCCATTGGCCCTTATTCACAGGCCACTTTGGTGAACGGTACTTTATACATTTCCGGACAGATCCCTGTAGATCCTGAAAATGGTAAACTGGTAGAGGGTATCCAGAAAGAAACACATCAGGTGATGAAAAACCTGAAAGCCATCTTGAAGGCTGCAGATATGGATTTCAGCAATGCGGTGAAGGCTTCTATTTTCCTTATAAATATGGATGACTTCGCTGAGGTGAATGAGATCTATGCTTCCTATTTCGAAAACGAAATCTATCCGGCAAGAGAAACCGTTCAGGTGTCTTGCCTTCCCAAAAATGTGGACGTGGAGATCTCTATGATCGCCTTCAAAGATTAACCCATGAATTTCTGTAGGAATACCATCGGTGTTTTGGCTGGCCTGGCAGTCGCTGCTCTCATTATCACATTAGGGATAAAGATAGACTCCACGTGGGTGACCTACAAGCAGTTTGCGCCGTTTGACCATTGGGAAACGCTTCTGAGATCTGTCCAGCACAAAGATTCCTTTTTTATCGCCCTGCTCTTTTTTGGAGGTTTGGGTGTTACCTTTGGTGGTGTAGTGACTGCGGTGATAGTGAAATATGCTAAAGTGGCGTATGCTATTCTGATAGGCTTCATTATGCTTTTTATAGCAATGCTGGATATTATTATTTATCCTTACCATCCCGTTTTCTATAAAATATCTATCTTCCTCATCTTTTTCCCTTTCTCTTGGATTGGCGGAAAAATCACCGAAATCATTTACAAAAGGAGAGAGAAACAAGCTAAACTTTTAATTAAAAATAAAAAACCACAAGTCTAGGCTTGTGGTTTTTGTTTTCTATAAATTAATTATTGGTTTACTTTGAATGGGTTCAGCGGGTTTAGCGCAGTCGTGATTTAGGTATCCGTAATGGTCTTTGCCGGGATGGAAAGAATGAATTTTCTCATTTGTTTTGATGTTTTTGGATTAAATTAAATGTCGTTGTTGGGTTAAAATTGAAATAATTATTGATGCTGAAAAGTGTATTGTCGAAATTTTTTTAATAATTTATTTTATATCGTAGTGTTTTGAAGTGTTTTTGTAGTTGAGAAGCCTGTTTATCGTACTTTAAAGTCATAATATTTATGATTTGTTCAATTTTTTTATGTTTTTTTAATGAATATTTTATAGAAATGTAATGATTTTACGGTTTACCGTAATGTTTGTTCGGAAAAATTATTTTACTTTGGCAGACAATAAAAACAAAAAATACATGAGAAAAAAATTATGTTTATGGTGCAACTTTGTAATAGTAGCTGTGCTATTCTTGAGTTCCTGCAGGAACGAAGACTTTTCAAACAGTCTTGCAGAGTCTAAAAGGGAAGAAGAATTCTTCCGGAACAATACCGAGGGCGCTGATTTTAAAAACGTCAACACCTCATTGGTCTCCAGCACTATTTCTAAACTGAAGAACCTTAATGACAGGACTGATTTTATTTCCAAGCTCTCTGACAAAACCGGACTTCCAGCTTGGAACTACATTGCCAAATCGAAAATCAAAACAGCCAATAAAGGTGGCGATGGCGGGCAGATCCTGATTGTTCCCCTGAAAGTGGAAGATGGTTTCCTCTCATCTTTGATGTACATCAAAAACGCAGATTCTTCAGATCCTACTGTCTACACGGTTACCAATGAACAGCTGAAAGATTTTGCTGAAAACAAAAGTATAGACAAGGACACTCGCGAAAGCATCTTGAGGACATTTATCTCTTTTGACAATGCGATGTTCGGGTCGCGGTTATACTCCTCTATCCCTTCGGATCTATTTGAAAATGTGCCTTTAAAAGAGAATCATGATCATAAAAGTTTTACCATTGGGCAACATGAGCCTACTCAGAATTTGGATATTGAGCAATGTTTTATGACTTTCCATTGTAAAAATCAATTGGAAGAATCACGTTGCGATATGTGTTGGAAATGTGTAAGTATCACATGTCCGCTAGGAGGGGGAAATACTGACTATGAACCGGACTTTCCAAATTCTCCGGGTGGGAATGATGATGGCGGAAACGATGGCGGCGGACAGACTAACCCCAACATCCCTTGGTATCTTCAAAACCCGGAGATCGATATTTTTTCCTATTCTCCAATAGTGCAATCTGTTTTCCAGTCGCTTACAGATTATGGTATTGTCCTGCATGTATCTCAGGTAAACTACTTACAAGAAAACAATACGATTGCACAGAGGTTCAGAACGTATCTCGCATCTGATAATTCTTTGGTAAAATCTCAGAATACAACTATGGGGATTAATTTCTTTATGGATAATCCCGGAGCTACATGGCAGGATTTTCTGAACCAAGTGCCAAAGACGCCTTGTGAGAATATAAAAGCACAGAGAGAAAATACACTTTTCCAAAGTAAAATGACAGATTTAAAAGGAAAAACAAGTTTAAAAAAAGAAACAGGTTACATCCAGAAGAACGGTGGCGATTATGAATATAAAGACAATGCAAGTGCTACCGACCAAAATAACTCCTTATCTCTTCCCAGTCCGGCAACTAACAAGTATATCAAAGGCTATATGCATACCCACGTTGATGATTTTGAAGATTCTAACGGGTATACAAGAATTGGTATCAAAGCAATGTCTCCGGCAGATGTATCTTACTTTATGGATTTGGTAAAAAACGCACAGGATGCGGCAAGACCTTTAGAGGATGTGTATGCAGTTATGGTTTCCAGTTCTGTTAATTATCAGATTCGTTTTACAGGTAGCCAATATCAGATTAAAACTTTTACGGATGCTCAAAGGGATGCTTTTAGAGATTCTTATACAACTCTTATGGGATCTAGAATTGGCAATCAAAAGCTATTAGAACTTGGATTTCTTCAATTTATCAGTGAGAAAATGAATTTGAAAGGCATTACTCTGTACCGGATGAATGCTGACGGAACGACTACCGAAATAAAATTGAATGCCGATAAAACAGAAACAGCAGAAAACACTTGTTCTAACTAAAAAAATATATTATGAAATATTTATTATCAATACTGACATTTTTGACCATTTCGTGTAATGCACAAATTGTTTCATTGGAAACTATTGCACAATGTAGAGCAACATCCAATTGCCCAAATTATAATTATATAAAAGACATTAATAATTCTCTTTCTAAATATATAGGAACATGGATAGGAAATTATAATGGGAAAACCTACGAACTTCAATTTAAAAAAATATTAGATGAAGATTTTGGAGTAAAAAGTGATATGCTAAAAGGTAGAATGAGAATCAAGGATTCTAATGGAAATATAGTATATGATACTTTCAATGAATCTGATGATGCCAAAACAAAATTTTCTGGTTTTGGTTTCCAACCTAATTTAAAATACTATATGATGCATTTTGTAGGCAACAGCCCATTTGCATGTGGAGAAATGGGATATGTGTATTTAGGAATAAAGCCGGAAACTCCCAATGTTATGACTATTAGAATGATACAAGATGCAGATATTGTATGGGGAGAGTGTCCTTCAAACTATCAGCCAACAATTCCTTATAATATTTCTATATCTTTAATAAGACAATAATTAGCAAAAGCCTCAGCAATGGGGCTTTATGTTTTGAAAATTAATAGATTATTTACCGACAAAACAGTACAATATCGCAAAGATTTAAAACATATCTCGCTTCTGATAACTCTCTTGTAAAATCTCAGAATGCCAATATGGGGATTAATTTCTTTATGGATAATCCCGGAGCTACCTGGCAGGATTTTCTGAATCAGGTGCCAAAGACGCCGTGCGAGAATATAAAAGCTAAGTTTGCAGGTACAAAGTTTAAAGAAAAATATAATAAAATAAATAAGCCCGATGTTTTTAATTTGGATCACGAAACAGGTGCTTTTGAAAGATACCCGCCTAAAAACAGTGGTCTAGAGCCTGCATTTGCAGACGTAGAAAATTTTATTGGAACTACCAATATGAGTTTGCCTGCCGATAAGAGTGGAATTGTAGGATTGATGCATTCTCATAACAATGAAGATCCTAAGGGAAATCACCCTGTTAAAATATTTTCTCCTGTAGATGTAAGAACTTTTTTTAATCATCTAATGCCTCAGGCTAATAGCTATACTGGTAGCTATACCAATGCCTATTCCTTAGTTACAACATCTGGTGGTAACTATATGTTGCAATATACAAAATCTACTTGGCCAGGTTCCATAAATGGAGAAACTAAAGAAAGATGGCAAACTTGGTATAAGGAAAAGTACGAACAACTACTAAAAAATGATGAGTTAACGCAAAGTAATGTTGAGAAACTATTCACCCAGTTTATAAAAGAAGTTATAAATATTGCTGGGTTGGAAGTCTATAAAGTGGCAGAAACATCTTCTTTAAAATTAGAATATAATGGTGCTGACCAACCCGTAAAATCAACACCTTGTCCTTAAATTCACATTTAAACTATATAATTATGAAAAATATTTTTTTATTAATCTTATTTATTATTACGATTTCTTGCAATGCGCAAACATATCCATTAAGAACTTTTACACAAGTACCGGAAAATGCATATTTAAAAGATACTAGCAACGAACTTCAATATTACGAAGGAGTTTGGAAAGGAAGCTGGAATAATAAAACTATTTATATTGCATTTAAAAAAGTTAACAAGCAGTATAATGATGTTTTGAAATACTATGAAGATAATTTAATAGCAAAATTTAAAGTATTAGATAATAATGGTAATATTTTATTTGACAATACCAATTTAGCTGACACCAAAGCAAAAATTGATGGTGGAGGTTTCCGAAAAAAAGATGATAAATATTCGTTTAGCTATATAGATAATGATCTATGTGGTATAACAGGATATATTATGATCAACTTTACAGACTCATCTAAGACTCAACTTAAATGGGAATATTGGAAAGACAATGATTGGCTGGATTCTGATTGTTTTTATTGGAATCTGCCTGCTTCTCAAAGGCCTGAGCCATTGCCATATAACATTATCCTAACAAGACAATAAATTAAGATGCTTTATCAATCATTAATATTATTTGTTTTACTTTTCAGTCTATTGTTTTATTCCCAAGAAATTATTAAAATAGAATTTGAACATTCTCATTCAACAATTATAAATAATCACAAAGGAACAAAATGTCCATAATATGAGAATCAATATTTTACTACCACTATTACTAATAATAATTCCGTCAACTGGATATACTAATTTAACGTCCAGTAAAAGTTAAGCATAAAACCTTAATTTTAAGATATGAAACAAGAACGAAAAATCTATGATCCTGCTTTCAAAACCCAAGCAGTTCAATTGAGCAAAGAGAGAAATAATATATCAGAATTAGCCAGAGAACTCGGTATTAAAGTGACTTTGCTATACAAATGGCGAAAGGAATTTGAGGAGTTTGGAGCCGGAAGCTTCCCCGGAAATGGTAAATTGAAATTGACCGCTGAACAGGAAAAGATCCACGAGTTGGAGAAAA
>NZ_AUAA01000065.1 GCF_000428485.1 Epilithonimonas tenax DSM 16811 | reverse complement strand
CCGCTATGCGCAAAGCTCTGTACTCATTACCTCACAGCTTCCTGTTGAATCGTGGTACGACTACATTAATGAACCTACACTGGCAGATGCAATAATGGACAGAATGACAGCTTCGGCTCACCGTTTAGAATTAAAAGGTAAATCTTTGAGAAAGAAAAAAAACCATTAGCTTTGATTTAATACGAATCCAGTGGAAAGTCTAGGAAGTTTTTTATGAAATTAACTGGTGTACTTTGCCTCGGAATGAGTGGTGTACTTTGTTCGGAATAATCAGTTTTGGCGGTTGTCCAGTTTTCTTTGAAATTTCTGTTAAAAAAGTAGATATTATTCCATTCAATAAATTTATACTCTTATTTTCAAATATTTTGCTCTCTGTTTCGGTTTTTAGTTGTGATATTATTTTTTGAAGAACTTCAATCAATTCTAAAATTAAAGATTCCTGTACATACTTATTAAGCTCTTCTTTATTTTGTGCGTAATCTCTAAATGATTTAAATTCTGTAAGAATATCAGCTATTTCCTTTAAACTTCTTTGGCTTTGCGTTTCATCCTCTTGATTGATGTTTTTGATTTTTAGTTTTTGAGATATTTTATTTGTTTCTTGAACAGAAAAATGGAGTAGGTACTTGTTTAAACTTGTCACTTCTTCTTCTGTTACATCTTTTAAAAACTCAATATTCTCTTCGCATTTGTCAATTCCAAAATCAGAAACTTCACAATTAAAAGTATTTCCCTTTATATCAAATACATCATTTAAATGGCTGTCATTGGATTTATAGACAGATGTTTTATGACCTTTTGCGTTATAGTATTTTGATAAGAATTCTAATATTTCTGTTTTTCCTGTCCCTTTCGATCCAAAAAGAATGTTTATATCATTAAAAATATCCAATCGTATTAATTCAGCAGCAGAAAACGGAGCTATTTCAATATTTTCTTTTACTTTTTTATCTAAGATTGTATTTATTGTTGCCTCGTCTTTTTCCAATAGCAAACAAAACTGTTCAAAACTTTCAACAGGTAGTCTTAGGTCAGGTAATGTTTTAGATAATTCTATATAATCATCCCAATTATGTACATCTGAGCCATAAATAGAATTGTGACCATGACTTATATAGATACCGGCAGAGATTGCATTTGTAGCTTCTTTCAAAATCCTTTTAGAATTTGACACTAAATCTGTAAGTATTTGCAACTCTTCATCTCCAAGATTTGGTTTTTTTACAAAATAGTGTGCTATATAAATACAGTCTAAAGAGTCAAATTTCTCTACGGTTTCTTTTAGTGATATTGTAAATGTGTCCGGATTTTTGCCAGCTAAAATTTCATTCACATTTTTGTCAAATTGGATGTGGTTTTTAGGGTTGCAAATCACAATCAGATGAGCTCTTTTAGCATTTTCTAAAACGTCTAGTTCAACACCAGGCCATATCTGACAAGTCGTTGATACTCCATCTCTAAATTCTTCATACTGATTTAAATCAAAATGATTGTGATTTGTTATGGCTAAAATCTTTACATCTGTGTCTTTTAATATGTCTACGAATCTATCTTTTTCAATATTCCGGGTTGTAGCATCTCCTGATTTTACTTTTCTTGTATGTGCATGTATGTCGAGTTTCATATTGTCAGTTTCTAATCAATATTATTTTATGAATTCATAATTAGTAGCAATATTAGTGATTGGTTATCAATTATGTTTACGGATTTCCGTAAATTGAAAAAAATACGTGTTTTTTTAGTAGATCCTATAATTTATGCTATCCGGAGATATATTAATGATATCTTACGAAAAGGATTTATACCAATTCTTTTTATTCCTTTCGACAGGTCATTCAAATCAAAAACTCTATCTACTGTTAATATATAGAGATCAAATTTTCTATTCGCAATAAATAGTTTTTCTATTTCGGCAAAATCACTTTTTTCCACTCTTCCATTGTATAGGAAAAGATGAGAATTATTTTCTTCCTTTCATTTGAGTTTAAATTTAATGGTTCATCATTTAGAACTTAAAAAAAGAATTTTTGATAAATCATTTGTTTCTATAGAATTTATTTTCTTCCAAAATTTATGAATTAGGACGGCTAGTTTCCCAATTCCAACTGGTTTTTCACAAGATTATAGTAATCTGCTTTTTTATGTACTAAACTTTGATGATTTCCTTGTTCTACAATTTCTCCATTTTTTAAGACTATAATCTGGTCTGCATTTTTTACGGTGCTTAATCTGTGGGCAACAATAATTACAGTTTTCCCTTTGAAAAAGGATTGAAGATTATCGTGGATTATTTTTTCGTTTTCGGCATCCAATGCAGAAGTTGCTTCATCAAAGAAAATAAAATTAGGGTTTTTATAAACTGCTCTTGCGATTAGTATTCTCTGTTTCTGTCCACCCGAAATCCCATTTCCTGAAGCTCCTATTTTTGTGTTTAAACCCAAAGGTAATTCCTCAACAAAAGATTTGATATTGGCGGTGTGTAATGCTTTTTCAAGTTTTTTATAATCTATATTTTCATCACTTGTAGCAATGTTTCTTTCGATAGTGTCAGAAAATATAAAACCATCCTGCATCACCACACCACAGTTTTTTCTCAAATCTAATGGCGAAATATCTTTGATATTAAGATGATTAAAATTAATTTCTCCGGAAACAGGTTCATAAAATTTTAAAAGCATTTTCATCAAGGTTGTTTTACCACTTCCACTGGCTCCGACAATGGCAGTCACTTTTCCTTCCGGAATAAATAGATTAATATCTTTTAAAACATAAGATGACTGCGGACCTTCATACTGGAATGAAACGTCTTTGAAATAAATCCCTTTCTCTATACCGTTTTGATCTGTGTATTTAGGACTAAATAATGAAACCTGATTTTTCTGTTCCTCTTCCGGATGATTTTGTACTTCGTTCAATCTTGATAAACTTAGTTTGGCATCCTGTAAAGAACGGAAAAATGAAATTAACTGGCTTACTGGTGAATTCATTTGTCCGATGATGTAAGATACACTCAGCAATGCTCCCAATGTCATATGTCCTTTTACAACAAATGAAGCTGCAAGGAAGGTGACAACGATATTTTTTAATTGATTAATAAAATCAAAACCGGAAAGTTGAACTTGGTCTAACTTCAAAATACGAATATTAATTTTGAAGAGCTTTTGCTGAATCTGTTCCCATTCTCTGCGCTTAAAATCCTCAAACTGGTTGAGTTTCATTTCTGAAACACCGTTGATGATTTCGTAAATGGACTCCTGATTCTCGCTTCTTTGCTGGAATCGAAAATAATCCAGGATTGTTCTTTTTTTCATCCAATATAGCGACCATACCACAGAGATTACGGTCAAAATGATATAAACCACCAATATCCTGAAATCATAATACCACAGCACTCCAAAGAACACTGAAAAGGTTATAATGGAAAACAGCGTGAGAAGACTTTGTGAAGTAAGGAAATTCTCGATGCGTTCGTGGTCTTGAATACGCTGGTTGAAATCTCCCATCAATTTGGTATCAAAGAACTTTATTGGAAGTTTTAATAGTTTCTTTAAAAATTCCGAAATAATCTGGATATTGATTTTTGTACCGACAACAAGCATAATCCAATTACGGAAAATCCCAAAGATGATATTTCCAAAGAAAAATGCCAATTGGGCTAATAAGATGTATGAAATAACGGACAAATCTTTTTTACTGACTCCTTCATCTATTAATTTTTGTGTGAGTATAGGAAAAATTAAAGTGGTAAGAGTTCCCAATAATAAAAGAACGAATAGCTGAAGCATCTGGTTTTTGTAGGGCTTCAGATACTTTAGCAAATATTTTATGGAAAGCTTTTCCTCTTCCATCGGAGTTTGCTTGTAAAATTCTTCTGTAGGCTCTAAAAAAAGAGCAACCCCTTTCTCTCCGTCTGAAAGCCACGATTTTTTGAATTTATCTTCAGATAGAGAAACAAAACCGTGTCCCGGGTCTGCTATTTTATAAATTAATTTTCCAGTAAAAATATTTTTATTGATTTTGTAAAGCACCACAAAATGATTTTGGTTCCAGTGAAGGATACAAGGGAGTAATTCTTTATCAAAATCCCCGGTTTTTAGCTTTGCTGAAATAGTTTTAAAACCTATTTTATCTGCGGCTTCGCTTATCCCCAACAATGACACACCTTCTCTCGTGATAAAGCTTTTATCCCGTAAGTATTGCAAACCGAAGTCTTTGCCATAATGTGAAGACACCATAGCCAAACAAGCAGGGCCGCAATCCATTTGGTCGTGTTGAGCAAAAAAAATCATAATACTTCCATCAATTCAGTATTTGACAAATTACCTAAGAAATTGTCTAACAACATTTTTTTCTTTTTGTTTTCATCAAAATCATATACGCAATATTCTTCTTTACTTTCTACCGCAAGCTGAGAACATCCACTTCCACATATAGGAAGATAGCTACATTTCAGGCAGGGTGGATTTTTATATTTACTTTCTAATCTTACTTCATGTTTATAATTCCAAATCAGTTCCCCTAATTCCCCTAAAACTCCTTCCGAATTCTCTTCTGTAAAATCTCTGGCAGTACATTTATATAAATTCCCATCGTAATTAATATTAACCATATTTTTTCTATCTGCATAACACATCTTTCTAAATGTATTAAGATTTAGTGACTGAACAAAAAAACCTTCCATTCTAAAATAATCCATATACTCGACAAGAATATTATCTGCTAACTTCTTTTCATTTTGCCATACATCGTGAAAATCGAACATTATAAATTGTCTATTTTTAACATCTGTAAAATCTTTAGCTATCTTTTCAAGTCCGTCTAGTGTTTCAGATGAACAGTTTATTCGAACGTTTACTAAAATTTCGTTTTCCACCAACAGTTTTATATTTTTTACTATCTCATCATATGACCCTCTTTTTTCAGAAACGAAACGAACTTTATCATGTCGTTCTTTGTGTCCATCCAAAGTTATCTGAAATGCATTAACATTATATTTTTTACAAGCTTCAATTACTTTATTGTTTATTAGTAATCCATTACTAGTAAACACACTGTTGAATTTAACGTTATTGTTTGTAAAAAGATTATATGCGTAACCAAGAATCTGTTCAACAATAGAATCAAAATATAGTAAAGGTTCTCCACCAAACCAATTTAACTGAAATGTTTTCAAAGAATTATTATCTTTTACTATACTATTAAGTAATAATTGTATTTTCTTTATTGTCTTTTCATCTAATCTTGACTTTTTTATATGAGTTTCGTAACAATACCAACATTTAAAATTACAATTCATAGTAGGATTAATATGCACTTCAAAATGAGAATCGTCGTAGGTGAGGGCGTTAAATTCTTGAAGTAGGTCTTGTAACTCATTTTTCTCATTGTCTACCAAGAACCCTTCATTTAAAAGAGCCTCGTAAAAATCTTTATGTATTTCTTCTAAATAGGCTAAATTATTCTCATTTACAGCAGCATTTAATAAATCATATAAATCCTGTTCTAACAACAAAAAATTACTTGTTACTCCATTGTGTAATATGTAATAATTATCATAAAATACATAATTATTATATCGACTAAATTTTACATTTTTCATAAATCTTTCACTTTATTTGTTTACCTAAGATGGATATTCTAAGACAAGTTTTAAATAGGGAGACATAATTGTCTCCCTATTTTGATGTACTTATTAATTAAAAATTAACAAATACACCAAGAACCATTTGCTCCTGCACCCTCTTTGGGTATTAGAGTTACAGAAGAAAAACCTCCTTTGAGCTGTCCTTTTTGTGTAGCAGAAAGGGTACTCACTTTTTTAGCCAAAGTTTTGAAACTTTGTTTTTGAGCTTCTTTTTTCATTTCTCCAATTTTTTGAATTAGCAAATACAGTCCTTTCCGTTTGCTCCAACACCTTGTGTAGGTGTTAGGCTTACAGAAGAGAAACCTCCTCTCAATTGCCCCTTTTCTGTTGTAGAAAGGGTGCTTACTTTTTTAGCTAAAGCTTTGAAGCTTTGCTTTTGAAAACTTTTTTTCATTTTCTTAAAAATTTTAATTAAACATTAAATTAATACACTCTATTGTTAACAAATACAGTCTCTACCATTAGTTCCCGCACCATCACAAATGCAATCTGAACCATTAGCTTTAATGATTTTAATAGATTGTAATTTTACTGATGCAAAACCTCCCTTTAAGTTCCCTTTGTCATTTGACGAGAGAACAATTATTTTTTTAGCTAAAGCCTGAAACTTCTCGCTTTGAAAACTTTTTTTCATTTCTATTGAAATTTAAATATTAAACATTCTGAAATTATATATGAAATTGCGCAATACACATTAAAATGTTGCAGCTGGTACTGTCCTATTGTTTATCTTCTTTTGTATGTCAAGTTTTTTACCTGTTGAAAAATCATAACTTAAACCTAGGATAAACATAGATTTATTGTTATAAATTTTTCTATGATTCGTATAGTTTACCAAGCTTTCATCGAGACTTTTCGTTATATACACAGAAGGCGTTCCTATAAAGTACACCCCTGTAGTAAACGTCCAATTTTTATATCTATAATTTGCAAATAAATGATTTGCATTTTCATTTCTTATTAGAAATGCACCACTAAGTGAAAATACAGGAATATTAAATTGATATTCTACGGCAAAAGATTTGTATTCTGATGAGACACTAAAAAAATTATCAATAAATTGGTTTTTTATTGTTTTCCCTGACTTGGTTCTAATAATTTCTGAAGTGGGCTTTACTTCCGCTTTTAGAACTAAATAATCATTTCCAAAAGGTTTAATAGAGCCTACTATTTGAATAGAATACTGTTCACTATTTTTAGCATTTTCATACGTTAAAGCATAACCGTTGATTGAATTATCTGCAACAAAATATTGATTTACAACTTTATTAATATAGTTATATGAAAGAGTTGTTGTTAAATCAAAGTATTTATCTTTTAATGAATACATTACGTTATTACTCCAAATATTTTGTGGTTCCAAATAAGGGTTGCCACGTTGAACAATATTTGGAACAAGCTGTACCACGTTACTACTTAACGCTGCACTAGAAGGGCTTTGAGATTTATAATCGCTAGTAATACGGAAACTATGATGATTATTTAATTGATACCCTAAAATTATTTTTGGTACTATATTCCATTCATTAATCTTGTTTTCAGCACTTTCATTAAAAATATTTATTAAGCCTAAGCTTAGACGATACATTAATTTTTCTTTTTTTCCTGAAAATTCGGTATAAAAATATTGGTCTCTATAATTTACTTTGTAATTTGAGTAGCCTTCTAAATTTTGCAAACTATTTGATATCGAATTAGTTGAAATTCTATATCCAGAATTTAACTTACCTATTCCAAAATTGTGAATATGGGATAACTCTCCGATGAAACCATTTTGTTTTACTTTTAGATTCATTTCATTATTAAAAACATCTTGACCTGAAGTAATAATCCATTCTCTATCAAACTGGTAAGAATCTGTATTATAATGAGAAGTAATAATATTAATATTGACTTCATCTTTTTTTCCTAAATTATTAGAAAAATATAAGTCTAAAACTGGATTAATATAATGTGAAGAGGAGTTGTGAATTGTTCCATCCACAGTCTCATTACTTCCTTGGCTAAAATTACTTTGGCCTCTGCCTTTAACAAAATTGCTTGAAATATTGAAATTTACTTTTGCTTGAAGAGTATATTTTTCTGGTATTATATTCGCATAACGTAAAGTGATATATTGATTTGTGTAGCCAAAATGGTCTTTTTGTATTTCGTCAGAAACAAATTGTTTTTCATCTAAAAAGTACTCATACCTTTTTTTTACAATTCTATTGTTGTAATCCCGAAAATTAATTGAATATTCTGCTCCTAAATTATTTTTACCTTTTGTATAATTGGCGTACCCGGAACCATTTATAAAACCGGTGTTTAATGCAGAAATTACATCAGTTCCAAAAACATATCCAGTTTCAGGATTTCGTGTAATAATATTTACAACTGTGTCAGCTCTTGTAGCCCATCTTGTTGGTGGAATATCATAGTATTCAACTTTCACTACATTATTTGGCATAATACTACGAATCTGCATATCGCTAGCTTCAATTCCATTTACCAAAAACAATGTTATCCCACCCTTTGTACTGACAACAGTATTGGATATTGGGTCAAGCTTTAATTCTGGCAATGTTCTTATAAGGTCTTTTGCATATCGTGCTTTTTCTAACGCTTCTTTATCAAACGTATAAATAGCACGGTCAGCATATTGTTTCTTTTTTTGAGATTTTAAAATAACCTCCTCAATTTCTTTAGTATTCAAAGTATCAACTTTTTTCTCAAGAGAACTATCTGTTGAATTTTGACCGAACGTGTGAATGCTTATAAAAAATAAAGCTGATATGTACAGATATGTCTTATTTTTTTTCATTGTCAAATTATTTCTTGCTAATCTACTCATTCAAACTTTTCCATTACCACTTGATTCCATCATTCTTCGGAGGTGGGTCGCTTTCTTGTGCCTCTAACGAACTAGATTCATTGGAACTGTTTGAATTAATCCCTACAGAATCTTTTTTTACTTTTGCAGATATTGACTGATTTTGTATTTCATCAGGAGTTGTTGTTAATTCTTCTGCTTCTCTACAGCTGATTACTGAAACAAATACAGCAACTGCTGATACCCAAGAGATAAACTTTTTCATAATATTATTGTTTTTGAAGTTTATCCCGGCGCCGGGAGATTTATTGGTTGAATTCTTTTGCTAAATTATTTGTGTAAAATGGGGTTTCCTAAAAAAGCAGGTCTTGAAATGGAAATTGACAGATAACGACGTCATAAAAAAGAAATTAGGACAAGTATTTGATTGACAACTAATGATTTAAATTTTATTTATATGAATTATAAATAATTTGCAATGAATGAATTTTGGGCTGTTTTGTTTAAATTTGTACTTATAAACTAATAATTTTTGATAAAAGTGTTATATAGAAAAATACTTTTTTGTTTTCTTTACCTATCTTTGTTTTTTTCTTTCGGAAAAATACAAGGTCAACAGAGTTTTGAGGATATCCGAAGTACCTATGATAAAAAGGAAGAAAATGATATAACTGCCTTAAAAGACATCAACCTCTATCTTCAAAAAGCAAAACTCGAAAATAATTTAGTTGAACAAATAGAAGGATATAGAGATGCTGCTTTTTACTCTAAAGATAAGAGCCTAAAAATAAAATATGCGGATAGTGCCATCGTTACTGCGCATAAAACAGATGATAAAGAACTTATTTCTACGGTTTACCTGCTGAAAGGAAGTTTGTACTATTTCTATTATAAAAATTACCAATCTGCCCTAGTAGAATATTTAAAAGCCTATCAATATTCTAAAGACAGCAAGGATGATTATCTTAAATATAAGATTATCTATCAAATGGGGTTAGTGAAAAGCTATCTGGGATATTACGATGAAGGCATTGAACACTTTAAGGAATGCATTTCTTATTTTGAGCCCAAATCAAAAGAAAAATTAGAGCCTGGCGCAATACGCAATGTGGAAAGAGGTTACCTTAATAGCTTACACCAAATGGCTGTATGCTACAGAAATATAAAAGACTACAAGAGAGCTGATTCAATTATTAATGCAGGACTTCGTTTTTCAAAAATTAATGAATTTCCTTCTGAAAAAGCTTATCTAACAAAATGTAAAGGAATTTCGGAATATCACTATAAAAATTATAATTCCTCCATTAAACTTCTACAAAAAAGCTTGCCAATTCTCAATAAAGATGATGATTTCTATTGGTCTTCTGTCTCAGATTTCTACATAGGAAAGAGCTATTTAGGATTGGGAAAAGAAGATTTGGCAATAAAACAATTTGAGAAAGTAGATTCTATTTTTCAGAAAAGACAATTTATTGTTCCTGAACTTCTTGAAAATTATAATTTTCTAATCAAGTATTACCAAAATCGAAAGGATTCGGAAAAAGAACTGGAGTACTCTAAAAAACTCTTGAAAGCAGATAGTATTCTTAACAGAGATTTTAAATATTTGTCTGAAAAAATCCATAAAGACTATGATAACTCGTAGTGCATTATCAAACTAATGCAATTTTAATATTATTCATTTTTCTATTAAATACAAAAACATTTACAAATTGAATGAAAGTTAATGCTGTTATTTTGCTCAATATCCTTGTTTTAAAACCTTCAAATGATTTTGCGTAGTTGTTTCTGATTTTAAATTGGTCACAAAGCTGAGAGAATAATGTCTCTATTCTTTTTCTCGATTTTCTGAAAATATATTTTTGTTTTTGATAATTTTTTTGGTTGTTTCTCATGGGTGTA
>NZ_AUAA01000064.1 GCF_000428485.1 Epilithonimonas tenax DSM 16811 | reverse complement strand
CAACTCGTGGATCTTTTCCTGTTCAGCGGTCAATTTCAATTTACCATTTCCGGGGAAGCTTCCGGCTCCAAACTCCTCAAATTCCTTTCGCCATTTGTATAGCAAAGTCACTTTAATACCGAGTTCTCTGGCTAATTCTGATATATTATTTCTCTCTTTGCTCAATTGAACTGCTTGGGTTTTGAAAGCAGGATCATAGATTTTTCGTTCTTGTTTCATATCTTAAAATTAAGGTTTTATGCTTAACTTTTACTGGACGTTAAATTAGTATATCCATATAGCAAATATACAGATGAGCAAAAAGCATCTTATTACATAGGAATGAGCATCGCTCAAAATATGAAGCAGGAAGGCTTCAAAGTAGATGCAGAACTTTTGGCTCAAGGTATCAAAGAGGAAATGGACAGCACGAAGAAAAAGATGTTGCCAGCTGAAGAAATGAACAGCTTTATGCAAGATTTTATGATGAAGCAACATCAAAAAAAGCAGTCCGAAGCGGGATCACAGTCTAATGATAATAAGAAAAAAGGTCTGGAATTTTTGGCGAAAAATAAAGCAAATCCAAAAGTAAAAACCACAGCTTCAGGCTTACAGTACGAGGTGTTACAAGAAGGTGATGGCAAAACAAAACCAAAAGCAACCGATGTGGTACAGGTCAAATATACCGGAAAATTATTGGATGGAACTGTTTTCGATTCTACGGATAAAAATGGCGGCGCACCGATGGACATCAATCTAGGAGGCGTTATCAAAGGTTGGACAGAAGGAATCCAGCTGATGAGCAAAGGTTCCAAATACAGATTTTACATTCCTTCCGATTTAGCTTACGGAGACCAAGGAGCTGGAGATGCAATTCCAGGAGGTTCGACCATTATCTTTGATGTGGAGTTGGTGGGTATAAAATAAAGCCAATCAATTCAACAAAAATCGAAAAACCTCAGCCGAAATAGCTGAGGTTTTCTTTGTTTTAATATGTATGAAATTCTTCGAGAGCCTCAGAATGACAATTATTGAATCGGTCTAAAAACCAACCCTGTCTCTTCAAAATAATCCAGCGTGATTCTGTCGCCGTCATTCACAGTTCCAGCGAGGATTTCTCTTGATAATTTATTTAAAACTTCCTGCTGGATGACTCTTTTCAATGGCCTTGCTCCGAAACTTGGGTCGTAACCTTTGTTGGTCAGATAATCCAAAGCATCCTGCGTTGCGGTCATCATAATATTTCTTTTCAGCAACAAATCATTGAAACCTCTCAACTGATACTGAACGATTTTTCCAATTTCTTTTTTTCTCAAGGGCTGGAATAATACCGTTTCATCAAACCTATTCAGGAATTCCGGACGAAGTGTTTGTTTCAATAAATCGAAAACCTGAATTTTTGTGTCCGCGACAATTTCATCCTGATTTTCTTCAGTAATATTTTCAAAATTTTCCTGAATGATATGCGAACCCAAATTAGAAGTCATAATGATGATCGAGTTTTTGAAATTCACCACACGGCCTTTATTATCCGTCAATCTTCCATCATCCAAAACTTGTAATAAAGTGTTGAAAACATCGGGATGAGCCTTTTCAATTTCATCTAAAAGCACGACAGAATAAGGTCTTCTGCGAACCGCCTCAGTTAATTGCCCACCTTCATCATAACCCACGTAACCAGGAGGCGCACCGACCAATCTAGACACCGAATGACGTTCCTGATATTCGCTCATATCAATTCTCGTCATATTATTTTCGTCATCAAATAAAAACTCTGCTAAAGCTTTTGCCAACTCGGTTTTCCCGACCCCGGTTGTTCCCAAGAACAAGAATGAACCAATTGGTTTTTTCTCATCGCTCAAACCAGCCCTATTTCTTCTGATCGCATTTGAAACAGCTTCAATAGCTTCTTCCTGACCTACAACTCTGTGGTGAAGTTCGGTTTCAAGATGCAATAATTTTTCCCTTTCAGATTGCAGAAGTTTGGTAACAGGAATTCCCGTCCATTTTCCTATAACTTCTGAAATATTGTCTGCAGTTACTTCTTCTTTAATTAATTCATTTTGATGATTTTGCATCTCCAGTTCGAGTTTCTGCAAAGCATCTTCTTTCTCCTTTATTTTCCCGTACTGGATTTCTGCAACTTTTGCGTAGTCTCCAGCTCTGGATGCGCGTTCTGCTTCAATTTTCAGGGATTCAATATCTTTTTTAATGGAGGTAAGATCTTCAGATTTTTGTTTTTCTTTCAGCCATTTGGCATTGATTTCGTTGCGTTCTTCTGAAATTCTTGAAATATCTTCTTTCAGATGAGTTACTTTAATATCATTTCCTTCCCGTGAGATTGCCGCTAATTCAATTTCCATCTGCATCAGTTTTCTGTCTAGAACATCCAGCTCTTCGGGTTTTGAATTGATTTCCATTCTCAGTTTAGCAGAAGCCTCATCAATTAAGTCTATCGCTTTATCTGGTAAAAAACGGTCTGAAATATACCGCTGAGACATTTCCACGGCTGCAATAATTGCCTCATCTTTGATTCTTACTTTGTGGTGTGCTTCATATTTATCTTTAATTCCTCGCAGGATAGAAATCGCCGATTCTGTATCGGGTTCTTCTACCATCACTTTCTGGAAACGTCTTTCTAACGCTTTATCTTTTTCAAAATATTTTTGATATTCATTTAAAGTGGTTGCTCCAATCGCTCTTAATTCTCCTCTCGCCAAAGCGGGTTTCAGAATATTGGCTGCATCCATAGCACCTTCACCACCTCCGGCTCCCACCAAAGTATGTATTTCATCAATGAAAAGAATAATTTGTCCGTTTGATTTTGTAACCTCGTTAATTACGGATTTCAAACGTTCTTCAAACTCACCTTTGTATTTTGCGCCTGCAATTAACGCTCCCATATCTAAGGAATACAAGGTTTTATCCTGCAAATTTTCGGGGATATCTCCGCTGATAATTCTGTGGGCAATTCCCTCTGCTATTGCCGTTTTACCAACGCCAGGTTCACCAATCAAAATCGGATTGTTTTTGGTTCTTCTGGAAAGAATTTGCAAAACCCTTCTTATTTCTTCATCACGACCAATTACAGGATCCAATTTGCCTTCTGCAGCGAGTTCGTTAAAATTTTTGGCATATTTATTCAAAGACTGATACGTTTCTTCCGAACTTGCAGAATTGGCTTTCGAGCCTTTTCTAAGTTCTTTAATTCCGCCTTCCAAAAGACTTTTAGTAACACCCATATCTTTCAGCATTTTTGAAACCTCAGAATTCACATCCAGTAGAGAAAGCCACAGATGTTCGATGGTTACAAACTCGTCACCCATTCTTTTAGCGATGTTTGGCGCATCCAGCAAAACTTTGTTTGCAGATTGAGAAAGGTAGATGTTTCCGCCTTGTACTTTCGGAAGTTTATCTAAATTACCTCTGTTTCGTTCTCTCACAAGAGCGGCATCTGCTTCAGATTTTTTCAGTAAGAAAGGCGATATATTTTCATCCGTCCGGAAAATCCCTTCCAAAAGGTGTTGAGGTTCTATTTGCTGGTTCCCAAATTCCATAGCCACTTGTTGTGCAGCTTGGATGGCTTCCTGTGATTTTACGGTATATTGGTTTAAGTTCATATTTTTTTATAATTGATGGTTAATAAATAATAATTGATTTTAAAATTGCATCAAATTTTGTTTAATTTTTTAGTGTTGAAGAATGATTTTAATTGTTTTTAAAAAACATTAAGAACTTAAGTTTAAATTCTTAACGTTTATCAATCATTTAATTCGAATAGCTTATCGCAAAAAGTATTCTTTTGTTGAATATTTAAAATTTTAAGACAAAATTTCCGAATAATTAAATCGTAATCTGATTTGGAAGGACAAACTTTCCGACATTTCAATAATCGCTTAAAAATTTGTTGTCAATTTTTGTATGTATTGATATCAAATATCTGCGACAGAAATTATGTTTATCGTTTTAAATTTTAACTTCCAATGTTTTAAGTCTGCAAATAGTTTTATATTTGATGAAAAGCAAAACTATGTACACACAAATAGAAATAGACGCTCAGTTTGACGGAAAACTACAACTGATTTACCTCAATCAGCCGGACAGCTTTAACAGTCTGACGAAAGTAATGCTGGGAGAATTGCGAAATGCCATTCACAAATTCAGCGAAGATGAGAACGTGCGTTGTGTTGCCATTGCAGGAAAAGGAAAAGCCTTTTGTGCAGGCCAGAATCTGAAAGAAGCTCTTACTTTTGGTGAGGAAGATGATGACCGTGCCATCCAGCGTTTTGTGATCGAGTATTATAACCCTTTGGTTTTGGAAATTGTAAAGTGCAAAAAACCTGTGATTGCTTTAGTGAATGGTCCTGCAGTTGGCGCTGGCGCTATGCTGGCTTCTATTTGTGATTTCACTTTAGCTGTGGAAAGTGCGTATTTTTCTTTCGCTTTTGCTAATATCGGTTTGATTCCTGATACAGCCGGAACTTATTTTTTGCCGAAATTAGTGGGGAAACAACTGGCAAGTTACCTGTCTTTCACCGGGAAAAAAGTGCCTTCGCCAGAAGCCAAAAAAATGGGATTGGTGGCAGACGTTTTTCCGGATTCAGAATTTGTAGAAAAATCAATGGAGGTGCTAATGCAACTTGCACATTCTGCTACTACTGCACTTTATCTGACCAAAAAAGCCTTTGCCAAATCTTATGATTTTACCTTGAAAGAGCAGTTGGATTATGAATCCATCATTCAGCAGGATGCCGC
Organism: Epilithonimonas tenax DSM 16811; assembly: GCF_000428485.1. GTDB lineage: Bacteria > Bacteroidota > Bacteroidia > Flavobacteriales > Weeksellaceae > Epilithonimonas > Epilithonimonas tenax. The sequence continues at coordinate 7,183 of NZ_AUAA01000064.1, read as the reverse complement.
CGAGACAGAAGATTTCCGCGAAGGCGTTACCGCTTTTATAGAGAAACGGTTACCAAGTTACAAAGGGAAATAGGTCGGAGAATTTGAGTGTGGGAGAGCAAATGATGTGTTTTTCTTCCATGTTTTATCCTTTATCAACTATCATTTATCAATTTATGAACGCTTACGAAACCGCCGAATATATGTTTTGGAAAGATCTGTTCTCTCAATGGTTGGGAATAGAACTTATTGATGTTAAAGACAATTACTGCCTCATAAAAATGCCCGTGAAACCCGAGATGATCAACGGATTGGGAACCGTTCACGGCGGAGTAACCTTTGCATTTGCAGATTCGGCGCTGGCTTTTTCTTCCAATAATACGGGCGAAGCTGCTGTTGCGCTCAACTGTTATATCAATTTTACCAAAGCGGCCAGAGCAGGCGACGTTTTGACCGCCGAAAGTATTTTGCTCACCGATACCAGAAAAACAGGCATCTACGACATTAGTATCAAGAATCAAAACGATGAGGTGGTGGCAGGCTTCAGAGGAACAGTTTATAAAATAGGGAAGAAGCTGACAGAGTTATAGCATGTTTTGAGCATCTGTTTGGTATTGGTCGGTATTTTTTATCGTTTTTTTATAGCATACAATTATAAAAGAATTGAAAAATGAATGGCGACTTTTCAGAATTTAGATTCTCAAAGAACCAGCAGACTGATTGCCTTGTCGGTACTTGCTATTTTACTGTTAATACCCGCTTTGACTTCCAACAACGAGCCGTTTTTTGAAGTGATAACATTCTGCTGATCATCTCAGCGCAGAAACGCAAGAACGCGCAAGTTCTGTGATAAAGTCGTTAGGTATGGTGATTCTCTTGCTTTTGCTGTATTTAAAAGAGGATTTTATATTGATGAAAAAGCAGAATCTCTGGGCTCTGGCCAATTTTTAAATCACTTTTATTCGTCTAAAGTCACTTATTACCTGATCAAAAAAGCCTCATGTATTTTCGTTTTTGTGCTGATTGACAAGCGTTTGGTTATTTAAGTTTTTATGATAGTGGCTTGGATCTTCACATTCAAAATGATACAGAATAAAAAGACCAATGCCTGTTTTTTCAACAAGATGTTTTTGGTTTCGTATGGCTTGATTTTGGTTTGATTTTAGAGAGAATTGACGCTTGCTTTGCATCACTTATAACGATAATAGATTGCAGCAAGACGCTGATAAAACCGGAAACTGCGACTTGAAAGAAGATATACTCACAGAAAGAACCGAATTTTACCAGAAAGAAGCTTTCCTCTCAAAAATATGATATTATGAATTTATCAACATTGAAAAACCGTCCCGTAAATAGTTTGAAATATCTGGCTGTCATTCCGTTATTCCTTATTGCCTGTAAAAAAGAACCTGAGGCAACAGACGCGAAAGTAAATCTTGTGACAACCATTGAGAAACCCATAGATTCAATTTCTGCGATGGTGAAAACGGAAAGAGAATCCAACCAGAACATCATCACCGTGGATGCTTCCAAAATGCCAATCCGGCTGAATCTCGAAATTAAAAACGCGAGTGACCAGATTATTCTGAAATTACAAAATCTAGATCAGTTGAAAATAAAAGCTTATCTGAAACCAGAAAGTCCTATGAATATAAGGATCAACCAGATTAGAATGCCGGATAATACTTTTGATGGACCTTTCGGCGCAACGATTGACTATGAGACAAAACAAAAGGGAGAATACTGGCTGATATTTGCTAAAAATAATATGGCAGACGGCGAACCAGTTGGTAAGTTCTTTGTTAAAATCGAATAACAGGAAAGAATATCAATCGAGATTCTTTTTTATAGGAAGTACTATATTAATCTAATTACTACTATCTGACAATCTAAATAAGACTTAGAATTGCTAATCTGTAACCTTTCATTCCGAAACCAGAAATCACAGCGTCACAACTTTCCGCCGTTACAGATTTCTTTCGAAACTCTTCGCGCTTGTATATATTGCTGATATGAACTTCTATTTTTGGTAGTCGAATGTTTTTCAAGCAATCCGAAATTGCGTAAGAGTAATGCGTAAACGCACCAGGATTAATGATTACTGCTTCGAAGTTGTCTTCCTGCAGACGGTTGATGAGTGCGCCTTCAATATTGGATTGGTAGTAGAAAAGCTCGTCAGAAGAGAATTCGTTCTTCAGTACTGTCAGGTAATCTTCCATAGAAACGGTACCATAGATTTCCGGTTCACGGGTTCCGAGTAGGTTGAGGTTGGGTCCGTTGATGATGAGGATTTTCATTCAGAATATTTTTTTCAAAGATATAAAATTAAGGTTGATGTTGGAAACAATAACCATTCCCGATAGCGGTCATATGTTGACATTGGGAGCCTTTTTTTGTGTTGCCTTTGCACTGGATCGTAGCTTTCGTTCCTGACGGCTTTTTCTTTGCAGAATTTGATATACTGAAATTGGAAACAGGTTGGCAGATCTTACACGCGCTGAGTCCTTTTTCCAAAGCAGCGTGAAGAGCTGTTTTGTTTGAAACATTTTTCACCATCCTACAGTTTTCTGTATGGTATTTTTGTCCATTGGGTGTGTGAAAAACAGTTTGGGCGCTGACAAAGATAAAACTGAATAGAAAACAGAGGAAAGAAATTGATTTCATAATGAAACTGATGATATAAAAAAATCCTCAGAATTTTCTAAGGATTTGATAAAGATAAGCGTTTATTGTAATTTACTTAAAAAGATTATTTAAATCTTTTTGGGCTTTGTCAATCTTTTCGTTGGCTGCTTTTTTAGTTTCCTCAGTAGATTTTTTGAAATCAGCTTTTGCTTTTTCTGCTGCAACTTTTGTGTCAGCTACCGTTTTATTTGCATTTTCAACCAGTTTTGCTTTTTCGGCATTCACAGACGCTTTTATTTCTTTGGCAGCGTTGTCTATTTGGGCATTGGTTTTACCAGTGATGATGCTATCTGTCTTTTTGATGACATTGCTCACTACGCCAGGTTGAGGTGTGCCTAATATTTGAGTAGTGGTCTCCAGATTATTTTCATATTCAGGCTTCAATGTGCCACCTTCCGCAACAAAAATATTTTTGGATTCAATATAACGGTCTTGTGCTCTCTGTAATTCTACTTTTGCAGCTTCTATCTTTGCCGGATCACGGCTTTCTACAGCTTCCTGATAGTTTTTCTGAGCGGTAGCTAGAGCCAAAGCAGCATCTTCATAGGATTGGGTGAAATCTATCTTCACCTCTGATGTGTCGTTTTTTTTACAACTATTGGCGGTGAGTACAAGTCCTGCAAGGGACAGTGTTAAGAGTGTTTTCTTCATTATTTTATTGATTGTTGATGATCTGTTTGGTTAATTTTTGCAATGCTTCATTTTCCTCTGACTGGGAAATATCGCCATTCAGCCTTTTGATTTCTAAAGTATTGACTTGCTTTGCTAGACTAAGGTACGCCAGATACTTTTCTAATATCAGTGTTTTCTTGTCAGAACTGGCATTGGCAGCATTTGCACCTTGTACGAAAGTTTGGAGATTGTCGTTGCACAATATGTATGCCTGAAAAGCATTGGACAGAAAATAATCACTTACCAAGGAATTGGTTTCCAGATTGGTGTAAAGTTTTGGAATTTCCAAAGGCGAGTACAGAATGATCTCAGAAACATCCACACCTTTTTTTGCGGGATTCAGGTACATTCCTTTCGTTTTCATCTCGCTGTTTTCCAGAGAAAGGTTGGTCGCATCCAACAGTTTGACGAGATTTTCTTTTTGAGTAATGTCGGATAATATCGTATTGAGACTTAATGCAAAAAAGAAACCGATAAAGGTTGAGATCAATGAAATGAAAAACTCCAAGGTTCTTCCGCGTTTGCTTCGGAAACTTTCCAATTTGGACGAGTTGATAAGGAATATGACAAGCAGAATTAGAATTGCTGCAATGGTAATGTACATCATGTGTGTTTTTTTAAGGTATGAAAAGGATCAGTTTTTTATAGAAATAGAAGAGGGTACAGATGTTAAAGATTAATGATCAAATCTATTAACGGAGTCAGGCGAAAGATATTTCATATAAGGCCATAAAAAAAATCCTTAGAAAATTCTAAGGATTTTTAAGTAGCCCGTAGGGGAGTCGAACCCCTCTTACCAGGATGAAAACCTGAGGTCCTAACCGATAGACGAACGGGCCAAGGACTTTATATTAAGCTAAGCTATTGACGTGCTTAGTTAATTTGCTTTTTAAGTTAGCTGCTTTATTCTTGTGAATAATATTTTTCTTAGCTAATTTGTCAAGTAAAGAGATTACTCTTGGTAATTGCTCTACTGCTACTGCTTTGTTTTCCTCTGTTCTAAGTGATTTCAAAGCTGTTCTTGCAGTCTTGTGGTTGTATTTATTACGAAGTCTTCTTACTTCGTTTTGTCTGATTCTCTTAAGTGCTGATTTATGATTTGCCATAACGTTCAAATGTGGGTGCAAAGATAAAAACTATTTTTTAATTTGCAAACTTTTTTTTTGAAAAAATTTAAAAATTTTATTTTGCTGTTTTGGGAAGTTTAAAATGATCGTCTATGCTCTATGGATAAAGAATAATTCCTTTGTTTTTCCCTTATTGCGGTGCAAAAATATAAATTATTTTTAAAACTAAAAACTTTTCAGAGATTTTTTTTAAAAATTTTTGCAAAATAGCATTAGATATTGCCTATCACAAACATGTTTTCCATAGTAGGAGCTTTGTTACCGCCTTGTTTTTCAAGGGTTATGGCAAAGGCTTGTGCTTTTGGAATATTGGATAAAATAATTCGGGTGTCTTTCTCAGATGAGTACATTCCTGCGTTTACGGGTTTGCCATCTACCAATGCCCAAAGCTGATATTGCATTCCTGATGGTGCTTTTGGTAGATTTTCTGCGTTTAGGTAAACATTTTTAGAGTTTTTATCCCAATAGACCATAGCCTTAGAACTTGCGTGTTTTTCAACGCCGTTCAGCGGGATAGACAGGATATTTGGGTTAGAAAGGACGGCTAGTTTCTCCTGAGAGCTTTGCAGGGCAAGGTCTTGCGATTTTTTCTCTGTCTGCAACTTTGCGATTTCTTTTTCGTTTTTAGAAATATCATTGATCCAAAAGAGATTACCGGCAATGCTCACCAAAAACAAAACAGAAGCGGCTACGGCATATTTCTGCCAGTTGATGGCTTTGTTTGGAAGTATTTCTCGGGTTGTTTCTGTTGCTTTTAAGTCAACATGTTTAGCAACGACAGGTTGTATCTTCTCGGTTGTCTGTTCCTGCTGGATTTTGGCCCATATTTTGATCTCAAGATCATTAGGAGGCTTTATGGCCTGCGTTGTAGCCAAATCTTCCAAAGTTTTTTGAGCTTCCTCGTATGCTGTTTTTACGGCAGCATTGTTCTTCATGACACACTCCAAAATACCTGCTTCCTCGGGAGAAGCAAGACCTAGAATATAAGATTCTAAGATTCCGGATGATATGTATTCTTCTATGTTCACTTTATTTATAATCTTGTAATAGATCTTTTAATTTGATAAGAGCATTCCTCATCTTGGTCTTTATAGTACCTAACGGGATTTTCAGTTTTTCCGATATTTCGTTTTGAGTATAACCCTGATAATAAGCAAGGTCAATCATTTCGCGTTTATCGTTTTCCAAATTGGCAAGCACATCCTTAAAACCAATAAAATCCGAAGACTTATTAGTCGTAGAAAGTTGCGTACTGTTATATACGAAATCGGGAAGCGTTTGGTTTTTCAGTTCGTTTTGGAAAGACTTAGATTTCAGATAATCTATTGCTGTATTTCTTGCAATATTAATCATCCAGGTGTAAAATCGCCCTTTGACAGCGTCATACTGATGAATCGAGTTCCAAATTTTGACAAAGACATCTTGGATGATCTCTTCCGTATATTCTTTGGATTGCACGATCCGGAAAATCACACCATACAGCGCACCAGAATAGTGGTTGTATAAGTGCTTGAAACCTGCTTCGCTCTTTTTTCTTAGCAGATCCAATAGTTCTTCCTCAGAATAGGTTGTCTTAATAATCAATAATTTACAAATCCAAATGTAATGAAATATTACAAATAATCAATTATTTTTTTATTTTCTCTAATTTTTTTTTAAAAACGCCATTTACAGATATATTTTGAGTGTGTTTCAGGTTCCTCTCCTTAACCTAATTCTGTGGTGATGATATCAATGATATGCCATTGTTTTTATTAGAAAAAGCCGTTGCACGCTTTATAGGATTGAAGCTCTATGATTTTATTTAAAAGTCGTGATGTTAGAAATTAAAACCAAATTTCATTCTACCTCGTAAATAACTATAAATATTGACGACAATGAAAAAGCTTAAAAAAATATTCCTAGTCGGTTCCGTCGCTTTGATGCAAGGCAACATCGCCGCCCAATCAGAAAACTTCAAAACCAAAAATCCGTATTACTCAAAAACAGAAACGTCCAAACTGAAAGTGACCAACACAGAGTGGAAGAAGATCCTGAAACCAGCATTGTATCAGGTGGCAAGGGAGGCGGCAACTGAAACTGCTTTCACTGGTAAGTTTTATGAACACGATGAAAAAGGCACCTATTACTGCGCTGTTTGTGGTAATGCACTGTTTCTTTCGACTTCCAAGTTTGCGACAACTTGTGGCTGGCCTTCATTTTATGAGCCCATCAGTAAAACAAGTGTCATCTATAAAAAAGACAATTCATACAATATGGACAGGACAGAAGTGCTCTGCGGAAGATGTGATTCTCATCTGGGGCATATCTTCGATGATGGGCCAAAACCCACAGGAAAACGCTTCTGTATGAACTCTGTATGTCTGGATTTTGTTCCAGTGTCTAAAAAATAGTAATCTGATTGTTAGTTAGTTGGATATTATTTTATTTTTTTTCAATCCAAATATAAACCAATCTCGTAACTGAAATTAAGAGTAGTAAAATATTAATATAACCCGTAGTGCATTATAAAAAAGGTTACTCATAATACGAAAATTTCGTATATTGTATTGACTATCAATCTAATACGTTATGAATAACCTAGATGCAATTTACGATTTTATTTTAAAGGAATTAAGAAAATTAACCATCAAAGAAAATTTTTATTTCAAACCAATTAAACCAAAATTATCTGATTTAGAGCTCATTGCAATAAATATTTCTGCGGAATATTTATCGAT
>NZ_AUAA01000063.1 GCF_000428485.1 Epilithonimonas tenax DSM 16811 | reverse complement strand
TCTGTGGCAATGCTCAAGTTAGCACATTGGTTTAAAGAAGTAGAAGAATCAGGATTTAAATCTTTCTCAGTACTCAGGAAAACCATAATGATCCATTACAAAGACATTCTCAATTATTTTGAGAGAAGAAGTACCAATGCTTCCGCCGAGTCATTCAATGCTAAAATAAAAAACTTCAGATTGCAACTAAGAGGTGTGCGGGATAAAGCATTTTTCTTGTTTAGGTTGTCTAAGCTTTTTGCCTAGCCCCCAAGTTTTGGAATTGATCCTATATATTAGGTGAGTTAGAAATAATCCTTTTATTTTTATTATCCAGAGCATTCTTCTCTGAAATAATGATTACCTCATCTTGTTTATTCTCTCTTTCAATTCTTCTAAAATAGCAAATCCATTACCGTTTGGGTAGCATAATATCCAAGAGTCCGCAATCATACTGGAACGTTTCTATCGTCTCTATTGCTTCACTGAAAGTGAGCGCAAATTCACAGATTAATTTCTCCCAAAAGATATTCTGCAATACTTTTTTTCTAATTCTTTCTCGTCTTCAATAATTAAGATTTTCATTTTGCTACTTTAAGGGTTCAATTTTGAATAAATTTTTAATTCTACAATACCATAAATTCATTATAAAATTATTATAGAAAAAAGACAACCGATCCAGATACCAATTTTAAAAAACATACATTATTTCCTGTTTTATAATTTGCTCCAGAACGGAAAAGAGGCTGTATTCCTACATAAAATATTGCTCATAAATATAATACAGATATGCGTACATATCTGTATTATATTACAAAGATTCAAGATGAATCTTAATAACTATTTCAACACCACGAGCAGGTTGTTGAATTTATTTTAGTAATTAAGAGATAAGCCTACTCCCCATCCCATATCACTATCATAATGTGTACGAATGCCCACATTTTTATTGATAATATATTTTAGTTCTGTCATATATTCCATATCGGTGTTGACCATAAAACCTGCTCTCAACCTTTTTGTAATGGGGATATCTTCACGCATTAAGGAAAGACGTACTATACCATCGTGATAGACTTCTGCCTGAAAGTTCACTAACATTGGCAAAGTGTACATAAAACCTAAACTAATGGCTCTACGTGTATCTTTTTCATTTTTCTGACCAAATAAATTGGTTTCGTGTTCATCCATACCCATTTTACGATACCTCCAGTCGAAACCGATGAATGGCATAAACCATTGCATTTTACCAATATATCTTCCTAAATGAGTTTCTATCTCATAGCCGTGCATATCATTATAACCTAAACGCCATTCTGTACCTAAACTCCATCTTGCATTTTGAAGCATTGCGTCACCATCATTTCCGTTAGTTGCAAAATCATTTTGTGCCATAAAATGAGGCATATTGCTTTCTCTTTGCAACATATTATATGCTTGTTTCTTGTCAGGCAAATTTGGATTTTGATAATCATCAACCGCAAATACCCTGTTCATTCCTGACATCATATGATAAAGGATATGACAGTGGAAAAACCAATCTCCTTCTTCGTTTGCTAAAAACTCAATAGTGTCAGTTTCCATCGGCATTATATCTAAAACATTTTTAAGTGGAGATTTTTCACCTTTGCCATTAATAACTCTAAAATCAAAGCCGTGCAAGTGCATCGGGTGTCGCATCATTGAGTTATTATGAATGGTAATTCGTAGAATTTCTCCTTTTTTTACAGGTATTTTATCAACTTCTGAAAGTATTTTATTATCCATACTCCACACATAACGGTTCATATTTCCTGTAAGGGTAAATTTCAATTCTTTTACTGGAGCATCTTTAGGAAGTTCCGTATTGGAAGGAGATTGTAACATTGCATAATTAAGGGTTTTAATTTCTCCCAAAGCATTTGCATTGTAACGGTTGGGATCATTTTCCATATTCATATTCATATTGTGTTGGCTATGGTCTTCTTTCTGCTTACTATCTCCTGTGATTTCAGGATACATTACTACGTTCATATCCATTTGGTTCAAGCTCATTTTCATTCCCATATCGTCCAAATCTCCGTTCATCTTCATCATATCGTTCATCATTTTCATTCCCTCAAAATATTTCAATTTAGGAAGTGGTGAAATGAGTTGTTTGATGCCATTACCTACGAAATAGCTTGCCGATTGTGTTCTGTCTTCAGTAGTAGCTAAAAACTCATAAGAAACTCCATCTTCAGGAATCGTAACAACTACATCATATGTTTCTGATACTGCAATGATTAATCTATCTACTTCCACAGGTTCTACATCATTGCCGTCATTTGCAACTACGGTAATTTTACCTCCTGCATATCGCAACCAAAAATAAGAGGATGCACCACCATTTGACACTCGTAATCTTACTTTATCTCCTGCTTTTAGCGTTTTGCCATCAACATTTTTTAAATCGGTAGTATGATTTCCGTTGATTAAAATTTTGTCATAATATACATCGCTTACGTCCATTGCCAACATACGTTTCCATTCGTTGGTTACTTTTGTTTTGAAATGACCTTCTTTGATAGCTTCTGCGTATGATTGTGTAGCATTTTTTTTAATAGCCGCCCAATCATTGGCATTATGTAACATCCGATTAATGTTATTGGGATTGAGGTTTGTCCACTCGCTTAAAATGATGGGTACAGTAGGCAAATCATCTATTTCTTCTCTAAAAGTTTTATCATCCTCACGCTTTTTCATCACAAAACTACCATACATACCAATCTGCTCCTGCAAACCAGAATGTGAGTGATACCAGTGCGTGCCATGTTGGATAATCGGAAAACGATAGGTATAAGTATCGCCCGCCTTAATTGGTTTTTGTGTAAGCCAAGGCACACCATCCTCTTTATTGGGTAAAAAAACGCCATGCCAATGCAATGATGTACTTTCTTTTAATTGATTATGTACGACAATTTCGGCTGTATCGCCTTCTGTAAAAGTGAGTGCAGGCATAGGTATTTGACCATTTACGGCAATAGCTCTCTTTTCTTTCCCTGCGTAGTTTACTAGTGTATCTGTTACATATAATTCGTATCGAACTGTTTTTGGAGGTTTTGTGTTTACAATTCTTTTTACGGTTTGAGGCTTTTCTTTTTGCATAGACATATTGTTCATTTTGTCCACCTTTTTCGGCTGCTCTTTTGGAGGCATCTGCATTTCATCATTTTTTTTGTTTGATGACTGCTTTACCGTTTTAGCCTTTTCTTTTATCAATTTCATACCACACTTTGGGCAGTTGCCTGGTTTTGTGGCGTGAATTTCGGGATGCATCGAGCAAGTATAAGTTGCCTGTTGAACCTGTTCTTTTTTAGTCATATCCATACCTTTCATATCCTGTGATTGTGCACAGGTGTACGTTGCAACGATGAATATTATTAATGTTATCTTTTTCATTTTATTTTTTTACTTTTAAAAAACTTGCATTGATTGCAACTACGACTGTGCTAACCGTCATTAAAACCGCACCTGCGGCTGGGCTTAACAATATGCCTTGCTTGTACAAAACACCTGCTGCCAAAGGCAATGCGATTACATTGTAACCCGTAGCCCAAATTAAATTCTGTATCATTTTACGATAGGTGGCTTTGCCAAATAAAATAAGATTTACAACATCCTTAGGGTTACTGTTCACTAAAACAATACCTGCGGTTTCGGCTGCAATATCACTACCGCTGCCAACTGCTATACCAACATCTGCAATTGCCAGTGCTGGTGCATCGTTTACGCCATCACCTGTCATAGCTACGAATTCGCCATTGCTTTGCAGGTCTTTTATCTTTTCTAATTTTTGATGTGGTAATACTTCGGCAATAAAACTATCCATACCCAAAACATCGCTTACACTTTTTGCTACTTTGTTATTATCACCGGTAAGTAAAATAGATTTGATATTATTTTCTTTCAAGGTCTTTATTGCTTCGGCAGCTTCAGGTCGAATTTCATCTGACAAAGCAATATAACCTGCCAACTCATTATTTACGATTACAAACACAACCGTTTCCGTATCGTTGGCATTAAAGCCTTCGGGAATTGCTAAATTATTTTCTTTTAAATATCCCGGACTGACTACCAATATTTTTTCGCCTTCAACCGTTGCTTCAACCCCTTTGCCTGTTATGGCATTAAAGTTTTCCGTTTCAGGAACGGTGATCGATAGGTCTTTTGCTTTTTGCAAGATGCCTGTTGCAATGGGATGTTCTGATTTTTGTTCTAATGCAGACGCAAGGCGAATGATTTCATTTTCATTGAACTCTTTTTGCAGCGAAACAATTTTTGACACTTCAAATCTTCCTACAGTTAATGTTCCTGTCTTGTCAAAAACGATAGTGGTTATTTTTCTTGAATTTTCAAACGCTGTACGATTTTTAATAAGTAAACCATTCTTAGCTGATAATGCTGTTGATTTTGCAACAACCAATGGTACTGCCAAACCCAAAGCATGAGGGCAGCAAATAACAATTACGGTTACCATTCTTTCCATTGCAAAAGCCAATGCTTGCCCTGTAAGATACCAATATAAAAATGTGGCAATGCCTGTAACCAATGCTATAATCGTAAGCCATCTTGCTGCTTTGTCTGCTAATAGCTGCGTTTGTGATTTTGATTTTTGTGCATCGTCTACCAATTTGATAACCTGTGATAAGTAAGAGTCTTTTGCGGCATGGGTAACGGTAACTTTTATAGAACCGTTGCCATTGACTGCACCTGCAATTACTTTATCGCCTTTTACTTTTTGTACTGGTTTGCTTTCGCCTGTAAGCATACTTTCGTTCAGGTAGCTTTCGCCTTCTAATATTATTCCATCTGCTGCTACTTTTTCGCCTGGCTTTACTAAAATAATATCGTTCTCTTTTAGTGTGTCGGTTTTTACATCATGCACCATGTTGGGCATTACCATGTGTGCATCGGCTGGCATTAACTGCACCAATAATTCTAATTCTTTTGATGCACCTGCAACAGATTTCATTTCTATCCAATGCCCCAAAAGCATGATGAGTATAAGGGTTGCCAATTCCCAAAAGAAATCCATGCCCTGTAACCCAAACACAATTGCAACGCTGTAGATGTACGCAACTGTTATGGCGAAGCCGATTAAAAACATCATGCCGGGGTTCTTTGCTTTTACTTCGTCAACCAATCCTTTTAAAAATGGAAAGCCGCCATAAAAAAACACAACGGTTGACAATGCAAAGAGTATGTATTGCGAACCTGCAAACTGCCAATCAACTTTTATAAAATGTTGTATCATGGTTGATAGCAACATGATTGGAATGGTTAGGATGAGCACGACATAAAACCTTTTTTTAAAATCGGCTATCATCATGGCATGATGGTTATGTCCTGCCATTTCCATTGATGGGTTTGCTCCATGATGCATATTGCTCATTTTATGCCCTGCACGGGTTTCTTTATTTTCTGTATGTTGATGTTCCATATAAATAATTTCATTTGCAACAATCCTGTTTATGAATAAAGATTGCTTTAAAAATGCTGATTAATATTTGTTTAATTTTTCGCATTGTATTTAATTTTCTGTTGAAAGGCTGTCTGCTGTTTTGTTCATCCAATCCACTATCATTTTTTTTTGCTCCATTGAAAGCTGTGCATTTCTGTGCATTATTTTATAAGAAGCTAAAGGCATTTGTTCGTCTTTAATTTGGTTTGCTATTCCTTTCAATTTACTTATTTGCCTTCGACTAGTAATACTGCCAAACTCACTAAAGTTTAATTTTTCTTTGCCATTATCAATATGCTTCTTCATCAGCCACGCAATTGGTTGAATGTTGGAATACCAAACATTATTGGTATTGTTGCTATGACAATCGTAACAGGCATTCTGTAAGATGTTTTGCACATTCGGCGGAACTGTATAAACTTTCGAAAAATCGGTTGTGTAAACCTGCCCTTTATTTACATTAAGGGCAGGTTGATAAAATTGTATTGCAATAAAAATAAACAGCACTATTGCCAACATTATCTTTAATACTCTCTTCATTTAGAACTCTTTTTTTACAGAGCCACAAGTAAGCATCTTGCTACCGTAATAAGGATTTTTTATTGTCTTAGCTTCGCTAATCCAAACAGCACCTTTACCATCATTATACATTGGGCAGAAGTCCTGATAAACTTTTTGAGTTGTGCCAAACAATACGATAAGGTCTGAAACATCTTTACTCAACATTGCTAAATGCTCTCTTTGGTGGTCTATCTTTCCCGCGTTGTCACCAATATGCTCAGCATTTTCTTTTGCACTCTCCGCAATGTCCATAAACTCCTTATGCTTGTTTGCGGCTATTGATTTCATATCTACATTGTTTATAGTTGTAAATAATTGCTTCCCTGCGTTAGCAGCTACTTTGTCATTATCTGCAACGAGTGCATTTTTTAAAACCAGATAATCTTTTACAATTGGTTCAATAGAGAAGTTTTGTGTCTGCTCTTTTGAAGCAGACTTTTCCATCTTTTGAGATACTGTATCTCTTGAAGTAACGGAAGGCGCTGTATCATTTTGTGTTGCTGTCGACAAATCTTGGGTTCTAGTTATCACTGTGCTATCATCGGCCTGCTGGTCGCTATTATTATTGGAAGATTGCTTACAGGAAATTGTTGCCGCTGCAACTGTTACTAATGTAATGACTGAGAAAATTATATTTTTCATTTTATTTAAATTTTGATATCATTAAAAGAATTTATCTTATTTATTTGTTTTCAAATTCATTTAGCTTCCGCTTCATAAATTCTATTTCTTGTGCTTGGGTTCTGAGTATGTTTTTTTGCAACTGTATTAGTTCGGGATCGGTAAGGTTTGCTTTTTCGGACATTAGTACTGCCGCTGCGTGGTGTGGTATCATTCCTTTTACAAACTCCTTATCACCAACAAATAATTGTTCTCGAATACCAAACCAAGAAAAGATGCCAACTGCAAGGGAAACTGTAATGATTGACCAGTTGATTTTTTTGTTTTCATACATTCCTTTCATTATCCATAATTCAATAACCAGCATTGCCGAAATCATCAGCAGGGTCATATATAAATTATTGATGTTCGGAATAAGATTATCAAATCCGTCTATCATAGCATACATAATAAAGTACATTGCTACAAACATTGCAACAGCCATTACAGCAAAGCGTTTGTACATTGCTAAAGAATTATTATGGTCATTTTCTGCACTCTTTTGCGTATGTTGCATTCCGTGTTGATTTTTCATACTTTCCATAACATTTTTTTTATTTGTTATTAATAGTTTCTTGTACACTGCCACAAGTGAGCATTTGAGAACCGTAATACGGGTTTTTAATGGCTTCTTCTTTACTTAACCAATTTGCACCTTTGCCATTGTTATACATTGGGCAATGCTGATAATAAACAGGTGTTTCCTGTTTTGAAACTTTGGCTAATTCGTACATATTGTTAGCCAGTAAAGCGAAAAATTCTCTTTGTTTGTTAACATCTTTTGCCACAGCAATTTTTTCTGCATTAGTAGTTAAATCTTTCATTATTTTCATCCAGACGGTATGTTCTTCGTTGGAAAGTTTTGTCATTTCTATAGCTTTTATTGCCTTTAATAATTCAGCAGCTTTTGCAGATGAAGTGCCTGCATCAGTTTTTACCAAAGCATCTTTCACTGAAAAATAGTTATCGAAAATAGCTTTCAGTTGTGGCTCATTTTGGGTAGTTGCCATATTTGTGGCTGGCATTTCTTTGGTGTTGTGGTTAGCGTGATCAGCTTTCATATCCATACCTGCATCTTTAGATGTGGCAATTGGTTTTAGTTCCCTGTCATACTGGCAACAACCTGATAACTTTGCATAAACATCATCAGGTGCTAAAAATTTTTCATTGTCGTACCCTGCTAAAGCAATACGTTTCAGAATCTCATCCTGATTTGTTTTTTTACTATCGTAGTCGATTGTAGCCATCTTGGTATCTTTATTCCAATTTACTGTGGCTACATTTTTTACATTTCCTGCTTTCTCGATTGTGGTTTTACACATTTCACAGTTACCATATACTTTCACTGTTTCTGTTTTTGCATTTTTAATTTGGGCAAAACTGCTTAAGGCTGATAGTAATACGGTGATTACCATCAATATTTTTGATATTGACTTCATTTTGAATTTTTTAAATTATTAAGGGATAGAGAGTTTTACGAAAACTAATATTAGCTTTCGACAAGACATAACTGTGGCGTACAAGCCATCTTTTTAACCTATTTTAGGCGGTTGCCAAAAGGAATGGAAGCCCGATGAATAATAGGCTTGCTTGAAACCGAATTTTTGCGTTTTAATTTCTGCAAACTGGTTTTCTGTTTTTATATCTATAAGTATTGGTAAACCAAATGAAGATGAAGAAATGCTACATTTGCAAGAACTGTGTTTACATTTACCGTTGCAGCCGTGACCATCGTTGCATTTTTCACAGGACTTGTCCTTGCAACTGATTTTATCTTCTGATTTTTTGGATTGTTCTTTTGAGCAGGACTTTTGCTCTGTCTTAACTGCTTTTTTAGCACAAGCATAGGTTATGTTTGGCATTAGGAAAAAGCCCAAACACAATAAAATGACAAAGCTGATATGTTTACTCAAATTTTTCAACGCTACAAAATTATGAATAAATTCTTTAAATTGCTATATTTTATTCTATTTAAATCGTATTCTAAGCACCAGAGGCAGAGTATTTAATTTAGGTGATCCTTTCCCCCCCTCTAACTTTGTTTTAATAATAATCTGCTTACACTAGTGATCTGAAATATACTATGACTTACAAAATACTTTAGCTATATTTATAAGATTCATTTACCTTTTTCTGATTACAGTTGAGAGATCTTTCAAATTTGCATCTTCATTTTCGTTTATTGTTATACCGAAAGAATTTTTAGTTTTAAAATCATTAATAGAATTAGCCTTTATTAAAATATTATAGAGAGTTCTATTCTCATCTTCCCTTTCCCTCACATAATCCCTATTTTCATTCGCTTTAAGCATTTCAGCCTTTTCTATTTTATACAATGTCACTAAATTCTCCCTCGTTTCCGTAAGTTCCTCCAGCTTTTTATCCAGTTCTGCAATTTTATCTTCAGTAGTTTTGGTTTGAAATTCAATTTGAGAAACATCTATTCCTTTCTGAGCTAAATTTTCAATTACTTCTTGAACTTGAGCTTTATGAAGTTCAATAGTTTTTTGATAAGATGGCAATTCTTTTTTCCAATAGTCAGCATTTGCATCGCCATTTTTCGAATAACCTTCAATCCTGTTATAAGAATGTTCAGCTTTGGTCACCAACTCTTTTACTTTCAAAACATCTTCGTATTTTCTTAGCACAAAAGCACTATCAGCTAAATATTTATTTTTCTCGACTTCAATTCTTTTCTTCATCAGTTCAATCTCGATATTGGCTCGAGTTTCAGGATTGGTGATGATGGATGTTTTAAGTTCTTGGGTACTGATATCTGATATATCCAGCAGATCAGCACCTTTTTTCATTGCCTCTAAATATCTTGCCTGTTTAGCCTGTAATTTCTGAAGCATAAAAACATCGATACTGTCATTAGCCAGCATAAAATTGATTCTCACATTTTCGTTTTTATTTCCTTGTCTCCACGCTCGTCCTTCCACTTGTCGGAGTGAAGTAAAATTATAGGGTAATGTAAGCATATAAACATCTGTTGTTTGTTCCTGAAGGTTCATTCCTTCCTGAATGGCTTCACTTCCAATAACAACTTTTATTTTACCTGAATTAAAATCATTTTGTATAGCAATTCTTTGATTTTTATTGGTCGCTCCGGTAATAATTCCGATTTCTTCGGGTTTGTAACCAATTTCTGTTATGAGATATTCTTTCAGTTTTGGAAATTGAGCAACCGCTAATTCAGAATAAATGATTTGTCCGGATTCAGGAAGATCTTTTTTATTCTGATAAATTAAATCCATCGTCTGTTTCAGCTTCGGAGAATTTTCTATAAATTCTTTTAAAGAAGGCTCTTCATCATCATAGTATGGTGCTAGATACGGCGAAATCGCAATTAAACGGGCATTGAGAATATGCGTTAGAATTGCTCCCTTTTCGGTTTCACTGAAATTTTCATTGAGCAAGTCATATTGTTCTTTTGTCAGATCATTCTGCTCAATTTTATACTCTTTGTTGATTTTGTTAGGACGAATCAATTCAGGATTGTCTTCTTCTCCTTTTATATCAATGAATTCCGAAAGTAATTGCTGAAACAAAGAATTATTTTTAAATCTCCGAACATTGGCTTTAAACTTCACATCACCTTTTGCATCGATCTCCATATCATTATCCGCTTCCATAAAGGTCTCGAAGAAAGTATTGACATTGAAATATCCCGATTCTTCTAATCTTTTATTTGCTATTAAAGAAAGAATGGAATAATATTCCAAAGGCTTATTGGTAAAAGGCGTTGCGGAAAGTAGTGTTACATTTCTGCCATCATTCTTGTCTTGAATGTATTGCGCAGCCATCCAGGTATTGATTCCCAATTTGGAAGTCTGTTGGTTTTGACTTCTGAAATCGGACGCAAATCTTCGGTCTTCAATTTTTACTTTTCCTACAATATGATTGGCGTTGTGAACTTCGTCGTAAGTCAAATGGTCGAACCCAAAATCTTCCCAATCATAGATTTTACCACGCTTCATTTTTCCCTCAATCTCCTTTTCTTTCTGAAGTTCAATTTGGAGGTCTCTTTCCGTATTGGTAACACCTTTCAGTTCGCTTGCAGAGATGTAACTGAATTTTGAAGAAAGTTCTTCTGTAATTTCTGATGAGAATCCAATATTGTTAAATCCTTCGTAAGTAATAATGGTAATTTCTCCGTCCTTATTATCAAATTTTGAAAGGTCATAATCTTTCCCCAAATTCCCTAAAACATTGACTTTAGCATTGGGAATCGTTTCAAAAATCGTTTCCACCCATTGTTTCAAAATACTGTCATTAGGAACTACGATGATTGGTCTTTTCGCATTTCCCCTCTCCATTGCTTCGTGCATAGAAAGGATTCCGGAAAGCGTTTTTCCAAAACCAACTTCGTGCGCTAAGAGCCCTACTCCTTTTGTAGTTTGTCTTCCGATTCCTGCTTTCTGAACTTCGGTCAAACGCAATTCCTGACCTTTGAAATGCAGATAAATTCTGGAAAATAATGGGAATTTAGAATAATCCGGAACGTGGATATTATTGTAATTTCTGTTGAATTCTTTAACAAAACGATTTCTAATATCATCGGAAAGTTCTTCCCGAACAAACTTGTAAAACAAATCATTCGCAGCAGCTTTTCGCCTTTCTCTGACCAACGTATTTCTCTCTTTATCGCTTCCTGTAACTGTTTCATTATCTACAAAGCTTCGCACTTCCCAAGCTGAAGAACCTGCAAAGGCTTCACTTGACAAAGTGCCGACAAAATCTTTGAATTTTTCTGCAAGATTGTAATCTACAATGACTGATTCAGTACGTTTTGTAATATGATTATATTGGTCTTTTTCTACTTGACCTAGCTCAAACTTGTGTACGAACTCATGATTCGGACTAATATAAATCTCATCTAGCGATTTCGCTTTTGGTAGAACATTTTCTAATAATTCTTTTTGTTTTTCGTATTGGTTTTCCGTTCCTCCAACTGCATTTTTATCAGAAAAATCCTGCTCCAATTGTTCCAGTTTTGCGTAAATATTTCCTTCAGTGTAATAAAAATCGTGAACCCAGTTTCCATCAATGAAGTTGGCAAATTGATAGTGCTTTCCGCGATTATTTAATGTGCCGTCATAAGAGGTATCTCTGAATGCTTCAATCTGTTCTTTGGTAATATCAGAACTGTTTTGTAATGAAGTATTGACAATTCTATCCTGTTTGGAGAATTGATATTTTAAAACACCTTTTTTGAGTTCGGGTTTTGACTGAATTTTATACTCAGTACCCGTAGTGCATTATAAAAAAGGTTACTCATAATACGAAAATTTCGTATATTGTATTGACTATCAATCTAATACGTTATGAATAACCTAGATGCAATTTACGATTTTATTTTAAAGGAATTAAGAAAATTAACCATCAAAGAAAATTTTTATTTCAAACCAATTAAACCAAAATTATCTGATTTAGAGCTCATTGCAATAAATATTTCTGCGGAATATTTATCGATAGATTCAGAATATCAGTTGTTTAGATACCTCTCTAATTCAAAACTAAAGGGAAT
>NZ_AUAA01000062.1 GCF_000428485.1 Epilithonimonas tenax DSM 16811 | reverse complement strand
GAAACAACCAAAAAAATTATCAAAAACAAAAATATATTTTCAGAAAATCGAGAAAAAGAATAGAGACATTATTCTCTCAGCTTTGTGACCAATTTAAAATCAGAAACAACTACGCAAAATCATTTGAAGGTTTTAAAACAAGGATATTGAGCAAAATAACAGCATTAACTTTCATTCAATTTGTAAATGTTTTTGTATTTAATAGAAAAATGAATAATATTAAAATTGCATTAGTTTGATAATGCACTACGAGTATTGTTATATTTGTATTATTAATTAACCTAAACACATTAATTAATAAAAAACACAAATGAGCTCTTACACAAAGGGGAAAAAAAGCCATGGATATCTTGTATCTCGGTTAAAAAAACCGATTACAATGATAATCCTTCTCTTTCTTTTATTTCCGAATCCCTTATCTGCGGGTTCGACAGATAGTTCTGTTGTTCAAAATGATCAAGATGCTGTTATACAATTATACTCTGGCGCTTCAATTATTGGAACAGAAGAAGTACATCAGGCAAAGATTATTCATATCCCTCATTCTTCTGGAAATAAAATTGCTGGAGTTGGATTAAAAAAATCGCAAAATACTAAAGCTAAAAAATTAGCTAAACTTCCCTTAAGAAAAGCCAATATCTCTAAAAAAGCAAAGTCGGATACAAAAGTCTATGATCCACTTTCTACTGACTCTCCTAATACCGTATTGATTTTAAAAAAATCAAATCCAAGTGTATCTAGCAACACCTTACAGCATTTTTCAAAATTTGAAAATCCTGAGATATACACACTGGTAGACAACAAAAACTACCTCTCTCAGAACTCCATCTTTTATTACAGCCAAGAAAGAAATCCGGTTGGGTTCAATCAAATCTATACAGTGAGGCCTCCTCCTTTTTCCTAGTTTTATCGCTGTTTTAGCAGGTTTTTTCTTGCTTTAGCAAAATCTATGTGCAAATGATTTTTAGTCAACTTTAAACAAATTGACATTAATCTTATTTACTAAATAAGACCAGCAAGGTCATCACTCATTAAAATTTTAAAACTATGAAAAAGAATATATTATTCATCTCTTTATTAACTTCTGCAACTTTATTTTCACAAGTAGGCATTAATACTGATACTCCCAAAGCAACTTTAGACGTCGTAGGATTCCCAGCAGACACCTCTAAACTAGATGGAGTTATAGCTCCAAGAATTACAGGCAATCTATTGCGTCTAAAAACATATACAGCGGCGCAAAATGGAGCCATTGTATATGTGACAGCCGCAGACTCATCTCCAGCGGGACAAACCATTAATGTGAAAAGCATTGGTTACTACTTCTTTGACTCCATAACAATGACATGGCTGAAATTGGCCGTACAAGAGAGCACTTTCCAGCTATTTGAGGCGTTTTTTAAGGAAGCTACTGCGCCTGTAGATACGCCAGCTGGAACGAGTGATAATACCAATTTGGGACTCTCAATCACTGCGACAATTCCTGCGAATTCTACTATAAAGGTGATATTGAACTACAGCGTTCCTATGGGTACTTACCCTATTGGAGCAACTACTGGTGGTAGCGATCCAAATGATAATGTAAATGGCTATTTTGGGATTCGTTTTTTGAAAAATGGAACAGAAGTACAAGCCGGTTCTCGAAAAAATATAGTTCCATTTGGAAGTGCAGGCACCAATATGAATACCGTTGGTGCTAATTATGTCGAAGAAATTACAAATTCGACATCATCACCTACAGTAGTCACTTATACTCTAAATGGATATGTTGAAGGTACTTTAACAGCAACCCGTTTCAATATGTGGGCTTCATCTGGCGCAAATTTTAACTGGGGGAAAGGTACAATATCAGTAACTACTTTTATAAAGCGCAATTAATGATTTACACTCATAGTTGAAAAATAATTTTAAATCAATTATTTACTACACATTAACCCATTGTGGATTTTGCAGTTACCGTCAATTGTTTAATAATCAACGTTTTTATATTTCTTTTTTTTTATAAAACACCATTGATTATCTTAAAAATCTAATTGACTATAAAAACGTTGTCTTTACTAGCGATAAACATCGCAAGTCTATGCAAAGGTTTATAAAAAATACCGTCATTAAGCTAAACAAAACCGTTACACTTAGTTTCGAAAGACTATACTTCAAAATTCACAGTGGGTTACAAAATTCAAAAAAAAGAAAAAACACAATACACAATGAAAAACAATTTTTTATTCCTATTTGCCTTTTTGCTCATTGGCATAGGCACAAACAACTTACAAGCCCAAGACTCCGATGGAGATGGCATTGCAAATAACCTCGATCTCGATGATGACAACGATGGGATTTTAGACACTGTAGAATGTCCGTCAACTTATGTAGTGAGACCGGTTCTTTCATCTTCGGTTACAGCCAATAAACTAATTACCTACGGGACTGCTTCGCAAATTATAGACGGAGAAGGTGCAGGCGGAACGCTAGAAGGTCCTGCTCCATATTGGTACACCGATGTATCTAACCTCCCGATAGCTTTCAGTATGAATATGCAATCTTCCTCTACAATAGATCATATTAAACTATATGCTCCGTGGGGATTCGATGAGTGGATCGGTAATTTTAGAGTTGAACTGTATAATTCTAGCAATACACTCTTGGGAACTGAGAATCTTACCACTCCCGATCAATACATAGGTAATCCTATCTTTAGTTTCTCAACAGAATATACAAATGTGACAAGGATTCGGTTTACTATTCTTTCTAGCCAAGGGTACAGCATTGTGGATCCTCCTAGAGCTTCTTTAAAAGAGATTGTATTTTTAGATTTACAACAAAACTGTGATACTGATGGCGATGGCATTCCGAATCATTTAGACTTAGATTCAGATAACGATGGCTGTCCGGATGCTATAGAAGGAGGCGCAAGTTTAACATCTGCCAATCTTGTTAGCTCTTCAATGCCGGGAGGTAACTCTGGTGCTACAAGTGGTTCTTTCAATCAGCCTATTACTCAAAATTTAGGAAATATGGTCAATACAACCTCAACTTCTACAAGTTATGGGGTGCCTACTGTTGCAGGTTCCGGACAGACTTTAGGAACTTCTAAAAGTGCGAATCCTGTTTTACTGGCAGGAACTGCAGGAGCAAATCAAACCATAACTTCAGGAAGTACACCAACAGCACTTTCATTAACAGGAGCAACCCGAAGTATCCAATGGCAAGTTTCAACTGATAATCTGACATTTACCAACGTTTCAGGAGCAACAAACGCAACTTACGCTCCCGGATCTTTAACGATTACAAGATATTACAGAGCAATTGTTACAAGCGTAGGTGGATGTACCGCGATAAGCAATACAGTAACAATAAATGTAAATAATCCTTGTTTAAGTTCTGCAACCAACCCAGATTCAGACGGTGATGGTATATCTGATTATTGTGATCTTGATGATGACAACGATGGGATTTTAGATACGGCAGAATGTACGGCTACTGATGATGAATTCCTTTCGTATACAAATACTGGTGACTATCTAGCGGATATTGAAACTGGTGGAACCAATATACTATCAACAAATCCTAGTACCGCTGGGGCTGGCTTAACTCGAATTATTTCGTTACCAAACAATTATATGGAGTTATCTGGGATTGCCGCTACCACAGAAGCTCAAGCAATTACCAATAACGAATATGTAGAATATTCTTTTACAACAAATTC
This sequence comes from Epilithonimonas tenax DSM 16811, assembly GCF_000428485.1. Lineage (GTDB taxonomy): Bacteria > Bacteroidota > Bacteroidia > Flavobacteriales > Weeksellaceae > Epilithonimonas > Epilithonimonas tenax. Next base: position 8,954 of record NZ_AUAA01000062.1, on the reverse strand, counting down.
TAAATCTAGTTTTCTCAATAACATTGGATACTATAGTACTAATTATATATCTACTGGAGAAGATACGCAATATCATTTCTCGGCAAAAATATCCAATAATAACTTTAGCACAAGCACCAATATACTCAATGATACAAATTATGATGCTAGCACAGGTACATTTATAGTTCCTCTTGCTAATGGTGCATATTTGCTATCACCAAACACCACATATAAAGTGAGAGTGTATTTTTATGCAGTAAACGGAGGCGCATCAGCAACTATTGCTCACGATGATTTTAATTTACGTGGTTTTGTAGAATGTGATACCGACGGAGACGGAATTCCCAATAGGTTAGACTTAGACTCTGACAACGATGGTTGCGTTGATGCTTTCGAGGGTGACGAAAATGTTACGAATGTTCAACTAACAACAGCAAGTGGAACTGTAACCGTAGGAATAGGTTCTACAGCAAGTAATCAAAACTTAGGAAATTCGGTAGACGCAAACGGAGTTCCGACTCTTGTAAATTCTGGTGGTGCTGCAGATGTAGATGGCGACCAAGGACAAGGCATCGGAAGTTCAACTGATGCTACAGTAAATAATTGTTTCTGCTACAAACCAGCAACTGTAGACGCAGGCAATACCTACCCTACCAAACACGGGATCACGGCACTAGGAAGAGCAGGAGCAGATAACGAAAACTGGCCAATGGTAAGACAAAGTGCCTGGACGGTTTTAGAATCAAAAGAAAAAGGATTCGTTGTAAACAGAGTAAATAATACAGCAGATCTAGTAAACATTACCAACCCTGTAGAGGGAATGATGGTGTATGACAACCAGGCAAATTGCTTAAAAATCTACACCCTAAAATCTGGCGATACCTTAATGGGATGGCATTGTTTCACCACACCAGCTTGTCCTGATTAATCATTTTAAAATAAAAATTGGGGCGGAGAAAGATTTAAACCAATCAAACCGCCTCAATACTTTAAAAATTAACGACTTAAAAAAACAACAAAATGAATAAATTAATTTTAACAATAGCCTTATTCAGCTCTACAGTAGCAATGGCACAAATCGCCATCGGTAAAAGTACGATTAGCAATATACAGCCTGCCAATACGGTACCCAACCCGAGTATCTCCTTAGAATTTTATGATAACGCAGACAACACAAAAGGTTTGGTTTTACCTTGGGCATCAACTGTTCTAGACCAACCTTTACCATACAACGCAACCACAGAAGAAGGCTACCGAGGAATGCAGGGAGCGGTAGTTGATGGCACTATCATTTTAGACCTTTCCGACAAAAAAGTAAAATACAGAAGAAATAATGCTTGGTCGTCTTTAACAGGAGCTTTACCTCTTAGAGTTGGAGCAACAACTTACAACACTTTCAACGCAATAGACAGCTCATTGCAAGACAATAAAAAAGAAAGCGCAACTGCAAAAGCAGCGATAGGAACTAATGGAGCAACCGATACAACTCCAGGAATCTTGGTACTTACAGATTCTGATAAAGCAATGGTACTGCCTAAAGTAGCAAGTCCACATTTAAACATCAAAAACCCAACGCCCGGAATGATGGCTTATGACACCACAAAAAAACAACTTGCTGTTTACAATGGAACCGTTTGGAGCTTTTGGAAACCTTAGTAAAAAATAAATTTTTCTGATTGTCCGCAATCCGTCATCATTGAAAACCTTTTGTATTCTTTGCTAAGTTTGCGCCTTTACCAATAATTTTAAAAAATTGTAATGGAATCGTTGAATTTTCATTTGCGAGCCTTAAAAATGGATAGTAGGTAAAAACTTTGTGAAGTTTACATTAGACATTGACGTTATGATTAATAACGGACAAGCAAATAAGTTTTCAAAGAAACCTACCAAAAAAAATTTAATAAACAAAAAGTGACAGAACGCGGGATAGAAATATGCCGCTTCTGTCACTTTTTCAATAGTTCTGAGAATGAACTTTAAAAACGCATCAGCACAAAACCCAGTAAACCAAACCCTTATTAAAGCAATTCAACTTTCGTATCACGACTTATTCCCAGCATTTAATCTTGCGCAGTTTCCGAATCTATGACATAAACAAGAAATTAAACAAACAATTCATATCATTTGAACAGCAAAAATACATTACACCTCTTTGTTCTATAATATGACGTTTTTTATTTTCGTATTGAAACCCGACTGGAGCGTTCGCATCAGGCACCTAACAAAGCTGAGAGAGCACTACAGTATCATATAATTATGCCAACTGAAGGAATCATTCTTCCACTACATTACACCAATGAACTAACCCTTCATTGCAACAGTCTTTGGACTATTTTGATTTAATCATCTGATAAATTGCACATTTTTTTTAAAATCCGGCTACGTAGAAAACAGGATTTCTGCGATTCGATTTGAGACAGGACCCATTTTTTCTTGTGTTTTCATAAAGTAAATCTCTGAGATTCACCAAAAGTCTCTTTCGGACGACACGATGTTGAATATTTTAAATTTCGAAACTACGCTTCATTTATTTCATTAACCAATCATAAAAATCTCCTTTTTGATGTCTCCTAAAAACAAAAAAGACTGCTAATCAATGATTAACAGTCATATTTTGTACCCCAGACGGGTATTTTTAACGAAAGCAACAGAAAAAGAAAACAAATAAAACACTGATTTTCAGCACAAATATAATGATTATTTTCTAATGTTATCTTATATTTGCATTGCACACATTGCATATACATTGCACGAAAAAATATTAAGATGGCAGTAACACTTCACAAAAGAACCCTTAAAAGTGGCAACACTCAATTTTATCTATCTGTCTATATAGATGGTCAGCAAAATCTTGAAACTCTATTCACAACTAAGCCTAATGACTTGAAAGAAAAGAAAAAACTAGCTGAAGCGATAAGGGCTGAAAGAGAGCTTGAAGTTTTAGCTAAAGGGACAAAATATGTCCCCAGGCACAAAAAGAAGATTGCATTATTTGAATACTTTGAGCATTACGCTACTAATTATGATAAAAAGGATATAAGGATGATAGAGGGTGTTATTTCTAAGTTCAAACTATTCTTACCTGATAAGAAAATTTTGATAATGGATCTTACGGAAAGTCATTTTTTAAAATTTATTGATTATCTGAATAATAAGTGCGGCTTCAGCGGGGAAACACCACATTCGTATTGGAAACGATTTAAGAAAATTATTCTTCAAGCCAATAGAGATGGTTATATTGATGATATTGTGTATAAAAATGTAAGATTTAAAAAGAAAGGGGATTATAGCGAAACAAAATTGACAAAACAGGTGCTGATAGAATCAGAAATTTCTGTTCTACAAAATACTTACTGTGGTAATCCTGAAATTAAGAGAGCTTTTTTATTCGCCTGCTATTCTGGTTTGGGTTTGGCGGAATGTAAGATTTTAAAGTGGAACAATATTATAAATGACAGGCTTATCATCAATAGAGAGAAGACAGGAACAGAAATTAATTTGTCGCTAAGCAAGGCAGCTTTAGACCTTTTGGGGGAAAGAAAGGATTTTAAAGATTTAATTTTTGATTTGAAACATAACGGGAAATTTATTTCAGAGGTTAGTATTAATAAGACTCTTAATAATTGGCTGAAAAAAGCAGAAATTGAGAAAAAAATATCATTTTACTGCGGAAGACATACATTTGCAACAAGACTATTGATAAAGGGTGCAAACCTTAAAACAGTATCTGATGCGCTAGCTCACAAGACGACAGCAAACACCATCAAATATTTGAATTATGTAAATAGTTTGAAAGATGATGCAACAAGCAATCTATAACCTTTAGGAAAGAAAATAGTAGAATAAACATAATTAGCAGCTTTATGACCACTGGTAATCAATTAGAAAAAAATATAAAAATCCTACAACAATATGTCAATGATAGTATTGACAAGAAATATCAAACTTATTCATACTCCTATTCTGTCAAGTATAGTTATCTCACCGAAGAGCAGAAAAAACCTGTTACAGAAATCGAAATTGAGGAATTTTCTAACAAACTTACGTTGTTTGTTAGAGACAACTCTCTTTTAAAACAAATCATTCACGAGATTGAGAGTTCTCATTTTCTTTGGGAAGGCAGCTTTATAGAATGTTTATCCCATGAAGAAAAGAGAAAATATGCTGAGTTTGATTCTTCTTCTTTCAAGGTGCTTGAATTTATTAAAAACCCTTCATCGTATGATGATGAATTACCACATTTATCACAAATTATTGATTATGTCGTATGCATTCGATATTTGAAATATTTAAAAAGTCTAATTAAACCTGAGAAGACTAAAAATCATAAAGATTCATCATTTATAAAACCACACTATAAGGGAGATTACAAAGCCAAGGAAGAAAACAAAGAACAAAATTTTGGAGCTAATTTTGAAGATTGGCAAATAGAAATTCTTACGCAGTGTATAAATGAAGCAAGGATTTTTTCAAACCCTATAACTACGGAAACGATGAACGATATATTTTCTTGTACGCTGAAATTTCCATTAATTGTTGCCAATGGTAGAAATAAACTCCTCGCCTATTTCTTTATTTCACTAGACGACCGTAGTCTTATCGTAAAAAACTGGCAATCACTCTGCACCAGAAAAAGGCTATTCCAATCCTACAAACACACACCTTTGGTACAGAACCACTTTTCTTCGGCAGTTAATCAATGCAGGGAAAACCCACCCAAAGATTGTCATATCATTGACAAATACATCAAACAACTGAAAAAAGATTGAGAATAGGTTAAGACCTCAATCATTCTCAATCACGTTCCTCATTTTTCCATTTTACATTTGCCTCGTCGACATAACAACAGGGCAGCGCTGCTCTATTTATTAATGTATAAAATAACGTAAAATGGAAAAATCCTTAGAAGAAAGAATTTCCGAAATAGAAAAAAATCTATTCGTTCAAAAAAATGTACTCAGCTTTGAAGAAGCAAGCAAATTTCTAAACCTTTCAAAAAGCTACCTGTATAAACTCACATCAGGAGGTCAGATTCCTCATTACAAACCACAAGGCAAGATTCTTTACTTTGATAAAGAAGAACTTGAAAACTGGTTACGACAAAATCCAGTGCGATCAAAAAAGGAAATTGAAGATATGGCAACCTCTTTTATTGCATTTTCGAACAAACAAAACCGAAAATAGATGATGCAAACGGAGAAGGAATCCATTCTCTCCTCTGTTGAATCTGTCAGTTCTTGGAAAGATGCAAGACTACTAATCACTGATTACTTTGAATCCCCTCCGGTCATCATTCAAATAGATGATTCTATCATTGGAACTCTAGGAAATTTCAGTGCTTCTACCGGAAAGGCAAAGAGTAAAAAAACTTTCAATATCTGCGCAATTGTTTCCGCAGCTTTAACAAATAGCACTATTTTAAACTATACCGCTTCCTTGCCAGCAGGGAAAAACAAAATCCTTTTTGTAGATACAGAACAGAGTAAATTTCACTGCAAGCGTGTATTAAGCAGAATAATACAGCTTGCAGGGTTATCTCTGGATCAGCATCCGGAAAATCTGGAATTTTTAAGTCTTCGGGGATACGCCACAAAAGAACGGTTGAAAAAAATAGAAGAAGCTATTTATGAAATTGAGGAACTCGGCTTGGTAATTATTGACGGAATTCGTGATTTGGCTCATGATATCAACAGTCCTGGAGAATCGACGGATCTTATTACAAAACTGATGCAATGGACAGATCAAAGGAAAATTCATATTCACACCGTATTGCACTTGAATAAAGGAGACGATAACACCCGAGGACATTTGGGCACAGAGCTTAACAATAAAGCAGAAACGATATTACAAATCACAAAAAATGAATTTGATAAGAACATCAGTTCTGTAATAGCTATGCATATTCGTGATAAGGATTTTGAACCATTTGCATTTATGATAAATCCTGATGGATTACCGACACTGGTTGAAGATTACCAACATCAGCAGACGGGAAATAATAAAGGGTTTGATTATGCCGAGGTCAGCGAAGATAAGCATCGGGAAGCATTAAAACTGTTGTTTTCAGAAGCCGCTTTGGTTTCGTATTCTTCTCTCATTGGAAAACTTCAAAATAGCTATGCCTCAATAGGACATAGCTTCGGAATCAATAAAGCAAAAAAACTGAAAACTTTTCTCGAAAACAAAAAGATGATTCTCAAAGAAGACAAGTTTTACAAGTTTAATCAAGCTTTCTACTATTGATACCCTAAAAAGCGGTTTAGTTTAGAACAGGTGTATATATAAGTAAACCATACTAAACCAGTTTAAGGGTTTAAACCAAAACATAGACCATTAAACCAAACAGTCCCGCAATTCTTTGCGGGTGAAAGAAAAAAAATCTGAAAAAATGAATGCAAAAGAGATAAATAAAATTTCAATAAAAAATTACCTCGCAGAATTAAATGTACATCCGGCGAAAGACCGAGGATATTATGGACTTTATTACTCTCCCTTCAGAGATGACCATAATGCAAGTATGAAAGTCGACTTCGAAAAAAATTTATGGATGGATTATGGTGCCGGCATTGGAGGAACACTCATTGATCTTGTAATGCAGATGGAAAAATGTGATGTCGGAAAAGCAATATCCCTATTTCAACAGAAAGAGATAATTAATAAGACCGAAAATTTTTCTTTTCACGGTAGAAATATAATTAAGCCCGAACAAAACTCAGCATTTATCATCCAAAACATACAAGAGATCAAGAGCCCTGCTCTTATTGATTATCTTCTGGAACGTGGCATCAATGTCAACATAGCAAAACAACATTGTCAGGAGATAAGCTATTTGGTTGATGGCAAATATTATTTTGCAATTGGTTTTCAGAATGATATTCACGGATATGAATTGCGTAACAAATACTTTAAGGGCTGTACTTCAAAAGCACCCAGCTATAATGACGTTGGCAGCAATATTTGTAAAATTTTTGAGGGATTTACAGACTACCTCTCTTACTTGACGCTTAAAAAAACTTTTCACTTAGAACAAAATGTTGTGGTTCTCAACTCTGTTTCTAACATAGAAAAAACAAAACCCTTCATTACTTCCCACGAGAAAGTTATTGCGTATCTGGACAATGATGAGGCAGGATATAAAGCCACTTCGTATTTAAAGTCGTTTTGTAAGAACCTGATTGATGAGTCGTCGTATTATGAAAACTATAATGATCTGAATGATTATTTAAAAAGCAATCAGAAGAATACCCTAAAGAATGCCCCTGATAATAATTTAAAATCAGAGCAGGCAAATAGTTACAGAAGAAAAAGGTGACGGTTGAAAGGCTGGCTTTTGATAAAAAGCCATAGCTTATTAGGGCTTTTTCTTAACGCTTCGTTGCACTTCACTAAAAAAGCCCCAATAAGCCAAGGGGGAAATCCCCCTTTGGAAACCCCCAAATTATTTAACAATTAGATTTAAGAGAAATGTCATATACCGTTTTACATTTAGAAAAAGCTAAAGGCAATGACTCCGGAATGTCAGCTCATATTGAAAGAACCGTCCATCCGAAAAATGCAGATGCTTCAAGAAGTCATCTCAATAAAGAAATGATTGTCTATCCTGAAGGAATCAAAAACAGGACTTCGTCAATACAATATAGGTTAGACAATGCCAATTTGAAAAGAAAGATAGGAACCAATCAAGTAAGAGCCATTCGTATTATGTTGTCCGGAACTAATGAAACGATGAAAGCAATTGAGAAAAATAAACAATTGGACAATTGGTGTACAGATAATTTGGATTGGCTGAAAGAAACATTTGGAGAAGAAAACCTAGTTTCAGCAGTATTGCATATGGATGAAAAGACACCCCATATTCACGCTACTATTGTCCCTATTGTTTCCGGAGAAAGAAGAAAGGCAAAAAAAGAAAACAACCCTCAAAACTATAGAAAGAAAAGCCCTAATGGTAACCGTCTTTGTGCCGACGATGTGATGGCAAGAAACAGATTGAAACACTATCAAAACACCTACGCTTCAGCAATGGCAAAATACGGATTAAGAAGAGGGATTGAAGGATCGGAAGCAAAACATATTTCCACAGCGGAGTATTACCGAAATCTACATCTACAAAATCAGCAGTTGGAGCAGGAAAAAAACAGTAAGCAATCAGAACTGAAAGCAATTGAGAAAAATATATCCTCAAAAAAAGTGATTGAGAATTTCACTAATGTTTTGACAGGTTCTAAAACAAAGAAACTGGAACAGGAAAATGAGCAGATGAAAAAGGAAATGAATAATCTTAAAACCCTTAAAGATAGAGAAAAGGGGGAATTGCAGGAATCGGTTTCAAACCTGGAAAACACTTTAGAGAAACAAAGTAAAATTTTTGATAAACTGATGCAATATCATCCTGACATCAAGAGTTCCCTTCCAATTGTTTTGGATTGTGAGAAGATGCGATTATCCCAAATAATTATAAAAAACTTGCTGGAAAAACAAGAAATCCACATCAAAGGGGAAATTTATTCCTCAAGGCATTTTAAAAGCTTCAAAGTCGAAAATCTTAAACTAAGCATTGAATATGACCAAAAAGAGAATAGTAAAATATTGAAAATTGACGATGTCCAAAGTCAGAAATGGTTAGAAGAAAAATATAAGGAAAGTTTGAAAAATAATTTTTTAAGAAATGAAGAAATAAACAACAGGAAAATGAGGCGATAGCTTATTTAGGATCAATTCCAAAACTTGGGGAGAAAGATAAAAATTAATAATTTTGAAGGATGTTAAATGATGTCGAACTCCTTAAATTATTTTTACCGGAACTTCTCATTGAGTATTTTGAGATTGTAAAATTTGAAGAAGAAAACCAAATCCTGCACATCTATTTTGAAGAGAAAAATACTGCTCCGAAAGAGTTTTCTTCTCTGCTATTACAGTCAAAAGGTTTTGTTCCGGAAATAACCGTTGATGATTTTCCTCTGCGTGGAAAA
>NZ_AUAA01000061.1 GCF_000428485.1 Epilithonimonas tenax DSM 16811 | reverse complement strand
ATTGGTTTAAAGAAGTGGAAGAATCAGGATTTAAATCTTTCTCAGTACTCAGGAAAACCATAATGATCCATTACAAAGACATTCTCAATTATTTTGAGAGAAGAAGTACCAATGCTTCCGCCGAGTCATTCAATGCTAAAATAAAAAACTTCAGATTGCAACTAAGAGGTGTGCGGGATAAAGCATTTTTCTTGTTTAGGTTGTCTAAGCTTTTTGCCTAGCCCCCAAGTTTTGGAATTGATCCCTATTATCTCTATCTGGAGCAACACTTGAAATCAGACAAAACCAAAATAAAAAACTCTCTTCTTATTTAAAAGAAGAGAGTTTTCTTGTAGCGAAGACGGGAATTGAACCCGTGACCTCAGGGTTATGAATCCTGCGCTCTAACCAACTGAGCTACCTCGCCATTTTTGTGGTGCAAATATAGGGATATTTTACATTTCCACAAATTTTTAATTAACTTTTAAGTAATCTAATACATCACCTACGTGATTAGGCTTGCTAATGATTTTATTATCAGCATCTAACACAAAATAAGTTGGTGTTGCAACAATGTTATAAGTTTCACCATAAGAGCTGTACCAACCCTTTCCTTCAGAATCATTGATCCACGGATAGAGATTAGCTTTGTTCCTAAACTCATCCAAATTACTATCCAAAGAAAATCCAACGATCTCTATGTTCTGTGCTTTTAGCGTCTCATATTTTTCTAGAAGCTTCGGTAATTCGGCCTCACAGTGCGAACACGTAGAAGACCAGAAAACGACGATCTTCTTGGAAGCCTTGATATCATAAAGAGATTTAGCTTTGCTATGAATAGGATTTACGAAACGATTATTAGGCATCTTGGCGCCAAGCTCCGTGTTCTTGCTCGCTTTGATCGTGGAGGCCAATCTGTCGTTGATGGTACATTTTAGATGATTGGCTTGTGTCAGATATTTATCTTTAAGCTTATCCATACTGTAACTGTTAAATATCTCTATAAGTTCAGATAAAATAGTCTGTCCTCTAGGTGTTTCAAGATTAACAGCTTCCAACAATTTATCTACACTGGCTTCCACATTGGATTTCGAAACATTAAGAAAATTGATAAGGGACGGTTTTAGAATGGTAGAAGTTTCTAGATATTCACCGGATTTTGAATAGAAATTAATGAAATCTTCAGGCTTTAACTCTGTTGCTTTCTCCTGAACAGAATATTTCTGATTCTTCTGATAATAATCTAGAAAAGGGTGTGATTCATACTGCTTCACATCAGTCTTTGACAGCAAACCAATCTCACTATCCAAAGATTTAAAAAATTGATCAGACGGCTTGTAATACTCTTTGATCTGTATCAATGCAGGAAGGATCAGATCCTGTTTTTTTTGAAGTTCAATTTCATTACTGAAAAGTTGATTGACCTGATCTTCAAAAGCCACATTAGCAATCTTATTCTTAGAATCTAATTCAATTTTGAAGCTAATATCCTTGTTTTCTGCAACCATATTCACAGATGAATTAGATTTCTGAAAAAAGGCTCTCATCATGCCCACATATTTCTTATCGACTTTAAAAGATGCCGTGTTACCGGAAGTTTTGGCTTTGGCGTATAGGATCTCTTTGGATCCGTTAAAACCGTATAAATATACCTCTGAATCTGATAAATATGCGGGAATGCTAACCTTAACACCGAATTGTGCAAATGTGAATGCAGACCAAAGCATACTGCACGTGAATAATACTTTTTTCATAAAGTAAAAATAAAAAAAACCCACTAAAAAGTGGGTTTAAATTATTAAAATATTTTTTTTATTCTAAAATTCTTTGTTTTTGCTTGAACGCAACTATAACAATCAAACTTACTGCTGCGAGAAACAAAATTAAGGTGTACTCATCTATCGGAGATGCGGGATAACCACCAATATCTCCAGATTCCGGATTTTCCGGTGGCGGTGGTACAGATTGAGCAAAACTTAGTACACCTGCCAATAAAAACAGTATGTAATAAGTTTTCTTTACTAAAATATTCATCATCATATTTTTGTGTTTAATTATTAATTTTTTTGATTACAACTTCCCCTTTATCAGATACTGCTTTCACCAAGAAAACACTTTTTGATTGGTAGTTGAGTGGAATGGTATAATCTGAACCTGTAGAGATCATCGACTTTGAGTTCAAAAGCTGTCCAGCTACAGAATACACTTCAACACTTGCTTTAGTCCAGTTTTTGGCAAATCTTACGACCCATTGACCATCTTTCTTAGCAATAATAGTTTGCGAAGTATTGACATTATCTGTTCCCAATGTACCACCTTCAGGCATTTCATAATATAAACCCAAATTCTGTGATCCAGTTAAAGAAACACCTTCACCATCTACAATTTTAACGAATTGCCCTTGTGGATTTTTAAAATAAAAACTCTTACCATTGGATAAGCCTTCAGAAGCTACTCTTTCTCCTTTCTCATACACTTCAAATTTCAACTGATATGGCTGATCTGGATAATTCACATAAAGAGGAATTTCTTTTGATTTAAAATCTGTTTCATTAGCTTCATTGATGTAAAGCTTATCTGGATAGTTGATATTTTCGCCACCATTGGAGTTTTCTTCTTTGGTGTATATTTTTTTATCATTAGGAGAATAAGCTTGCAACAAAGTCGTTACTGGATTATAACCCGTTGTAGCAGACGGTGCTACGGCATAATACGTTCTTTCAATTTCAGATCCGTCAAGATCATACATTACAACCGCAACCTGTTTTACAATCTTATCTGCGGGGATCCCATTATCTTCGGTCGCATTTTTAGCAGCTGAAACTGAATATGCTACACCATCAGCCCTAGAAGTGCCTTTGAATCTTCTTGTCTTTGCAAGGTTAATCTTTTGGGTGGTACCTGAGTTGTCACTTAATTTTAACATAAACTCACCCATTGGTTTTATTACCAACCTGTTGGGGGTAATATCACCCGCTTGAAAAGCACCTCCTGATGTTTTTGCGGCAATAAAATTCATTCCGTATGAAGTCCCACTGAAATTATTGGTGATCTGACCAGAAGTATAATAAGCTATGCCTTCAATATTGGGAATATAATTACCATCACTTGCAAGACCTCCCTCAGCTGTTGCTATAAACTTCAAATCAATATTGGTAAGAAATGGGTTGGCGAGCTGATACAAGTTCAAACCATAATCTGCAGCCCAAGTTGGCTGTTTGAGTCTAAATGGATCATCTAAGTAACTATAATATCTTTCTCCAAAATAATTAGCAGCACTACCATTGTAACCAAAACTACCAGCATAACCGCCGTATAAGTTCATTTCTACATTTGAAACGGTCAAATCAGAGGCAGGAGTTCCTGTAAAGGTCTTTTTCTCTGTATTTGGCACCCAGAAATAGGTATTATCAGCTCTTCTTCTTGGAAGGATATAATAATTCATAGGCCCACCAATCACATCTGTATCAGCACCGCCTACAATCTGATCAAAACGTGCCCTTTCATTATTCCACTTGAATACTGAACTTGGGTTGAATCTTCCTGACAAAGTGTTTCCGCCATTGGTCAGATTAAGATTTCCATTTCCAAAAGCGTTTTTTAGATCTGCATAAGTAAAGTTGAAGAATGGCAATCCGGTCTGTTGTCTTCCAGTTGTACCATTAACGTAGTCTGCAGTATATTCTTTGTTGACCTTTCCAGTGATATTACCTTGTGTAACACCTGTTATATATAACTGCCCATAATCTGTAATAGAAGCTAGTCTTATATTAAAATTAGCACTTGTACCTAGGTCAATTTTTGGCTCTGTCGCAGCTACTCCAGTAGCTGTACCACTTATCATTACGTTCCCGGAATTGTTAACAATGGCGTTTCCTGCAGTTTGAAGCCCACCACCATTATAAAATAAAGTCTGTGATTGGATCGTTACTAAAGCAGAATTTCCGACATAGGTAAGCACCTGTGAAAAGGCACAACCGTAGAATAGCAATGAATTTACTAAAAATAATTTTTTTGTCATCGTGTTCATATAATTTGTGTGTTTATTATGCAAAGATATAATTTTTTAAATAATTAAAAAAAAATAATATCATTATTAAAGATTTTATAATATTGACTCTATTGTAACTTTCTCATTGTTTTCAATATTAAACATATAATCCTCCAATACTTTTTCTGTCGTACCCCGCAATCCTCTAGCTCCTAACCCTTTACTCATCGTATCTTCTACAATTTCCGCAATGGCATTGTCTGTAAATTCCAGACTTACATTATCCATTTTGAAAAGTTCTGTAAATTGATTTATGATGGAATTTTTTGGTTCTTTCATAATCCTTACCAAGACCTCTTTCGTGAGTTTCTCAAGATAAGTAATGATCGGAAATCTTCCCAGTAGCTCAGGGATCAGGCCGAAACTTTTAAGATCTATGGCATTGATCTGACTGAGGATGTAATCTGCATCATCAGTTTTTTCTAATTTATCTTTTGAAAAACCTATCGCCTGCTTGTTAAGTCTTCTTTCAATAATCTCTATCATGCCATCAAAAGCACCACCAGCAATGAAAAGAATATTCTGAGTATTGACCTGAATATATTTCTGATCCGGATGCTTACGGCCTCCTTGCGGCGGTACATTCACAATACTGCCTTCCAAAAGCTTCAGCAATCCCTGCTGGACACCTTCACCAGAAACGTCTCTTGTAATACTTGGATTATCGGATTTTCTTGCGATTTTATCAATTTCATCGATGAAAACAATCCCTTTCTCTGCTCTTTCCACATCATAATCTGCTACCATCAGAAGCCTGGAAAGAATACTTTCTACATCTTCTCCTACATAACCAGCCTCTGTAAGAATTGTAGCGTCCACGATACAGAAAGGGACATTCAGTTGCTTGGCAATGGTTTTCGCCAACAATGTTTTCCCAGTCCCTGTTTCGCCAATCATAATGATATTGGACTTTTCGATCTCCACCTCACGATTTTCGTCCTGCGCGTGAAGTATTCTTTTATAATGATTATAAACAGCAATTGACAACTGTTTTTTAGCCTGATCTTGCCCAATCACGTATTCATCCAAGAAAGCTTTTATCTCTCTTGGTTTTTTCAATTCTTCGAGAGACGACGCCATGGAGGCTTCCGTAGGCACTGCTGCACTGTCTTTCACAATGAGGTGTGCTTGTTCTATACAATTTTCGCATATAAAGCCATTCTGACCGGAAATTAGAATTTGCACTTCATTCTTTTTTCTTCCGCAAAATGAACATTGATTTGGATTCATAAATATCTTGAATTCTGTTAATTAAAAAAAAGAAGTCTGAAACTTCTTTTATGCACTGATTATGGTTTGTTGAATTTGTCTGTATTCTTCCGGGCTTAATTTCAATCTTGCATTTTTAAAATTAAGATCATCTATACTGTTGAGCGGTACAAGATGAATGTGCGCGTGTGGCACTTCCAAACCAACTACTGCAATTCCCACTCTTTTGCAAGGAACCGCTTTCTTGATTTGCTTTGCAATATCCTGTGTAAAAGCCCATAGCTCTTTGTAATCCTCAGAATCCAGATCAAATATAAGATCTGTTTCCTTTTTTGGGACTACCAAAGTATGACCTTTTACCAATGGCATTGCATCTAGAAAAGCGATATGCTTTTCGTCCTCTGCCACTTTGTAACTTTCTATTTCGCCACTGATGATTTTAGAAAAAATACTGCTCATAACCTTAAAAATTGAATTGCCAAAACCCAGCAATTATCAAACCAATTTGATCTATTTTTTTACAAAGAAATTTCTAACACTTCAAAAGAAAGTTTGTTACCGTTGGGCAAAACGATATCAGCAGTTTCACCTACTACTTTCCCCAAAAGGCCTTTGGCAATTGGCGTATTTACCGAGATTCTTCCGGACTTGATATCACTTTCGTTATCAGGAACCAGAGTGAATTTCTGCTCGCCTTTCGTCGCATTATTCTTCAGTCTTACAGTTGTAAGGATAGACACTTTGCTAAGATCCAACTGGGTAACATCAATAATCTTTGAAGTGGAGACAATATCTTTCAGTTTAGAAATTCTCATTTCCAGCATACCTTGTGCTTCTTTTGCAGCATCATACTCTGCATTTTCCGACAGGTCACCTTTATCTCTTGCTTCAGCTATTTGCTGCGTTATTTTTGGTCTTTCTATGGTTTCAAGTTGTTCTAGTTCAGACTTCATTTTGTCCAAACCTTCTTTGGTTACGTAGTTCATAACAATAAAATTTATCGTTTGTATAAAAAAATAATCCGACCTTTGCCGGATACTATTTTGTCTCGAATTGAGTTTACAAATATATAATTTATTTTCAAATGAAAATTAAAAAAAACATATCTACTTTCACATTATTGCTGGCTTTCAGTTTATTAACTTTCACTAATTCCTGCAGCGAAAGGAACGAAACCGTCAGCTGTTTTCCCAATTCTGCAATCTCCGTTCAATTAAATCTCACTCTGCCTTCCTATTACAAACTGCAAAATGTTGGCGGTTGGGTGTATATCAATGAGGTGGGCTCTGGATCAAGAGGATTGATTGTCGTTAGAATCAGCAGTGGGTTCAAAGTCTATGATAGAAATGCACCACACATCTGTCCCGATACAGACACCACGCTGGAAGTCAAAAATGACACCACGGTCTATTGTCCGAAAGACAAATCAGAATGGATACTCATCACCGGACAGCCTGGTAACAACAGTGTTGCAAAAATAGCCCCTAAGACCTATGCCTACAGTTACGACTCGAATTCCAACTCCTTGTCTATCTATAACTAATTTTTATTGCAATTATGAAAATTGTACTCCAACGTGTTTCCGATGCCCATGTCAAAGTTGATGGCGAAATGGTGGGAAAAATAGGCGCCGGATTGATGCTATTAGTCGGCGTAGATGAAAACGATGAAACATCAGACGCCGATTGGCTGGTGAAAAAAATTCTGGATGTGCGCGTTTTCTCGGATGAAGATGGAAAAATGAACCATTCTGTAAAAGATACCAATGGCGAAATCTTATGCATCAGCCAGTTTACCCTAATATCCGATTATAAAAAAGGAAACCGCCCTTCCTACATCAAAGCTGCAAAACCAGACAAAGCCATCCAGCTATTTGATTATTTTAAAGACGAGCTGAAAACTTCCGGACTCAAAATAGAAAGCGGCATCTTTGGTGCAGATATGAAAGTGTCTTTGAACAATGACGGCCCAGTGACTTTGGTTTTTGACAGCAAAACCAAACTCTAAGCTCAATTCGTTATTATTTCATAACTTCGTTCATCAAAATTTAAAAAAATGAAGAGGATTTTAATTTATTTCTTATTAATGGTTTTCCAATTTGGATTTTCTCAGCAAGTTCCAAAGGTCTTGAAAACCAAATTTTCCATAGAAGCCTTAGCTCAGAAATTACAGGATAAAAGTGGGAAAGAGATTTCTATCAACGAGATCCTGAAACAGCACAAGGGCAAAATAGTCATCTTAGATTTCTGGGCAGGCTGGTGCAAAGACTGTCTCAAAGCGTTACCGAAGGCCAAAGAGCTGGAAGCCAACAACCCTAATGTCAATTTCGTTTTTCTTTCTCTGGAAAGATCGCAGGACGGATTTTTGAAAAGCCTGGACAGATTCCAGATGACAGACAAAGAGAACTATTGGTTTGCATCCGGCTGGAAAAATGATTTCAATAATGACGTGGACCTCAACTGGATTCCTCGGTACATTGTGGTAGATCAGAAATCAGCAATTGCAAAATATTATGCGATCACACCAGATGATCCAGAAATACAATCTACGATAGACAAGCTCACCAAATAACATGACCGTCCCGAATATTTTCGGGATTTTTTTTGACTCAATTTGTTGTAATCATTTTTATACGTCAATATGGATATCCGCTATTCGTCATCTTGTTTATTTTAACATAAGGTCAAATAAAGAATTTGACTGACTTGCCTTTTTTAAGATACCCAAAGGCATAAACTTAACCAAGAAATATAAAGTGTCTGCAATGGATTACTCCTGGCGGAAAATCAGAAATTATGAATTAAAAATCCTGACCTATAAATCTCAATTCTATTCCATCTCATGCAACCTCAGCGCAAAATAATCCATGTAGATATGGATGCTTTCTATGCCTCCGTAGAGCAACTCGACGATCCAAGTTTGCGTGGCAAAGCCATTGCCGTTGGTGGTGGCCACCGTGGTGTAGTGGCGGCCGCGAGTTATGAAGCAAGGAAATTTGGCGTAAAATCTGCAATGCCCAGCAAAACAGCCAGAGAAAGATGTCCACATCTCATCTTTGTAAAACCGAGATTCCAACGGTACAAAGAAATATCTGTCAAGATCAGAAAGATTTTCCACGAATACACAGATCTTGTAGAACCGCTTTCCTTGGACGAAGCCTACCTGGATGTTACCGAAAACAAAAAAAACATAGAATCTGCCAACGATATCGCCAGAGAAATTAGAAAACAGATTTTTGAAGAAACTGGGCTTACGGCTTCGGCCGGCATTTCCGTCAACAAATTTCTGGCAAAAGTGGCCTCCGACATCAACAAACCAAATGGACAGAAAACCATACATCCCACCAAGATTGATGGGTTTTTGGAAAACCTCCCGATCGAGAAATTCTATGGCGTGGGCAAAGTGACCGCCAATAAAATGCACACCTTACACATCTTCAAAGGTTCTGACCTGAAAGCCAAATCTCTGGACGAACTGGAAAAGCACTTCGGAAAATCCGGAAGCTATTATTACAATGTCGTTCGTGGCATCCACAATGGCGAAGTGAAACCCAACAGAATCCAGAAAAGTGTTGCCGTGGAAAGAACATTCTGGGACGATATCAATGAAGATGAAGAGATCGATCAAAAACTGAAATCTCTAAGTCTGGAATTGGAAGAACGTATCAGTAAAAGAGAAGTCAAAGGCAAAACGCTCACCCTGAAGATCAAATACAAAGACTTCACACTCTACACAAGAAGCAAAACGCAAGATCACTATTTTGAAAATGCGGAGAAATGCTACAACACTGCAAAACAACTTTGGGAACTGAGACCTTTTGATAAAGCCATCCGGCTGCTAGGACTATCGTTATCCAACCTCAATACCGAAGAAAAAAAACACGTCTCCGTACAGCTGAAAATCCCCTTCGAGGCGTTTGACAACGATTGATTTGCAGGTTGCCACTTCGTCTATAAATCTATTTATTGGAAAACCAATCATTGTCGCACCTTCCTTGGCTTGATATTTTCTATAGTTGAAAAATCAAATCAAACAATCTGAAAAAATCTACATTCTTATGAACGGAACTATGATCCAGTTTTTCCACTGGTACACAGAAGGAGACTCATTCCTCTGGAAACACGTAAAAGATTCTTCTCAATACCTTGCCGATCTGGGCATCACCGCAGCGTGGCTTCCGCCTGCTTACAAAGGCATTACGGGTGGCTATTCCGTAGGGTATGATCCCTATGACCTATTCGACCTGGGAGAATTTGACCAAAAAGGAAATACCACTACCAAGTACGGCTCAAAAAACGACTATTTGGCCGCTACCAAAGCACTGAAAGAGAAAAAAATACAGGTCATTGCCGATGTTGTACTGAATCACAAAGCCGGTGGCGATGAGCTAGAAAAATTCCAGGCGATAAAGGTGGACGAAAACAACCGGGACAAAGTCATCTCTGATGTGGTAGAGATAGAATCTTTTACCAAATTCACTTTTCCCGCAAGAGGCGATCAATATTCTAATTTCAAATGGGACTTTACATGCTTCACAGGTGTAGATTATGCCGAAGGAATGGATCCCGGGATCTACAGGATCATTAATGATTTTGGTGAGGGATGGGATCACATCATAGACGATGAGAAGGGAAACTATGATTACCTGATGTACAATGACATAGAACACCGGAATCCCTTCGTACGCGAAGAACTGAATCACTGGGCAAAATGGTATCATGACCTGACGGATTTTGATGGTGTCCGATTAGACGCCGTGAAACACATCTCACCAGATTTTTATAAAGAATGGCTCACGCTGCTTAGATCAAACACAGGTAAAGACATCTTTGCCGTTGGAGAATATTGGGCACCCGGGTTCTTACCATTGTTGGAAGCATATATCGATTCGACAGAAGGTTGCATGAGTCTTTTCGATTCTTCCCTTCAGAACAATCTGCATACAGCATCTAAAACGCCGGATTATGATTTGAGACAAATTTTTAACGAGACATTAACAGCGTCTCATCCGGACAAAAGCGTAACGGTCGTCGATAATCACGATACACAGCCGCTTCAGGCTCTGGAAGCACCAGTAGAAACCTGGTTCAAACCATTAGCCTATGCTTTGATCTTGTTACGGAAAGATGGTTACCCCTGTGTTTTCTATCCGGATCTTTACGGAGCGAGCTACAAGGATCACGGTAAAGACGGTAAGGCGTATGAGATCCATCTTGAGAAAGTAGATGCGATAGAAGAATTAATAAAGGCAAGAAGAGATTATGCTTATGGTAATCAGAAAGATTATTTTGAAGATGCGCATTGTCTGGCTTGGATCCGTGAAGGTGACGATGAACATTCTGGTTGTGCGGTTGTACTCAGTAATAAAGAAGCCTACCACAAACCAATGGAGATTGGAAAACGGTATGCCGGACAGACTTTCTATGATTTCACAGGACATCTTCAGGACAAAATCAATATTAATGAAAATGGCTGGGCAGATTTCCCTTGTCCCGCTGGGAATGTAAGTGTTTGGGTGGCTGAATAAATTGTTGAGATAAAACATTTACATTTGATGTACTAAAAAAATCAAAAAATAAATGGAAAACGCACACAAAACACCAAAAGTAACCGGCATCGGTGGTATCTTCTTTGGTTCCGATGATCCGGAGAAAACCAGAGATTGGTACGAGAAGAATCTAGGTTTTGACGTGACAGAATGGGGCGCCACTTTTGAATCCAGAAATATCAATGATCCAGATGAGATCCATTCTACACAATGGAGTCCTTTCCAAAGTGGCAGCAGTTATTTCTCGCCATCAAAAAAGGAGTTGATGATCAATTACCGCGTTCAGAACATCGAAGGGCTCGTGCACAACCTAACGGAAAATGGGGTTACGGTGCTGGATGACATAGAGGATTCTGATTATGGTAAATTTGTTCACATTTTGGATGCCGACGGCCATAAGGTTGAACTCTGGGAACCTTCTGTGAAATAAAAAATAAATGCGGCAACCTACAAAAAACCTCCCGGAAACATAATCTCTGGGAGGTTTTGTATTTACAAGCAAAAATCTTTAGTATCCAGCTTCAGCTTCGCCTGCTTCAAGAAGTGCTTTTGCAGCGGAAGTTCCTATTCTTTGGATTCCTAAGATGATCATTTTTTCTGCATCTTCGGGTGTTTTTACGCCGCCAGCTGCTTTTACGGGAAGCTGACCTGCGTTGTCCAGCATAATTTTGACTCCTTCAAAAGTGGCTCCGTTTGGCTGACCGCCTTCCGTGACATAAAAGCCTGTGGACGATTTTACAAAGATCTTAGAATAGTCTTTTTCTTCGAAGTTAGCTTGAGCCCACTTCCAGATGTTGGCAGTGAGATCCGCAATTTGACGGTCTGTAAGTGCAGCAATTTCTATGATCCATTTTACAGTTTTATCAAAATGCAATCCCAACTTTGTTCCTTCAATGAATTCTTTTTCAACCAGCTCCAATTTGCCAGATTTAAAAGCCTCATAATTGATCACATAATCCAACTCATCTACACCATCCAAAACAGCTTGGTTGACTTCGGCAAGCTTTTCCTCCAATGTATAAGTTCCTTCGTGAAAACCAATCACCGTTCCTACCAGAACTTCTGAGTTTTTGGACACCAGATAGTCCTTGATAAGTTTCACATAATTGGGGCGGATCATGACTTCCTTGAAGTGGTAAGTCATAGCTTCATTGGTCAGTTCTTTTACTTTCTGCAAGGTTTGCTCCTCTGTTAAACCAGATTGTGCAGGAGTTTTAAGATATGTAGAGTCTAAATATTGATTAATTTCCATAACCAGATTTTAATTTATTACCGGCCCAAGAGCAGGCCATTTCTATCAGTACAAAATTAAAAAAAGGATACAAATAACTGGCATCCTTTTTTGATTATATCATTTTTTGTCAAACTTTCAGCTGTCTGCTAATGCTTTGTTCCAAAGAAATAAAGGTTTCTGTTCTTGTCACCCCTTTCAATTTCTGGATCTTATTAAGAATTTCCATCAGGTGGTCATTATCCTTGCAGAGTACTTTTAGGAAAATCGTGTAATTCCCTGTTGTGTAATGCGCCTCTACCACCTCGTTGACCAGGTTCAGGTTTTTAATAGCATCCTGATAATGACTGGGCTGCTCCAGGAAAACCCCGATGTAAGAAACCACTTTATAGCCTATTTTTCTTGGATTAAGAAAAGATATAGAATTTTCTATAACACCAGCCAGTTCTAACTTTTTAATTCTTTGATGAACGGCAGTTGTAGAAATACCAACATGTTTGGAAATATGTGCAAGAGAAGTTTTAGCGTTATCCATCAACATGTGAACAATCTCTTTATCAACTCCATCTAAATGATAACCAGATTCAGAAGCACTCTTCATAATTTACTTTTTAATTTTTAAATTTATTATAAACAATTTACAAAAAAACGAAATATTTTAATAAAAGTTACAAATAAAAATTTGAAATCAATTTTCAATTAAAATAATCGTTTATCGTTTTTTATTTGGTTGTAAAAATATAGAAAATAATATGAAATACCCGTAGTGCATTATAAAAAAGGTTACTCATAATACGAAAATTTCGTATATTGTATTGACTATCAATCTAATACGTTATGAATAACCTAGATGCAATTTACGATTTTATTTTAAAGGAATTAAGAAAATTAACCATCAAAGAAAATTTTTATTTCAAACCAATTAAACCAAAATTATCTGATTTAGAGCTCATTGCAATAAATATTTCTGCGGAATATTTATCGATAGATTCAGAATATCAGTTGTTTAGAT
>NZ_AUAA01000060.1 GCF_000428485.1 Epilithonimonas tenax DSM 16811 | reverse complement strand
AGATTGCAACTAAGAGGTGTGCGGGATAAAGCATTTTTCTTGTTTAGGTTGTCTAAGCTTTTTGCCTAGCCCCCAAGTTTTGGAATTGATCCCAACTCTGGAGGACGGTTAAAAAAACAAGAAGGAGAATTCTCATACTATTTAGAATTCTCCTTTTCTTTATTCATCCACCGCAAAAAAAAACAACCAGCTGAAATCCAACTGGTTGTAATTTTACAATTGTAGACCCACAGGGATTTTCACCTACCATTGCTTAAAGCCTCAATAAATATATAAATTGTACATTTTCAATGAATTACTATTTTTATTAATTTTATGATATTCAATAAATCTATTTGGATATCATAAAAAATGGCTGTAATTTTGGCTGTAATTTATTTTAATATTGAGATGATAAATATAAAAAGAAAAATCAACATTGTTTTGGAGAAAAGAAAAAAAGACGGTGTAATAGTTAATCATAATGTTCCGATTTTCTTCCGTGTAACTTTCAATTCAAATAGAGTGAATCTTTTTACAGGTTTTCGTGTTGATAGAAATAATTGGGACGAGAAATTATCTCAAATTAAGAAAGGTATTTCTAATATTAATGGGGAAACTATTGAAGAGATTAACACTAAACTGAGTAATCTTGAGAATGATTTACAGGCTTTTTTCATTAAATGTCAGGTTGAAGATAGAATTCCTGATCTAGATGAATTGAAAATTAGTTTTGGACAGGTTAAAAATAAAGGCAATACAAAAGAGAAAAAAGCTATCAAAACTGATGAAAAGGAAATGGAAATTGAAACTTTTTTCGATACCTTTGATAAATTCACAGATTATTCTGGAAAAGTAAATAATTGGACGATTGATACGTATAAAAAATTTGACGCACTAAAAAATCATTTACTTTCATTCAACCCAAATCTTACTTTTGACAATCTCAATTCCGAAGGTCTTCCAAAATTACTTTCTTATTTTTCTAATACGTTGAAGTTAAACAATGTTACAACGAAAAAGTATTTGAAAAATCTAAAATGGTTTTTGAGATTCGCTGTGAAAAATAATTATTGTGATAATCAATATTTTCAACAGTTTGCACCAAAAATAAAAACGGCGGACAAAGTTGTGGTTTTCTTGTCTGAAGAAGAAATTCTTAAAATTAAAAATTTAGAAATCTCTCAAACCAAAAAATATCTCGAAAGAGTACGTGACGTCCTTCTCTTTACGTGTTTTACAGGATTGAGATATTCCGATGTTCAAAAACTAAAAAAGACAGACATCAAAAATGATAAACTTTATATTGTTACCAAGAAAACGTCTGATTCCATCACAATTGAGTTAAATGATATTTCCAAAGAAATATTAGAAAAATATTTAGAAATCGAAACAGAAATGGCGTTGCCAGTAATTTCAAATCAAAAAATTAATGAATATTTGAAAGAGTTGGGACGTTTAGCCGAAATAGATGAACCGATAAATCACACTTACTTTATCGGAAATAGTAGAAAAGATGACACCAAACCAAAATTTGAATATTTTTCTTCACATATTGGCAGACGTACATTTATTTGCCTTTGTATTTCAAAAGGAATTCCAATTCACGTCGTTATGAAATGGACAGGACATTCGGACTATCAATCGATGAAACCTTATATTGATGTAGTAGATTCCACAAGAGAAGTTCAAATGCAAAAACTTAACATCATATGAAAATATCTGAACACCTTGATACAACACTAAAATTAGAAAAATCACTAAATAATTTAAACAGAGATAATCTATCAAAATCTTTGATTGATAATCTATTTGAATATTCAAAATCTTTGAACGAAATTGAATTTAGTGAATTATTTGAACACAAAAGACCTGGTTTAATTTACAAAGAATACAAAAATTCCATACAGAGATTGAAATTTCTTATTCATTATAAAAAGGATGTTTTAGGATTTAATAAAATTTCAAATCTAATAGATAAAGAATCTGCGAAAGAAAAAAGCGAATATGATTTTCACTATAAGCAATTACGTGAAATTAGTTCAGAAGAAAGAGAACTGAATTCCAAATTAGAAAGTTGGGCTTACAAATATGCCAATGATTCAATTGAAATTAAGCAATTAAATGATGAATACGAAATAGTTAAGAAAAAATACAACAATGAACAAAATATTAGTTCTTCTTTGTATCAAAAATGGGAATCTAAAAAACGTGGTTTGTCTTATCTTTTAAACATTAATCCTATTGAAATTACCAATCAAATTAATGAGATTGAAAATCAACTTTTAAGACTTGATCATTTCGAGAAATATTCCGAAAAATTGTTGAAAGAAGAAAGATTGGTTTATTTTATCCATAAAATTTTTGTCGAATTAAAATTAATCAAGCATATCGGCTATGTGGAATTTTCTAATCAACTATTAGAAAGTAAAATAATGACATTGGAAAAAGAGCAAAAAAAAGACAGAAATATCGCTTATGCAATCAATTGCATTGCAAATGAATTTATTTTACCTGAATCAGCCACTAATTGGAAAAAAGATATGGTAGATTATTTTGAAATAAAAGATTTTGAAAAGAAAATCAATCCTTCTGAAGAAAATAAAAACGAAATTGACAAGGAAATTGACGACATTATTTCTCTCGCAAAAATGAACTCCTTTTAATCTCATAAAATTGATTAAAATCAATAAACATTTCAAAAAATCACATTTTGACACACTTAGAATTTTATAGAATCTCAAAATAGTTTAAAATATTATAATTTATTGAAAATCAGCACAAATAATTGTGCTGATTTTTATTTTGAATTTTTCTGAATTTCAAAAACTTCCAAATTTTGTATCAGAAAATTTTAAAACAATGGATACACAAAATTTATTATCAAAGCCTATTTGGCAAATGACGGGGGAGGAATTTTTGACACTAACAAAAACAGAAAACCAGAACAAAACAGAAAAGATTCAGTCTGAATCATCAGCGAAAGCAAATCCAAAATTGGTTTATGGTATTCGTGGAATTGCAAATCTTTTTGATTGTTCTATTGCAACTGCAAATCGAATTAAAAAAAGTGGTGTAATTGATGGGGCAATTTTCCAACGAAACAGAACCATAGTCGTAAATGCAGACGAAGCCCTCAAATTATTTAATGACAGTGAGAAAAAATAAAACTCAGGTTATTCATTAAAAAAAATCAGGCTGTTAAACTGAAGTAGATGGGAAAAGCTCAAAAACGGTATCAAACAGAAGCAGGTTCAGTCACGGTCTTTGATAAGGTCATCAAATATCTGAACCAAAAATACAAAGTCCGGTACAATGAAGTTGCTTTAGAATTTGAAATCCGTACCGAAAATGAAGATTGGGACGAACTCAATATCAATTCCTTGTTTATTGAGTTGATTCAATTTGGGATTAATATCACTTTGAATAAGTTGGAGATTTTGCTGAAAAGTCATTGGATAGAGAAATACAATCCGATTGAAAATTACTTTAAAAATCTACCAAAATGGAACGGTGAGAATCATATTCAAAAGTTAGCAAATTACATCACGACAACCGATAATGCATCGTTTCAAAATCATTTTGAAAAATGGTTAACGAGAGCGGTTTTGTGTTCACTAAAGAAAGGGTACGTCAACAAACAATGTTTCGTTTTGTTCAATACCAAACAAAATTCTGGAAAGACAAGTTTTTTGAGATTCCTGATTCCAACCGAATTAGAAAAATATTATACCGAAGATATTGGAATTGATAAAGATGGATTGATTTCTCTTTGTAAATCTTTGATTATCAACATTGATGAACTTTCGGTGATGTCTAAAATTGATGTGAATACGCTGAAATCCTTTATTTCCAAAAATACTATTAATGCAAGATTACCTTACGACAGAAAATCGTCATTAATGCACAGAACGGCTTCTTTTTGTGGTTCCACTAATCGTTCTGATTTTTTAACCGATGAAACAGGAAGTGTGCGTTGGCAAATTTTTGAAGTGTTGGAAATTGATTTCAATTATTCTAAGGAAATCAATATTAATCAAGTTTGGGCTCAAGCATATTTCAATGCTTTTGAAAGAAAAAACTACAATCCGGAACTCACTGCTGAAGACATTCTGGAAAACGAGAAACGGAATGAAAAATACAAACAAATCAGTTTGGAGCAGGAAATTATTATCACTCATTTTGAAAAATCTGAAAATAAAAATGAATTCCTCACTGCAACTGATATTATGTTGGCGATGAATAATGCTTTGGGAGTTCGGTTAAACATTATAAAAATCGGAAAAGCATTAACGGTTTTAAATTATGAACGGATAAAACATTCCAAAAGACAAGTCTATGGTTATGTAATCAAACGAAAAATCGAAGAATCAAAAAACGAATAGTAGCAAATCGACTTACCTCAATTACCAACTTACCTAAAATCTTTTAAAACTATTATTAATAAAGGTTTTTCTAATAAGGTAACATTAAAATTTCTTCTTACCTAAGTTACCAATTTATAAACTTTGAAAAGGTAAATAGGTAGAAAAAGGTAACTGACAAAAATTAACCAAAACTCTTTCTAACAAAGACTTTGGTAGAAAGGTAAGAAGATTCTGAAAAAACTTACAAAACTTTAAAATATTAAAAAAATGAACTGTAAAACCGCAAACGAAAATATTAATATTAGAGAGATTTTGGATAGTTTTTCTCTTTTTCCAAGCAAAGAAAATTTGAAATCAGCATTTTATTTTGCTTTTGACCGAAAAGAACGGACACCAAGTGTAATCGTCAATTTTGGAAAAAATACAGCTTTCGATTTTGGAACTGGCAAACAATACGATAATGTTTCTTTGGTTCAAGCCATTAAAAAGTGTTCGGTTTCTGAAGCATTGGAATATCTGAGACAATTTGAATTTTCAAGTTTTGATAGAAATGACAATTCGAAAAATAAACAAAATTCTGATAAAAAGTCAAAAACCAATTATGAGATTTTGGAAATTAAAAATGTAGAACGTTCTTCACTTTTGAGTTATTTAAAATCCCGAAATCTGGAAAGTCAAAAATCGGATTTAAAGGAAATTTATTATTTGCTTCATGACAAAAATTATTTCGGACTTGGTTTCAAAAACAATTCAAGCGGTTACGAAATCCGCAATAAATATTCAAAAATCTGTCTCGGAAAAAAGGATATTTCTACGATTAAAAACGGAAGTGAAACGTTGAGAATTTTTGAAGGATTTACGGATTATTTATCATTCAAAATTTTGGAAAAATCACTCGAAAAAGAACCTTCGGATTACCTGATTTTAAATTCGGTTTCTATACTTTTCAAAGCTAAAACTGAACTTGAAAACCATCAAAAAGTTGAACTCTATTTTGATAATGATGAAGCTGGAAATTTGGCAACCGAACAATTAATCAATCTACATAAAAATATCACAGACGAACGTTTGCTCTACAAAAATCACAAAGATTTGAATGCGTTTTTGATGAATAATGAAATTAAAGAAGAACGTCGTCCAAAATATGGCAGATAGTGAGTGCAGATAGTGAGTGCAAAAAGTACCCAATGTTTACAAAAAGCGTGGACGCTAATTGTAAAATTGGAACTTTTTGGTTTTTTCCTATCGTCAAAAACGTCTTGAAAAACAAACTGAATGTTGATAAATAATAAATACACAAAAATATGGAGAATGATTTTTTGAAAAGTTTTGTCCTGAAAGTCTCCCGTGAGCAGGAACAAAAAAAAGAGACGGAAAAAAGGAAACAATACTTCCGTGAACTCGGAAAAAAAGGAGGGCTGAAAAAGAAAAGTGCGAACCATCTTTTACGAGTTGTTTCCGTGCGATTTACCGAAAAGGAATTTAAGTTTCTGGAGGACGAAGCTAATAAATACAGTTTGAAAATTTCGACCCTTCTTCGAATGGTAGCAACAAAAGAGGAGTTGAAAGCTAAGGAATTTGAAACTGATAAAATCCTTTTGGAATATGGCAATAACTTTATCCGAATCACCAACCTTTTGCGAAATTCCGAATGGTCTGCTTTTGAAAATAAAAAAAATATCCTGCTGGAAATCGAAACCGTTTTGACATTGATAAAACAATACCTCTATCAAAAGATTCACGAACGGGAGAATCTGATGAATGAAGAATTATGAATAATTCGGCAACAACAAGACTGATTTCCAAAATCGCTTTGGAATACAACGGAACTGACAAAGGAACGGCGAAGATGCTTGGAACAAACAATCTTCTCGGAAGCAGTCCTGAAGAACAATTTTTGGAAATGAAAGCAATAGCAAAAAGAAATTCCAATGTCAAAAAATGGGCTTTGACAGGTTATATCTCACCACCAAAAGAAACAGGCGACCAACTTTCTGATGCAGAACTGGCGAAAATCACGATACAGGCTCTTGCAAAAGTCGGAGTTTCGGAAAACAACCAATATCGCTTGGATGTCCACAATTCTACGAAACAAAAGCATATTCATTTCGTGGTAAACCGGATTGACACTTTTGGAAAATGTACGGTCAAATCCCACAATATCGGGGAGAATTTCGGTAAGGCTGTAAGGGAAATCTGTAGAGATTTGGGTATAAAGACAGACATCGAAACAGGCATTGATAAAAGAAATGAGATGTATGAGAATCTGGTTGCCAGTATCGGAAATTCTAAAAATTTTGAAGAGCTGGTTTTGGAAATGTCGAATCGGGGTTATTTGGTTTCATTGTCGAGCAATGTCAAGGTCGGGATTTCGGGAATGAGAATCGTTCTTAAAACAGATATCAACGATGAAACCTCACGTCAGTATAAAGCAGGATACAAGCTTTCGGAAATTACTAGCAAGCTGAAAATATCGGAAATAAAGAAAATCTTTGAAGATAAAACAAAACGCTCGGAACAATTGAAAACATCAAATGATTCGGAATTTCTTAGACAAAATAAACGGAATGAGGATTTGAGAAATAATGAAATGAAAATAGAGAACAATAAAAAATTTAAACGTTAAAAATTATGGACAATACACAAAAAGACGGAATGGAGATTTTGAATCAAGTTATAGAATCCTGTAAAGCAAATATTGAATCTAACACAGAAACTAAAGCTTCAGTTGAAGATTATATGAATGTATCTTCAGAACTTGAACAATCTGTATCGGCTTTGATAAATATAATCGATGAAACATCAAGAACTTATCAAAAAGAAAATGAAATATTTAAGAAAACCGTAAGTCAAATCCCGAAAATAATTATTGCGGAATTATCTCAGCAAAGTATTGAAGCTTTACGAAAATCGAATCTTGTTTGGGGTATTTTTGGTGCAATTTTACTGTCATTTTCGACAATTCTAATAAGTGGAAATCTTGCATTCAAATGGTATTCCGAAAGTATCCGTTCCAAAAGCGAGCTTAGAGAGGAAATCCTTTCCGAATTTGAAAAGGATGGAAAACTGCTATATCCTAAAGACGACATTCAAAAATTAGAAAACAACACCGAACTTGTACAAAAATGGATTAATAAAAACCCGAAAGATGCGGAGAAATTCCTGAGATTCAAAGATGGTTACGAAGCTAAATAGGTCTATTGTCTTTATTTTTTTTAAAGTTTGGAAAACAAAATAGTAAGTGGGTTGGAAAATATTAAAAATAAACAGAACCAAAAGAGTAGATTAAAACGGTAAATATTTGAAAATTTATTCTTAATAGTCTTAAATCATACATAATAATTTATATAAAAATTGCACAATTAAAAATTTATTTTAAATTTGCTATAGTCAAATTTTATAAAAAAATATTATGAATGCAGAAAATTTTACTCAACTAGATCAAGAAGTTGAAAAAAATGAATTATTAGAAAATTTCCAAATGGAAGAATTGGAACAAAGATTTGAAATGAAGGCTTGGGACGTAAGTGTATCTGCACCTACAATGTTTGATGCTGGTGAAACAATTGAAACCAATACTACTGCCGTTGGAGGTAGTGCCACTTGGACATTTTAAAAAGTAACAGCTAATACAATCTATGTATTAGCTGTTTTTATATTTCAATTTTTATGAGAGTAGTTTTTTTTACGACAATTTTGTTGATATCCTCACAAATTAACGCACAGTTACTTCCAAAGTATACTGATTCTCTTAAATATAAAAAAGATACTGCAATATTAGGATTAAGCAACAAAAAAGAAATAGTAATAGATTTTAAAAAACCACAAAAAAAGAGTGGTTTTAATTTTTCTCTTGGAAAAGAAAAAGAAGTTATTTACAGAGATAATTTTACAAATCGGATTTATTTTCAAAATGGATTTGATAGAACATTAATATATCAAAGAGATAATACAACTAAATGAAGTC
Source organism: Epilithonimonas tenax DSM 16811 (assembly GCF_000428485.1). Taxonomy (GTDB): domain Bacteria; phylum Bacteroidota; class Bacteroidia; order Flavobacteriales; family Weeksellaceae; genus Epilithonimonas; species Epilithonimonas tenax. The sequence continues at coordinate 5,246 of NZ_AUAA01000060.1, read as the reverse complement.
CATATTATTTTTAATAGCCTATTTGGGGTTATCATTACAATTTTATTTTCCTCAAAATATCAAAGTAAGAATTATTGATTCTGAAGAAAACAAACCTCTTCAAAATGTTAGAATTATGTCTGATAATGTGGTGCTGTATAGTAACGATGATGGGGAAGTAGAACTAAAAAATGATAAGAAACCACTGAATATTTTTGCTCAAGGATATGAAGAGTTAACATTGGAGTCTTTAACTCCTATTATAAAATTAAAGCCATTATATAAAGATATTGAAGAGGTGAAAATATCCAAAATAGATATAAGGCAAATGTTTCAAAATGCTTTAAAAGATTATCTAAGCATATATTACAGTAAGCCCTCTCTATATCAATCTACAATAAAGCAAAAAGGTTATATTGATGGGAAAATGATTAACCTTTTAATAGCCAATATTGACATATGGGCTTTAGCAAATGCCTATAATTTTAAGGCACAAGATAATGTCGACTCTTTTGTCCAAATCGGCTTTAACAACATTAAATATTTTAAAACTAAAGTATCTTCTAATGATTATCCCTTTAATACAGATATTCAAATAACTCCCAAAAACTTTATTCAGAAGTTATTTTTTAATAGTGAAATTATTGGTTTTTTAAATGATACAAAAAATAGTGTATTTGTTTCAAAAATACTTTCAGAAAACCAGAACATTCAAATTATTTATTTTGAAACAAAAGATGAAATAAATACATATAAAGGAAAATTTACATATAGCAAAACAGACAAAGTCATTAGTAGTTTTGATCTTTATATAACAAATATGTCTCAGTCGTTCAAGAACAAGAACAAACGAGGAGAAGCTTACGAAGGTGTAGCCACTTCAAATAATATCAAATATGATTTTTATAAAAAAGACGGAAAATATCTACCAGCTTTAGTTTATACCGAAATTAAAGGTTATGCGCTATACAAAGAAAAAAAGTATCCCGTTTCATTTATTCAAGAAATAAATTTTCAAAAATTTTTAGAATCAGATAAAAAAGGATTGAAAAATAAAATTGATTTAAATAAAAATCTAACCGAAAATATTGCTAATAAAGAGATTAAAGAAAATAATACTTTACTTTCCAAAGAAGAACAGAAATTTATTGATGAGCCATAAAAAGAAATCTCCAGAATTTTACGAATATTATCCTAAACTATTTCACGATTATTTTCCAGATATAGATAAGGTGACAATAGACCTGCTTTCAAAAGCAGGCTTTTATTTTTATCAATCTATTTTGCAATTAGATGCTGTTATTGATAATCAAGAAAATCATAGAATATTTAATGTTTTAGATTTACAAGAGAATGCAATAAAAATTTTATCCACAATATATGAAGATGGTAACAATTTTTGGAATCTTTGGGAAACAAGAAAAAGAGAGTTTCGCAAGGCAATATCATTAGAAAAAAACCTTTGGAATAATCCAAGTGAAGAGAATTATAATAAAGTTGCAGATATGAAATCTGCCTTTGGAAAAGTAGCTATTGATAGTTTATTTATTTTTTCAGAAAATAGTAACAATAGCGAAATTTATAATTTACTGCTCGAATCTCATAAATATTTTTCGATAGGGTTTCAATTATATGATGATATTATAGATTTCACAGAGGACTTTAACAAAAAACAATTTAATTGGGCGGTATATGAATTATCCAAAACATTAGACTTTTCCAAATATAAATATGATGTAAATATTTTAAATAAGTTGTTTTATATAGATGGAACAAGTGTTATTCTTTTTGAAAAATCAATTTATTATTTGGAGAAGGCTAAAAAAGTAATTGAAAAATTGCCACCGGATAGTTTGTGGCTGGATACAATCTGCGACTTTGAAAAAACAATTCTTCAAACCAAGGATTCAGTTAATGGTTATGTCAAAACAATAGAAGAAAAAGCAAATACAAAAAGAAAATTAATTCAAGAAGATTACTTTTTTGATTTTAATAAAGTCACAAAAGACTTTTTTTTTAAAGGCTTGCAATTCATTAAGAGTGATTTTCTTCAAAATTATGTTGATTTAAAGCATTTTATGTATTTAGGAGGTATGGAAGGATTCGAGAATGAAATTGATATCCATTCTTCAGATACTTTTCAAAGAGCATTATTGAATGATTGTTTGTTGGAAATTGCACATTCTTTTAATCTTAATCTTCAAGTTTTTATTGAAAAAGAAAATCAATATATAGAAGGAAGACAAAATAAGGACAATATTGGAGCTTGGTCTTATTTTCCAACTGTTCAGGAAATAGCAGCAGATATTGACGATCTAGGGCAAATTATGCAACAGTTTATCAAAACAGGAAATGGGAAATTGGTAGATAAATATTGTATAAAAGCAATTAGTATTGCCGTATCTGAAAGAACACAGCCTAGTGGTGGAATAGAAACTTGGATTCTTCCTAAAGTAAATCTTACTGAAAAACAGAAAAAACAGGATTTATTCAATTCTACCAAATGGGGAAAAGGGGCAGATGTGGAAGTTGTAGCCAACTTTGTATATGCTTTAACCTTATTAGATTCAGAAAAATACAAGTCCACCATAGAAAAAGCAATCAAGTATATTATTTCAGAGCAAAAAGAGCAAGGGTATTGGGAGAGCAGATGGTACTATGGTAAACTTTATGGTACATATGTTTGTCTGAGGTTGCTTAATGAGTTTCCTACACAATATGGAGCTGTCAAGCAGAAAATAAAAGACTTTTTGATTGGTTTCCAAAATGCTGATGGAAGTTTTGATGAGAATCAATATAAAAATTTGTCAACTTCTTTTGCTATTTTTTGCATGAATTTATTAGAGTTTCCTGAACTTGAGAAAATGAAAAATTGCGCACAACAATTTTTAATAGAACATCAGCATGAAAATGGTAGTTGGAAGGCGGAAAATTTTATTAAACCTAAAGCCCATGAGCCTTACAAAAGTAAGACGCTTACTACTGCTTACGCATTAAAGGCTTTACTATAATGGAGGAAAGCCCTGTATATAAACTATCATCAGATATTGAATTTTCAAAATTCAATGAAAGTGAATATTTACTGCATAATGTAAAACTTAATAAATATACTAAACTGAATCAGAAATACTATGATTTATTAAGTTTAGCAGATGGGAGCAGAACAGTATCACAAATTAATATGGATTTTCAAAAAAGCCATAAAGTACCTATTTCAGATTCACAAATTATATTGCTTTTTGGTCAGCTAAAACAGTATGGAACTTTTGGTCACGATGATTCAATAAAAGAACAATCAAAAATTCCGGACTATATAAAATATGGTTTCATTTTTCTTAAACCAGAAGTAATTTCAACAATAGTTCCCTTCTTGAAACTATTGTTTGTCAGGAAAGTTTTTTATTCGGTTATTTTTTTTTCAATCATTATTTTTGGATATAGTATTTATACAAATTATTATAATAATCCGACTCTCAACTCTAATACTTTTGTGCCATATTTTATATTGCTACTTTTTATAAGTACTATTTTTCATGAGCTGGGACATGCAAGTGCATCCCATTTTTTCAAGGCAAGACATGGAGGAATTGGCTTTGGTTTTTACTTGTATTTCATACCAGCATTTTTTGCAGACGTGACGGATATATGGAGATTAAGTAAGTGGAAAAGAATTATAGTAAATAGTGCAGGTATTTATTTTGAAATTATTTTTTGCTTATTACTATTAATTATTGGTTTTTTTATAAAATATCATATACTGGAAATTTTGGCATTGGCTATTTCAGTAAAAGCATTATACAATCTAATCCCATTTTTGCGAGCTGATGGATATTGGATATTGTCAGACTTGTTGAACAAGCCTAATCTTAATTTCCATGCCATGAACAACTTAAAATTGATTCTATTATCTACTTTTAAAAATGAAAAGTCTATACTAACGAAAAAGGATTATCTTATTGCTTTATATGGGGGCTTTAACATTGTAATGATAGCTCTGTTTTTCTATTATCAAATATTTTTAAATTGGTATTCAATTATAAATTTTCCCATAACAATTTATAAAATAGTTATCTCAATCTTTCAATGGAAGTTTAATTTAAGCTTTAATGAATTATTCAAACTATTATCAGTCTTAATTTTTTACATTATAAGTGTCAAGATAATTTTAGGAATAATGAAGAGATAATTATTGTTTTTCAAACACACTAAATAATTGCACAATTTAAAGTTATAGAATTGACTTTTAAAATGAAATTTCATATAGAAAAATTAGCACCTAAATTAGCACCCGAAAATTAAAAAGCCTATAAACACGTTGTTTATAGGCTTTTTTTGCGGAGAGTGAGGGAAAGTAACTGCCTTAGTAGGAGCTTCCGGAAGTTGTAAACCACCATAATGAAATTGCTTCTTAAATTTTACAAACCTGTTAAGGGAAGTATCTTTTACAACTATGATGATTTAGAGATCATCTCACCGAAAAGTTTGAGAGAGAATTGTGGCGTAGTGATGCAGGACGGGTATATTTTTTCGGATACTATCGAAAGAAATATTGCAACAGGAGATGAAGAAATTAATAGGGAAAGATTACAAAATGCTACAAAAATAGCCAATATAGAAGGATTCATCGACAGTATTCCTTTAGGATATAACACCAAAATCGGAGCATCAGGAAATGGAATTTCAGGAGGACAAAAACAACGTATTCTGATTGCACGTGCCGTTTATAAAAATCCACATTACATCTTTTTTGATGAAGCAACTTCGGCATTGGATGCGGAAAACGAAAAGACAATTCATGACAACTTACAATCGTTCTTTAAAGGAAAAACAGGGATCAATTCCAAAACTTGGGGAGAAAGATAAAAATTAATAATTTTGAAGGATGTTAAATGATGTCGAACTCCTTAAATTATTTTTACCGGAACTTCTCATTGAGTATTTTGAGATTGTAAAATTTGAAGAAGAAAACCAAATCCTGCACATCTATTTTGAAGAGTGAATATTCCGCTGTAAACTACACCACCATTCCGAGGCAAAGTGCACCACTTATTCCGAGACAAAGTGCACCACTTAAATGCATTATTTAAGAAAAAATCGCGAATTATATTTTTTAATGACTCATTAAAAAAGTGTGACATTCCGACACAAAGTACACCACTGAGGTTCAAGTAAACAAATTAATTGCTAGTTTAAATTCCACAAGAATAAAAGCTAGCATTATGGCAAATAAACCTCTACGTATGCAAAAAATTAAACAGATTTTACTG
>NZ_AUAA01000059.1 GCF_000428485.1 Epilithonimonas tenax DSM 16811 | reverse complement strand
TTCGGAGCAGTATTTTTCTCTTCAAAATAGATGTGCAGGATTTGGTTTTCTTCTTCAAATTTTACAATCTCAAAATACTCAATGAGAAGTTCCGGCAAAAATAATTTAAGGAGTTCGACATCATTTAACATCCTTCAAAATTATTAATTTTTATCTTTCTCCCCAAGTTTTGGAATTGATCCCTTTATATATTGTAAAGGTTTTATTTCTTAACATCTAAATAGGTGTTGATATTAAATTCTTTGTTGGAATTTGATCAGATAAAATATTTTTTTGTTTTATTTTCGCTGAAAATTTGTTGTACTATGTGGAAGTTTATGAAAAGGCTGATTTTTATTCTTGTTATCACAAATATACTTTTCGTGATTTTTGGTATTTTTTTCAATCCGCCAATTACGTGGACACAGCTGGGAAGTGTCTTCAAGTATGGGAAGCTGCAGCGTGATTATGTGTCCTATGATGATATGGGGAGCAATATCAAAAAAGCAGTGATTGCTTCAGAAGATCAGGCGTTTTTCGATCACAAAGGTTTTGATTACAAAGCCATAGAAAAAGCCATGAAAAAGAATGACAAGAAAGGCAAAGTCGTAAGAGGTGGCAGTACGATCTCTCAGCAGACTGCAAAAAATGTTTTTCTTTGGCAGGGCAGAAGCTGGATCAGAAAAGGTTTCGAAGCTGTCTATACATTCACTATAGAAAAAATCTGGGGAAAAGATATCATCTTGGAAAGATATCTCAATGTAATAGAGATGGGGCAGGGCGTTTTCGGGGTAGAAGCAGCTGCGCAGTATTATTATAAAAAACCTGCAAAAGATCTTACCAAAAGTGAAGCCGCTTGGATTGCTGCGATTTTGCCGAATCCGAAAAAATATGATCCGAAAAACCCAAGTGCTTATCTCAACAAAAAACACAGCTGGATCATGAGGCAGATGAATAATATTGTTCTGAAATGATTACTTTTGTGCTAAGATGCCAATTAGATTGATTAGAAAAGACAGTTTCAGTACTATTCTGAATAATTATTTCAGCGAGAGAAATGAGACTTTGTCTTTGCAGCCTTTATCCGAAATTATTACTAGTCTGAAGAGAGAGGATCTGGGCGTTTTTACCGCCTATCTCAAGGATAATGATACCATCAGGGAAAACCTGCTATTGTACATTCATCATATTTTCAAAGATAAACCCTTTAATCTGTCTTTGACGGAAGCCGATATTCTTTCGGAAAATGCGTTCTATCCGGAATTCAAAAAGAGACTTCTCAATAAAGTTCTCCCGCCGATAGAAAATGAAAAGACCATTTGGTATCTGGTAGATAACGTTTTGGTAACACCCAAAAAAGATCTGGAGTTTTTCCAGAATTCGCCTGAAGACAAAATGAATGAGCTGTTTCAATTGCTTAAAATTGATAAGTTCATCAATAATCCACACGTCAAAAAAGAACTTCTGTTTTCGCTTAATATCTTGGCTTGGCGGGTTATCGGGAATGCTCTGGACGTTGATGTCGTAAAAATGGCCCCGGAATACCGGAATTTTGATAATCCTTTTCTCGCCCTGCAAAATGAATTGGATACGATCAATACGCTTTTCAGTCAGAATCCGGATTTTAAATTTACATCGACGGATGAGATCTATAAACAGACCAAGATCTATATGGAGCACTGTCTGGAGTTCGTGAATTTGGCTTTTAAGAATTCATCGAAGTACGGTATTTCCAGCAAAACCAACCAGTCTTTATTGAAAATTAGACAACAGCTTAATAGGATGTCTGATATTATCAAATTGTTTGTGGTAGATCATGATGAAGCTTATCTGATCAATTCCAAGCAGTTGTTTTTTAATATTTTAAAGTATAAGTCGCATAAGAATAACATCCGCGATCTGGTATCAGACAGTACAAGGCTGATGTCGCATCTCATCACAAATCACACCGCGGAAACGGGAACACACTACATTACTTCTACGCTCAAGGCTTATATGAAAATGTTTTGGAAAGCCTCTGGCGGAGGCGTTGTCGTAGGCGCGCTTTGCGTTTTGAAAATGCTTTACAGTTACATCCCAGCTAGTGATTTTGCCCACGCATTTTTATATTCTATGAACTATGCGATGGGATTTGTGATGATCTATCTGATGAATTTTACATTGGCGACAAAACAGCCTGCGATGACCGCTGCCACAATGGCAAAAGTACTGTCAGAAGGGAGTAGCAGAAATACTTATATTGAGTTTGCGCATGTTGTTTCCCAATTATTCAGATCGCAGTTTATAGCTTTTGTAGGCAATGTTTTGATATCGTTTCCGGTAGCCCTGATGATTATCTATGGATTGGAAATTTTATTTAAACAGAATTTTGCTTTTGAGAAGTCAGGGAAATTGCTCTATGATCTTGATCCATTTCAGTCCAAAGCTATATTGCACGCTTGTATTGCTGGGGTCTTTCTGTTTATATCGGGAGTTATTTCCGGGAATATCAGTAATAATTCTGTGTTTTTTCAAATTCCCAAAAGGATTGCCAAAAATCCTTTCATCAATTATTTCTTTGGACAACGCTTTGCCAAACAGCTCTCTATTTATTATTCTAAAAATTGGGCAGGGATTGTTTCTAATTTTTGGTTTGGTGTTTTTCTAGGCGCTACAGCACCAATCGGACTTTTTCTGGGATTAGATCTGGATATCCGTCATATTACGTTTGCGGCAGGTAACTTTGCTTTAGGCCTGTATGGGAAAGATTTTGTGGTCACGTCTTATATGTTTTGGATGGCATTTGCAACGGTTTTTATCATCGGTTTTTTCAATTTTATCGTCAGTTTTGGTTTGTCGATGTTGTTGGCGTTCCGTTCCAGAAAAGTAGAAATGAATGAGGCAAGTGAGATTTTCCGAGAGATCTTCCGATATTTTATCAGAAATCCATTTCGTTTTTTCTTTCCTTTAAAATCCAGATTAGATGAGAAAAGCAAGCGGATGATCGATGAGATTACTACAGGATCAACAGATCATTGATCAATGCTTCATTCTTCAAAACTTCTCTGAATTTCTTTAAGAAAAAAGTCTTTCTCAGTCGGAAATCATTTTTCAAAAGTGGTGATTTTATGCGGATGATCAGAACTTGTTCTTTCAGATTGACGCTCACGATCTCAGCAAAAAGATCGCTGGAAAGATAATCTTCCAAAAAATCCTTGATCTCGAAAGCCTTCAGTTTATCTTCAAAACCATAGATTCTTGCAAAAGAATTCACAAGTTCAGAAGATAGGTATTCGCGTTTTTTTCTGCTCATTTGGGGTTCTTTTCTAGATCTTAATTAGATTGTAAAAGTAGAAAATTCAAGCACAAAAATCAGTATATTTGCACGCTAAAAGTTAAAAGTTGATGGTTCGGCATTTTAATGCAGTAGCTTAAACCAGAAACTTGAGAGCTTAAACCAGAATTTTATGAAACCGTAAGGTGGCATAACTTGATATAAACAAATAAAAATTTCGTTATGAAATGTGGCATTGTAGGTCTTCCGAATGTAGGAAAATCAACCCTTTTTAATTGTCTTAGTAACGCCAAAGCGCAATCTGCTAACTATCCGTTTTGTACGATAGAGCCGAATCTAGGAACTGTTTCTGTACCAGATACCAGACTTTTCGAATTGGAAAAAATCGTAAATCCTGAACGCGTTTTACCTGCGGTTGTAGAGATCGTGGACATTGCTGGGCTGGTAAAAGGTGCGAGCAAGGGCGAAGGGTTGGGAAATCAATTCTTAGCAAATATCCGCGAATGTGAAGCTATTATTCACGTCCTAAGATGTTTTGATAACGGAAATATCATCCACGTGGAAGGCACCGTAGATCCTATCCGGGATAAAGAAATCATCGATATCGAGCTCCAGTTGAAAGATCTGGAAGCGATTGGAAAGGCGGTGGATAAAGCCAAAAAATTCCTGAAATCTGGCAAGAAAGAGGATCTGATGACGTATGATGTTCTGCAGAATATTCAGACTTTTGTAGAAGAAGGCAAGAATGCAAGAGAGTTTCCAATGGATGATTTTGCAAAGTCCATTTTAGATGAAGTTCAGTTATTGACCAATAAGCCAGTTTTATATGTTTGTAACGTAGACGAAAACGCTATCAAAAACGGAAACGACTGGATCGCTAAAATTGAAGAAATGGCTCAAACTGAAAATGCAGAAGTAGTGGTTTTAGCAGCACAGATCGAAGCAGACATCAATGAGCTGGAGACTTTTGAAGAAAGACAAATGTTCCTGGAGGAACTTGGGCTAGAAGAGCCAGGTGTGAACAGATTGATCAGAAAAGCTTACGATCTTTTGAAATTACAGACCTACTTCACAGCTGGAGTTAAGGAAGTTAGAGCTTGGACAATTGGTCAAGGTTGGACAGCGCCACAAGCAGCTGGCGTCATCCACACAGATTTTGAGAAAGGTTTTATCCGTGCAGAAGTCATAAAATACAACGATTTTATGAATTACGGTTCCGAAGCGAAAGTAAAAGAAGCTGGAAAACTCTCTGTGGAAGGAAAAGAATATGTCGTTCAGGATGGCGATATCATGCACTTTAGATTTAATGTTTAAATATAAACATTTAAAATATTTACAAAACACTTTCAGAAATGGAGGTGTTTTTTTGTATTTTTAGCCACATTTAAAATAAAATATGATGGTTAAAAAATTACTTTTTGCTTCAGCTTTAGCAACTGCTTTTTACTCTCAGGCGCAGACCTCGGTTTTTAAAGAAGATTTTGAGGACGAAGCATCTGTTGCACAGTGGAAACTAATTGACAGAGACGGCGATGGGGAGAATTGGGAAATTCTAAATGCAGAGCTGAATGAACTTCCGAATTTTACTGGAAATCTGGCCGTTTCTTTCTCTTGGTATCTAGATGTGTTTACGCCGGATAATGTTTTGGAAAGTCCGTCAATCACATTGCCAAATTCTAACTCATTACATTTAACTTTCAAAGCGGCAGCTGGCGACGAGGAGCTTTTCCAGGAACATTATGCAGTATATGTAATTCCGGCCACTTCAACTTTTACAGGAACAGAAACACCTGTTTTTGAAGAAACTTTTGATGCAGGATATTTGGATGTTGCAAAATTGATTAATGTTGATATTTCACCTTTTAAAGGACAAGATGTAAAACTGATTTTCAGACATTATGACTGTACGGATGTTTTCTATATGGGAATAGATGATATTGAAATTAAAGATAATGCAGGATTGGCGGTCACAGAATCATCCGCTTTATCAATAAAAATTTCTCCAAATCCAACATCAGATTTAATAAAAATTTCTGGAATCAAAAACATTGATCATGTGAGGATTTTTGATATGACTGGTAAAATTGTGAAAGAAACAAACACTTCGGAAGTTGTTGTAAAAGACCTTGTTTCAGGACAATATATTGTAAATGTTTACGCAGGGAATCAAGTAATCTCAAGAAAATTAATTAAGAACTAACTTTGTAATGCTTCAAATTTGAGGTGCTTTCATCAGTTAAAAATCAAAGTCAGGCGATCATCTGGCTTTTTTTTGTAAATAAATTGATCAACATCGATTAAAATTAATTTCTTAAAACTTTCAAATTAAATTTCATTTCGTTAAATTTGTGAGTTACCAATTCTTTTACGGTTTCAATGTCTTTCAGAAATCAAAATATATGAGCGAAATCAATCCTGTAAATTACTCCGAAGATAATATCAGAACCCTCGATTGGCAAGAGCATATCAGGCTTCGTCCTGGGATGTACATTGGAAAACTGGGCGACGGTTCTTCGGCAGATGACGGGATTTATATTCTCCTCAAAGAGATCATCGATAACTCCATCGATGAGTTTGTGATGAAAGCCGGTAAACGCATCGAGATCAAAGTAGATGAGGGCAAAGTCACCATCCGGGATTTCGGACGTGGAATCCCGCTAGGAAAAGTGGTTGACGCGGTTTCCAAAATGAACACCGGTGGAAAATATGACAGCAAAGCCTTTAAGAAATCTGTTGGTCTTAATGGTGTGGGGACCAAAGCGGTCAATGCATTGTCGGGGTTTTTCTGGGTAAAATCTGTGAGAGACAACCGTGTGAAAATGGCAGAGTTTTCCAAAGGCCTTATCAAAACAGATTATCCCGAGGCGGACTCTTCTGACAGAAACGGAACCGAAATCAGCTTTATCCCGGATGAAGAGATCTTCATTAATTTCAAATTTAGAAAAGAGTACGTTGAGCGTATGCTCCGTAACTATGCTTACCTTAATCCTGGTTTGTCTATCTTTTTCAATGGCGAAAAATTCTTTTCAGAAAATGGATTGAAGGATCTTTTGGAAGAAGAGCTGGAAAGCGAGATTATTTATCCAATCATCCATCTGAAAGAAGAAGATATCGAAGTCGCCATCACGCATTCCGATAAATCACAGACAGAGACGTACTTCTCCTTTGTCAATGGACAGAACACAACACAGGGTGGTACTCACCTCAATGCTTTCCGCGAAGCATTTGTAAAGACCATCAGAGAATTCTATAATAAGAACTTTGAAGCTGCCGATATCCGTAAATCTATCGTAGCGGCGGTATCCATCAAAGTGGTAGAACCTGTTTTTGAGTCTCAGACCAAAACCAAATTGGGCTCCAACGAAATCGAGCCTGGCGGCGTCACGGTGAGAACTTTTATTATAGATTCGCTTAAAAATAAACTGGACAATTATCTCCACAGAAATCCTGAAACGGCAGAAGCCATTCTCAGAAAAATTATGATTTCTGAAAGGGAAAGAAAGGAACTTTCCGGTATCCAAAAGCTCGCGAGAGAACGGGCGAAGAAAGTGTCGCTTCACAACAAGAAGCTGAGAGATTGCCGCCACCATTATAACGATCAAAAAGCGACGAGAAAGTCCGAAACGATGATCTTCATCACCGAAGGAGATTCTGCTTCCGGCTCTATCACCAAGTCTAGAGATGTGGAAACACAGGCTGTTTTCTCCCTCAAAGGGAAACCGCTGAACTGCTATGGACTGACGAAAAAAGTAGTGTATGAGAATGAAGAGTTCAACCTCTTGCAGGCTGCTCTTAATATCGAAGAAAGCCTGGAAGATCTGAGATACAACCACGTGGTGATCGCAACAGATGCCGATGTAGATGGGATGCATATCAGATTATTGATGATTACATTTTTTCTGCAATTTTTCCCGGATCTCATAAAAAACGGACATTTGTACATTTTACAGACCCCGCTTTTTAGGGTTAGAAATAAAAAAGAAACCAGATATTGCTATTCTGATGCAGAGCGGCTGAAAGCACTGGATGAGCTCGGGAAAAATCCGGAAATCACCCGATTCAAAGGATTGGGGGAAATATCTCCTGACGAGTTCAAACATTTTATTGGAAAAGATATCAGGCTGGAACCAGTGGTTTTAGGAAAAGATCAAACCATCGCACAGATTTTGGAATTTTATATGGGGAAGAATACACCAGACAGACAGTTGTTCATTTTGGACAATCTGGTAGTGGAGGAAGGCGATATCGATAAAAAACAAAATTTAGAAACGGCATCATAATGAGATTAAGTAATAGAAACAGAACACCTTATTATAGCTTTATATATTCACTTTGTGGGATTGTTTTTATTTTGGGAATCATTGCGTATGTTCTGGAAATTAATAAGTTTGCTGTATTTGGTGACAAGTCGTGGATCATATTGCTGATTCCGGCATTGACGTTTCTTTTTCTCTTTTTTTTAGGAAGACCTGTTTTTGAATATGACAGCGATGGGGAAGCGCTTAATTTCCGAAATAATCATATTATTTACATCCTTTCTAAAAAAAATGCAAAAGATGAATTTCCAAAATACAAATTATTGCAATTCAATGTTGTTAATGCGGTCATATTTAGGAGGTTATATATTTATATTTCCAGTAAGAAAAATCATGTCCTCATTCTCAAATATGATGTTTCTTTTCTCAGCAGAAAACAGGTAAAAGATCTTAAGTTTTCTTTGAACAAAGTGGTAAAAGCCAATAATGAAATCAGAAAAGATGATAATACAGTTATAGATTAATGGAAGAAAGTACACATCACGAAGAAAGCCTTAAAAAAGTCTCGGGGCTGTATAAAGATTGGTTTCTGGATTATGCTTCTTATGTAATTCTTGACCGTGCAATTCCTTCTATTTTTGACGGATTCAAGCCAGTACAGCGGAGAATTATGCATTCTATGCGCGAGTTGGAAGATGGCAGATATAACAAAGTCGCCAATGTCGTTGGTAATACCATGAAATATCACCCGCATGGGGATGCTTCTATCACTGATGCCATGGTGCAGATTGGCCAAAAAGAATTATTGATAGATACACAGGGAAACTGGGGGAATATCTACACGGGAGATTCTGCAGCAGCGGCCAGATATATAGAGGCAAGATTGACGCCTTTTGCTTTAGACGTTGTTTTCAACCCAAAAACCACACACTGGACCAAATCTTACGATGGCAGAAACAACGAACCGGTAGATCTCCCGGTAAAGTTCCCATTGCTGTTAGCGTCCGGTGTAGAAGGTATTGGTGTGGGACTTTCTACCAAAATAATGCCGCATAATTTCAATGAATTGATCACGGCTTCTATCCTTCATCTGAAAGGAAAGAAATTCGAATTGTTTCCTGATTTTCTGACAGAAGGCATGTTGGATGTCACCAATTATAATGACGGAAAACGGGGCGGAAAAATACGAGCCAGAGCCAGAATCATCCAGAAAGACAAACATACGCTTTCCATCACAGAGCTGCCTTTTTCAAAAAATACCGGCGACTTGATAGACAGTATTATCAAAGCCAATGAAAGGGGAAAGATCAAGATCAAAAAAATAGAAGACAATACATCGGATGTCGTAGAGATCAATATCCATCTGCATCCAGATGTATCACCTGATAAGACGATAGATGCACTTTACGCTTTCACAGATTGCGAAGTTCCTATTTCACCCAACGCCTGCGTTATTGTTGGTGACAAGCCGATGTTTTTGTCGGTTTCTGATATTCTGAAGCATAATACAGATCACACCGTTTCTTTGCTGAAAAAAGAACTTGAAATTGAGTTGCATGAGTTGCAGGAAAACTGGCATTTTTCTTCACTGGAAAGGATCTTTATAGAAAACCGAATCTACCACGATATCGAAGAAGTCAAGTCCTGGGAAGAGGTCATCAAAACCATTGATGAAGGTTTGAAGCCTCACACCAAACATCTGTTGAGAGCTGTAACAGAAGATGATATTTTGAGACTGACGGAAATCCGAATCAAAAGAATCTCTCGTTTTGACCTTGATAAATTCAAAGAGAACATCCTCGCCCTGGAAGGAAAAATAGAACAGGTAAAATACCATTTGGCCAACCTGATTGCGTATGCGATAGATTATTACACCAATATTCAGAAAAAATACGGGAAAGGAAAAGAAAGAAAAACAGAACTGAGAATCTTCGATACCATAGATGCCAGTAAAGTGGCGGTAGCGAATGAAAAATTCTATGTCAATTGGGAAGAAGGTTTCATAGGAACTTCACTCAAAAAAGACGAATACCTCTTTGACTGCTCGGATATCGATGATATCATCACCTTCCAGAAAGATGGGACGATGAAGGTCGTAAAAGTAGAAGGCAAAACCTTCATCGGAAAAAATATCGTGCACGTAGCCATTTGGAAAAAGAACGATAAACGGACGGTTTACAACTCCATTTATCGTGAAGGCAGAGAAGGGCCTTATTACATGAAACGTTTCTCCGTAACCGGTGTCACCAGAAATACAGATTACAAATTGGCTTCTGACAAAAAAGGTTCAGAAATGCTTTATTTCTCGGCCAATCCAAATGGAGAAGCAGAGGTGGTTTCTGTTCTTCTGAAACCGAATGCCAGAGTCAGAAAAAACAAAATCGATATCGATTTCTCAGAAATTGCCATCAAAGGTCGCGATTCCAAAGGAAATCTCGTCACCAAATATGCAGTCAAGAAAGTGGACCTCAAAGAAGAAGGCGTTTCTACTTTGGCACCCAGAAAAATCTGGTTCGATGACTCTGTAAGACGTCTGAATGCAGATGGTAGAGGAAATCTGCTCGGAAGCTTCAAAGGTGATGATAAGATTTTGACGATCAATTCTCAAGGCGAAGCAAAATTGGTTTCTTTTGATCTGATGAACCGTTTTGATGACGACTACCTGATCCTTGAAAAATGGAATCCCGAACAGGCGATAACCTGTATCTATTTTGACGGCGATAAAGACAAATATTTTGTAAAACGTTTCCTTCTGGAGAATACCACCAATGTCCAATCTTTCTTCAGCAACGAAAATCCAAAATCATTCCTGGAATTTGTGACGACAGAAATGGGCGCCATTGCAGAATTGGTGTTCCCGAAGATAAAAGACAAACAGAAAGAGTCGGAAACCGTAGATCTGGATGAATTTATCACCATCAAAGGTATCAAAGCCATTGGAAATCAATTGACTAAAGATAAAATTAAAAACATTAATATTACCATTCCAGAACCACCGGAAATCATAGAAGAAGAACCGGAAATCGATGACGTACCAGACGAAGAGCTGGACGACGACGGTGGAACCATAGGAAGCCTTTTCGACGAAGAAAATTAAATAAGAACACCACAAGAAAATGAATATCGTTTTACTCATCATTATCGTAATTACCTGCGTTGTCAGTTACATCGGACTTCAGCAGCCAGAGTTTTTCCAGAAATATAAATTCGAAGTTGGAGCCATTCAAAGAAGAAAAGAATACCTGAGGCTACTGTCTGCCGGATTTTTACACGGCGATTTTATGCATCTGTTTTTCAATATGTATACGCTCTACATCTTCGCACCTATCGCTTTAATTGGATTTCACGTCTACGGATTTCTCATCATTTATTTTGGATCTATGATTCTGGGCAATGTATTTTGCCTGTACCATTACAGAAATGTACCGTTTTATTCCGCCATTGGTGCTAGTGGAGGCGTCTCTGGGATCCTGTTTGCAGCAGTAGCTTTGGCGCCTAATGAGATCAGGATTTGGTTTATACCAGGATTTCTTTTTGGCGCTTTATATTTTGGGTATTCCGTTTATATGATGCTGAATCCCAGAGCCAATGACAATATTGGTCACGCGGCGCATCTCGGTGGTGCATTTTTCGGATTGGTTTACGCAGTCATCGCGTATCCGGAATTTGCGATGCAGAATGCTTTGTATATTGGGATTATGGCATTGCCGCTCATCTATCTGTCTTACGAGATATTCATCAAAAAAAGGATTGGCTAGTAAAATTCCACTTCTCAGAAGCGGTGACAATGATTAATAATTTTTTGATGCGCTCGTTTCTGGAGCAGGACGTTGGTGTATCCGTTCCAACATTCGTGCCCGCTGTCCGCTATATCTTTTATGTGATTGCGAATGACATTTGGTCTTCCATAGCACTTTGTTACACCATCGCAATCACAAAAAAGGATGCCGCTACCATCGGTGCTATGTTGAGGTTTTGCTATTCTTTTCAGGGTTATAAGAGCGCATAGTCCAAACAACTGTCATTAATTTTAACGAATAAAAATGGGGATTATCCTTTATCGATTGTACTGACTGTTTTTCCCACAAGACGCACCACAAACTTCACAAACAGCACCACGCTTTCTACAACTTGTGAAAGACCTGTGAGTTCCTTGTGGTAAAAAGACCACAAAAAACAAAAACAGTTTTTCAACTTTGGAATAGTCTTTACATCCAGAATAAAAATAAAATGAGATACTCCTTGATGCGTTTCTCGACTTTTCAAATTCGAAAATATGGGCAAAAATTGCGAAAAACATAGCGGATTTTGCGTTAGCTGTAAATTATTTCCGCCCAAAAATCATCCTGTCATTGCCGGAAATATCCTTCAAAAGCTCAACTTTAGAAAAACCATCCTGATATAATTCCAAAGTTTCATTTCCCAATTTCTGATTGATTTCGAGAAACAACAGTCCATTTACCACCAAATGTTTTTGACAATCTTGAGCAATTTTTCGATAGAAAATCAAAGCGTCAGAAGTAGGAGAGAAGAGTGCCAAATTGGGTTCGAAACCTTTCACAGATACTTCAATTTCCGGATTTTCCTCAATCCCAATATAAGGCGGATTGCTGATAATGACGTCATAAATTTCCTCCAGATCAGCATTCAGATAATCTCTGTTGACAAAATTAATGGCAGTGTTATGGAACGCTGCATTTTTTGAGGCAATATCCAAAGCATCTTTGGAAATATCAATTGCTGTAACTTCCGCTTCCGGAAAATAATTCTTCAGAACCACCGGAATAATCCCGCTTCCCGTTCCAAGGTCCAGGATTTTGATCGCCTGACTCTTGATTCCTGTTTCTTGAATTTTAGCAATTGCCAATTCCAGCAATTCTTCCGTTTCTGGTCTTGGGATCAAAACGTGTTCATTCACAAAGAATTTGAGTCCAAAAAATTCGGTTTCGCCAAGAATCTGCTGAAAAGGTTTTCCTGTTTTTAATTCAGCAATCGAATCCAAAAATCGTTTAGCATCACTTTCTGACAGATCATTTTCCAAACCGTTTCGCAACGCAATTTTATTCAGATTCAAAAAATGTTCACCGAAAATAGAAAACAATGCCTCTGTTTCGGATTTAGAATACAAATCTGAAAGTTGTTCTTGAAATTGAATTTTGATTTCTGAAAGTGTCATAATCGAATTTAGCGCAAAGTCGCAAAAAATAACTAATTGACAAAACTAAAAAGTCGCAAAATAACTTTGCCACCCGTAAAATCTCTCGTATTCTTTACTCTTCTTTTTAGCGATTTATGAATCTACCTCGTAAAAACCAAATTAGTTTCAGTCGATAATTTCTCATCAAACAGATAGTTCTCGTAGTTGAAAGCTTTGATGTCATTCAGAGTCTTAACCTGTTTTTCGGCACAAAAGCGTAAAACCAGTCCACGAGCGTGTTTCGTGTAAACCACAATGGTTTTCAGTTTCCCATCTGGCTGTATTTGCTTGAATTCAAAATCAATGACTTCGCCTTTCAGAGTTTTTCTGTCAATCACTTTAAAATATTCTGTGCTGGCAAGATTGATGACCAATTCGTCTTTTTTAAGCTCAGAATTCAGTTGATCTGTCACTTTTTCTGTCCAGAAAGTATATAGGTTTTTGTAGGTTTCAAATTGGAAAGGTCTTCCCATCTCCAGTCTGTAAAGCATCACTTTGTCCGATGGTTTCAGAAGACCGTAAAGTCCGGATAAGATTCTGTAATGTTTCTGAAGATAATCTACTGCGGTTTTGTCCAGCGTTTTGGTGTCCAGACCTCTGTACACTTCACCAGTGAAAGCAAACATGGCCGGTGCAGAATTTTTAGAAGTTGGTTTAGCGCTCCATTTCTGATTCCGTTCCCAGTTCTCATCTGCTAGTTTCGGTGATATTTCCATCAATTCCGACAGGTATTTTGGTGATTTTTCTTTTAGATGGGATTGGATTAATTCTGATTCCTTGATAAATTTCGGCGTGGTAGATTTGAAAAACGTGGTCGAATTTTCTATGTTCATCAATTTGGCCGGAGAAGTAATGAATTTCATGGCGAGTTTAAAATTTATGGTTTGTTTTCAAAAGTGTTAATCCAAAACTTTGAATGACGAGCGTGTGATTTACAGAATCCCTTTTCCTTGACGGAGGATTTCCGGTTCACCAGAAGTCAAATCAACAATTGTAGATGCTTTGTTATCGCCGTAACCAGAATCGATAACGAGATCTACCAATTTTTCATATTTCTCGGCAATTAGTTCTGGGTCTGTAGAATATTCTAGGATCTCATCATCGGCATGAATGGAGGTTGAAACAATTGGGTGACCCAGTTTTTCTACAATCATTTGTGGAACGATATGATCAGGAACTCGGATTCCTACCGTTTTGTGACCTTTATAGGACGTAGGCAAGTTTCTGTTAGCTTCCAAAATAAATGTGAAAGGACCGGGCAAATGTGCTTTCAAAAATCTGAAAGTTGCCGTTTCTATGGGTTTGGTAAATTCGGAAAGATGACTGAGATCATTACAAATGATGGAGAATTTTTGTTTATCCAGCTTGATTCCTTTGATCTGGGCAAGTCTTTCCATCGCCTTGTGGTTGTAGATATCACAACCAATCGTGTAGATTGTATCAGAAGGGTAGATCATCACGCCACCATTTTGTAACACCTTAACAGCTTCGTTGATGAGGTTTTCTTGTGGGTTTTCGGGATATATTTTCAGGATTTTTGCCATAATCAAAGGTATGAAATATTTAAAAATAGTGTTTAACGGATCAATTCCAAAACTTGGGGAGAAAGATAAAAATTAATAATTTTGAAGGATGTTAAATGATGTCGAACTCCTTAAATTATTTTTACCGGAACTTCTCATTGAGTATTTTGAGATTGTAAAATTTGAAGAAGAAAACCAAATCCTGCACATCTATTTTGAAGAGAAAAATACTGCTCCGAAAGAGTTTTCTTCTCTGCTATTACAGTCAAAAGGTTTTGTTCCGGAAATAACCGTTGATGATTTTCCTCTGCGTGGAAAAACAGTAAAACTCCACATCAAACGCAGAA
>NZ_AUAA01000058.1 GCF_000428485.1 Epilithonimonas tenax DSM 16811 | reverse complement strand
TTTTGAATTAGAGAGGTATCTAAACAACTGATATTCTGAATCTATCGATAAATATTCCGCAGAAATATTTATTGCAATGAGCTCTAAATCAGATAATTTTGGTTTAATTGGTTTGAAATAAAAATTTTCTTTGATGGTTAATTTTCTTAATTCCTTTAAAATAAAATCGTAAATTGCATCTAGGTTATTCATAACGTATTAGATTGATAGTCAATACAATATACGAAATTTTCGTATTATGAGTAACCTTTTTTATAATGCACTACGGGTTAACAATTATTTTAAATACCTTGTTAAAAACAAAAAAAATTATTAATATTAATAAGTTATTTCAATATTTTATGCGGTTAATTGATCGCTTGAGTTCAAAATAGTCAATTCTATTAGCTCTGTCAAAGCACTTGGGAATTGATTTCAAACTGTTTGTAGTGACGGGATTTTACAGTTTTTCCATCATAATATTATGGCAGCAATCAAATCATCATAGAAACAAAGAAGAAAGGGAGTTATCGTGATTTTGTAGGCATGCATTCGTCATCTGGAAATCTATGATGTTCCGGATTTGCTTTTATGGCATATAAAAAGAACAGACAAAATTCTTGTCTGTTCTTTTTATATGCCGTAAGTTAATTCTGATTATCTCAAAAGCGCATTGAAGGTATCACCTTGTCTAATATCGCCACTGTTATAGCCCTTCATAAACCATTCTTCTCTCTGTGCGGAAGAACCGTGTGTGAAGCTTTCCTGATTGACATAGCCTTGTCCTCTTTTCTGGATATTATCATCACCAACGGCTGCCGCAGCACTCATTGCCTCTTGTATATCGCCTGGTTCTAAGAATTTTTCACGGCTGTCTGTCTGTTTTGCCCATAATCCTGCGTAGAAATCGGCTTGTAATTCTGTAGCAACAGAAAATTTATTCGATTCTGTTTCTGATTGTGATCTTCGTAGCTGATTCACTTTTTGAGTGGTTCCTAAAAGCGTTTGGATATGGTGTCCATACTCGTGCCCCAAAACATAGGCGACTGTGAATTGTCCGACCTTGGCGCCAAACTTCTGTTGAAGCTCGTTGAAAAAACGCATATCCATGTAGATGATTTGGTCCGCAGGACAATAGAAAGGTCCCATCTCGGACTGTGCCGGTCCGCAACCTGAGTCTGTTCCATTTTCAAAAAGGACTACTTTTGCGGGCTGGAATTGGATGCCGTTTTCCTGAAAGATCTTGTGCCAGGTTTGTTCGTTTTCTGCGGTCAGCATTCTGACAAATTCCCGGATGTTGAGTTCCTCGTTGGAAAGTGCTCTTTGCTCCGTTTGTTGTGGTGCAGAAGTGCTGTTGTTTAGAATGGCTGATGGGTCTCCGCCCAAGAAGAAAACGATGGCTGCAACAATGATTGTTCCTAATCCGCCACCAACAAGCATTCCGCCGCCGCCTGAGCCACGTCTGTCATCCACATTGTCACTTCTGTCGTTTGTCCATTTCATCTTTTTAAATTTGCTGTTTTAAAATTAGTGTTTCTTTTTGATATTGAGTGATTTTTTTTGGATCGTCTTTAAAAATAGCCCTGATAGTAGTGGAAATCCCACAGCAAGCGATGGGAAAGGCTTGGTGCGAGGAATTGCAACGGATAGCAGGTTCCCGGCTCCGAAAAAATCTACAATCAGAACGACTAACTTGATTTTTTGTTGAAGTCTATCATTTTAAGTGCTGTAACGGCTGCTTCTACACCTTTGTTACCAAGACTTCCGCCGCTTCTTGCGATGGATTGTTCTTTGCTGTCGTCAGTAAGAACACAGAAAATAGCTGGTGTATCGGTCAAAATATTACAGTCCTTGATGCCTTGTGTAACGCCGGAACAAACGAACTCGAAATGCGGTGTTTCTCCACGGATGACATTCCCGATGGCAATCACTGCGGCAAATTTATTGGATTTGCAGAGTTTCATGGTCGCAAAACTAAGCTCGAATGCGCCAGGAACGTAATAGATGTGAATGTTCTCTACCTTGATACCTTCGGCCTTCAAGGTTTCCAGAGCGCCGTTTCTAAGGTTGTAGGTGATAAAGTCATTCCACTCAGAAACAACAATGCCGATAGAATATTCATCGGCATTGGATATGTTGAGCGGTTTGTAATCTGAAAGATTTACAGTTGCCATATGTTAATAATATTTTGTCATTTCTATAAAGGCATCGGATTGACCGTTGTCATAATCCTGATATTTTTCTTCTATCGCAGCGAAATATTTTTTAGCATCTGCGTTTTTCTTAAGTGCCAAAGCCAGCATCCCTGCTTTTTTTGTGAAATAATAAGATGTGTAAGCGTCATCTGAAGTAGAAGAGGCTTTATCTGCCATTGCAAGAGCGTCATCACTTTTGTTCAGGTTGGCAAGGCAGTCTGCCATTGCACCATATTTTAGCGCAACCAAAACTTTGTTACCAGAGCTGAAGTTGTCTAGCAGATCATAAGCTTTCTGGTAATGTCCTTTTTTGAATTCAATTAATCCAGCGTTGTAAGCCGCTAATTTACCTGCGTCTGTACTTCCGTACTGATCATAGGTTCCTAAGAATCCTGGATTTGCAACAGATTTTCCACCAAGGGCCAGATCTTCTTTACCTTCGGCCAGATTTTTCTGCGCAGAAAGATAACTTTTCGTAGCTTCTTCGTTTTTTGGACCTACAATAAATTGCTTATATCCGAACCAAGCCAGAACTGCGAAAATCAGAATACCGAAAGCAATACTCATTATTTTAGCATTTTTTTCTAGAAAGCCTTCGATATTCAGCGCTTCTTTGTCAAGATCTTTAAAGAATTCTACAGTTTCTTTTCCTTCTTGCTCGTTGTTTTTGTTATGTAGATCTGCCATAATTTTTTAGTAAATGAAGTGCAAATTTAACGTTTTAGTTTTGATTTGCAAAAATTCTTTTTTATTGCGAAAAATTCTTTAATATTTTAAGATAGAATAGACTTCCGCACGGAATTTTGACAGTCGTTCTTCGCCTTTCAGATCTTTCAAATCAATTAAGAAACTGAATTGGGTAGGGATTGCGCCTTGCTTTGATACCAATTTTGCAGCCGCTTCCGTTGTCCCGCCAGTTGCCAAAAGGTCATCGTGGATCAAAACGCGTTGGCCTTCTTTCAGGTGGCCGGTTTTCATTTCGATCGCCGCAGAACCATATTCGAGATCGTATTTTTCGCCGATGAAAGGTGGCGGTAATTTTCCTGCTTTTCTAATCAATACAAAAGGAACATCCAGCGCAATGGCGATTGCGATCCCAAAAAGATAGCCCCTGCTTTCTATTCCGCACACAACATCTACTTTGCCACGGCTGAATTGTGCTAGGTCTGCAATCACTTCTTCGTATAATTTGGGCTGAAGAAAAATAGGACAGATATCTTTGAACTGGATTCCCGGAATGGGAAAATCAGGGATTGTTTCTATGGTTTGTTCTAATTTTTGGATGAGTTCTGCTGACGCCATTATTTATTTTTAATTGTTGATTTTATAAGTGGTGATTTTCCAGTTATTGTTGACGGCTTTCAATCCGTAAGTAACGTTCAGGGAAGTCACTTTCCCGTTTTTGTCTGTTACATCGTACGTGACGTTCACGTTTGCGGCATTGTCTCTGTTGTAAGGAACTGCAATGTTTTTGACTGTAATATTTTTCACCGAACCGAAACCGGAATTGGGATTTGAGAATTTATCATAAGATCCCCAATTTGGATTTTCAGCAGCATCAAAAGCCGCTTTGAAATTCTGAGTAGATAGGTGATTCAAAAATTTGGTCACGGTTACTTTCGGGTCTGATGTTGGTTTAACCGGAGCTGGTGGTGGAACAACTGTTTCGCCAGTCTGAGGATCTACTTGTGGTGGTGGTGGCGCCTGGATCGAATCAGAAACGACTTGGGCTGGTGGCGTATAAAGTGCCTGACCGTTGACAGGAACGCCCATTTTAATCATTTGTAAAAGCTTCTTGGTCGTTTTTACAGATAATTTGATATCAATTTTTTCTTCAAATATTTTTTCTCTTGGTAATGATGCATATTTGATGGTGAAACCTCGGAAGGCTGGGTCTTGCATTAGGTTTTTAGAAGTCGAGATTTTGGTTCCGCCGCTTGATATTTCCATAATAGTTTCTAAAGCAGCGCCTTCGAAATCAACTTTTCTACCATTGTTGTCTAGCAGTTGCGGAATGATGATCAAACCTTTGGAGCCTGTCAAGCTGTCGCCAGCAATATTTCTGACAACAATATTAAGTGCGGCCGCATCAATGTCATTCGGGTCCTTTTCTGATGCTGTCACATTTCCGAAGATGTTCATCTCGCCAAGGCTTGGTGGCGCTGTACTACTCCAGGCAATACCGTTTTTCTGGGCGACTTCATCTGCCATTGTGAAAATATCTGGCGTCTTTTTGCCATTTAGAAGTTTCCCTAAGGCCTCTATTTCCGCAATGTCACCATCAGCTTCTACACCAAAAGTTTTCAGAATGTATAAGGCTTCATTGAATTTCACTTGTTTCAGGGTCGGTAAGCTGGAAGCCATATCGTTGATGCTTTCCTGGAAGCTCATCCGATTGCTGCCATCGACACTTGTTTTTTTGCAGCTTATCGTAAAGATTAGTAAAGTTGCTAATAAACAGTATTTTATAAATTTCATTTTGTGTGATTTATTTAAAAATAAGACTTTTGTTTGATTTGAATGACCTCATATCAATTTAGATGCAAAATTAAATTTTAAATTCAGAATACTCATATTTTTGAAAGAAAATTAAAAAAAGTAACTTTACGGAAAAATTAGATTTGATGCAGAACAAACTCCATATAGAGATTCATAGTTTTTCTTATAAAAAAGGTGGTATCCCTAAAGATAACACCGAAAACGGTGGCGGATTTGTCTTCGATTGTCGAGGGATTTTGAATCCGGGAAGAATAGAAGAATATAAAATACAAACAGGGAATGACGTGGGCGTTCAAGAGTTTTTGGAGACGAAAACCGAAATGCCTCATTTCTTAAAGTCGATTCAGTCATTAATATCCATTAGTATTGAAAATTATTTGAGTCGCAATTTTGAACATCTGCAAATCAACTTTGGTTGCACAGGCGGACAACACCGTTCGGTTTATTCTGCGATTAAGACGGCAGAATTTATCAAGGAAAAATATCCTGAAGCAGTTGTTTCTGTAAAGCACGATGAACAGTTGCATCTTAATCTATCAATGATCAATGATAATTGATCATTGATTTTCTCATTCAATATTTAATCATTTATCTCTTATCAATTATCAGTTACAAAAAAATATGAAAGCATTAATATTTGCTGCAGGAAAGGGAACACGGCTGAAACCTTTTACTGACGAACATCCGAAAGCTTTGGCAAAAGTAAACGGTGTACCACTATTGGAAAGAAATATAAAATATCTACAAGGTTTTGGAATCAATGATTTTGTCATCAATATTCATCATTTTGGAGGGCAGATTCTGGCTTTCTTGGCGGAGAATGACAATTTCGGAGCGAACATCGAAATCTCCAACGAGCACGAAGAACTCTTGGAGACTGGCGGCGGATTGCTTTTTGCCAAAAAATTCCTTGAGAATGAAAAGTCATTCCTCATCATGAATGTCGATATCCTGACAGATCTGAATATCACCAATTTCATCCGACTTCACGAGACCAAAGGCGCAATGATCACGCTGGCTGTTTCTGACAGAGACAGTTCCAGAAAACTGATGTTCAATGATAAAATGTTTTTGAAAGGCTGGAGAAATCTTCAAACCAATAAAAAGACAGTCGTGGGCGGGATTTTCAAACTGAGAGAATTGGCGTTCAGCGGTGTTCATTGTGTGAATTCTGAGATCTTTGATCAATTCACAAGAACCGGAAAATTCTCTATTATGGATGAATATATGGATCTCATGAAAGAAGATATCATTGTTGGTTATCAGCATACTTCTAATTTGGTAGATGTTGGAAGACCAGAATCTATTGTAGAAGCAGAAAGAATATTCCGATGATA
Source organism: Epilithonimonas tenax DSM 16811 (assembly GCF_000428485.1). Taxonomy (GTDB): domain Bacteria; phylum Bacteroidota; class Bacteroidia; order Flavobacteriales; family Weeksellaceae; genus Epilithonimonas; species Epilithonimonas tenax. The sequence goes on along the minus strand of NZ_AUAA01000058.1, from coordinate 8,703 downwards.
GAAAAAGATGAGGATAGCAGGCTGCACGAAAGTCTGCGCCAGAAAACCTGGGACGAAACCATTACCAAAGACAGCTGGATGGTTTTCCGCGTGATGTCTGAGTTTGTGGATGGGTATGAGAAAATGGCCAGAATTGGACCTTGTGTTTCCATCTTTGGTTCTGCTAGGCTGAAGGAAGATAGTTTCTACTACAAAATGGCGGTTGATATTGCCAAGAAAATTACAGAAATCGGTTTTGGCGTCATCACTGGTGGCGGACCTGGCATCATGGAAGCTGGTAATAAAGGCGCGAACGGAAGCGGAAAATCCATCGGTTTGAATATCGACTTGCCCTTCGAACAACATTTTAATCCGTATGTTGACAAGGGTTACAATATCAATTTTGATTATTTTTTCGTTAGAAAAGTCATGTTTGTCAAATATTCACAAGGTTTCGTCGTTTTACCCGGAGGATTCGGAACTTTGGATGAATTGTCGGAAGCTTTGACTTTAATTCAAACCCATAAAATAGGGAAATTCCCCATTGTTTTGGTAGGCAGCGAATTCTGGAGCGGATTGCTGGATTGGTTCAAGGACACCTTGCTAAAGAATGGCTTGATTGCTGAAAAAGATCTGGAGCTGTTCCGTGTCGTGGATAATGCAGATGATGCGGTGGCGCATATCAAAGCATTCTATGACAAATATTCGGTGAGTGTGAATTTCTAATTTGTGTGGCATATAATTTGACCATCATCCATTATAAAAGTGATTAAAACTTAATTAAAATGAAAAAATCAATCCTTATATTATCTCTCGGAATCTTGTTGGTTGGGCTTTTTAGCTTTACAGCAGTGGATTTCTTCTCATCGATGACCAAAGTGGATTATATTGATGGAACCAAAACCCTGAAGTTTACAACAAAGCTGAATACAAACCACATCTCTCAAGCGGTGAAAATAGATCCTGCCACGGCAGGCTTTGAAGCGGAAGTGAAAAAATATGTGAATAATAATGTAGATGTTGTGATCAATGGCGCTGCAAAACAACTGACTTTCACGGGAAGTCAGGTCAATGGTGAATCTGTCTGGGTTTATTATGAAGCGAGTGGCGTTTCTGATATTTCAAGCTTGAAGATCAAGAACAGTATTTTGATCGGACAGTTTCCAAAACAGGTCAACATCGTGAACATCACTTATAAAGGCGCTCTCAAAACGCTCAACTTCCAAAAGGGAAAGGAGACAGCGGAAGTAAGTTTCTAAAAAATTAAAATCGGTCAAGTGGCCGATTTTTTTTATTTGAATAACTTTAATAGGTAAAATCAAAAGGCGTGAAATCCTGCAATTTTGGCAACGGTGACACTTTCTCTTTTGTTTTGATTTGTTTTAGGATTTTGTCTGTTTCATAATCAATATGTTTTACTATTTTGTCGCCAGTTGACAAATTGTAATCAACATATTCGATGTAGCTGGCGCTAGCATTATTAAATTGAAATCCAATCAGTTCGAAATTTCCTTTTTGAAATCGGAATTTGTGGGTAAAGTTTCCTCTTATTAATTGATTCGTAAAGATTAAAATTCCATTTTTGATTTCTAACTTTTCTAAAATTATTTCAGAAGTTCCGGCACCTTGTGTGAATTTCGGCAATACCGCTTTGGTTGATGACAATACGGTTTTATAATTTCCATCTTTATTTTGAAATTGAACTTGTAATAAGTAAGGCAAATATTTGTCAGCTTTGTCCACCTTCATCAGGACTTTATCAGACATTCCGTCATTATTCAAATCACCTTTTACATTGAAAACGACTGTTGTAACTAGAAAAGTTTTTCTGAGCTAAAATCATCTTTGCACTGCAGAATGTAGAAATGACAAGCAATAGTTTGAATGTTTTCATTTTGACATTATTTTGAAGGATTAAGAGAATTCATAAAATCTAATGACAATTCGTATGATCCGTGTGAAAACCATCTGTAGAGTGGTTGATGTGCAAAGATTCAGACTGTGGAGAGATGTAAGGAATACCGAGCTCCAAGCCTCTTAAAATGAATAAGCCTCCAAGAATGATCATCATGACTGGAATCACTTTTAAAATGCGAAGTCGGAAAGCTGTCGTGATGAAATTTCCTAAGTAAACTACCGCGAACATAAACGGGAAAGTTCCCAATCCAAAAAGAAACATAAAGAGTGAGCTTTGCCAGATTCCACCAGCTGCCAGAGAAGCCGTTAAAGCCATATAAACCATTCCGCAAGGTAAAAAACCGTTCAGAATTCCGGTGGCAAAACGGGAGTGGTAATCGGGACGTTGCAGGATTTTCCCCAATTTCATTTTGACCTTCAACAAAGCTCTGGAAACAAATGGGATTTTTGCTGCGAAGTCTTTTCCTCCGAAAGAAAAAATTGCCATTACAATTAGTAAAATCCCAACAATGATGGTCAGGTATTTTTGAAATCCGGCCAACTCAAAACTTTGTCCAATGATGCCTAAAATGGCGCCCAAAGCAGAGTAGGTGAGGATTCTCCCAAACTGATAAGTGAGATTCTGTAAATAGAAATTGGCTTTCTGATTTTTGGTCAGTCCCATAGATAAGGCAATAGGTCCACACATACCAATGCAATGGAATCCGGACGCAAATCCCAAACCAATGGCTGATATGAGGAGTGTTATTTCCATAAGATGTCATAATCTACCTGATATGGTTTCTTATCTGCTGTCCATTTTAATTTTAGGGTGTAGGATCCTTTAGAGATGACTTTATCAGGAATCAGGAAAAGATGGTGTTGTAAAATCACTTCCTTTTTCACATCCAGATTAGAATCTTCTGTACGGAAGAGAACGAAGTTGACTTTGTTGTCATCTACCTTGATGGTTTCGGGAAAAGTAATTAAGAGTCCTTCTCTCGTTGTTTTATAAGCAGGTGTTTTTTCTAATTTGGCTGCATTGTTTTTGGCATCAATGATGTCTTGGTATTGCAGTTCTTCTTCGTAATAATTGTTAGAGATCATTTCAGCATTCTGTTTTCCCATTGGAAAGATAAAGATGAGAAATAAAATAAAAAGCATAAAACAGCCTAGTGCAATTGCCAATCCGTGTCCCCAATTTAGATTTTTCATGGATTAATAATTAAAATTGAAATTTGAATGGTCCTTCGAAATAAGTACTGTACGAATCCAGTAATTCACCGTTCATATCATAAACGCCTAATTCCAAATTCTGTTTAGAGAGCTTAATTTGGCTTTCCGGGAAACTGACGTTGATTGTTCCTTTGATCATCGCATCTCTTTTCAGAATGATTCTGTTAGATGTTCCAGATGATATTTCGCCGTTCGTAGGATCAATGATTTTGATGATCACTGTCTTGTTTTCGTTGGACTTATTGAGGAAAGTATAATTATAAGTATTGGTGATTTTCCCTTCTCTCACGAAGAAAGTGGATCCTGGAGGTTTGAGGAATTTGGCTTCCATTTCACCTCTGTTGTATAACAATCCTCCTAGGAAAACAACCAGCGCAAGTAAAACGATACTGTAAGCTTTCATCTTGCCAGAGAACTTGAATTGTTGTTGTTCTTCGATTTCTTTTTCTGAGGCGTAGCGGATCAATCCTGGCGGAAGACCAACTTTGACCATCACTTCATCACATGCGTCTATACAGGCAGTACAGTTAACACATTCCATCTGCAAGCCATCACGGATATCAATTCCTGTAGGACATACTACAACGCATTGTTTACAGTCGATACAGTCACCTTTGCCTTCTGCTCGTCTGTCTTCGCCTTTTTTCCATTTAGCACGGTTTTCACCTCTTTTATAATCGTAAAAAACGTTAATTGTTTCTTTATCAATCAGCACACCCTGAAGTCTTCCGTAAGGACAGACCATTGTACAAACCTGTTCTCTGAACCAAGCGAATACAAAATAGAATGCTGCCGTGAAAAGGATCATTACCAAGAAGTTGGTCGGTTTCGCAAACGGACCTTGCTGCATGATATTAAGCACCTCCTCATAACCAACAATGTACATAAACATAATGTGGGTGATGATAATGGAAATCAACAAGAATGTGAACCATTTTAAGGAGCGTTTCCAGATCTTTTCTGTATCCCATTCCTGGTTATCTAGTCTGATCTGTTTATTCCTGTCGCCTTCTATTGCATATTCTATCTTACGGAATATCATTTCCAGGAAAATAGTTTGAGGACAAATCCAACCACAAAAAATCCTTCCGAAAACAACAGTAAAGATGATAATAAAGATTAATGATACGATGGCGCCTAAGGCCAGAATAAAGAAATCCTGAGGATAAAAGGGCTGCCCGAAAATAAAGAATTGGCGTTCTATAATATTAAATAAAAGAACCGGATTGCCATTGATTTTTAGGAATGGAACAGCGAAGTAGATTCCCAATAAGAGGATACTGACAAGAACTCTGTAATTGGTAAATTTCCCTTTAGGTTTTCTTGGAAATACCCATTTTCTTTTCCCGGTATTATCCATTGTCCCTACAGAGTCTCTGAAAGTTTCAGCTTCTACGACCCAGCTTTCCGCTTCGTTGTATTTTTTTTCTGTAGTACTCATAATATTTAGCTAAAAAAAAGAGATTGTCCTAAAAATGAACAGACTACTATTCATTTCCAAATACCATTCCGAAGAGAACAGTATTCTTTGACAATCTCTTTTATATGATATTACTTAGATTTTTCCCAATTTGCTGCGGTTCCTTGCGGAGCAGCACCACCTTTTGCAGGAGTGACAGGCGCTTGTTCTTGGTTGATATGGTAGACATACGCTGCCACATTTTGCATATCAAATCCTGAAACGATACCGTTTTTTCCCCAAGCCTGCATAGTGGGGTTGTTTGGACTACCGTTTTCTACCATCCAGTAAACCGTTTTGTAGAGTGTTTTCTCTGGCTGATTGATCCAGAAATTATCTGTTAAATTGGGTCCAATTCCTCCTTTTCCACCTTCTCCGTGACAAGAGACACAGTTGGTTTCGAAAACGGCTTTACCTGCTTCCACATTATCTTCTGAGAATACAGCAGTTTCTAAAGTCGGCTGCGTTACAGTGGCCATATAATCATTGATCGCAGCAGTCTGTTCTCTGTATTCTTGCTCATATTCTTTGTAAGGATGAGCAAAATCTGTCAGAAAATAAGATGAAACATATAAAATACAGTATGCTACACCGAAATAAAATAGACCCAACCACCATTTTGGAAGCTGATTGTCTAGCTCCATAATACCGTCGAATCCGTGATCGATAAGGATGTCTTTTTCTTCTTTTTCTGACTGGCTTTTGAATGCACCGTTCCATAGGTATTGGAAATAGGGTACTTTTTTGTCAGCAAGATAGATTGCTTTTTCTGTATCTGTTAATTTTTTGAATTTTTCATTTTCAATCAAATCTCCAATTGCGCCTTGGATCAATACCACTACAATACTTATGAGCGATGTTCCAAGAAAGAATTTGGTAGACAAGAAATCCGATGTTTGTGTAAACATGTAGAAAACTATAATCAGTAATCCTAAAACGATTGGAATATTGATATAGGCAGGTGTTCTTCTTTTCATGATTAATTATCTTTTTTTATTACAAAGTAAATTCGTCGTCTTCGTGATCTTTTTCCAAAGGTGCATTCTCCTCTTCGTTGTAGTATTTTTTTGGCCTATTGATGACAATATAAACCATTACAACAAAGAATAAAATGAAGATGATCATTGCAATGGTTTGAAACAAACCTGCATTTTCCACATTGGAGACGATGTCTTTAAAACTTTGCGGAATCATTTTATTTTAAATTTAATTACTTGCTGTTTTTACCTCTGTCGTTTTGATATCAGTTCCTAGTCTTTGCAGATAAGATATCAAAGCTACGATCTCTCTTTTCTCTAGCGGAACAAATTGTTCGCCCGACTTAGCTTTGTTTGCTTTAGCTTCAGCAAATGATTTTTTAACATCATCAGCTTCTGAGAACACATTTTTTACAATCGCAGTCGCTTGGTTATTCATCCAGGAATCCATACTGTCAATCTGCGATTTTGTATATGGCACATCATAGGTATTCTTCATCAATTCCAATTTCGCTTTGGTCTTGCTTCTGTCCAATGTGTTTTCTATCAACCAAGGGAATCTTGGCATAATAGAACCTGCAGATGTAGATCTTGGATTATACATATGCTTGAAGTGCCAAGAATCTGGTCTTGCGCCACCTTCTCTCTGCAAATCCGGACCTGTTCTTTTCGAACCCCAAAGGAATGGTCTGTCATAGATGTACTCGCCAGCTTTGGAATATTGTCCGTTTTTACCGTTGAATCTTACAACTTCATCTCGGAAAGGGCGGATCATCTGTGAGTGGCAAGAGTTACAACCTTCTCTGATGTATAGATCTCTACCTTCCAATTCTAATGGTGAATAAGGCTTCACTGCAGAAATTGTAGGAACATTATCTTTGACAAATATAGTCGGTAGGATTTCTAATGATCCACCAATTGCCACTGCAACGAATGATAAGATTGACAAGTATAATGGCGTTCTTTCCAACCAAAGATGGAATGTTTCGCCTTCTTTTCTTCCTTTGTTGATTTTTGCTAATGCAGGAACTTCTACAGGAACTTCTTTTTGGAAAGATCCTTTTCTTGCTGTTGCAACTAGGTTAACAACCATTAGGATAGCACCGGAGAAGTATAATAATCCACCTAAAAATCGCAGTTTAAAGAATGGAAGAATTGCTGTAACGGTATCCAACCAGTTTTTATACATCAAAGTACCATCTGGGTTGAATTGTTTCCACATCAATCCTTGTGTAAATCCAGCGATATACAAAGGTACTGCGTAGAAAATGATCCCGAAAGTTCCCAACCAAAAATGCCAGTTCGCTAATTTTACAGACCAAAGTTTGGTTCTCCACATGATTGGAACTAAGTAATAAATGACTCCAAATGCCATAAAGCCGTTCCATCCCAATGCACCTAAGTGAACGTGACCGATAACCCAGTCAGTAAAGTGACCTACCTTGTTAACTGTTTTAGTGGCCAAAAGCGGGCCTTCAAAAGTTGCCATACCGTAACACGTTACTGCTACAACGAAGAATTTAAGAACCGGATTTTCTCTTACTTTATCCCATGCGCCTCTCAACGTCAATAAACCGTTTAGCATACCTCCCCAAGATGGTGCGATTAGCATAATAGAGAATCCTGTTCCTACAGCCTGAGCCCAAGCTGGCAAAGACGTATACTGCAAGTGGTGAGGACCTGCCCAGATATAGACAAAGATCAAAGACCAAAAGTGAATAATTGATAGTTTATATGAGAAGACTGGCCTGTCTGCTGCTTTGGGAACGAAATAATACATCATCCCAAGAACCGGTGTTGTCAGGAAAAATGCCACTGCATTATGACCATACCACCATTGCACCAATGCGTCTTTCACACCTGCATAGGCAGAATAGGACTTCCATCCTGTGAAGGATAAAGGAACTTCTAAGTTATTGAAAATATGAAGCATAGCTACAGCAACCCAAGTTCCGATATAGAACCAGATCGCCACGTACAAATGCCTTACTCTTCTTGTTGCCACTGTAGCAAACATATTGAAACCAAAAATCAACCAAACAACTGTGATCAAAATATCGATTGGCCACTCATGCTCAGCGTATTCTTTAGAAGTATTGATTCCCATTAGGAAGGTAATTAGAGTTGTTACCAGCATCAGCTGCCAACCCCAGAAGTGCATCCAAGAAAGTGTGTCGCTCCACATTCTGGACTTCAGCAATCTCTGCATAGAATAGTAAAATCCTGCAAAGAAACTGTTACCCACAAAAGCGAAAATCACTGTACTTGTGTGCATCATTCTTATACGTCCAAATCCGAAGGCGCCCTGTGAATCGATCAAGCCCTGCATCCCTCCACTTCTAAGTGATTGAATAGTAGGGTCGTCTGTTCCCAAGAAAAATTCGGGTAATTCAGGGTAAAATAGTAACAACGCAGCCGTCAGTCCTAATAAAAAACCTAATAAACCGAAAACGACCGTCGCAATAAGAAAAGCGCGAACAATCCCGTTGTCATAACTAAATTTTTGTGTTTCCATATCTACAAATAGCAATTATTCTTTATTGTTTTTTTTAGGAGTTTTTGTCTCCTTTTCTGTCTTCACCTCGTCATCAAATAAAATCCTGACTGCGGGCGATTCATCGTCCTCAAACTGCCCTTTTCTCGCTCCGATTATAAAAATAATCAGGAAAATAACAGCTAAAGAAACGCTGCAGATAATCATTAAATAGAGAATCTCCATATCTGCTACAAATTTAAGGTAAAAACAGTCGTCAAATTTAGTGAAAATTACTGACTTTGGTCAGAATGGCGGAAATATGGATAATTTATAACCGCTCTAAATAGTGTTTTTGGCTTAACAATAGGCATGAAAAAACCGCTTGATGCAGCGGTTTTTTTTATGTGTTTTTCACTCTAGAAATTGCAAACTTGTTAGTTGTATCTCTTGTTGGATTTTAATATAACATTCATTTTATATTGAGTTTTTGATAATAATATAATAGATTTACATCTTCAGGGTTGAAGCTTGTTCCTCTTGGTTTGTCAGGTATTATAACTCGTAGTGCATTATCAAACTAATGCAATTTTAATATTATTCATTTTTCTATTAAATACAAAAACATTTACAAATTGAATGAAAGTTAATGCTGTTATTTTGCTCAATATCCTTGTTTTAAA
>NZ_AUAA01000057.1 GCF_000428485.1 Epilithonimonas tenax DSM 16811 | reverse complement strand
AAACAACTGATATTCTGAATCTATCGATAAATATTCCGCAGAAATATTTATTGCAATGAGCTCTAAATCAGATAATTTTGGTTTAATTGGTTTGAAATAAAAATTTTCTTTGATGGTTAATTTTCTTAATTCCTTTAAAATAAAATCGTAAATTGCATCTAGGTTATTCATAACGTATTAGATTGATAGTCAATACAATATACGAAATTTTCGTATTATGAGTAACCTTTTTTATAATGCACTACGGGTACATTTATTATATTGATGCTTCTAACACATAATATGTATAAATCGCAAATTCTAGATATAACACCAAACGCTCAAAATATAAATCACAACATAGATAAATTTGTGGGAACTTGGATATGGGCTAATGGTAATGAACGTTTGGTATTGATATTTAAAAAAGAAAATATTCTGCTTCCGCTGGAAGGAAATGTAAGAGCTGATGTTTTATATGGTTTCCACCAGTATCAAAAAAATAATGCTGTAATTGAAAGTTCCACACTGTATTCAAATGGTAGTTATTTAGATAAAAAAAGTACACTATTAGGTGGTTCATTTGATAATCCTAATACATTAACGGGTAGTATTCAACATATAACAAAGAATAAAAGCGTTCATTATGAAATAGAGTTTATAGACACAAATCATATAAAGTTGGTAAAATTAGATAATTATGAAGGCATAAGGATCAACATTGCAGGCCAGCCAACCTATGATGGCGCTATTTCTTTATCGCAGAATATTGTATTGACAAAACAATAAATCAAAGCCTCAGCAATGGTGCTTTTTGGAACAAAATACCAGTTTTGCGCAGAAGTTCAGAAATTATCTGGTTATCAAATCCCTGATAAAATCTCAGAATGCCAATATGGGGATCAACTTCTTTATGGATAATCCCGGAGCTACGTGGCAGCAGTTCCTGGATCAGGTGCAAAAGACGCCTTGTGAAACAACGAATAATGCTGGAACAATTTTAAAAAATCCAGAAGTGCAATCTAAGATGGATGCTGTATTGAAAGGAAAGAGAAATGCAACTAACGAATTTGCAGTCTCTGTAGGAAAAAACCCTAATGGTAGTTACAGTGTTACGCCTCCAAAAGAAGGAGGACAACATATTGGGACCGTACCTCCCGTAATCTCCGGAAATTATGTTGCAGATGGGCATACCCATTCTGATGGTCATTACGGCACGCCTTCGGCAGGAGATTTTTATAATTTTATTTTGAGGTTTCCCAATAACCCAAATCTGCAATCGCGTTTTGTATATGGCAGTTATTTTGGAGATGCAGAAGTGTATGCGCTGGTAGTTTATAATAAAACTCTGGCACAGAATTTTGTAAACGCTTATCCTAAAAGTACAAATTATGAAGAGAGTACCCATATGTTCATAACTAATAGTCCTGTTGGAGCTGCTTACAATGATGCTTTAGTATTTGCTAATCAGGGAACTTATCAAAATAACACTGGTGAAGATTACTCACCATCAGCGATGGTAATGGCTTATGTCTTGGATAAATTTAATACAGGAATCAGCCTCGCAAAAGTAGATGCTAATGGTAATCTTAAAAAAGTAACTGTGACGCAGGAAATGATTACTGTGTCCGGAGGAAACGGAACACCTAAAACAGGTCTTAAAATAACTAAATGTCCTTAAAAAATTATATTATGAAAACAATTATAAATAAATTACCAATAATATTAGTCTTATTTTTATTTCAATTTTGCAAATCACAGAATAACGAGAGGTATGTAAATGCCTACAACAAAGCTTTGCCACAATTGCAGCAAGTAGCAACTTTAAAACAACAATTTTATAAAAAAGATTTTTCTGAACTTTTAACCTATTTAAAAGACAAAGAGGCTAAAATAACATATTACGGTTTTTCTGGAAAGACAGATATTAGTCCGAAGATATACATACTACGGATTTATTTTACAAATCAAGATGATACCAGTAAAGCAATTGATAATAATTATCAAATTCCATTTATAATAATAACTTTCCAAGATCAAATTCCTGATGAGCTAAGACAGCTTACTTTAAAATATCACGGAGAGCTAACTCAAGAAGTAAAAGATTTTCTGGCAAATAGGAAAATAGAGAAAATAGAGTTTTTTGGTATCAATGGACTAACTAGTAAAGATAGAAGTGAAAGGTAAATGCTTATTGATGAAAAATTGGATCTTCATATTACTGTTGTTTTTTATTTGCAGTTGTACAGCAAACTCTACAAGTTTAAAATATTATGTATCAACCTTGGAAAATATAAAAAGATTTCCACCCACAGAAAGAGAAGCTAAAACTATAGATTCTCTAAATCAGAAGTCGAAAGAATTTTATGAAAAATGTGAAAGGGAAAAGCTAAATTGTACTAGTGATAGTTCAGAAATCTTTGCAGAATTCAAAGGAGGTACTACTAAATTTCGAATGTTGTTATTTAATAATTTTAAACTTCCCAAAAATGCTAAAGAAGGAGAAAACCACATTCGGGTAACTATAGGCGAAAATAATAATCTTGAAAAATTTGAGATCCAGAAATATAGTGATGCCGATACTAAATTGGCTGTTGAGGAAGTTTTTAAAATGAAGGAATTAGGCTATTGGTCATCTGCGAAAATCTATAATATTCCAATAAAAACCCAATTTGAAATTAGTATTTTTATTGTGAAAAAATAAAAATTCAAAACAATTAAACATAAAAAAACCACAAGCCAAGACTTGTGGTTTTCCTTTGTAGTTAGTTTATGTAGTTTTAATAAATTTCTAATAAGCAGTTTCGTGCACTTTCACCGCTCTTCCGCTTGGATCATTAGCGTTTTTGAAAGCTTCATCCCATTCCAATGCAACAGGCGTAGAACAAGCTACAGATGGAACAGAAGGAACACAGCTTGCTGCAGAATCACTTGGGAAATGACTTTCGAAGATCGTTCTGTATCGGTATTCTTCTTTGCTCATCGGCACATTGATCGGGAATCTGAATTTCGCATTTGCCATCATCTCGTCCGTCACTTCATCTTCTGCCACCTGTTTCAAAGTGTCGATCCAAGAGTAGCCAACACCGTCGCTGAACTGCTCTTTCTGTCTCCAGGCAATGCTTTCCGGTAACAGGTCTTCAAAAGCTTTTCTCAGAACCCATTTTTCCATTCTTTCCGGCGTGATCATTTTATCTTTAGGATTGATGGTCATTGCGATGTCCATAAATTCTTTGTCTAGGAAAGGTACGCGTCCTTCTATTCCCCAGGCCATCAGAGATTTGTTGGCTCTTAGACAGTCGTAGAGGTGTAGTTTTCCTAATTTACGCACAGTTTCTTCGTGGAAAGCCTGCGCAGATGGTGCTTTGTGGAAATACAGGTAACCTCCGAATAATTCATCTGATCCTTCTCCTGATAATACCATTTTGATTCCCATAGATTTGATCACTCTTGCAAGGAGATACATTGGCGTGGATGCTCGGATCGTAGTAACATCATAAGTCTCCAAATGATAGATTACGTCTTTAATTGCATCCAAACCTTCCTGAACGGTATATTTAATTTCGTGGTGAACTGAACCAATATGATCCGCTGCTTTTCTCGCAGCTGCCAGATCCGGAGAACCTTCCAATCCAACGGCAAAACTGTGCAATCTAGGATACCAGGCTTCTTGCGTGTCTCCGCTTTCTACTCTTTGTCTTGCGTATTTTGCAGTCACCGCAGCAATAATAGAAGAATCCAAACCGCCGGAAAGTAAAACACCATAAGGCACATCACTCATCAGCTGTCTGTGAACGGCTTCTTCCAGTCCTTTTCTGATGGCGGCAATATCTGTCGGGTTGTCTTTTACATTGTCGAATTCTGTCCATTCTCTTTTGTACCATTGTTGCAGTTCCTGTCCGTCTTTGCTGTAAAGGAAATGACCGGGTAAAAATTCTTCTATTTTATTACAGACACCTTCAAGGGCTTTTAATTCTGATGCCACATAAAAGCTTCCGCTCTTGTCCCAACCCATATATAAAGGAACGATTCCCATATGATCTCTTCCGATGAGGTAAGCGTCATTTTCTTCGTCGTATAAGGCGAAAGCGAAAATGCCGTTCAGTTTTTCAAGGAAGTTTTTACCGTCTCTTTTGTATAGAGCCAGGATCACTTCGCAGTCAGATTGGGTCAAGAATTCATAATCAGGGAACTCAGCTCTCAGGTCCTGATGGTTGTATATTTCGCCATTAACGGCTAATGCTACTTTATGATCTTTGGTAAATAATGGTTGTTTCCCGGATGTAGGGTCTACAATTGCCAATCTCTCGTGGGAGAAAATGACGTTGTCGTGCTGGTATATTCCTGACCAGTCTGGTCCGCGGTGTCTTATTTTTTTAGACATTTCCAGGATCTGAGGCCTTATCGCTTCATTTTTTTGTTTGGTGTCAAACACACATACAATTCCACACATTATATTATTGTTTTTTGATGATTATGATTAAAATTATATTGTAAAAGTACATTTGTTAATTTTAAAATAAAATGATTAATGGTTTTAAATTAAAAAATATCATAAAATAGCTTTTGATTGGTTGATTATTTTCTTATTTGCGGTAAAATAGGATGCATATTCTTGATTTTTTATACTACTGATTTTGTAAGAACATTTCTTCTAATTTTTAGTTGATTTTAATTTGTTGTTTTGAAAAATAAGTTTATATTTTAGAGTCAATTTTAATTTTTGGATAAAATAATAAGGTTGCTGTCATAAAGTTTGTTATTTATTAGGATCATAAACAAAAAAAAGTACGATTTTTGCATTGAAAATTGTATTGTAGATGCGAAGTGATTTATGACTTCAACATGCATTTATAATTTTTTTCATCATTTGTGTTTTTGCCCTCTTATTTTCATTAGTAAGAGGGTTTTTTATGCATTCAATTTTGCCAGCCAATATTTAAGATTTAACTTTGTGAATAATCTAAAAAAAGTAAAAAATATGTCAACTTACGTAGTTGTAGGTCTCCAGTATGGAGATGAAGGAAAGGGAAAAATCACGGATGTTCTCTCTGCAAAATCGGATTATGTCGTACGTTTTCAGGGTGGTGATAATGCTGGTCATACAGTATATGTAGGAGATGAGAAATTTGTATTACACCTTCTGCCTTCGGGCGTTTTGCAATGCAAAGGCAAATGTATCATCGCCAACGGCGTGGTGGTAAATCCAAAAGCTTTTCTTAAAGAAATTGGCCAGATCGAAGCCAAAGGCCTGAAGACAGATCACGTCTTCATCAGCAGACGCGCGCACGTGATTATGCCTTACCATATCCTGCTTGATACTTACAGAGAAGAAGAACAGGAAGGAACCCACATTGGGACTACCAAAAAGGGAATCGGACCTTGCTATGAAGATAAAATTGCGAGAGTAGGAATCCGAATGATCGATCTTCTGAATCCGGAAGTTTTATCAGAGAAAATCAGAAAAAATCTAAAAATAAAAAATTCTCTTTTCGAAAAGTATTTCGAGAAACCGACTTTAGAATTTGATGAGATTTACAATGAATTTTTAGCTTTAGGGGAACGATTAAAAGACAGGATTGTAGATACAGAATTGGAACTGAACCAAGCGATCCACGACGGGAAAAATATTTTGTTCGAAGGCGCGCAAGCTGCCATGTTGGATATTGATTTTGGAACTTATCCTTATGTAACTTCTTCTTCGCCCACAACTGGTGGCGTTTGTTCCGGAGCGGGAGTGCCGCCAACAAGTCTTCAGAATCTCATAGGTGTTGCAAAAGCCTATACCACAAGAGTTGGTGAAGGACCTTTCCCTACAGAGTTGGATAATGAATTGGGTGAGAATATCCGTCAAATTGGATTTGAATTTGGTGCAACAACAGGCAGGCCTAGAAGAACAGGCTGGCTGGATTTGGTGTCATTGAAACACGCTACGATGATAAACGGAATCAATAATCTGGTCATCACCAAACTAGATGTTCTTTCGGGAATTTCCCCTTTGAAAATCGCTACAAAATACAAAACAGAAGACGGGAAAATAATCGATTATTTCACTTCTTCTACAACCAAACTGTACGATTACGAACCTCAATATGTCGAACTAGAAGGCTGGGATGAAGATATCACCAACGCCAGAACTTACGATGAACTTCCTACGAATGCAAAAAAATACATCGAGTTTATCGAGGAGCATCTGGGGATTAATGTTTATCTGGTTTCTGTAGGACCGGAGCGTTCGCAAAACATTATCAGAAAAGAGCTTTTCTAAGAAATTGCAACATCAATTGTAACGCCGCCTTGTTTAGATCAACGAGGCGGCTTTTTTTTGACTTAACAAACTTTAACACAGTTTTTGTTTTTTGGAATAATAATTGAAAAGAGTAACTCAATCATTCACTTTTTGTGAAAAAATTTTAAATTATGAAAAAGTTATTCTTAACAGGACTTGCAGCGACTTTGATATTGACTTCTTGTAATAAGGATGAGAAAGTACCACCTGTTTCTCTTGAACAGCAGAAATTAGATTATCAAGTGAGACAGATCGATTTGGAAAAACAGAAACTTGCCATAGAGAAAGAAAAGATAACTTTCGAAAAACAAAAAGACAGTCTAAACAAAGTAGAAGAGCAGAAAGAAGCAGATAGAAAAGCGGAAGCCAACAGGGTTGCCAAAAAATCGACGCCTAAAAGAAGCTCATCTTCAGGTAATTCTGGTGGTGGCTCATCGTCATCATCATCATCAGGCTCAACTGCCTCTAATTCTGGTACATCCAGTTCTACAGGTACAACTGCCACGCAGAAAAAAGGATGGAGTAGTGCAGCAAAAGGTACTGTGATTGGTACCGTAGGTGGTGCGGCAGCTGGTGCCATTATTTCCAGAAAAAATCCTGGTTTAGGTGCCGTGATTGGCGGTGTTGCAGGTGGTGCAACAGGCTATACCATTGGTAGAGCCAATGACAGAAAAACTGGACGGGTGCAGAAGTAAATTTCTTCATATATATTTTTACACAGAAAGATTGCTTATTTTTAGGCAATCTTTTTTATGCTTTCTATTCTTATTACTCTTTTTGTGCTATCGGTTGTCAATTTCGGAAACGGAATTGCGATAGGAAGCATGCTGAAAATCAAAGATCAGAATTTTGTCTGGACGTCTTTTTTAGGCATGATGGGCATGACACTTCTGCAGACAGTCATTGCATTGGTCTCTCCGCTAGATCTAGTTGTAGAAATTGTAATGGCCACCTCTGCACTTATTGGACTTTTATGGTTTTTTTTGGTTCAAAAACGAGTCGGTTTCAAAATAAAACTTGATTTTTGGTTTTACTTCTTTTTATTGACCATCGTTTTTGCAGCTTCGTTTTCACCTTATTTATTTGATCATTATGGCTATTATGTTCCCACTGTTTCTTATTTAAAAGAGCTAGGATTTGTCAAAGGGATTTCGAATCTGGACCTCTTGCTTGGTCAGACTTCTTTTTGGCACATTTATCAAGCCGGGTTTTCCCATTTCGCAGATCCATTTTTGAAGATCAATTCGTACTTATTGCTGCTCTTTCTGGTTTACATTTATGAGAGAAAGCAGTACTTTTTACTGATCTTCTTTCCGGTTTTTTTACTCTTTGTTCAGCAGCCAAGTCCCGATTTGCCGATCTTAGTGATGGCTTTAATTGTCATCAATGAACTTCTTAATAAAAAAGAGTCGTCCATGATTCTTTATCTTTCAGTATTTGCCTTCTGCATCAAATCCATTGTTTTCTGGTTGCCACTTTTTGTTGTTTTACATACTTTCAGTCAAAAAAAATTGACTTTAAAATCAATTATTCCATTTATCGTTTTCGGAACTCTCTTGGTATTCAAAAATATCTGGCTCTTTGGATTTCCGATGTTTCCTGTTTCTTTCATTGATTTTAATTTGCCCTGGAAACCGAGTCAGGAGGTGCTCACCTATTCCTCACAGATGGGCATGATGAAATCCTATGATATGAAATATTCCTATCAGCAGGTTTCAGGATTTGATTTTTCAGACCAAGTATGGCATTGGTTCACCATTGGTTTTAAATCTGTTTTGAATATCGGCATTCTCATTTCATTATGGATTATAGCCGCTTTTACACTGAAGCAAAAGAAAAAATTTTACTATTTATTGCTGATTTGTTTGATTTTGAAAACGGTTCTCATCATCTGTTTTTCTGCACAATATCGATTTTTTATCGATGTTTATGTGGTTGCCTTATTTCTCTTGTTCAAAAATACATCAAAAGAAAAATCTGTTTTTATAGCCGCCTTTCTTTCTATTTTTATAGCCATTATTTTCACAGTCCCGGGATTTGTACAAAGATTTAATATAGGTAAACAAATGTCAGGATTCTGTTGGTCTCAATTTTATAAGCCTAAAGTCATTGGTCAGATGAAGGTCATTCCAACATATCAAATAGGGAACTTCCACTTCAATGCTTCGAAAGATCCTGTGGACAAGGTTCATTTTCCGGCGCTTAATCTCTATGATCTCAAGCTTTATGACTATTACGGGATTTTTCCTCAGTACCTTGGCAAAGATCCTAAAGACGGAATTTTTCAGCGAAAACTAAAGGCAGACGAGAAAATCCAATTAAAAAAAATCATCTCCAAAACCGAGAAACTGAAACCGTAATTCACTGAATTTTTCGCTATCTTTGAGTTTAATTTTCTTATAAAGAATTAGTATTTAAAGCATTGATTTTAAGTCTAATATCTAAAGTTTAATACCTAAGTTCTATCTATGCCCGATTTTTTACATCCCGATAAAGAGAATTATTCCAATGACGATTTGATTCAGGAAGAAAAAATCCGTCCGCAGAGTTTTGGTGATTTTGCCGGACAGAGAAAAACTTTAGACAATCTGGAAGTTTTTGTAGCTGCTGCGAAAAATCGTGGTGGCGCTTTAGACCACGTTCTTTTGCACGGCCCGCCAGGTTTGGGAAAAACAACTTTAGCCCATATTATTGCGAATGAGTTGGGCGTTGGTTGCAAAATTACTTCTGGTCCTGTACTTGATAAACCAGGAAGTTTAGCCGGATTATTGACTAATCTTGAAGAAAATGACGTCCTTTTTATAGATGAGATCCACCGTCTTTCGCCGATTGTAGAAGAATATCTGTATTCTGCAATGGAAGATTATAAGATTGATATTATGCTGGAAACCGGCCCCAATGCACGTTCTGTACAGATTGGGCTCAATCCCTTTACCTTGGTCGGTGCGACGACACGTTCCGGAATGTTGACCAAACCAATGCTCGCAAGATTCGGAATTCAGTCCAGATTAGAATATTATACGATTGAACTTTTGGGAATGATTATCGAAAGAAGTGCAAGAGTTTTGGGCGTGAAAATTTATGAAGATGCTGCTTTGGAAATTGCCAGAAGAAGCCGTGGAACACCGAGAATTGCGAATGCATTGTTGCGAAGAGTCCGTGATTTTGCGGAAATAAAAGGAAATGGTGAAATCGAAATCGAAATTACGAAATTCGCTTTGAATTCTTTAAACGTTGACGAATTTGGTCTCGATGATATGGACAATAAAATTATGCGCGTGATGATAGAAAATTTTCGAGGAAAGCCTGTGGGAATTTCTGCTTTGGCAACGTCTATTGCCGAAAATCCGGAAACCTTGGAAGAAGTTTATGAACCATTCCTGATTCAGGAAGGCTTTATCATCAGAACGCCACGCGGAAGGGAAGTGACGGATAAGGCGTACAAACATTTAGGAATTGCAAGGCCTAAGAATCCGGGAGAGTTGTTTTAATGTATTCTCCGAAATCAATCTTTAAGTAAGATGTTCATCCCAAAAATTTACAAATCCGAAGACCAGGCATTGATGAAGAAAATCATCAGTGAAAATGCTTTTGCGCTTTTGATTTCTGATAAAGAAAAATTGTCAGCAACACATTCTATGTTTTTACTGAATGACAATCATGACCATTTTTATCTGGAAACGCATATTTCCAAAGCCAATTTTCAGGCTAAAGTTTTGAAAGATGGCGATGAGGTTTTGTGTGATTTTCTAGGTGCGCATTCCTACATATCATCTTCCTGGTATGAGAAAACGAACGTCTCCACCTGGAATTATGAAGCGGTTCAGATCCGAGGAAAAGTGAAATTGATGACGGATGAAGAATTGTATCAACATTTGGAAAAGCTTACTTTTAAATATGAAAAAGCTCAAAAATGTCCAATGTTGGTTGGAAATATGGGTGATGAAATGGTTAGGAAAGAAATGAAAGGTGCTTTCGGAATCAATATAGTTCCGACAGAAATCTATATCGCAAATAAATTAAGTCAAAATAGAAATGACAATGATTTTGAAAAAATTATTCTTAATTTAGACCAATCAGATTTTGACAACGAAAAAAAATGGCAGAATTGATGAGGCAAAATAGAAGTGTGACTTAGCAATTCTCTAAAAATATAAATACCTATGAAACTCTATCCAATCCAATGTGGGAAATTCAAACTAGATGGTGGCGCTATGTTTGGCGTTGTTCCCAAAACACTTTGGGAAAAAACAAATCCTGCTGACGAAAAAAACCTGATCGAATTGGGCACACGCTCGCTTCTTGTAGAAGACGGCAAACAATTGATCCTTATAGATTGCGGACTTGGAGACAAACAGGACGAGAAATTTTTCGGACATTATTCGCTTTGGGGCAATGATTCTTTGGATGTGAACTTGAAGAAATTCGGTTTCGTAAGAGATGATATTACGGATGTGTTTTTGACGCACCTTCATTTTGACCATTGCGGAGGCGCGGTGGAATGGAATGATGACCGATCTGGCTACAGGCCAGCTTTCAAAAATGCAAACTTCTGGACCAACGAGAATCATTGGAAATGGGCAACAGATCCAAATCCCAGAGAAAAAGCAAGCTTCCTGAAAGAAAATATTTTACCGATGGAAGAAAGCGGACAACTGAATTTTTTACCATTACCAACAACCGGAAATTATGGTTTTGCTCCAGATCTAAAAATGGATGTGATCTTTGTGGATGGACATACGGAAAAACAAATGCTGCCTGTCTTGCAATATCAGGAAAAGACGATCGTTTTTGCGGCAGATCTTATCCCGACGGCTGGCCATATTCCGCAAGTGTATGTCATGGGATACGATACCAGACCGATGCTGACTATGGAAGAAAAAGGAAAATTTTTGAAACAATGCGTCGATAATGACTACCTTTTGTTTTTTGAACACGATGCAAACAACGAGTTGGCGAGTGTGAAAATGACAGAAAGAGGTGTGAAGCTGGATCAGACCTTCAGTTTTAATGAAGTTTTTGGCTATTAAATAAATTTATGGAAATACAAGATATCAATCAAAATCAGGAAGATATTCCTCCTCCCAGGATCATTGGGTTAACTGGCGGAATAGGATCCGGAAAAACATCTGTTGCAAAATTGCTTGAAAACAAAGGTTTTCCGGTTTATTACTCAGATGATCAGGCAAAAAATATTGTCAATCAAGATCCTGAATTAAAAAATCAGATTATTGCACTGTTAGGCAGAGAAGCTTATTTGGATGGAGTCTATAATAGAAAGTATGTGGGCGACAAAGTGTTTAATGATGCTGAACTTTTGGATCAGCTGAATCGCTTGATTCACCCTGCAGTGAGAAGTGATTTTGAAAAATGGGTGGCTGCTCAAACTGCAGAGTTTGTTTTTAAAGAAACAGCCCTGTTGTTTGAATTGAAACTGAATGAACAGTGCTATAAATCACTTTTAGTAACAGCTGATGACAATCTAAGGATCAAAAGAACAATGGATAGGGATAACAAAACCTACAGAGAAATTGAGAACATCATGCAAAATCAAATGCCGGAAAAAGATAAGATGAAGCTGGCAGATTATGTGATCTATAATAATTCTGACAGAGACAATTTAACAGCCGAAACTGATATCTTTATCACAGAACTTAATTGATAGCTTACTTGTTTAAAAACAAAAATCCCCGAAAAAGTTAATTCGGGGATTTCTTATGGTTAAAATCTAGATCTTAATTCTTGATGAATTTGGTTTGAGATTTTTCTCCGTTAGATTCTACTGTTAAGATGTAAACACCTTTGGTCAGTTTAGAAACATTTACTTTTCCATCCGTCGTTCCTTGGTTTACCAATTGACCACCAACGTTGTATATTTCAAATTTGGTTTTAGAAGAAACATTAGAAATGTTGATAACATCACTAGCAGGGTTTGGATAAACGCTGGTGTTGTTTTTCTTGACATCAACTATTGCTAATGAGCCAATATTTACTGAGTAATCCTCAACCTGTCCATAGGTAGATGTTCCACAAGGTGTAAGGTTGCCGCTTAGAGAGGAATCATGAAGTCTCACTCTCATTCTGGTTTTACCTGTTGTTGCAGTTGCAGGGATGGTAATACTTCCTGTCCAAGGAGAAACTTTCGTAGGTGTAGTTAAAACTAATTCACCAGCATCTTCAAAATCTCCATCCTGATTGAAGTCGATCCAAACCAAAACCTGATCAGCAGCGTACGATGTTCCGGTGAAAGAAGAAGAGAAGTTATATGTCTGTCCTTTTTCTATATTTCCTGTTATCGATGTAAAATCTTCATAACCAGCTGTAGCTGTAGATGCATTATTGATATTGGAAAAACTCACATTTGTGATCTTCTCAAAACTTGTAGATGTTGCACCTGCTGTACAGTAAGCAATGCCTGCAGTGGTAAAGTTAAGATTAGCATATGTACCAATGGTTCCTGTACAAATCGCTGCAACACTTACATTGTAAGGTGTGTTAAGTGTAAGTCCTGCTATGGTATAAGTATTGGCTGAAAGGTTGTTAACTTCTGTCCACGTTGCATCTGTTGCTTTTTTATATCTTAAAATATAAGTTGCATTTGCGATAGCATCCCAATCTATTTTCGCTCCTGTTTGCGTGATTGAAGAAGCCACTAACGCAGCCGGGGCAGAACCGTCGCAAGTTACCATTGCAGAAACAGTTACTTTTCCAACAGCGTAGAAGATGTTTCCGATAGCTGATACTCTGATTGTAAGAATTGTATTAGTAGCAATACCTGCAAAGCTTAGGTTTTCTGTACCGTCATTGGCGGTAGAAGCAGCCAAAACGGTCCAAGTTGCACCGTTATCTGTGGTGTAGTCTATTTTCACGTTCGCTACATTATAAGGAGCTGCGGTCGTACCGGCAGCGTCCCAAGTAAATGCCCCTGGAGCGTTGTTGTAAACTTTTGTTGAAGAGACTTTGAAAGGTCCCGCAGCACCAACAGTTACTCTCTGAGTTCCATATTGTGTCTGTTGTTGAGTCTTGTCTGGATTGTTATCTCTTACAGTTACTTTGAAATTAGTCGTTCTCGCAACTGTAGAAACAGCTTCCCAATCGGCGGTGTTTTTCAGATTTCCTGCTAAAACTGTACTGAGCTTAGGGAAATATCTTGTTGGGCTTGTCGTAGGATTCAACGAT
Organism: Epilithonimonas tenax DSM 16811; assembly: GCF_000428485.1. Lineage (GTDB taxonomy): Bacteria > Bacteroidota > Bacteroidia > Flavobacteriales > Weeksellaceae > Epilithonimonas > Epilithonimonas tenax. Next base: position 1,543 of record NZ_AUAA01000057.1, on the reverse strand, counting down.
CTGAAAGTAGGGCCATTTGTATTGTTACCTAAATTAGAAGTAGACGTAGTAGATGTTGCGTTATCAGTCTGTTCCCAGCAATAATTGATTGGGTTACCTTCTGCGTCAGATGCCTGAGCTGTCAAAACGAATGCAGTACTTTTTGGAATTGTTACATCAGGCATCGCAACCACCACTGGTGGCTGGTTGGTAATTGCAGTTTCGATATCACAAGTCTTGCTGGTAAGGTTGGTCTGGATCTGAATGATACTGTTGATATGGAAATAAGGATCTGAATGTGCCTGTAGATCTGTTGCTCCTGTGATACCTGCATATCCCATAATAGAAGATCCGGATCCTGGTTCAACATTTTGACCAGTACCTTCAAGACTCATCGAAAAAGTATGATTACCACCTAATTGATGTCCCATTTCGTGGGCTACATAATCAATATCGAAATTATCTCCTTGTGGGATTCCGTCCGCAGGAGAAGTGATACCAGAACCTTTTCCTAGAGGAGTTCCAGCGGTTGGATCAACACAGACGCAACCGATGCAACCTGCATTTCCACCACCTCCTGATGCGCCAAACATATGGCCGATGTCATAATTAGCACTTCCAACATTTGTTGTAAGGGCTGTTTGTAACTGTTGGTTCCAAGCGCTCAGAGTTGTTGAGTAAGGGTCTGTGCTTGCATTGGTATAGATAACAGATGGAAAATCTTGTAAAATCAAATGCAGTGCAAAATCATTTTCGAAAACACCATTACAACGTGTCAAAGTAGCATTGATAGCCGTTAATGCGCCTGCTACAGTTCCGCCGTGGTACGCAGTATATTCTCCATTTACAGACATTGCCAAACGCATTGTTCTGTACTTTTGGTCAGATGATTTTGAGAAATCTTTTGGATTATTAGAGAAATCTGACCCGTTGGCTAGTTTATCGATCTGCTTTTTTGTAAGAGTTGGTTCTGTGCTTTCGCATAACCAAGATCCATTAGCACCACTTGTTTTGTTTGTTTTGGGATGAACACCATACACTGTCTTCTCTTTGTTCTGTGGTTCAACAAACTCGTAGACACCATTTTTGATGATCATTGATTGGAAATCATTTGGCGCTACAGAAAATCTGATGTATTTTTCTGGATCATCCACACCTGTCCCAACATACGATCCTAATTGGTACTTATCTGCCAAAGATTGTACCACTACAGGTAAACTGTACACAGCAAATTTTTCAACTTTGCCGTCAAGAGTTGGTACATTAATGATAACGGGTTTGCTGTTTTTTCCGGTTGGTTGAGCATTTGCTAGCTGCGCGCGGATAGCATCCAAATCAACAGAGTACAAACTCGTTGCTCCTGTTTTTCGTAATTGTTCTCCTTTCATAGAAGTTGGGCTCCATTGTGCAAATGCACTAGCGACCATTCCGAAAGAAAGTAGAGTAGTAAAGATTTTCTTCATGCCTTAACCCGTAGTGCATTATAAAAAAGGTTACTCATAATACGAAAATTTCGTATATTGTATTGACTATCAATCTAATACGTTATGAATAACCTAGATGC
>NZ_AUAA01000056.1 GCF_000428485.1 Epilithonimonas tenax DSM 16811 | reverse complement strand
AAAAAAATTATCAAAAACAAAAATATATTTTCAGAAAATCGAGAAAAAGAATAGAGACATTATTCTCTCAGCTTTGTGACCAATTTAAAATCAGAAACAACTACGCAAAATCATTTGAAGGTTTTAAAACAAGGATATTGAGCAAAATAACAGCATTAACTTTCATTCAATTTGTAAATGTTTTTGTATTTAATAGAAAAATGAATAATATTAAAATTGCATTAGTTTGATAATGCACTACGAGTTTCTTTAATATTATTTTATCAGTGACGATTGTAATTTCAACCTGGTCGAATGGTGCAGACTCAAGAATTATATTTTCTATTAACAAATCACGATACTCGATTGGATTTTGTTTTCTCTGATTATAATATTCCATTATTCTAGAGCTTTCATTATTTCTTCACGACTTACAATTTGTTTATCCATAGGATAAATTTCGTTTTCATAATCTTTTACCAAAATAGAAAGTGCTTCTAATTCATCAGATTCTTTTGAACCGGGTTTGATTTCGGTTTGCATTAATTCAAAGATTCTTTTGAGGTTTTCTTCGTAACCTTCATTTTCCGTTATTACGGCGAATAGTTCATTAGCACTATTGAATTTTACACCTTTACCATCTTTAAGTTCTTCCATTGCTTTAATGGTTTTTTTATTAGGTTTTTTCATCTTTTTAGGATTTAATTTAACAACTAGATTTCCGTAATTCCACTAGCCTTTTTCCGTAATTCCACTATCCTATCTTGGGATTTTTAGTAAAAATAACTCAAATATTCTGCATTTTTGGAGCTAGATGGTCAATTTAGTCTATAAAATGAAGTAATGTTCCTACATAGTTACTGTATATTGAGGCTTTTTTTATTTTTTGCTTTGTTTTTTGGGTGTTGGGACAGCTCTTTGCCACCGCAGGAACGAGGATGGCAATGTGCTGTAGCGCGTTGGCAAAAACAACGCAAAAAGTATGACAGTTGCAAATCGGTGGCAATGCCATAGAAGACAGGCGAAGCGTTGGGCTTGTGCGGTTGGCGCCTGGCTTATGCCGTATTTTTTCTTGGCGTGGGCAGAGCGTGGGAGAAAAGGTTATTAGCTAGTTATGTGAAATTTCATTAAAGTATATTACTTAGTAATATTTCAATAAAACATAAATTTTCCACTTTGTTTTTCATACAAATATTTCTCATCCCTAAATCCCATTGTTTTACGATACTGTTCATCAAAAATATCTGCCAAATCCGGAGCAGTAGCAATTACATCGGTTTTATCTATCTGTTTTTGAGGTAATTTTTTATTCAAAAATGCTCCGCAAATCTCTAACTCGTCGGCACAAATTAATTTCCCGTGTAAACTTTCTCTCATTAAAAGGAATTCCACCAACACTTCAGGTTTTTGCTTACGAGCTATCAATGTTAAAATAAAAACTTCCAGGTCATCAAGTTTAACAACCCAAGGAAAAATATCATCGTCCTTTTCTAATTGTATAAGTGTAGATAAATCACATTGTATCTGTCCGAATGTTTTAAGATTTACTATGATTGAAAAATCCTTTTCAAATTGTGTTGTATCAATTTCATCAATAAGATTGCCATTTTTGTCAGTAATTTTTAGAGGTTCTTGATTGATAAATTTCTCTTCTACTCTACGAGTTTGTTTATAACCATAGCCAATACAAGCATTAAAATCATCTTTAATCCGAACGAACGCTTTTTCAGGATTTCTGAAAGGTTCTCGGAGTGAATAACCTTTTGCTTCAATTATAAAGGCATATTTTTTCCATAGGATTAAAATATCTTGCTCGCAACCATCGACATAATAGCTTTGAAATAATTTAAAGTCATTGCCAAAAAATTTAGAGAAAAGCTCAACTATGTTTTTCTCTAATAATTTACCCTTTAATTCTACATACTTAGTCTGATGCTCTTTTGTTGTAGTTGTTACTCTTTCCAGTAATGTCTCAATAGCGTGTATAACTTGCTTTACTTCGAAAACCTGAAACATTTTATCATCAATTGATAATATTGGCTTTTCATATAGCGGATTACCGGGTCTAGTTTCTGTATAATATAAAAAGTTTTTTTCTTCTCGTTTTGTAGATAATAGCTGTAAAATCTTTTCAACTTTCTCAATAGGTAGAGTATCAGAAACAAGTTCTTCTGGGTAAAATCTATCCATTATACCGTGGTCGGCCATAAAATTATAAAGGTGCATATTCTTTTCGCCCATTTCTTTTATAAAATCAGGCACTCCGTCAACTACACCAACTTGTACTTTCGTATATTCTTTCCAGTTCGGTCTTAATAATTCTTTTTTAGTTGAAAATGCTTGAAAGTTTTTTTGATTTAGCTGGTCAATATTTTCATAGAATTGAATGAAATCTTGGGTTATTAATCCTGTTTCATTTTGAATAATATCATCCATCGGAGTAAACAAGTCTCTAATCCAGTTTATTACTTGTTCTTCAAAGTTTAGTGGTCCTTGGTTAAAATAAGATAGAAACGATGGCATTGCAACCCGTCTTGTCTTTTTCCACTCTTCAGTAACTTCTTCAGGATTTTCTGTAAAGAATATCTTATGATATTCTGCTTCTATTTCATTTAGTAACGTTACTATCTGTTCCCACTTTTCAGGGTTATATTGAATATCTATACCATTTTCAGGATTTGAACTTATATTCAAACCAGCAAGATAATATAGTTGCCTAAGAGGTGAGGACAATTTTCCTAATTGGTCTTGAGCTCGACCTATATTCTTCATTAAAAATGATATGTCGCCAAGAAACCATTCAGTATTATATGTTGAAACTAGCTCCTTTAAAGCTTTTGATTTTATTTCTAAATCCATTTTATTCTTTAATACAGTTGTTTTTACTATCTATAAAAGTACAAAATTAACTTATTATGCTATTTTGTTTTGCCCCACATTAAAAAAGCAAGTAGGATAAGTAACTTTCTACAAAACTTATTTTTTGTATTTCGTAGAAATACAAAAACCGATTTATCGGGATGATTTGAAGCAAAGCAACGAAGTGCTTGTTTCGGTTTGCACCGAAAAGGTGCAAAGTGGCTTGTTTTTTATCGGAGATAAAAAATAAAAAATGTTTTTGGTCAAAAAAGGTTATCTTACTTATCCTCTTAAAGCAAAGTAATGAGGTGCAGAATGTACCGAATAAAATTATAACTTCAGAATGAAGTTTGTTTTATTTTGCGAAGTCAAAAAGCAAATGGTGTATTGTAAATGCTGTATTCAGACGTGAGTGTAGGCTGTCAAAAGTAAATGAGTTTTCTTCTATTGAATTATCCTTTGTACTAATTAAATCGCCCTCGGGAGAAATCAGAAATTTATCACTTAATTTTTTAAGAATTGCTGTTTTTATATTGGTGCTGTCGCCATCTATTATAAAGCCAATCATTCCGCCAAAGGTTAGGTTTTGGGCATATTTTCCATTAAAATAACGTAAAACCCCACCATCAAAAATGTTTTCATTTTTAGCATCTTTCTTATAGGTATTGTAACAAACATACTTGTCTGTTAAATCTTTACTACCATCTAAATTTTTGCATTCAAAATAAAAGTCTTGATTTTTCCAGTATGTATTATGAATGGTAATATCATAATTACCTTCTACATCCTCATCATTGGTTTCTTCTCCTTTAACGGAAAAATTAAATCCAAATTCTCTGTTTGCTTTCAGTTTTAGACGTACAAATTTTGCAATTTCCCTTTCGGTTCTTGGATACTGCTTTTTCTTTTCTTCTTCAATTTTGGATTTTAACTCTACACTATCGTAGTTCTTATAGAAGTCAAGCAAATAATAAAATACCCATTTTTTCCAAAACTCATCATCTAATGATTTAAGCTGACGAGTATCGAATGGTAATGGTGCTGGTTTCTTAATCCTAATGTACTCCCTCTCCATTCACATTAGGTATTAAGCGTTTTAAAATATCCTGCCCATCCTCAAAGGCTTTGGTTTCCGTCCAGTTTTTATTTATATCTTCTTTAATAATGAATACACAGTCTTTTCCGAAAATCTTTTCCTGGTTTGCTAAAAAGTTTGCATTAGGGTTTTGTTCGAAGATTTCATTAAGCAAATATTTTTTTGCTTTAGTAGCAATAGGACTGTTTGAGTTATTATTAAAGGATATTTTTACAACAATTAAATTGAAATGTGTAGTGGTTTCTTCAATGACTATTGAGCTTTCAAAATAAAATCCTACTATTTCCTTTAAAGTATTCTTATATCCGGCTAAAGCATTTCTCTTTCTTCCAATCCTTGATTTTGGAAGAAAATAATCTCTAACTCTTTGTTTGTCCCAATAAGATAGCTCATACAAATCGTATATCAACTCATTCAATTCTTCCTCTTTTTCAGCATAGTGATAAGTGCCATTTAACAATTGTTGACTGATAGCTGATATTTGAGAAGCTTTTTCTTCATTTAGTACTTTTGGAACAGGTATGTTGCAAAAATCAGATTTATCGATTTTTGAATGGAAGTCAAATATTCTCTTTCTTAGAACAAGATTTATATAATAGTTTGCAACACTTGAGTTTAGTATTGCTGTAAATAAATAATAAAGGTCTGGGTTAGTTAACTTAATAACGTGAACATCAAAATTGAAATATATTTTTTCATTCGTATAGACTGCTTTCAAATTTTGACCAATTCTGCCCCATAAAATTCGGTCGCCCTCATAAATATCTTCATTATATCCTTTACGTCTAAAATTTGAAATATCATTAGCGTAACAATTAATCCCTTCTATAACAAAATTATCAATGTTTTTAGAAGTTATGAGAGGTGTCGGAAAATCTTCGCTTTTTACAGGTTGACTATATTTGTTACTATAATTTTCAAGATATTGTTTTTTATTTGAATTGTATTCTTCTCTTGTTATCCCAAATTCTTTAATAATTACATCTACACCTGCTAACTGCAAACCAGTATGAATAAATAGTGTCTTGTTATCACGCTTTTTGATGTAATTAACAATAGCCGTACTGCTTTCATCGACTGAGTTTATTAGTTCCAAATCAAATTGATTTCCTACTAAATAATCTCTTAACCTAACATTATTGTCAACTAATTCTTTTTGGTTTATTTCAATTATTTTATCCTCTTGGATTATCAATAATTCAAAAGGTTTTTCGGAAAACAAACCTAAATCTACAGGATAATAATCAATAATTTCATCTCGATTACTATTTGTAAAAATTACTGCTATGACACTTTCTTTTGCTTTTTCAAATAAAATCTTTTTAACTCTTGAAAGCTCATAAACCTTTTCAATTCCATAATTAGCATAAAAATAATTTTGAAACGGTTCAGAATAGTAAAAATTAGAACTGTTTGAAACGAAGCCAAATCTTGTATCTTGATTGCTCCAGTCTTTAATTTTTAAAAAGAAGCATTGTGAAATTTGCGCATCACTTACAATATTCTTTGCAAGAGTTTTATTGCCATCAGGCAATGAAACTTGGTAGGAATTTAAAAATGATATTTCATTTTGGAATTCAGAAGTATTAGGAATTTCAAAGAATGGCGGATTGCCAACTATGTATGAAAATACCATTTCTTCAAAAGGTTTTTCTGAAGAATTAAGGGTGTTTGCGTGTTTGATATTCTGAAAAAACGAGTATTCCGAAAATAGGTTAATTTTCTTATTATCCTTTAGTTCTTTAGCAATAAACTCTTTTATTTCTTCCGGATTAATTCCGATAAAAATCTGCAAGGAAAGAGAGAACAACGTAAATCGTTGAGCGGTTAATTCTTTTTCTATTCCAAATATATTTTCAGACAAAAGCTGTGTCCGGTATTTTATCTTTCCGATACTGTCTTTTGGTTCTAAATTCTGCTTTTGGGCAATTTCTAAAAGTCTTTGATACCCTGTAATCAAGAACATTCCCGATCCACTTGAAGGGTCCAAAATTGAACCTATTTTATCTTCTTTTATTACATCATCAACAATTAACTGAGCTAATTTTTTAGGCGTATAATATATGCCGTTTTCTTTCTGCTTTTCAGACAAAAAGACCTCATAAATGTAACTTATAAATTCAACAGGTAAAACGTCAAATCTGAAATCAAATAGCCTTAATTGCCCCTTACTTACATTGTGGTTAAAAGACTTTGCTATAATATTGCAAACCTCACTTGTTAGATACTTCTCGTCAATTTTAGGAGTGTCAAAAAGTGAATTGTTGAATATCTCGTGTATGATACTATACAATTCGTTGATGTCTTTTTTAGCATTATTTTCTAATAATTTCTCATAGTTAAGAGTGGCATCATTAAAATAGTGACCAAAAAAATACGAGTTGATAATATGGTTATCCTCTAAATACTTAATGTAAAGCGTTCTATCAATTAAAGCCTGAACTACTTCGTTCCGAGTATTGTCATCAGAGATTGATTGTAATAATAACTGATTTAACTGCTCCTTTAAGGCTTTTAATGTAGCAACTAATTCTTTATCAATCCCTTTGTATTTCGCTTTATTAATAAACGAACGATAATTTAACCAAAACACACCACTATCAAACTGCCAATGTTTAATTTTATCTATGGTGTCTAAATCCTTTTCTGTAGTTGAAAAAACCTCTAAAACACTTTCCTTATTTGAAAACTTAGGCGAGTATTTTGCGTAGTACATTACTACCTCTTCAGCCTCATTAGGAAAATAGAAAATTATATCAGCATCATTCTTATTCCAAACGTACTTTCTAAAATGCTCAAATTCGTCGGTTTCTAAAGAAGAAGTAATTAGATAAAAGGAAGTATTGGTATTGTTAGGACTTTTATAGTAAAAAACTGAATTCTCAAGTTTTTTGTATAAAGTAGCTTCTTTCTCAATATCAATAGCCTTTGGCTTCAAATCAGTATTGAAGTCAAAACCTAAATTAGAAAAAAAATCTACATAAGTCATTGATTATATTGTTTGTATATCGCAATAAAGGCGGAAATTATCGAGGGTAAAGTTATAAAAAATTTTCATAAAACAGCCATTTAAACAGCGTTTAAACGGCATTTAAAATGTAACATAAAATAGGAAGATAAGTAGGATACTATTTAGCTAAATTTTGGAATGCCAACGAGAATATTTTTTATATCGGAGAATCTACATCAAAAACAAATCCTATACAGAAAAGAATTAAACAATTTTACGTACATAAAGTCGGTCAAAAAGAACCTCATACTGGAGGGTATTAGATTAAGTTGCTCGCTTGTATTGAAGATTTGCATATCTATTTTGCAGAAAGTCCTAATCCAAGAGAAACAGAATTTAAGATGATTTTAAAATTTGTAGAATTAAATTCAGGGAAGAGTTTTTTTGATGTTGAAAATTTAACCGATTATTTTCCTTTTGCAAATTCAAAAGTTGATATTTTGAAAAAGAATCTCATCAAAAATCATATTAATAAAAACACTAGAGAAAAAATAATATAATTTCAAAAGACGATGAAAATATATTCGAACTTGAATAATTTTACAAAACGATATTATACTGACATCTGTTAGACAGATAAAAATAATGTAAAAAACAGACTTGCAATGTGAAATATTAAACAGATAATCGATTTATTTCCGATTATCTGTTTTTATTTTTACATTTGTACTGTGAATATTGAAGTCTTAATCCAAAAATATACTGCACACCCGATTCCTCATCAGGTGTTGCTAAGTCTTTTGAAAGGATATAAAAGACCTAATGATAAAATTCATTCCTTGATTAATGAACAGAAGCTAATCTCATTGAAAAAAGGTTTATACGTTTGGAATAGTGATTCTTTACCCGAGAACTTCAGTATTGCAAATATTCTTTACACACCAAGTTATGTTTCAGTAGAATCGGCATTGTCATTTTATGGATTGATTCCGGAACGTGTTTTTTCAGTAAGTTCAATGACGTTCAAAACATCAAAAAAATTCTCAAACTCGCTCGGTAACTTCGAATATATCAAAATCCCAACACCATATTATTCATTTGGAATAAAAAGAATTTCTATAAGAGATGGGCAATTTTCTTTAATGGCAACTGCAGAAAAAGCCTTGATGGACAAAGTTATTACAACAGCCGGCATCATCATTAGAAGTGAAATCTCTGCTCAAAAGTTTTTGTTCGAAAATCTAAGAATGGATGATGAGCAATTGAAGATATTCAATACCAAAGAAATGAGAACTTGGTTGGAATTTGCACCTAAAAAAGAATCTTTGTTGAATGTTATAAAAACTATAGAAAATTTATGATACAAGATTGGATAGCAGAATATCAACCCAAAACTGCCGATGATTACAAACAGGCATTGCGTGAAATAATGCAACAATTGGCACTTGCAGGATTATTTCGTGGAGGTTTTTTTTCGAAAGCAGCATTTTACGGAGGCACTGCTTTGCGAATTTTTTATAGCCTTGATCGATTCTCGGAGGATTTAGACTTTTCTTTGTTGCAAGAAGATGAAAATTTCGATTTAGAGTATTATCTCAAGTTTATTGAGGATGAATTTTTGGCTCAAGGTATGGTTGTAACCATCAAAACAAAGCATAAATCAGTTGTCTCCGCTATAGAATCGGCATTCTTGAAATCAGAAACTTTTTGGGGTGAACTCATCTTGGAAACTTCGATTCCAGGATTAGGAATCAAACAAAATATCGGATTAAAAATAAAAATTGAAGTAGATACAAAACCGCCGTTAGGTTTTGAGACAGAAGAAAAATTACTTTTAAAACCGTACTCATTTTATGTCAAGTGTTTTGTTCTAGAGGATTTATTTGCGGGTAAAATGCACGCTTTACTTTTCAGAAAGTGGGGAAATAATGTTAAAGGTCGTGACTGGTACGATTTGGAATGGTATATTAGAAAAGGCGTTAATCTGAATCTTCAGCATTTTTTATCAAGAGCAAAGGATAGTTCTGATTGGGGAAAAGAAAGCATTTCCGAAGCAGAGTTCATAGAGTTATTAACAAAGCGAATCGAAAATCTGAATGTTGAAATCGCTAAGAAGGATGTGGAAAGATTCATCAAAAATCCAAAAGTATTGGATATTTGGTCTAAACAGTATTTTTTAGATTTGATTAAAATGTTAAAAATAAAAGAATAGTGTACCACTTTTGTACACCTTATACTATTCAAACCACCATCAATAGACAGTTCTTTAGATACTGTATCGGAAAGTAATCACTGCAAAATAAACAATCAAAAAATCTGTATTAATACACTCTAAAGCCTTATTTATAGGGCTTTTTTCTTTTTTACAAATATACGTTTGTTTTGCGTTGTTTTGTTATAATCGGTACAAATTTGTACCTTTGTTGTACCTCGAACGAATTTTTTGAAGAAATTCGATTTTTTTAGGTTTTTGATTGCACTTAATTACATCTAATTGCACTTAAATACATTTAATGATATAAAATTGAGCGAAATGAGTAGCAACATAGAAATAGAGCGTATTTGTCAGCATTGCAATAAGGATTTTATTGCGAAGACGACCGTAACACGATACTGTTCTGATGATTGCGCTAAAAGAGCCTACAAAGCCCGTAAGAGAGCGGAAAAGATAGGCGTTTCAGTAGCGGAAATTCAGCAAATAAGACAAAAGCCAATTGAGGACTTAAAAGCGAGAGAGTTTTTAACCGTTAAGAATGTTGCACATCTTTTAAATTGTTCGGTTCGTTCGGTTTATTGTTATATCGAAAGCGGAAAAATTAACGCTACCAATATCGGGCAAAGATTGATAAGGGTAAAGCGTTCCGAAATTGATAAGCTATTTGAAGCAAAGGAAAAACCAAAGCCAATTCAATTAAAAACGCTGGAGATTGCAGAATGTTATACGATTTCGGAAGTGCAGGAAAAATTTAAAGTTTCTCAATCTGCATTACAGAAGATTATGAAAAGAAATGATGTACAGAAAATGCAGATAGGCAAATTTGTGTACGTTCCGAAAGTAGTAATAAACGATATTTTTAAGTAAATTTGAATAGCATAAAAGACAATGACCATCAAAGTAACATTAAGAGATAAGCCTATTTCTAAAGGGCGTAAAAGTCTGTATTTGGATTTTTACCCACCAATACCGCACCCAAAAACAGGCGAACCCACTCGCAGGGAATTTTTAGGGCTTTATACTTTTGAGAAACCGAAAACCTCAACAGATAAGCATCATAACGCTGAAACACAGAAAATTGCGGAAAGCATACGCCAAAAAAGGGAAAACCTTTTGAATAAGCCCGAAATTTACAGCCAATACGAAAAACAACAACTCAAAATTAAGGAGCAGGGAGAAATTAATTTTGTGGATTACTTCCGAAAGTTAGCCAATAAGAGAAAAGCCAGTAATTACGATAATTGGATTTCAGCACTTCATTATCTCGAAGCGTTTACCAATGGAAATTTGAAATTTGCCGACCTTAACGAAATGGTTTTGGAAGATTTCAAAGATTATTTACTATCTACCAAAAGCAAAAAGAGCGACAAAACAACCCTTTCCCAAAATTCCGCAGTTTCCTATTTCAACAAAGTAAAAGCAACGATAAAGCAGGCGTACAAAGACGGTATTTTGCAAACCGACCTCAACGCCAAAGTAGGCCCGATAAAACCCGAAGAAACTCGCAGGGAACATCTAACTATTGAGGAACTTAATACACTCGCAAAAACGCCTTTCAGTAATGAATTATTGAAACGTGCCGTATTGTTTTCTGCATTAACAGGATTGCGATTTTCCGATATCAAAAAAATGGTTTGGAGCGAAATGGAATACATCAAAGGGCAAGGCTATTTTATCAATTTTAATCAAAAGAAAACCAAAGGCGTTGAGGTTTATCCGATTTCTGAACAGGCGTATAATTTGACCAAAGGCAAAGAAAATCCAAACGAAATGGAACAGGATAAAAACGTTTTTGAAAATTTAACTTATTCTGCATATCAAAACAAACAGTTAGAAAAATGGATTTTGGAAGCTGGAATAACAAAGAAAATAACCTTTCACAACTTCCGCCATACGTTCGCAACCTTACAGCTTTTTAGCGGTACAGATATTTACACCGTATCAAAAATGTTAGGGCATAAAGACCTGAAAACAACACAGATTTACGCCAAAATTGTAGATGAATCTAAAAGGGAAGCATCAAATAAAATACAGTTGGATTTGTAGAATTTTAAAAGCATAAAAGACAATGGAAAATTATAAAGAATTAAAATTTACGGTATTTGAAACCGTAATGAGGGAATTAAATTTTGTGGCGTGGGCTTTTGAGTGTCAAATTTCCGATGTTAATTACAACTCATTACCTGTAATACATCAAAAAGGCAGGTATTTACCAAGTCTTATAAATGTTCATTCAAATATTGAAATGTTGAAATTACAGGATTATATTAAACATTTTACAGAACGATTTGAAAGTACAAACAATACTATTTTAGTCACTAATGAAATAAAACAGATTTCAGAAAGAGCAAAAGAAATTATTTCTTTTTATGAAGAAAATCTACATTCAAATAGTGATTGTGTTAAAAGCTATTTTAAAAATTTACCTAATGATTTTAAGGATAGAATGGAATACAACGATAAACATACTGCTTTAATTGTTGTTGATGACTTGCAAATATTTGATATTTATTTTGAGGTTGGAGTTTTAACTTTTAATGTTAAGGATAAAAATTATTATGATGAAAATAGATACACAATTAGCTATTTAACAGACAATTCAGAATTGTTGAGGTTTTGCCAAAAACTTGTAGATTTTGCAGATAAATTTATTGATGAGGTTACGCCAATAAAAAAAACATTACCACCTCGACAAAAAACCAAAACGAATGCAAATAATTTGGAGGAAATAATTACGCACCAAAATAGTGTAAACATTGTTGAATGCATCAAAATTCAATACAAAAATATTCAGGGAAAGCGTTTAAAACTTTTACTTATTGCGATGCAGGAACTTAATTTACTACCAAAGGAAAGAATAGCAAAAAAGTTTCACGATTACTGCAAGACCGAATTTGATTGGAGTATTGCAAGTTATGAAGCAATGAATAATTATACATTTAATAAGATGACTGATAATGATGAGGTTACAGCAATGAAAGATTATATTTCAAATATTGCAAACACAAATTAAACGACTTATACAAACTTATATTTTCTTAAATATAAGTTTATTTAACTGAATGTCAAGTAGTTAAATAAAACAAACGCTATACTTTTACATCATAATAATTTATAAAATTGATGTAATAATGGAAGCATTAACATTCGAGCAGTTACCAACAGCGGTAACATTACTAACTAAAGAAGTTAGCGAACTAAAAGCGTTGTTATTAAAAAAGAGCGAGCAACCAACGACCCAACCACAGGACGAACTTTTAACCATTCAGCAGGCAAGCGACCTTTTGAACCTTTCAGTACCAACGTTATACTCGAAATGTTCAAAAAGAGAAATTTCCTTTATGAAGCGCTCTAAACGCCTGTACTTTTCCCGAACCGAACTTATTGAGTACCTGAAAGCAGGTAAAAGAAAATCTTCCGCAGAAATAGAAGCGGAAGCAGATGCGTATTTGTCTAACAAAAAAGGGTTGAAATAATGGAAAACACTACTAACAACCCATTGCATAAAAGACAGGGTAAAGATACTAAATTAGAAATAGTTTACAAAGCACTTCACAACAAACCTTTAACGATGAAAGAAGTCTATACGCAAACAGGCGTTTTAAGGGAATTTGTATGCTGGTATTGTCGAGAATTACGCCTTTCAGGGAAATTGTATTTCGTGAAGAAACGAAGATGCAGTATAACAAAACGGTATGTAAAAGAATTTACAACCAATGAAACTTTTTTGCCTGAATTTCCTAAACAATTAAGCCTATTTGAATAATGGAAGCAATGAAAATAAACCCTGTATTTGACGACCTCGAAAATCCTGAAACGATTTTGAGCCACGTTGAGCAATTGATAAAGAAAACTGAAGCAACGCCACACGCTGAAATATTGCAACAGCTCATTGAGCAACTCGAACCGTTGGATTTTGAACTGTTAGCGTTTCCGCAGGTAGAAACATTCAGGAAGAAATTGCAAGACCCAAACTTATCAAATGATGAGAAAAAGGAAATTAATAAACAGCTGGAAAAACTCAAACTCAATCTTAAACATTATTTGGTTTTATCCATAGAAAACGCCTTACTTTTTGCAGAAAAAAACCGTTGGGGATTGTGCAAAAATCACGATTTTATCTATTTATACAACGGAACTTTTTGGGCAGATATTGACAAAGAAACCTTTCAAAAATTTTTAGGTGAATCGGCTGAAAAAATGGGAGTTGCTAAATTTTCTGCACGCTTTTATCAATTTCGGGAGCAGTTATTTAAACAGTTTTTGGCAACCGCTTATTTGCCAACGCCTGAAAGCAATAAAGATACGGTACTGATAAATTTATTGAATGGCACTTTTGAAATAAACGCCAACGGAACGAATTTAAAACCTTTTGAGCGTGCAGATTTTATCACTTATCAATTGCCTTTTGAATACAATCCGCAGGCGAAAGCACCATTGTTTGAAGCTTATCTTAACAAAGTTTTGCCCGATGCAGAACGCCAAAGAATTTTAGCGGAATATTTGGGTTTTGTATTCATAAAACACGGAAGCAATGCGCTAAAGGAAGAAAAAGCCTTAATTCTATACGGAACAGGAGCGAACGGAAAAAGCGTATTTTTTGAGGTTGTCAATGCGCTTTTAGGTGCAGAAAATGTAAGTAGTTTCTCATTACAAAGCCTTACCAATGATAATGGATATTTTCGGGCGAAATTGGCTAATAAATTAGTGAATTATGCGAGCGAAATAAACGGCAATTTAGAAGCATCAATATTCAAACAATTAGTTTCGGGCGAACCTGTTGAAGCACGTTTGCCGTACGGACAACCTTTTATTTTGAAGCAATATGCAAAGATGATTTTCAACTGTAATGAGTTGCCAAAAGATGTGGAACACACAAACGCATATTTCAGACGATTTTTAATTATTCCTTTTGATGTTACGATACCGACAGCCGAACAGGATAAAAATCTACATACAAAGATTATTGAAACGGAACTTTCAGGCGTATTTAATTGGGTGCTGAATGGGCTTAATAGATTACTGGAGCAAAAACGTTTTTCCGATTGTGAAGCATCACAAAAAGCCGTAGAGCAATACAAAGCGGAAAGCAACAGCGTGCAGATGTTTTTGAATGATAATGATTACAAAAGCAACCCATCAAATTACAAGTTGATTAAAGATTTGTATATCGAATACAGAAATTTTTGCCACGAAGATGGAAACACACCATTTAAGAAAACCAATTTCATAAAGCAATTGCAGGCGTTGGGAATTATGATTGAAAGGAATATGTACGGAAATGTAGCATTCATTCAAAGCCAAAAATCATATTAAAAAAGGTTTTCTAAAACGTTCATTATTTTCATAAAATTCATAATCTATGAAAAGTATGAAAAATATGAAGCCCTGAAAACAAAAATATTTTTTATTAAAATGCAGACCGAACACCGTTACAAATTAGATAAAAGCAGTAAAAAATACCATTGTCCGCAATGTTCCAAAAAAAGATTGGTAAGGTATTATGATACTGAAAAGAATGAATATTTGCCCGAACAATACGGAAGATGCGACCGTGAAGCCGAATGCAGTTACCAACTTAATCCATATTCAGATGGTTACGCAAAATCGATAAGCGAGCAGGAGCAGGGCGAGAATTCAGAACTTCCAAAATGGAAGCCACAACGGAAAACAGAACAGCCAAAACCAAAACCGATTTATTTTGATTTTGAAACATTCAAAAAAACGTTGTCGAATTATGAGCAGAATGTTTTTGTGCAAAATTTAATTCAGAATGTTGCTTTTCCTTTTGAAATTGATGAGGTTACGAACGTTGTACAGTTGTACAGATTGGGAACGGTTGCCAATGGTTACAGAGCTGGAGCAATTACTTTTCCGTTTATTGATTTTCAAAATAATGTAAGAGCCATTCAGGTAAAGCAATTTGATGAAACCAACCACACCAAAGGCACGGATTTTCTGCACTCAATTATTGAAAAGCATCACAGCCGAAACAATAAGCCATTGCCTGAATGGTTGGAAGCCTACACAAAGCAGGATAAAAAAGTTTCCTGTTTGTTTGGGGAATATCTTTTAAACCCGTAGTGCATTATAAAAAAGGTTACTCATAATACGAAAATTTCGTATATTGTATTGACTATCAATCTAATACGTTATGAATAACCTAGATGCAATTTACGATTTTATTTTAAAGGAATTAAGAAAATTAACCATCAAAGAAAATTTTTATTTCAAACCAATTAAACCAAAATTATCTGATTTAGAGCTCATTGCAATAAATATTTCTGCGGAATATTTATCGATAGATTCAGAATATCAGTTGTTTAGATACCTCTCTAATTCAAAACTAAAGGGAATGATTGAGA
>NZ_AUAA01000055.1 GCF_000428485.1 Epilithonimonas tenax DSM 16811 | reverse complement strand
ATCTAAACAACTGATATTCTGAATCTATCGATAAATATTCCGCAGAAATATTTATTGCAATGAGCTCTAAATCAGATAATTTTGGTTTAATTGGTTTGAAATAAAAATTTTCTTTGATGGTTAATTTTCTTAATTCCTTTAAAATAAAATCGTAAATTGCATCTAGGTTATTCATAACGTATTAGATTGATAGTCAATACAATATACGAAATTTTCGTATTATGAGTAACCTTTTTTATAATGCACTACGGGTATAGTTATTATTTTCGCGTTGCTACTAGTGGTCTCAATTTAGTGAATGAATTTTTTGGATCCATTAATTTTCAACTATTATGAAACTGACAAACCGGTTACTGATGCATTTGAAGCTATGAATGATAAAGTTCGCAAATGTGTGTTAGGAGCAAAAGAGAGAAAGAAAAAAATTAAAAATTAATGGTGTCAAATTGTTTTTATATGACCGACTTAAATTATGCGTGATTTTTTAAAAAATTTGCTATTACATTTATACCGTAAAAAATACATAATAATGAGGATGATATAATTAGTATCCGCAGAGCTTTTTTTGATTTTAATAAGTTTTTTGTATAGGGAATACTAAACAAATATGATGCGAGAAACATTCCGATAATTGATCCTAGTCCAAAAATAATAAGGTAAATAAAGCTATCAACAGGAGATTTTATTTGAGTAATTACCATAATCACCAAAGCGCCACTTCCTGCTAATCCATGAATGGAGCCTACTCCAAATGCGGCGCGATGCAAAGTGTGGGAATGCTGGGAAGTCAATCTGATATTAGGATAGAACATTTTCAATATTCGGAAGACTCCCAAGGTAATTAACATCAATCCTACAAAAGCTTCAAAATTCCGAAAGACATCTTCACCAATATTCATCTTGAATATAATCATTATGATACCAACGAAAAATATGGTGGTTGTATGACCAATTCCCCAGTAGATTCCATCTTTTAATGATTGTTTTAAGTTGTCTCGTTCAGACACCAATGTGTTCACGGCAACCAAATGATCTGGCTCAAAAGCATGTTCCAGACCTGCATATATTGTAAGTAGTAATTTTATCATTTTTCCTTTTTATTTATCTTGAATAATGGTAATAAGCAGCACAAGCACCTTCCGATGAGACCATTGGAGCACCATGGGGATGGGTTGGGTTACAGCCTTTGGCAAATTCGGGACATTCAAAAGGTTTTTTCAGACCTCGGAGAATCTCGCCTACGATGCAATTACTTTGCAGTTTGGGTTGTGAGGTTTCAATATCAAATTTTCTGGAAGCATCAAACATCCAGAATTGTTCTTTCATTACCATTCCACTATTTGGGATTATGCCCATACCTCTCCATTCTTGGTCACCAATCTCAAAAATGTGATTTACGACTTCTTTTGCCCTGGTATTTCCTTCTTCTTTAACCAATCTTTCGTAGCAGTTTTCTACTTTGTATTCTCCTTTTTCCAGTTGAGAAACAGTGTGATATATTGCACGTAAAAGGTCTACTGGTTCAAATCCTGCAATGACAATCGGAATTTGATATTGTTCAGCAAGTGGGCGATAATCTATTAATCCCATTATTGTACAGACGTGTCCTGGCCCAAGAAAAGCTTGTATGTTGCAAAGCTCATCATCTAAAATAGATTCCATTGCAGGGATTGCCAGAACGTGAGATACCAGTAATGAGAAATTTTTGAGACCTAATTTTTGAGCATGAACAACACTCAGAGCATTACTAGGAGCGGTAGTTTCAAAACCAACAGCAAAAAAGACAACTTCTTTATCTGGATTTTGTTCAGCTATTTTTACAGCTTCCAGAGGAGAGTATAATATTCTAAGGTCGCCACCTTCTGCTTTAGCATCTAAAAGAGATTTTGTACTTCCTGGCACGCGTACCATATCGCCAAAAGAACACATGATGATACCTTTTTCCATTAGAGATACGGCTTTGTCTATCAGTGAAATAGGTGTTACACATACAGGGCAACCGGGACCGTGTATCATTCTCACATTTTTTGGGAGTAATCCCAGAAGTCCATTTTTTACAAGAGAATGGGTTTGCCCTCCACACATTTCCATGATGTTCCAAGGTTTTGTGGCTGTTTTTTCGATTTCGTCCAAGTAGTGGATAGCCAATTCTCTCTTAAAATAGTTAGCTAACTAGTCTTTCCTCATACATCTTGTCAAAATAATTACTCAAAGATAGGATACGATCATTATCTATAGGATTAATGTACCTCAAAAATATTTGTTCCGTGCTGTGTCCGGTAGCCTCCATCAAAAGCGGTGTCGGGATCTTTCCATAGAAATTAGAAGCAAAACTACGTCTTCCTATATGGCTGGAAAGTATTTCCCATTTTTCTGCATCTACATCTTTGGTACGATAACCGATCCGCATGCTGGCTTTGATGAGATTGTTGAGGCTGGCAAGTTTTGCGATGTGTTTGATCTGTTGGTTATAGTTCTGTATATCCATTATTGGATAAAGAGAACTTATCGGTATTGGATATCATCGAGCTCAATAAAAAAGATCTTCGGCTTAGCTGATAAGCAGATCAATGATTTTAACCAGGGACATAGTTCTTCTAGCAGATCTGATATCTTACAAATTCTGGATTATCAAAAAAAATACAAACCTGAGTTCGATTGTTATTACTTTAATAACTAATTGATTATAAGTTAAATGTGATTTAATCAATTGCGTCGGGCTTTAGCCCGATGATAAAATGAATCAAATAATTGGCTTTAGCCAAAATTTAAAGTAAGTTTTGGCTAAAACCAATTTGAAATCTTCATCATTAGACGGGCTAAAGCCCGCCTCTATTGATGTTTTTACAGTAATTTATAAATCGAACTCAGGTTACAAATTAAATAATACCCAGCTCGCAAACCATTTCCATGTGAGTAGAAATACCGTAACTAAATGGAAGAGGATGTATTTGATGCAATGTGAATTGTGAATAAGGTCTTGTTATTGTATGAATTTTCCAAAGGTTAAAGTGTATTATTTCATTTCCCACAATGGATAAAACTCTATATCCTGTGATCAGTTTTAGCCCCAACTATGAGCAAAGGAAAACAACATCGAATTTCTTTTCAATCAATATGTATATTTATTCTGCATTGTAAATTGAATTTGCATTTTTACGGATTTTTTCAAAAAAAGAATCCTTATAAGTGTTACCTATTGGAAGTTCCTTGTCGCCTATCATTACTGATAAATTATCGATATTGCTGATCTGTTTTAGAGATACAATATGAGATTTATGTATCTGCAAAAAATCTTCTGGTAATGCAGACAGAATGTTTTTAAGTGAGGTGTAGGTGATTATTTTTTTATGATGAGTGTGCAGACATATGTAGTTCTGCAAAGATGTGATATACAGGATGTCATCCACATTGACCTTGACATACTTATTTTTCCCTTGTGTTTTAATGAATAGGAAATCCAAGTGATCCTTTTTCTCTTCAGATATTGGAGGTGGTGCCAATTTTGAAATTGCCTGGCAAAATCTTTCAAAAGCAATTGGCTTTAGTAAATAATCTTTTGCGTTCAGTTCAAATCCTTCAAGTGCAAAATTAGGATAGGCAGTAGTAAAGATAATATTGATATTCTTGGAAATAATTCTTGAGAGCTGTATCCCTGTAAGTTGTGGCATCTGAATATCCAGAAAAACAACATCTACAATATTGCTGTTTAGAAATTCAAGTGCCTTGAGTGAGTCTGTGAAAACAGCAGTTCTTTCCAATGTATCTGTCTTTGCAATATAGCCTTCTAAAATACGGATAGCAGGTGGTTCGTCATCAACGATAATGCATTTTAAGGCCATGGCTTATTATCTAGAGTGATTTTTAAAACAGTTGTAAATATATCATTTTTAACATCGTGATCGAAAGTGAAATTCTCTTTATAGGCATAGTCAAGCCGTTTTTTAAGATTCTTAAATCCTGTCCCTGTTGAATAATAGTTTTCACCATTTACTATCAAATTAGAGGTAACCATTGTTAAAGAGTCATCATTTATTGTAATATTTATCATAGCCCTGTTGGTAGGGTCATTAAGCTTCCCATATTTAAATAAATTTTCTGTCAATTGAATGAGTGTAGAGGGAAGAATGGTGTGGTCACTACAGTTTCCGGTAACTAAAAAATCAATGAAAAGCTGATCTTCAAATCTTTTCTTCTGCAGCTTTACGTAGTTCTTCAAAAAATCCAGCTCATCAGAAAGCATAACATATTCTTTATCATTTTCGGTGATCACATATCTAAGTAAATTGGTCAGTGTAAGCAGGTCTGCTGCTGTTTTTTGATCCTTTTCTATCCAATCACTATAAAAAGAATTCAATGTGTTAAAAAGAAAATGAGGACTGACTTGTGATCTAAGCATATCAAACTGTGCTTTTTGATTTTCCAGTTGTAACTGTTGGTAATGACGCTGATAGGCCAGAAACTGCCATAACAAAAAATAAAGTGTGCTTAAAATTACAGCCGGTAATCCAAATAAAAAATTGTCTGTAACATAGTATCGGATGTTCAGTAATTTAGCAGAATAATTATGTATTCCGCTGATATTGTAAATGATAACTTCTTCAAGCAAATACCGGCTACAAACAAAGAACAAGAGACTTACCGGTATTGATACCATATAAAGCAAATATTTTCTTCTATACAGTAAATTGGAAAATACATAAAAGCCAAAGCAGTAAGTCAGAAATATACTGACTATATAGCTTGTGGAGAACCAAATGATGGGTGAGGAAAAGTTGACAGTGAGGCTGGTTTGTCTGATTCCGGTATTCCATAGTACAAAAACAAAAATCAGACCCGCAAAAAGAAAAAGATGATAATAAAACGGAGGCATTGTTTTCATAAGCAGAAGTAAAAATACAATTCCAAAATAGAAGTATTGCAAAAATTATATGAATTGGTAGTTTTAAAAGGTAAAAGCAGCAATTATCATATACGAAAACTCTGTATGGCTGATCTATACTGTTCATATATCAAATAACAGCGTTGGTCAAATTTTATTTTCCGTTAATTGAGGCCAGTCTATCTTAGCCGAAATTTTATTATTTATGAGAACCTTATTATTGATGCTGCTTTGTGCCTGTTTAAATCCTGTATTTTCACAAACAAAAAAGAAACAGATTTTAGTTATCGGAACTTTTCATTTCAGAAATCCAGGACTTGACGTTGCTAAAGTAAATACATTTAATGTGATGTCTGACAAAAGCCAACAAGAATTGGAAAGTATCAGCAACAGCATCGCTAAGTTCGCTCCTGCCAAGATTTTTGTTGAGTGGGACTATAGAAAACAAGATAAGTTGGATGATCTTTATTGTAAAAATTTGGACAGTTTGATGAAAAAAGACGCAAATGAACTGGTACAAATTGCGCTGAGAAGTGCTAAAAAGTTAAAACATCCTAAATTATATGGTGTTGATTATAAAGAAACAAGTTTTCCTTATGACAGCCTGATTACCCAAATGAAAATTGCTGGTCAGGTGGGTTTGGTCGAAGAAGGGGTAACTACGATGAAAGCTTATGAAAGTGCTCAGAATAAAAAGATGGCAGCTTTATCTTTAAGAGAATTGTTGCTGGATTTTAATACAAAACGATCTAATGATTTTAGTATGCAATGGTATTTTGGCAATGCCAGCAGAGGTGGCAAAAAAGATAATTTTGCGGGAGCCTTTTTAGTGTCCGAATGGTACAGAAGAAATCTGTATATGTATGCATTAGTCCAAAAGTTAACAGAAGTCAAAGATGATAAAGTAATGGTAATTCTTGGCGCAGGTCATATTGCGATGTTACGTGAATTTATCAAGTTTGATCCTGAATTTGAAATTGTAGAATTGAAAGACATACTTTAATTTACTGATGTTATGTTCAAGAAATTAATAAATTTGAAAACTCATTTTGGGGATTGAGTAAGTTGTTCAAAGAATTTAGAAAAATTTCTGTTGAAGAATCAAAAAATAAATCCGCTTCTGAAAGCAAAAATGGGAAAAACCTGCTTTTAGCGGCGATTTTTTATAGATTTATAACCCAAATAAATCTCTTGGCTTCTGATCAACCTGACTATCGATAATGAAGTTTAATTAATTTTTCAAGATTACCATAATAGTCTTTGTATTATTTTCTCTATTTCCTCCAATTTAAAAGTTATTTTTATGACATTTGCTGACCTATACATTCGTATGTAACGGATAAGGAAACAAATAATGTCTTTTCCTAATGTATTTATACTGACTTATAAGCCAGCACTGCGTGTCTCTGAGTCTAATTTTCGATTTAATTTCTATCTAATTATTATAATGATGCAAGACTTGATAAAATTTCCAAATCCTTGATAAAAGTATTCGAAAATTGCACCTCTGCGCACTTAAGGAGACAACTATTTATTAGTTGTCTCCTTTTTTTACACATAAATGCTTATTTTTCAAATCTTTATAATCTGATGTTTTGTGTTCGATATTTTAAACGTAAAAAGCTTAGTCTGTTTGAAATAAACAGTCTGAAAGTGCCACAATAGGCTTCTAATCTACAATCATTAAGAGTTCGAAATCTCCTTAAGGTTAGAGCTTTTTTTCTCTTTTGACTTATTGTAGGTTTTTGCTACTAAATATAGCAATTCTAATATATCCTTAGCTTCTTTCTCATTTACCTGAATACCATTCTTGGCCAGAATAATAATCGCTTGTTCTACTGAAACATTTCTATCAATGAAATTCATTTTTCCTATTGTTTTTTCGATTACTTTTTTTTGATAATATTTTTGAAAATGCTGGCTTAAGTTCTAATGAAAGGTCTCCAGTTTTATAATCAATATCAACAGGAGGAATAAGATTCACAAGATGCTTTTTATCTGAAGTATCAAAC
This sequence comes from Epilithonimonas tenax DSM 16811, assembly GCF_000428485.1. GTDB lineage: Bacteria > Bacteroidota > Bacteroidia > Flavobacteriales > Weeksellaceae > Epilithonimonas > Epilithonimonas tenax. The sequence continues at coordinate 8,992 of NZ_AUAA01000055.1, read as the reverse complement.
TCGACAAATTTTTGGAAAATCTCACGAAATGTCTTATTTTCCATTTGATTCATTTTATCGATTACTCTTAAATTAATAGTAATGTCACGCTCTTCTTTCTTCAGATTTTTTGTGTTGATTTGACTTTCTTGTTTTAATTCATTGTAATCATCGATTTTTAATATTCCTGCTATAAATAATTTCCTGCCTCGAGAAAGCGTTAATTTTTCCTCTTTTATCTTTCTGTCCACTAATTGTTGAGCATAGAAATAACTCGCTTTCTGAGTCTTTATATTCTGATCTTCCAAAATATTCTTAAACAACTCCATCGCGTTATCTGCTAGTATTAATTCTTGAAGTTTATTTTGATAACAGTTATTAAGTAAAACTGCACCAATTCTAATTTTACAACGATTATGGCAATGGTAATAGGGATATCTATTCTGCTTACCTTTTGAAAAACTCCCGGTAAGTTTTCGACCACAAACAGGACAAGTTAAAAAGCCTCGAAGAAAAAACATTTCTTTTAAATCATCTCTTTTAGCTGTCGTTTTTCGTTTTGTATTAATCACAGACTGAACTTGATCAAATAAAGACTCAGATATTAGTGGTTCATGTAATCCCCTTACTATCTGTCTTTCATTAGAATTAAGTTTGACGGATATGAGTCCACAATAAATTGGATTGCGCAAAATCCGGAAAAAGTGTGATTGTGACCGTTGTTATATCTATTAATAAAAATTTTTAACTTGATTTTTAAGAAATTATTTTAATAATTGATTGATGATAGTTTAGCAAGCTTATTCAAATCTTCCACAAAAGTGTTCGGGAAATGCACCGCTGAGGTCACTTTAAGGGAAAAGTCACTTTTATCAGTGGTTTTTCCCTTTTTACTTTGTAAAAGCGTTGAAGAAGTGAAGTAATAAACAGTGTTAAAACTGAAACAATAGAATTTCCCCGAGTGAAAACTTGGGGAATTTTTTTGTTTAAAACGCTCGACTATGCCACATTTCGGCGTAGCTAGTTTTCATCTTTGTATTCTAAAACAAAAAATATCGAAACAAAATTGAATTCTAATAGGATGGAATCAATCGAAACCATTGATCAATTTTCCAAACAGTAAATTTCGACAAGCACTTTTTGAAGTGGTAGAAAATGAAATTAAATTGCCAGCAAAACACTGACAACTGAATGATTTCGAAACCGTTTTATTTGCAAACGCCTTCGTTCTATGGTTTGCAAACAGCGGTTTCTCGAAAGTGTTCAAATAGTTGGGTTGAAGTACGTTTCAGGTTTTAAAATATCGAGAATCCATAGTCATTAAGCGCTAAAAATAGCATTCGAATTATTTTCACAATTTACGGTTTCCCTTTTTTTTACTTAGGATTGTTTCCTTAAATTTAACAGTTTTAAAATGATATTCAAAAAATATCATTTTTTAAGCACATAAAAAATATACATGAGCCTTAATACCCAATCTCTTCAACCTATCATCAATTTCATCTGGACTGTTGCCGATGATGTTTTAATCAATAAATTTCTAGAAAATCAATACCAAGATGTCATTCTGCCAATGACGGTTTTGCGTCGCCTCGACTTGGCTTTGGAACCGACCAAAAATCGCGTTCAAAATACATTTGAGGAATACAAAAGTAAAATTGATAATCTTTACGGACTTTTAACCAGTGACCAACATGGGTCGGGTTTGGCGTTTTACAACACGTCACCTTACACCATGAGAATGTTGTTGAATGATCCTAAAAACATCGATGCCAATTTCTTAGATTACCTCGATGGCTTTTCTGAAAATGTACAGGATATCATTACCAAGTTCAAGTTTAGAAACCAGCTTGAAACTTTTCAAAGTACCGGAATCACTTTTGCGTTAATTGAAAAATTCTGTAATCCAAAAGTGGAATTAAGTCCAGACAAAATTTCGCCAATGGCGATGGGTTATATGTTTGAAGATTTAATTAGAAGATTCAACGAAAAAACCAATGCTGCTGCAGGACGACATTTTACGCCCAGAGAAATTATTGAGTTGATGACGCATTTGGTTTATCTGCCGGTAAAAGATAAAATACAGCAGGGAACTTTTTTGGTGTACGATCCTTGTGCGGGTTCTGGTGCAATGCTTACACAATCTAAATTATTCGCCACCAATCCGGAAGGGGAAATAAAATCTACTGCCTCTTTCCATTTGTACGGACAGGAAAATACGGGCGAAATGTATGCCGTTTGTAAATCGGATATGTTGTTGAAAGGTGAAGATCCCGATAAAATAAAATTTGGTTCTACGCTAAGTGAATATGGTTTTGATCCCGATTTGAAATTCAATTTCATGCTCACCAATCCGCCGTATGGAACCACCTGGAAACAGGATCAGGAAAATCTGAATGTAGGAACAGAAAAGAAAATCAGCATCGTTGACCAACGTTTTAATCTTCCTATTAGAAATTTTAAAGGCGAACCGGAAGTGACGTGTTTAACGAGCAGAAGCAATGATGGACAATTGATGTTTATGCTTCATATGCTTTCTAAAATGAAAGACCCGAAAGATGGCGGAAGCAGAATTGCTTCTGTACACAATGGTTCTGCGCTTTTTACAGGTGATGCCGGAAGTGGCGAAAGTGGCATTCGTCAATACATTATCGAAAATGATTTGTTGGAATGTATTGTACAATTGCCCAACGATATTTTTTACAATACGGGAATTGCGACCTACGTTTGGTTCATCAGCAATGTGAAAGAAGAAAAGCGAAAAGGAAAAGTGCAACTCATTAATGCTTCTTCGGCAGCGTTTTTCCAGAAAATGCGGAAAAGTTTGGGTAGTAAAAGAAATGAGTTGACTACCCAACATATTGAAGCGATACAGGAAATGTATTTTGATTTTGAAGAAAACGAATACAGTAAAATATTTGATAATGACGATTTTGGCTTTTACCAAATCACCGTACATCAACCGGAAAAAGATGAGAACGGTAAAATAATAACCGACAGCAAAGGCAAGCCAAAAAGCGACAGCAGTTTGAAAGACATAGAAAATGTGCCAATGAAAGAAAGCATTGCAGATTATTTTAAAAAAGAAGTTTTGCCTTTTGCGCCAGATGCGTGGTATGATAAAACCAAAATGAAAGTGGGCTACGAAATTGCTTTTAATAAATATTTTTACCAATACGAAGGTTTGCGACCTTTAAAAGATATTGCAGCAGATATTCTATTATTGGAGCAAGAAACAGATGGTTTATTGAAAGAAATAATTAATTAATTAATGAAAGTTATAAAACCGTACTCAACATACAAAGATTCTGGAATTGCTCGGTTAGGTGTAATTCCCAAACATTGGGGAATTGTCAAAATTACAGGTGTTTCTGAACTGTTAAGAGGAAATTCAACTTTTAAAAAAGATGAACTACTAAATAGTGGTAAATATGTGGCTTTGCAATACGGAAAGACTTACAAAGTCAATGAAGTAGATGAAAAATTTAATTTCTACGTTAACGATGAGTTTTACAAAGAATCTCAAATTGTTAATCACGGAAATATTATTTTTATTTCAACATCAGAAACAATTGAGGATTTAGGACATTCAGTTTTTTACAATAGAAATGATTTAGGTTTATTAGGTGGAGAACAGATTTTATTAAAACCAAAGAATAATGTCAATGGAAAATATTTGTATTATTCTACAAAAGAGTTTGCAAAAGAACTTAAAAAGTACGCAACAGGAGTAAAAGTTTATAGATTCAACGTCAATGATTTAAAAACAATTTATACTTCAATTCCACCACTTTCCGAACAAACTGCCATTGCCAATTTCCTAGATTACAAAACTGCCAAAATAGACCGTTTTATTTTTAAGAAAAAGCAATTGATCAAACTGTTGAACGAACAGAAAGCAGCAATCATCAATGATGCCGTAACCAAAGGTTTAAACCCAAAAGCCAAAATGAAATCCAGCGGAATAGAATGGTTGGGAGATATTCCGGAGCATTGGGAAGTTGTAAAAATTACAGGTGTTTGTGATTTGGTAAGAGGAAATTCAACTTTCAAGAAAGATGAATTATTAAGCAATGGTAATTATGTGGCTTTGCAATATGGGAAGACTTACAAAGTTAATGAAGTAGATGAAAAATTTAATTTCTACGTTAACGATGAGTTTTACAAAGAATCTCAAATTGTTAATCACGGAGATATTATTTTTATTTCAACATCAGAAACAATTGAGGATTTAGGACATTCCGTTTTTTACAATAGAAATGATTTAGGTTTAATAGGAGGAGAACAGATTTTACTAAAACCAATGAATAATGTCAATGGAAAATATTTGTATTATTCTACTAAAGAGTTTGCAAAAGAACTTAAAAAGTACGCGACAGGAGTAAAAGTTTATAGATTCAACGTCAATGATTTAAAAACAATTTATACTTCAATTCCACCACTTTCCGAACAAACTGCCATTGTTTCCCACATCGAAAAAGAAACTGCCATCATCACAAAAACCATTGCCACCATAGAAAAAGAAATCGCTTTGGTGCAGGAATACAGAACAGCTCTCATTGCAGAAGCAGTTACCGGGAAAATAGATGTGCGGGAATATAATGTGCCGTCTTTTGAAGAAGACAAAGAATACGCAGAAATGGAAGAGGAAATGGGTTTGGTGGCGGAAGATGGGGAGGAAATGGGAATTGAAAATTAGTAGAAATGAAAGAGTTAGTATTCAATATAAAAAATATTTTCAGCACCGATTCTAATGAAGGTTGTTTGGGACAATATGATGCTGCTAAATACCATATTCCTGCGTATCAACGTGGTTACAAATGGGCATCTGTAAAACCTACGGATGCAGTGCCGGTTTTAATGAATGATTTGTGGGAAGCATTTCAAAGTTCCGAAAATAGCAACCGCAAAGAGTATTATATGCAATACATTACGGTAAAGAAGATTGTAAAAGAAAATCATCTTGAAGTTATCGATGGGCAACAAAGACTTACTACGTTTTCTATTTTGCTGTCTGTTTTATAGATGCTACTAGATAATGAAGACAATGTAGTTAAAGACAAATTAGATTATGCGATAAGATTAGATTTTTTCAAAGAATATATTTACGAAAGAGATAAATTGATAGCATTTGTACAAGCTAAATATGAAGAAAGGGGATTGCATATTCAAGGTGAATTTAAAAATAATCAAGATATCTTTTATTTACATAGTGCAGCGCAGTACATCTATAAATTTTGTGATGAAAAAATAGATAAAGATGATGAAGGTTTACCTGTAATTGATGGTTTGCAAAAATTAAAAGAATTCGCCGACTTTATTTTAAACTACGTAAAAATAATAGTGAATGAAGTAGAACCGCATATTGATAGTGAACGTGTTTTTAGAAATCTGAATAGCAACAAAGTGCCACTTACCGAAGCGGAATTAATTAAAGGATTATTGCTCACAAAAGCAGCAAGACATAGTTCTGAAAATACAAAACAAAAGCATTTTCGAGAAATACTTGAAATTAGAACAGCTTTAGGAAGGCAATGGGATGAAATAGCAACTTGGGTAAATGATAAAAAAGTAAAACATTTTTTCTTTTCAAATAACAATAAAACATTTACCGAAAAAAGTTTTAATGAAAGAATTGGGAGAGAAATTAATGATAGCAAAGAGAAAATTTCCCAAGAAAAAGCTTTGCTATTTTTGTTATTATCTATGACTTTTAATAAAGATATTGAAATAAAGGATAGTAAATTTTTATTATTTAATTATTTTCACGCAGAAACCAAAAACAATAATTCTAGTTTAGAACTCTTAATAAAACTAAAAGAAATCTTTCTAATCCTAAAAGACCGTTTTCAGAATGATCAGATTTATAATCTTATGGGTTATCTATTTTTTGTGGAAGGAAGCGGTGAAAATAAAATAAACTATTTAACCAAAACTATTCACTGGTCTAAAGAAAAGCTTTTTTCTGAACTAATAAAAGATAGGAATAAACATTTACCAATTAATATTGATGAGTTGAAATATGGAGGTGAATATAACACGCAAATCCATAAAGTATTATTGGCATTAAATGTTTTCGAAACAGCTAAAGAAAAAACTGAAGTACGTTTTGATTTTTATAATTTCCGAGTAAAAAATAATTGGTCGTTAGAACATATATTTCCACAAAGTCCAGAAGGAAAATGGAGAGGCAGCAATCATATTTTAAATAATGAAGAAAAGCAGGAAATTTTGAATATGATTGGCGAAGATTATGAGCATATTCAAGAGGTAAAAAGAGTATTAAGTTTACCTGAAAGAACAGACGATGAAAAAGAAATATATTACAAAGCATTACAGAAAACTTGGGTTAATAAATTGGGGAATATGAGTTTATTAGCATTACCTGATAACAGTTCAAACGGTTGTGCAATGTTTAAATTGAAGAGAGATAATGTAAACGAATTGATCCAAAACGGAAGTTTTGTTCCAAAACACACTTTCGAAATTTTTAATAAAATTATTATAAAGTCAGATAGCGTTTTAAAATGGACCAAAGAAGATGCAGATAATCACTTCACATATATTGAAAAGACGATTAAAAACCTGAAAGCTAAAAAACAAATATGAAACCAGGGAAGTATACCATAAGAGAATTGTTCGTTAATCGAGAAGTGGAACAAATCATTATCCCTGAAATCCAAAGAGATTACGTCTGGAAAAAAGAACAGGTTGAAGGTTTGCTTACCTCAGTGCATAATGATTATGAGAAATTTACGAAGGAAGAAATAAATATTACAGCCGACAATGATGAAATTAAAAAACTCTTCGTTAACTACTACAAAAAACAACAATTTGCTTCAAATATTGGTTTTATTTATGCCTACAACGATGCGGAGTATAAAGGGAAATATTTTTTAATAGATGGGCAACAACGTGTGACAACAGTTTATCTTCTATTGCTTAATTTGTTTATTTCTACAGATGAAAAAGAAGATTTTAAAAATAAATATTTTAAGGACAAGCAACTTAAAATTGATTTTAAGGTAAGAGAAAGTTCACATGATTTCTTTAAAAATTTTATTGGATTTTGTTTAGATCACGATTTCACAGCAGTGGATGATTTTGAAACAGTTTTTAGTAAAGCATTATTTTCTCAATATTGGTATTTTGACGATTATAAGAACGATAAGACTATACAGTCGATCATTTGCAACTATGTAACACTAAATAGTTTTGTTAAAAAAAATAAGTTACAATCAAAAGATTTTTTAAACTACATTCTTGATTATGTGGATTGTTGGTATTTTGACACCAATATTAGTGAGCAAGGTGAAGAATTATACATATATATGAATGCTCGCGGTGAGCAAATTCAAAATAATGAAAATATAAAAGCAGATTTATTAGGAGCGCTGAAAGATATAGATGTAGCACAAATTTCAAATCGTGAAGATTTTACAGAAGAAAAATCGCTCGCAGGAATTAAAAAATATTGGGGTAAAAAATGGGAAGACTGGCAAGATTTCTTTTTTGTAAATAAAGGAAGCAATGTGAATGCTGATGAGGGATTTAATGAGTTTTTGCGATGGGTTCAAATTATTTCAATGTCAAAAAAATCAATAATTGATATTGATAATGAAAATGAAAACAGTCTTGATAAAAAAGATATTATTGAAGTTATTAAATGGGAGAAAAAAGGTATCAAACTAAAAGTTGAATTCCTAGATTTAATAGAAATTGAAAAGTATATAGAAGCAACTAAATTTATTTTTTCAAGTTCAAATTATACTTCGCTTAAAGATATTTATGTAGATTTTGATTTAAACCTTGGTAATTTTTTTGAGCAAAATTGGTTACAAAGTTATAGCAAAACAGAAAGCAAAGTAAATCATTTGTCTCAGATTGATTGTTTTAGAATAATTCCAATTTTAGAATTTGTAAAAGAGCAAAAAGAAATCGACGATTTTAAAAGTATTGAAATTTACAGATTTGCGAGATATCTTTTTAACTTAAGTAGGATTGATAATATTTCTAAAGCAGCCAATGTAAATTGTATAAATGCTATTAAATTAGCTACCTTACTTCAAGGGTCTACAATAAAAATTTTAGAATTAGAAAAAATTTCTAAAAGTTTATTTACGGCGGAAGAAAAGGCAAAGTTTCAATTATACAAAAATCCGCCAAATAGTTTGAATCGAGAGTTTCTGGAGATAAGTTTTTGGGATTTGGAAAATGTTCCTGTTTTTAAAGGTGAAATTGCAATAGCATTTGATTATATAAATTTTGATTTAGAGAATTTAGATACTGTTAATATTGATGATTTTATTAAAGTTTCTAGCGTTTTTATTTCAATTTTTAAAAATGAAGTTTCAGATTTATTTAGAAAGGCAATTTTATCTGTTGAGGATTATAAAGTTTACGAAAGTTATACTTATAGTTTAGGGATGAATAGATATCACCTTTGTAAATCTACGGATGAATGGAACCAATTTATTCATTCATCGTCTTGTTTAAGATCAATTATATTAAGGTTACAGGCTTATGAAGATTTTGATAATCAATTAAAGGCGATTATTGATGAAAATATAAATACAATAGAAGATTGGCGATTAAAATATCTAAAATCTGAATTGAGTACATTACGCTTTTGTCAAGACAAAAGGGTTTGCGTGGATGGTAGTGATATTTATCTACTGAAAACAACAAAAGTATATAACGAAGGATATTATAAACAATTAAACTAATGGCTATAACCAATACCACCGAAAAAGGTGGATATACTAATTTAACGTCCAGTAAAAGTTAAGCATAAAACCTTAATTTTAAGATATGAAACAAGAACGAAAAATCTATGATCCTGCTTTCAAAACCCAAGCAGTTCAATTGAGCAAAGAGAGAAATAATATATCAGAATTAGCCAGAGAACTCGGTATTAAAGTGACTTTGCTATACAAATGGCGAAAGGAATTTGAGGAGTTTGGAGCCGGAAGCTTCCCCGGAAATGGTAAATTGAAATTGACCGCTGAACAGG
>NZ_AUAA01000054.1 GCF_000428485.1 Epilithonimonas tenax DSM 16811 | reverse complement strand
CCTGTTCAGCGGTCAATTTCAATTTACCATTTCCGGGGAAGCTTCCGGCTCCAAACTCCTCAAATTCCTTTCGCCATTTGTATAGCAAAGTCACTTTAATACCGAGTTCTCTGGCTAATTCTGATATATTATTTCTCTCTTTGCTCAATTGAACTGCTTGGGTTTTGAAAGCAGGATCATAGATTTTTCGTTCTTGTTTCATATCTTAAAATTAAGGTTTTATGCTTAACTTTTACTGGACGTTAAATTAGTATATCCACTTTTTGGGATAAAGATGATATATCAGCTTGTAGAACACTTCTCCTAACCTTAGATGCAGCTATTTTAAAAATATTTTAAAAGATTAAAATAAGTACATAGTTACAACACAATTCGTTCACTATTAGATCCAAAAATAAATTTTAGCCCAAAATCAGTGTTTATCTATTTTTAATAATCCAGATTGCTCTTGAATAGCCTCCCGCACCAAATCCATATAGTTTTATTCAAAAATATTATAGATTTTTATTGAATAAAACTACCGACAATTCTATTTCTTAAACTAATAAATCATCAGTGATAATAGTAAGTTGAAATTGAGTTTAAAAGATTTCATGTAGTAAAGATTAACAATGGCTAAAAGGGAAATAATAAAATATCCGATTACTGAAAGCTCAAATAAATTTGAGTTGGAGTCGGTTATGAAATTTCAGGAATTGCCATTAAATGTAGCTATAAAAATGCTAAAGGATTCAGGCACTATCGTTTCAGATGACGAGGCTGCTGAAATTTTACTATTTTTTCATACACTGGTTAAAATTACCATCAAGGAGTTTTTATCACCTGAAGATTAATTCGTACTTTAGTGATTACAAAGTATTTAAATCTTACATTATTCTATTCTTGTAAAGATTCTCTTATTCCACTTTTAAATAAAAAATTATGAAAGTTGCTGATTTATATATTCGCGTGTCAACTGACGAACAAGCAGATAAAGGGTATTCACAACGTGATCAGGAAGAGCGTTTACGCAAACATTGTTCTTCTCTGAACATAACGATTGACAAAATTATTTATGAAGATCATTCTGCCAAAACTTTTGAGAGGCCTGAATGGAAAAAATACCTTTTTAGTATTAGAAAAGGAAGAGGTTCTAGACAAAACAAATTCTTATTTTTCACAAAATGGGATCGATTTAGCCGTAATACCAGTGAGGCTTATCAGATGATATCCAACCTTAATAAATTGTGTATTACGCCTCAGGCTATTGAACAACCGTTAGATTTACGTGTACCCGAAAATAAACTTTTGTTAGCAATATATTTATCAACGCCTGAGGTGGAAAATGACAGGAGGGCATTGAATGTGACGTATGGGATGAGAAGAGCTATTAAAGAGGGTAGAATGATGGGTATCGCTCCATATGGCTATATTAACAGATGTACACAGGACGGCCGTAAGTATGTAGCTGTTAAAGAACCTGAAGCAACAAACATGATATGGGCCTTTAAGCAGGTGGCGAAAGGACATCTACCTACAGCAGTTATTTTAAAAGAAATGAACAGGAGAGAAGGCAGAAAGCTGACGAAAAATTCATTTATGGATGGTTTGAGAAATATAGCGTACTGCGGAAAATTATTTCTAAAGGCGTATAACGATGAGGAGGAAAAAATTGTTGAAGGAAAACATGAAGCACTGATCTCTGAAGAACTTTTCATGAAAGTTCAAAGGGTTCTTCATCGTAAAAGTAATAAGGATGCTTTCTTACCAGCAGGAAGAATAATAAATGAAGAACGTTATCCTTTGAGGGGATTACTATTATGCCCACAATGTAATAAAACTCTTACTGCCAGTAGTGCTAAGGGAAGAAGCAAGCATTACTATTATTACCATTGTACAACCTCTTGTGGTTTCAGGCATAATTCTGAAATAGTTAATGATCTTTTTGTCGAAGAATTATCAAAATTTAGATTCAGCATCGGTGCTGAGAAAATATTGAAAACAATTTTAGAACAGAACTTTTCAATAGTTTCAAATGGTCTAAATGATGAGAGAAAGGTTTTGCAAAATAAACTTAATGCTATTGAAGGAAGAATTGACAAAGCAAGAGATATGTATCTTGAAGATAAATTGGATGAAGAAGATTTTAAGAGAATTAAAATGAAGTATAAAGTGGAAATTGAAGATATCAACTTTAAATTAAATTCATTAAAAACTTCTGGTCATACTGATGATATTGAGAAGAAGATGACTCAAGCATTAAATGCCATTGTCAACATCTCTGAAAGATATAATAACGCAAGTACAATTGACAAGCGCGCAATTGTTGGTTTGATATATCCTGAAAAGTTAACTTTCGACGGTGAGTATTTTCAAACCACAAAAATCAATAGTCTTGCTGGTAATATCGCCTTGATTAACAAAGAGTTAGGGAATAAAAAAAACCGACAAAGAAGTGAAAAAACTTCAAATGTCGGTCTTGTGACCTCGACTGGATTCAAACCAGTAACCTTCTGAGCCGTAATCAGATGCGCTATTCAGTTGCGCCACGAGGCCTTTTTTAAAGGTTTGCAAATATAGGACTTTTTTGCTTTCTTTGGAAGATGAAACGCATTTTTTTACTCATTATTTTATTTTTTTTTACAATTTCCTGTAAAAAAGAAAACACTGCAAAATTAAACCATAGTGTAATCCTCTCATCAAGAGTTAATTATACTGAAAACTCAGGAAATCTAATACTCAAGTTAGGGAAATTTGAAAATGTCATTCCTTATAAAAAATTACCCTTTAAAAAAGCAATGTTGCTTAATTCTAGCTTAATTGGCTTTTTTTCTGAACTTAATTTAGAGAATCGTATCACGGGCGTGTCCAGTCCCGAATATATTTTCTCAGAAAAAATCCATCAGTTAATCAATGAAAACAAGATCCTAAACATCGGTAATGAGCAGAAGTATGACATAGAAAAAATCCTTGCCAATCAACCGGATGTCATCTTTACCAATTATGTTCCCAACTTTGCAAACACGTACGAAGTCCTGAAAAACAATGGGATAGAAATAATCTTCCTCGATGATTTTATGGAGCAGGATCCATTAGACAAATCAAAATACCTTTTGCTCTTCGGTAAGTTATTCGGGAAAGAAAATGAAGCCAAATCAGCATACCAACGCATCGAAACCAATTACAGGACAATTCAGGCATTGGCAAAGGATTCAAAATCCAATGCACTGGTTCTTTGTAACGAGATGTACGGAAGCCAATGGTTTCTGCCGGGCGGCCATTCGCTCGTAGCAAAAATGATCAAGGACGCCGGCGGAAACTACCTATTAAAAGACAACAGTGAGTCTAGCTCTGTTCCTCTGAGTTTCGAGGAGGTTTTCATCAAATCCAAAAAAGCCAATTACTGGATCAATATCAGCCCACACAGAAACAAAAAAGAACTCCTGACGATGAATCCCAACTACTCAAAAATGGATGTCTTCAATTCCGGGAAGTTGTATATGATCAACAACCGCGAAAAAGACCAGGCCAATGACTATTTTGAAAGCGGCGTTGTAAGATGCGACGTGGTTTTGAGAGATTATTTCAAGATTTTTCATCCAGAAGACGTAACTTTCCAGTCAGAATCATTGATCTATTTGAAAGAACTAAAATAATGCAGGAACAAAATTATAAAATAGATTTTTTTACAGGAATTATCCTGGTTGTAGGGCTTTTCATTGGAGCAGCATTGGCTCAGGCCGTTGGATTGGGATTATCGGCTTTATTTAGTTGGAACATCCAGGAAACAGGCTGGTTTCAGATATTGGCTTATATCTTCACATTTCTCACGCCTATCTTGTTTTTTTATTTTCTCATCGCCAGAAACGAAGGACAAAAACTCAGTTTCGACTTTTCCACAAAACCGTTTCGCGTTTATCTTTTGATATTCCCGATGATGTTCGGGATGATGCTGGTTGCTGATTATCTATCACAGTTGATTCCCACCACAGGCAGATTTCTGGGGCCAGTCTACAAAATGTACAATGAAGAATTCGCCAAGTTGCTATCAAGTCCCGTTTCTCTGATTCTGATGACCGTTGTTCTTGCGCCAATTTTGGAAGAGATTCTTTTCCGAGGCATTCTGATGAAAGGAATGATCCATAACAAAGTCAAACCAGCAACCGCCATCATCGCTTCTGCCGTCATTTTTGGCGCCGTTCACTTCAATCCTTGGCAATTTGTAGGTGCGTGTCTGCTCGGTTTGGTATTAGGTTTGGTGTATCATAAAACCAAATCTTTGTTGATGCCCATATTGTTACACGCCTTCAATAACTTACTCTCAGCAATGATGATGCTGTACTCGGATTCAGAAACGTTTTCCGGATTATTTAACATCAACAAAACAATTCTTCTTCTTGCAGGCTTGGTGATTTTTGCAATTCCATTTTACTTTTTCGCCATCCACAAAAATATCATTTACAAAGACTAAAATTATGGCAGCTTTATCCGTCTTCCGCTCCCAATCTTTTTTGCAGACGATTTCCGGTTCAACAGAACACGAAGGTGACGCAAAAAAGGATTTCCGCTCAAGCCGGGCTGCGCTTCGCAAAGTTCACGATTTGTCATCAATTCAAATTTTGTCATAATTGAAACATTCAAAAAAACTCTAATTTCTAACTTCTAAAATCTAATTTCTACAAAAATGGAAATCCTAATCGCCACACATAACTTACACAAAAAAGAAGAGATCCAGCAGATTCTCGGGTCACAATATATAGTTACAAGTTTATCAGATTACAACCTGAACGAAGAGATCATAGAGGACGGCAGCACCTTCCAGGAAAACGCCCTTATCAAAGCCAAATATTGCTATGAGAAAACCGGAAAAGCCAGCGTTGGCGATGACAGCGGATTGGTCGTAGAAGCACTGGATGGCAGACCTGGCATCTACTCCGCACGCTACGCAGGCAATCACAACTTCAAGAAAAACATAGAAAAAGTTCTGGAAGAGCTGAAAGGCCAACCCAACAGAAGAGCGTACTTCATCACCGTTCTTTGTTTCAAAGATCAGGATGGCGAGCATTACTTTGAGGGCAGGGTTTACGGTAACATTACAAAAGAGGTTTTTGGTGAAGACGGTTTTGGTTACGACCCTATTTTCATTGCAGATGATCACAATATGACCTTTGCAGAAATGCTGCCGGAAGAAAAGAATAAAATAAGCCACAGAAGTGAAGCTTTAAAAAAATTCATAGATTACCTCAATTCCAAAGGGGGTGTTTTGTGATTTTTATGATGTTTTCGTACATTTACCCTTTTAATGTTCAATACAACTTAGAAAATTGAGTACATATCTTACCATTTTAGGATTCAATTCAGCAATCCCGACGATCAATTCCTCACCAACATCTCAGTTTTTGGAAATGGAAGAACGTCATTTCCTCATCGACTGTGGCGAAGGAACGCAAGTGCAAATGCGACGTGCAAAAGTGCGGTTTTCCAAGATCAATCATATATTTATCTCCCACCTGCACGGCGACCATTGTTTCGGTTTGCCCGGATTGGTTGCTTCTTTCCGACTGTTGGGAAGGAAAACGCCATTACATATCTACGGTCCCAAAGGTATCAAGAAAATGATGGACACGATTTTTGAAATCACAGAAACCTACAAAGGTTTTGAAGTCATCTACCACGAACTGGAAGGCGAAGAATCTGTCAAAATCTACGAAGACAAAAGGGTAGAAGTCTTCACCATTCCGCTCAATCACAGGATTTATTGCAACGGTTATCTCTTCAAAGAAAAACCGAAAGAACGCCATCTGAATATGAAAGAAATCTCCAAATACAAAGAGATCGAAATCTGCGATTTCCAGAATTTGAGATTGGGAAAAGACTTTGTCTCCGAAGAGGGAAACGTCATCAATAATGCATTATTAACAACAGATCCGCAACCGTCTGTGTCTTATGCTTTTTGCAGCGATACCAAATACAAAGAAGACATCATCCCAATCATAGAAAAAGTCGATGTCCTCTATCACGAATCAACTTTCTTGAACAATCTAAAAGAAATGGCGGATTACACCGGACATTCCACAGCTTTGGAAGCCGCAACAATTGCCAAAAAAGCACAAGTTGGAAAACTGATTTTAGGACATTTCTCCAACCGATACAGCGACCTCAGTGTGATGACAGATGAAGCAAGACAGATTTTCCCGAATAGTTTTTTGCCTAAGGCTTTGGAGACGGTGAAGGTGGGGTAGCTCAATAGTTCTAATTTTTGTTATAATGGATTTGAGAAATAGATGATTAATTCTTAGTATTTATTGATTGTCTTTTTCTCTTGTGCTTTTGCTTTTTAAATTCTTTATATTCTTTAACTGTCATAACTCTACTTATTGCAATCGAAGCTCCATTATATGAATAACTTCTAAATGGAATTTCTTTTTCGAATTTTTTAAGTAAATTCTCAGAATCACATATCAAATAAAGCTCGTCGATAAATACCTGAATTCTTGTTGCTTCTAATAAATTGTCCTGTGATTTTGGTGTCCAATAATTTTTAAATGAATATTCATTTTTTGTTTTATATTCAAATAAATACTCAACACCATCAAAGCCCTGTTCCCAACCTAATATAAATTTATCACTTGGAGTTTCGTTTATTTTTCTGGCTCCAATCAAATCTATTATTTCTTTAGCTTTTTCAATCTCTAAATTAAATACTTTTTTAAATTGTCTTTTAGAATAATCATCGACTTCATCCACAAAATAAGTTACATTTCCCTTATATAAAGTACCGTTTTTAGTTACTTCAATACAACTACCAAAATTCCAAAATCTAAAGATTAGCTCGTCATTTCTATTTTGAATGTCTTCTAATTGATGTCTAATTATTAATCCGTGTTTGTATTTATTCCAATAAATTGTATCACTATCTTTTGAAAAATCTAATTTTTTATTTGTCGATTGTGAAAGAAGAAAATTTGAAATAATTAAAAATAATATTTTAGTATATTTTTTTTCATATTTTAATTTTGGTTAAATTAATTCCCACTAAACCACATCAATACTCACAATACAAACCGCCAGCGAGATACAAAGCAAAGCCGTAAAGAAAAGAATATCAGCCATATTCTCTAATTTATCTGCAAGCTTTTCTTTGTTCGTTCTAATGGCAAGAAAAGACAAAGTGCAACTTACCATTAAACAGAAAATCGCTCCAACCGTAAACTCATCAAGATAAGAATGATGACTGAACTTCGTAATCTTTAGAGAAGTGATGATGACTAAACAAAATCCCAGAAGATTAGTAGAAGCATTCAAAATGTGTGGCGCAGTTTTTTTCATTGGTTCAAATTGATGATTCAAAAATATTCATTAATTGTGTGGAAAAAATATAATTGATGAATTTTTATACTTTATAAAATTATCTTATTTTTACTGAATATCAAATCAATAAAAATTTCAGTAAAAAATTTTATATTTGTCAAAATTCAAAGTTATGCAAACAACCTATATAGAAACTCAGCAAATCTCATTTCAGGATTTTAAAAACAGTATTTTGGCAGACTATCGTTTAGGTAGAATCTCCCGTGAAATGTCCTACTTAGGAAGACGCGAAGTTCTGACTGGTAAAGCAAAATTCGGGATTTTCGGGGATGGAAAAGAGCTGCCACAGTTGGCAATGGCCAAAGTTTTCAGAAACGGCGATTTCCGTTCCGGATATTACCGTGACCAGACGTTCGCCTTAGCAATCGATGCGGTTTCTGTAGAAAGTTTCTTTGCACAGTTATACGCTGACACCAGCGTAGAAAGAGAACCAGCATCTGCCGGAAGACAAATGAACGGGCATTACGCCACAAGAAGTTTGAACGCAGACGGAAGCTGGAAAAATCTGACTGAGCAGAAAAATATTTCATCCGATATTTCACCAACAGCAGGACAAATGCCGAGATTATTGGGATTGGCTCAGGCTTCTAAGGTTTATAAATCAGTGAAATTTGAAGGTTCTGAAAAATTCTCGAAAGATGGAAACGAAGTTGCTTTTGGAACTATTGGCGACGCTTCTACAGCTGAAGGTCATTTTTGGGAAACTTTGAATGCTGCTTGCGCTTTGCAAGTTCCTATGATTGTTTCGATTTGGGATGATGGTTACGGGATTTCGGTTCCGACTCAAAACCAAAGAGCAAAAGCGGATATTTCTGAAATGCTTTCCGGTTTCCAGAGAAAAGCAGACGAAAAACAAGGTTGCGAGATTATTAAAGTAAAAGCTTGGGATTATCCGGCTTTGATGGAAGCTTACGCCAAAGCAGAGCATTTTGCAAGATATGAAAGCGTGCCGGTTGTCATTCACGTGACAGAGGTGACGCAGCCGCAAGGACATTCAACATCTGGCTCGCACGAGCGTTATAAAAATCAAGAAAGATTAACTTGGGAAACCGAGTTTGATGGAATGCTGAAGTTCCGTGAATGGATTTTGGATTACAGCATTGAGATTGAAGGAAATGAAGAATATTTGGCTTCGGTTGAAGAATTGGATTCCATCGATTCTGAATCTAAAAAATTGGTAAAAGACGGTCAGAAAAAAGCTTGGGAATCTTATCAGAAAACGATTTTAGATTTAAAAAATGATGTTTTACCGTTTGTAGAATCGCTTAAAAATCAAAATGTTGAAGTTGCTCAATTAATCGAAAACTTTAATAAAATAATTAGTAAAAGTAAAAGGGATATCTTTCATTTGGTAAGACAATCTTTATTAGCTACAAGAGCTCAAAACTCATCGGAAAGAAATGCTTTGAAATCGAAATACGAAGAAATCTTCAAAATCGAGAAAGACAATTATTCGTCTCATTTATATTCTCAATCTGAATGGAAAGCAACCAACGTCAAAGAAGTCAAACCAATCTATTCTGATGCTTCGGAAGAAGTGGACGGTAGAGTTGTGGTGCGAAATAACTTCGATAAGATTTTTGCAAAATATCCTCAAGCTTTGGTTTTTGGAGAAGATACGGGAAATATCGGTGATGTCAATCAAGGTTTGGAAGGACTTCAGGAAAAATATGGCGAAGTGAGAATCGCTGATACTGGAATCCGTGAAGCAACCATCCTCGGACAAGGTATCGGAATGGCGATGCGTGGGTTGAAACCAATTGCTGAAATCCAATATTTAGATTATATCTTGTACTGTTTGCAAGGGATGAGCGATGATTTGGCAACCGTTCAATACAGAACCAAAGGAGGTCAGAAAGCGCCTGTTATCATTAGAACTAGAGGACACAGGTTGGAAGGCGTTTGGCATTCTGGTTCGCCAATGGCTGGTATTCTTAATCTTTCAAAAGGTATTAATATTTTGGTTCCAAGAAGTTTGACAATTGCTGCAGGTTTTTACAACACAATGCTTCAAAGTGACGAGCCAGCCGTGATTGTAGAATGTTTGAATGGCTACAGACTTAAAGAAAAACAACCTGATAACATAGGAGAATTCACGATTCCAGTCGGAAAAATCGAAGTGACCAAGGAAGGAAAAGATGTGACTTTGGTGACTTATGGCTCGACTTGGAGAATCGTTTCTGAAGCGGCGAATGAATTAGAAAGACTAGGAATTTCTGCAGAAGTGATTGATGTTCAGTCATTAATTCCATTCGATTTAACCAACGAAATTGCCGAAAGTGTTAAAAAAACAAACCGGTTGGTGGTGATTGATGAGGATGTTGAAGGCGGTACGTCGGCTTTCATTCTTCAGCAGATTTTGGAAAAACAAAAAACTTTCAAATATTTGGATTCTGAACCGTTGACGATTTCTGCAGAGAATCACAGGCCTGCTTTTGCAAGTGATGGCGATTATTTCAGCAAACCATCTTCTGATGATATGGTTGAAAAGATCTACAAAATATTCAACGAGAATAATCCTCAGAAATATCCTGCTATTTATTAATCAAGAAATATCGAGAAAAAACAAACCCGTTTTCAAACAGTGAAAGCGGGTTTTATTTTAAGCTTTTTCTAATGGTGCTTTAAAGTCGTATGTTGCTTCCCATTCTTCCAATAAATTCAGTATCGGAAGAAGAGCCAATCCTTTCTCTGTCAAAGCATATTCTACACGTGGAGGCAGTTCTTTGAATTCTTCGCGAACCAGCAAACCATCCTTTTCCATTTCCCGCAGTTGGTCTGTCAGTACTTTTCGTGAAATGACAGAAATCCGAGCGGCAATCTCCCCAAAGCGCAGTTTTCGAGTGTTGATCACCATGACAATAATGGGCTTCCATTTGCTGCCCAATGCGGCCATCGCCTTGCCCAACGAACAGTTGCATTGTAATATTTTTTGTTGTCTCATATTGTTACTTCCCAGTTACTATCATTGGTTACAACAAAGTTACTGGTTTTTTTTATGAAAAATGCACAAAAACGAACTATTATTAGTTACTTTGTGTAACAATTATAAAATATCAATTTAAATTAGTTTAATAAAATGAATACAGAAGCATTATTTAGTCCCTTCAGTTATAAAAATTTTCAATTAAAAAACAGAGTCGTAATGGCTCCGATGACAAGAGCGCAGTCCGATAATGGCGTTCCGACCCAGCAGATTGCCGACTACTATGCCAGAAGAGCCGCATCAGAAGTGGGATTGATCTTATCCGAAGGAACTGTCATCAACAGACCAGGATCTAAAAACCTACAGAATATTCCCGACTTTTACGGTACAGAAGCCTTAAAAGGCTGGAAAAACGTCATCGATTCTGTTCATCACAATGGTGGAAAAATGGGACCACAGATCTGGCACGTTGGCGACACTAGAAGTGTGGCAGATTACCCTTTGGTTGAGATGGAAAAAGCTTCTACAATGACGTTGGAAGATATCCAGGATACGATTGCACAATTCGCGGCTTCTGCCAAATCAGCAAAGGACCTTGGATTCGACTGTTTGGAAATTCACGGTGCACACGGTTATCTGATTGACCAATTTTTCTGGGAAGTCACCAATACCCGAAGCGATGAGTATGGCGGTAAAACACTGAAAGAAAGAAGCGGTTTTGCGGTGGACATTATCAAAGCAATGAGAGCTGCAGTAGGAGAGGATTTTACAATTATTATCCGACTCTCGCAATGGAAGCAGCAGGATTATAAGAGCAGACTGGCCACTACACCAGCAGAGATGGAAGATTGGCTGCTGCCGATGAAGGAAGCTGGTGTTGATATTTTTCATTGCTCACAGCGCCGTTTTTGGGAACCGGAATTTGAAGGTTCTGATTTAAACTTCGCAGGCTGGGCAAAAAAAATAACAGGACAACCAACAATCACAGTAGGATCAGTTGGACTCAATAGCGATTTTATGGGCGCTTTTGCAGGAGAAGGTGCTGAAAAATCAGATATCTCAGAATTACTGAAAAGACTAGACAGACAAGACTTTGACTTGGTGGCTGTTGGTAGAGCTTTGCTAAGTGATTACCAATGGGTGCAAAAGATTAAGGAAGGAAGGACCGAAGATATTTTGGATTTTTCAGCAGAAAGTTTAAGTGTTTTATACTAAAAAATTCCTCAGTAGTTAAATTGATGATAGAGATCTGCTATTAGTCCTCTTATTTAATTTAAAGCAAAGGCCAACAAAGAATTTTACTTACAATTGCGGACCAGTATAGGATTTTCTTTCAAAACCGCTTACAGCCAGTTCTGTAAGTGGTTTTTTTATCAAATTAAAAATGGATCTTTTATCTTCTGAAGCACGCAATTGCTGTTGGTTTTTAGCGATTTGTTGTGGAACTTAGTTCTATATTGTTTTGCAGGCTGTACAAAAAAAGTTTGAATGTTTTATTCAAATGACTATTCTACTTTTATTTGAAATAAACTTACGGTCGCGTTGTCGTAATGTGCAGGAAGTCCTTCGGTATTCTTTAGTTTCTGTAAACCCAAAAACTCAAAGCCACATTTTGTGTAATAATTGATTAATCCTGAATTATCGCCGACTGTATCCATTCTAATAAATTGTTTTTGATTTTCAATGGCATAATTTTTTGCCCAATCGACAATTTTACCCACTAAATTTTGTCCCCGAAAATCAGGATTTGTTGCTATACGGTGAATGTAAACTGATGGGTCTTCATTTTTCTCTTCCCAAATTTGGGGATCATCAAAAGTTATCGCCCACACACAAGCAATTTTACCGTCTGCAATTATTTTCCATTGTCTGTTTTCTGAAATTTCAGTTTCAATAAGTTCTCTATCAAATTCTGGCCAATGGCTGGTAAATCTTGTCTTCTGAAAATCGGTAGCGATTTTGTATAAACGGAAAATTTCGTCGGTGTCGTTACTATTGCTATTTTGAATTTGAAAGTTCATTTTGATTTTGAATTATTAGGGCAAATAAACTAATTTAATAGATGATTGCCTATGTTTACTTTGTGACTGTTTTAATTACCATCTCTAAAGTTTTTAACACTTTCGTTGGATATGGTAATAAAATCCAATTTTCCTTCGCATTTATCTCCTAAAGGTGCTTGTATTCCAAATCCAACTTTTACAGTGGAAGAAAGGTCTAATCCAAAACAACGAACAAATCGCCATTGTTGACCATTGACTGAATAATGAAGTCCCCAAAAATCACCTTTACGAGTTATACGCAACCAACATTTATTGGATGGGAGTAATTCACCATTGGCGTCATCCGACCAATTATCTGTGATTACAGAAACCACATTGTACATTGTGTCAACGCCTAGTTCAACTGCTAATTTTATCCATCGGGTTTCCGTTTCTCTCACCATCAAGAAAGCTGCGTCGTAGCTAAAGTTTCCTTTTGTTTCAACTTCCGCTTTGATGGTAAAATCACCAGTTTTTTCGGTATAAAAAAAAGAAGCATCATCAATTATAGCTTCTTTGTATTTGCAAATGAAATCAGTTTTAGCATTTGCTACAAGACGAAATCCGGAGTCAGCATCACTTATCTTGCAAGCATTCAAACTGTTGTTAAAAGTATTTTTCATATATTTTATTTAATTTTTTTTCTTTGATGGTTATATCTTTTTGCAATAATTTTTTACTATTCTATCCAAAAATTCCCAACAGAATAGGTTTTTGCTGTTCCGCTAATAATAACTCGGTCACCTTTGTCTTCACAATATAGTTTGCCCATTCGCTCTGAAACTTGTTGCCCATAAAGTACTTTTTTACTAAGTCTTTTTGACCAAAATGGCACCAAAGAACAATGAGCAGAACCTGTTACAGGATCTTCTAAGATGGATGCTTGTGGTGTGAAAAAACGAGAAACAAAATCACAGTTATCTCCAATTGCTGTTACAATTACTCCGCCTGGATCAAGGTTGATTTGGTCAAACAATTGTCGGTCAATTTTAATATTTCTAATTGCTGTTTCGTTTTCATAAACCAAAACATAGTCTCTTGATTTTAAAATTTCCCTAGGTTGGATATTTAAAGATTTTGAAATTGTCTCGGGTAAAGTATCTGCAATAGGCATTCTTGATGGGAAGTCCATTTTGTATAGTCCATCTTCAACTTTAACAATTAAGTCG
This sequence comes from Epilithonimonas tenax DSM 16811, assembly GCF_000428485.1. Taxonomy (GTDB): domain Bacteria; phylum Bacteroidota; class Bacteroidia; order Flavobacteriales; family Weeksellaceae; genus Epilithonimonas; species Epilithonimonas tenax. The sequence continues at coordinate 2,647 of NZ_AUAA01000054.1, read as the reverse complement.
CCACTTAATGTTTCGAAAACAATTTCATCTTTTTTGTAATCTAAAATTGTCTTTAAGCAATGTGCTGTTGCAAGTGTGGCGTGACCGCACAAATCCATTTCAATTTCTGGCGTAAACCATCGCAAATGGATTTTTTCTCCTTTATCCACAAAAAATGCTGTTTCTGCAACAGCATTTTCTTTAGTTATTTTCAACAAGATGTCGTCTGATAACCAATTGTCGAGAGGTATCACGCAAGCAGGATTTCCACCAAAAATGGTATCTGTAAATGCGTCAATTTGGTAAAGTTTTAATTCCATTTTTCTTTTTATTTTATAATAAACAGCATATAGTCAATTTATATTTTGAAAAGACTATATGCTGTAATTTTAGTTAATTAGGCATCCACAAGGATCACTTGGCCAGTAATAAATCCATCAACCGAGCGTTCAAACGCTTTACCAACCAATGCACTTGGTACAGGTTGAAATCCTGGCATCATATCGCCGTAAACTTCCCAAGCCTCCGCTAAAACTGTTGGATTTACTGAATTTACACGAATACCTCTTGGCATTTCGAAGGCTACACATTTTACAAAGGTATCAATGGCACCACTTGTAGTTGCATCTGCAATAGCAAAAGGAATAGGCTTTAAATTTAGTATACCTGTAATAAGCGTAAAGGAACCTTTATCAGCAATGTATTCCTGACCTATTCTAACAATATTGATTTGCCCCATCATTTTACTCATTACTGTAGACATCCATTGCGCTTCAGTCATTTCCTCGAAGGTTGCATATTCACATACGCCAACTGTATTCACAACTGCATCAAAGTGACCAACCTCCTTAAATAATTTTCTCAAAGATTCTTCACTGGTAATGTCAACTTGGAAGTCGCAACCGTCTTGAGAGCGACCTGCTGTAATCACTTTGTGTTTTCCTAAACCTGTCAGTGCTGCTTTTCCCATTTTCCCATTAGCACCTATTAAAATTACTGTTTTCATATATTTAATTATTTTTAAATTGAAGTGCAAAATTACACTCCTGTCATACTATTCACGTAGGACATTTGTCTAATAATTAAATTGATGCTCTTATTCTACTTAAATGTCTTTGAGTAATTCCAAGATAGGACGCTATATAGTGAAGTGGAATTTGTTGCACAAATTGTGGATGGTTGTGTATCAAATCTACATATCGTTTTTGGGCGTTGGATTTTTGATGATTAAATATCCATTTTTCGAGTTCAACATATTCTTTTTCAGCAATTATTTTTAAAAAATTCAACCATTTATTGTTTGATTCCGCAAGGTTTTCTAATTCTTTTTTTGAAATTGAAATTATTTCAGAATCGGTTAAAGCTTGTAAATTTTCTTCTGATTTATTCTGTGTAATAAATGAAGAATAAGCCACTAATAACGAATTAGGAAAGGTAAAGCAATAGGTTATTTCTTCATCATTATTAGAATAATAGAATGAACGAAAAACACCAAAATTCACGAAGGAAAGCGTGGTACAGATTTCATCTTGTTTAATGAAAAAATCTCCTTTTTTTATCGTAGAAATAGTCGCTAAACTTATAAATTCATTTATTTCACTATCTGTAAATAAATTGTATTGTTTTAAGTATTCCAACAGTTGATTTTTCTCTAACATAGTACTTGTTTTAAGCTTTAATTCTATAATTCGTATTTATATTTTGCTGCTTTGCAAAGTTAGCAATTACAAGTGTAGAATTTTAAATCCCTTTCAAATCATTGATGATATAAAAAATATGACATTAATTTACTGGCTGTTTTTCTATAAAATCATTTGTACTTAGTTTATTAAAAGACTTTACTTTCTCCATCATTTGGAATAAAAACCTTGTCAGAAAGTCCAATTTTTGAAACTTCTACTTTTAATTGTTGTCGTTTCGTAGGACAATGATTTACAGCTTCTAGATGATTTGCGATTACTTGATTTGGTGCGTTTTTTACGAATTTTAAAATGTCGTCCATTCGCATTAACAAAGGCTGAAAAATATCTAATTGCGCAGTTCCACAAGCGACCACTGAAATTTCAGGTTTCAATTGTGTCAAAACTTTGTGAACATCATCAGTATAAATGGTATCTGCACTTAAATAGATTGATTTTTCATTCTGCAATTCTATGTAAAAGCCCATCACATTTCCCATCGGTTTGGCTACAAATCCGTATCCGTGAACCGCTGGAATACCTTGAATTTTTCCACCTAAAAAAGGGCTTTCTTTCCAATATTCAACCGTTTGGCTAACGTTTAAACCTTTTTTTCTTAAGGCGGCTTTGTCTTTTATGCTACAAATAACAGGAAGTTGTTTAGTGCGAAGATAATGCTCTGCTTCCTTATCCAAATGGTCTGGATGCAAATGCGTGATTAATGAATATTCCGCTGTAAACTACACCACCATTCCGAGGCAAAGTGCACCACTTATTCCGAGACAAAGTGCACCACTTAAATGCATTATTTAAGAAAAAATCGCGAATTATATTTTTTAATGACTCATTAAAAAAGTGTGACATTCCGACACAAAGTACACCACTGAGGTTCAAGTAAACAAATTAATTGCTAGTTTAAATTCCACAAGAATAAAAGCTAGCATTATGGCAAATAAACCTCTACGTATGCAAAAAATTAAACAGATTTT
>NZ_AUAA01000053.1 GCF_000428485.1 Epilithonimonas tenax DSM 16811 | reverse complement strand
TCTCTCAATCATTCCCTTTAGTTTTGAATTAGAGAGGTATCTAAACAACTGATATTCTGAATCTATCGATAAATATTCCGCAGAAATATTTATTGCAATGAGCTCTAAATCAGATAATTTTGGTTTAATTGGTTTGAAATAAAAATTTTCTTTGATGGTTAATTTTCTTAATTCCTTTAAAATAAAATCGTAAATTGCATCTAGGTTATTCATAACGTATTAGATTGATAGTCAATACAATATACGAAATTTTCGTATTATGAGTAACCTTTTTTATAATGCACTACGGGTTAATATAATATTACTTTAATTGTTATTGTATAATTTCAAAATATAAACTATTCTGCAACCTTTTTTCAAAAACATATAAAAGCCAAGCCCGGCAATGTTTTTGAAATGGGGTTGCTCCAAATTTCGCAAAAATGCATTTCCGACCACAGGGAGGAATTGCATTTTTGCCGCCCAATTTTCACCAATCATTCACTTTTTAAAACTTAAACAAAGCAACCTGCAAAGTCAATTGACCTTGCAGGTTACTAAAAATTATAATCAAAGTTATATACTCACTTCCTCCAGAACTCTCCAAAACATTTCACGGTCTCTTATTTCTTCTTCGGATTCTTAAAAGAAAACACAATTCCCCCTATCTTCTTATCAAAACGAATATAACCCTGATAAGTCTTGCCTTTTCTGCTCTCCTAAATAATATTAAATGTCCTTTTAAATACGTGATATATTAAAATTTTACTCTAAAAAAATATTATATTTATCTGTCCATAATTGGCTATTGATCCTTTTAGTAAATAGATTGATTTATTTTTTACTGTGATGATGAATGGAATTATGAAGTTTAGTGGGATGCAGATACCTGTGAACTCCATAAATTATCATAGAGAGAAACATAATAACTAAAACTATCAAACAGAATATATCTTCCCAAGAAAGTCTGTGTTTCCCCCTCCTTATTACTCTTCTATTGAATCTTCTTCTAAATCCCATTATAATGACATTTTAAAAAATGACCTGATAATTAAGTCCAAAACTTTTCTGCTGGTAACTCTGTTGGAAGTAAGGAGAAATCATAGATAATGTTTTTTCATTTTCACTTTTAAACAAAGTTTTGATCTTAGGATATAACCAATATGCTATTTCGGTGGAAAGAATTCCGATACCGGCACCAGACAGTACATCCGTAGCCCAATGCTTATTATTTATTATTCTATACACACTAGTAAAAATGGCAAACGGATATCCTGAGAGACTGATCCAATAATTGCTGTCCCTATATTCCCTGAACATAAACTGTGCATTTGAAAATGCGATCGCTGCATGACCTGAAGGAAATGACATATGATTTGACTGATCAGGCCTCTCCCTTCCTATCAATGATTTAGAAGGAATAACTATTGCTAAAGAAATAGCTTGCAATGTTGCAAAAATAATCGTGCGATCTTTAAAATTATTTTTACCTTGAACACCCGCTAAGTTTAATCCATAAACGATCGCAACAGGTACAAATAAAGTATAGTTGTCTAATGTTGAATTATTTAATCTGTGATCGCTTACTTCCCTTCTTAAATTATAATCAAATTTTTTGATTTCAGGAATTGCAAAACCAATTGCACCTGCAGATATTAAGCTAACCGGAACAATAAGTTTTTTATAATCTAAGCTATAACCTCTTTTCATTAAAGACTCCTTTTGAGAAGCTATTTGCAAAGACAAAATATCCTGAGCATGAATACTTACAGAAAATTTGAGTAAAATGATCAGTATTGTAGTTTTTTTTACAGAAGTCCACATAAAAATAATATTTCTAAGTTTTTAATGTCGTATCAAATACTAATAGTTTCCAACTTTATATCATACCATTTGATGTAAGTTACCTGTTCCCATAAAGTATGGGAACTCAATCTATTGATATGACTTGAGAAAAATCTTTCTTAGAAATGTAATATTCTAACGAGACAGAACACTACATTTTGCTCTTTTAAAATTTCATTCTTTGAATTCTAACTGCATTCAGTATTGCTATCAAAGCAACTCCCACATCAGCGAATACTGCTTCCCACATCGTAGCAAGGCCACCAGCTCCGAGTACAAGTACGATAGCTTTTACGACAAAGGCAAGAATGATATTCTGCCACACAATTCTTTTGGTCTTCTTCCCAATATTGATTGCCATAGGTATTTTTGATGGTTTATCGTCCTGGATCACAACATCGGCAGTTTCGATGGTTGCATCGCTACCAAGTCCACCCATTGCTATTCCAACATCACTTAATGCTACAACAGGCGCATCATTTACGCCGTCACCAACAAAAGCTACACTTTCATTTCTAGCTTTGATTTCTTTTACCTTGTTGACCTTATCCTCCGGAAGCAGGTCTCCAAAAGCATTGTCAATACCAATTTGTTCTGCCACATACTTTACAACAGTTGTTTTATCACCGCTTAACATAGTCGCTTTTACATTCAAACTATGAAGTTTTTCAACTGCTTGTTTTGCATCGTCCTTGATTCGGTCGGCAATGGTAATGAAACCTGCAAATTTCCCATCATAAGCAATTGCTATGACCGTGTATACAATTTTGGAAGGATCTACATCATAACTGATATTGAATTTATCCAGTAGTTTAAAATTACCAACCAGGATTTCTTTTCCATTAGCTCTAGCTTTAAGACCATGCCCTGCAATTTCTTCAGTATCCTCTAAATTGATTGAATTGTTGATTTCTCCTACAAACTCATGAACAGCAGTAGCAACAGGATGGGTACTTTTACTTTCAACAACATTGACCAATTGGAGAATCTCATCCTTATCAAATTCCTCTTCAATGGTAACGTCCTGAACTTTGAAAACACCCTCCGTCATAGTTCCGGTTTTATCCATTACCACATTCTGAATCTCAGCGATTTTATCCAAAAAGTTGCTTCCTTTAAATAGAATACCGTTGCGGCTCGCGGCTCCGATACCTCCAAAATAGCCAAGCGGAATAGAGATCACCAATGCACACGGACAAGAGATCACTAAGAATATCAATGCTCTGTACAACCAATCTCTGAAAACATAATCATCAACAAAGAAATAAGGTACAATGCAAATCAAAACAGCTAACGCTACTACGATCGGTGTATATATTCTCGCAAATTTTCTGATAAAAAGTTCAGTTGGAGCTTTTTGAGCTGTTGCATTCTGTACAAGTTCGAGGATCTTGCTGAGTTTGCTGTCCTCATAAGCCGTATTAACCTTAACCAAAGCTACACTGTTCATATTGATCATTCCGGCTAAAACTGTTTCCCCTTTATTTTTAGAATCAGGTTTGCTCTCTCCAGTTAATGCTGCGGTATTGAAAGACGCAGAATCGGAGATCAGTTCTCCATCCAATGCCAGTTTTTCACCTGATTTTAGCTGAATAGTATCCCCGATTTTTGCTTCGGCAGCTTTGATTTTTTTAGGCTGATTATTTTCAATAATCGTTACCTCATCAGGACGTTGATCTAAAAGAGCCTTAATATTGGTCTTAGCTCTCGACACAGCCAGAGTCTGAAAAACCTCTCCTACTGCATAGAACAACATAACCGCTACTCCTTCAGGAAATTCTCCGATAATGAATGCTCCAATTGTTGCAATGCTCATAAGGAAAAATTCTGAAAACACGTCACCTTGTTTGATACTCTCAAAAGCCTCTTTTAAAACAGGTAGACCTACCGGTAGATAAGCAACACCGTACCAGACAATTCGTACCCAGTCTTTAAACCATTCCGGTTTGATGTAATTGTCCAGTGCAATGCCAATTAATAAAAGTACCAATGAAATAATCGCAGGCAAGAACATCTGAAAAGCCGTTTTATCAGTTTCTCCATGATCATGTCCATCATCATCTGAATGTTGATGCTCTTCCTTTTTTTTCTTTGGAATGCGGTCTCCGTCTTCTTCAACTAATTTTTTTGCTCCGGCATTTTTATAGATTTTGCCTTCTTGCGGAGTACAGCACAATTGCTTACCATTCTCGTCGTAGGTGTGTTTATGTTCCATAATAATATTTATTTAATGATTGTAAGGTTACGTGTTATATATCTTTATCGGGTTGGCTTCCTAATTTTATAATTTTTTTGTACCAGCCAAATTTGTTAATACTTAAGATAAACAAGGTTAGAACGGTTGCTAAAAATGATAACAGAAACATATTCAGCGCAAGTGCAGATCCTATTGCCGATGCAGCCCATAAAGCTGTGGATGTTGTAAGCCCCTGCATACTTTTGGAACTATCTTTAAATGCCAGTCCTGCTCCGATAAATCCTAAACCGGCAGGTATCGCAGCCAACATTCTTGCTATTGCAGATTTGTCATCTGTTAAATGAGAGGCAACCGCCACAAATAGACAAGAAGCCATACACAGAACGCCAAAAGTACGAACTCCGGCATCTTTGTGAGCCGTTTCCCTTTCGAAACCTATTAATGCACCAAAAAAAAGTGCTAATAATAATTTTCCGGCAAGTAAAAGTTCAAATTTTATATCCATTTTACATCACGTTATCTAGTTGTGGTTATATTTACCTTTTTTATCTGCTTCTGTTTTAATCCGTCATTCTTGAAAAGATAGTAGGCTGACTGATAATTTGCTATTGCTTTTTTCACATACTGCTCAGATAGCATCTCTGGATTTTGTTTATTATTCTCCTTATCATACAAATACGTCTCTGTTTTTTGCTGCGGACCTAGAATAACCAATTTGTTGTTTTCCATATATCCGAGTTTCTGATAGGTACTTACAAATATTCTTGGAGTATAAGTTTCGCTTAAAACATTTTTACCATAAAGATTACTCTCATACGTCCATCCTAAAAGTGAGAAAAGTGTTGGATACAGGTCGATCTGAGAGCACATTTTTTCAATTCTGAATGGTTTCTTGTTGTTCAAGTTGACAATCATTGCTGGGATATGATATTTTGCAACATCGATGTCGTTTTTGCCGGCACTACTCGCACAGTGATCAGCAACAATGATCACAATCGTATTTTTGTACCAGGGTTTATTCTTTATCTTTTTAAAAAACTGCCCGATCGCATAATCCGTGTATTTCACGGCTCCTTCTCTTCCCGACCCTGAAGGTATATCAATTTTACCCTCAGGATATGTATAAGGTCGATGATTGGAAGTGTTCATTACAAAATCATAGAACGGTTTGCCTACTGCAAATTTTTTATCCGCCTGCTTGATCACCTGATCATAAAGATTTTCATCACTAATACCCCAGGCATTTTCAAAAGTAACCTCCTTGTCTTCTATTGGTATTCTTGGAGACTGATAATCTTCCCCTACAAAAGAATTTCTTTTCCGGTCTACAATTGTGTATCCATTATTACCGAAATAATTATTCATATTATCAAAATAACCATCACCACCATATAAGAAAGAAGTATCATATCCCTTTTGACTGAAGATCGATCCTACAGTGCTCAGATTATCATTTTCTTTCCTGCGGACAATACTATTCCCCGGTGTAGGCGGAACGGCAAGTGAAAGTGCCTCCATTCCTCGCACGGTTCTTGTTCCGGTAGCATACATATTGGTAAATAAAATGCTTTGATTCGCCAATGAGTCCAACGTAGGTGTCAGATTCTGATTGTTGCCAAATGTTTTCATAAAGTCTGCACTGAAACTTTCCAATGTGATCATAATAACATTGGGCTTCTCATAGGAGTCAGCTCCCTTAATGTTACGTAAGATTGAGAAATCATTTGATAAGTAATCTGAGTTAGATTCCTGGAGATCAGTTCTCACAATATTAAACGCCACCCTATTATCGATGAGTTTATAGAAGTGTTCATAATTGATCTCGTTATTTTTATATGCAGAAAAAAAAGAATAGATTCCTGATTTTGACAGCTCATTCCGATACCTGTTTTCGCTATTCTCTGCTAAACTGTTGTCAATAAAAAATGCATAAATGACTGAAATGAAAAGCAATCCGAAAAAGATAAAGAATCTTTGTAAAAAAGGTGTACTGCCCTTAAAATTATCTGTGAAGTAATGCCTTTTATAGAAAAGTAAAAACACCAAAGAAGTCATTATTAACATGGCTGTAATGAGCAATGGCAAAGGATATGATTCATTAATATTATTGATTACTTCATAGGTATAAACCAGATAATCAACTGCAATAAAATTAAACCGGCTTTCAAATTCCTGCCAGAATGTTACTTCAGCAAAAAATGAAAACAACAATATAAGCACAGCTACATTAAAGCAAAAAAAAGTCATAGCTCTATTGAAAAGCGAATTATTATATTTCTGAGGAAATAAAAGCAGGTACAGACTGTACGGTAGCACAAAAAACACCCCTACCCCTATATCAAATAAAAATCCCAGAGCAAATACATTCAGCAATGAAAGAAAACTAATCTCTGCCTTTTGAAGGCTGGCAATAGAAAATCCTATCCTGAGGACAAAGGAAAAAATTATATATAATAAGAAAAAATTAATGAGCAGGCTATAACTGCTTCGCTTAATTTTAATTAGTTTCATAAACAAGTTTTATAAGTGATTACATCATTAATTCTTTAGAAATCAATTTTATTTGATATAGAAATAATCATTTAGATTTCATTTCATTTTCAATCTATTCTGATCATTCATCTACAAGTGTATTTCAGTTTCATCATAACCTTCATATTCGATTTGAAAAGTGGTATGGGTTATTTTAAAATCTGTCGTTGCTTTATCTATTAATATTTGCAGGAGTTCATTGCGATTTTTGTTATCATCTGCAATCACATGTGCGCTCATGGCATTAACGCCTGATGTAAGCGACCAGACATGTAGATCGTGGATTTCCTTGATTCCCGAAAGTTCTTCCAGTGAAGATCGAAGCTTGCTGATATCTACATCTTTAGGTGTACCTTCCAGTAAGACATTAACCGCTTCCATAAGCAACTTTAAGGTTCTGGGAATAATCAATAGACCTATAGCCGCAGAAATGATCGGATCTGCATAATACCACTGTGTTGTCAGCATGATCACGCCCGCGATCATTACTCCTACCGATGTCAGCATATCCGACAAAACTTCAAAATAAGCACCTTTCATATTAAGACTTGCGTTGGAATCCTTTCTGATAATAAGGATACCGATGATATTCACCACAAGTCCAATTCCTGCAACAATCATCATGGAGCCACTTTGTACTTCAGGAGGATTTTTAAATCTCTGAAATGCCTCGTATAAAACAAATAATGAAATACCCAACAGAACAACAGCATTGATGACAGCAGCCAAAATTTCTGTTCGATAATACCCAAATGTCTTTTTAGGACTTGCCTTTCTTTCACCAATTTTGATGGCAATAAATGCTAAGAGTAAACCGACAACATCTGTCAGCATATGCGCGGCATCTGCTAGTAATGCAAGACTTTTTGTTGCAATTCCTCCAATGACTTCAGCAATAAGATAAGTACCACTTAGTGCTAGGACGATGAGTAAATTTTTCTTATGTCTGCTTGATGCAGATCCAGTCTGTTTATTTGTGTCGCTCATAATTTTATGTATTTACTAGATTGACTCTACATTTCGAAGTAAGTATTATTTTCTTTTTTAACAGGAATATCATTTTCTTTGATCATCTGTAAAATATTGATTTCTATAGTTTGTGCAATAGATGTCATTGGCGTATCCACAGGAGTATTCTCGAAAGGATCCTGCATGATGATTGCTGTTTTCTCAATGGCTATAAATAGCAGAGGAATAGTGATCGTTGTAATAATTTCCAAGGTGAGCTGGGAATCTTCCAATCCGAAAGGGAGTATAAAAGCAAAAACATATATAAGAGTATGCAGTAAAATACTATAGGCACGTGGAAATACCGTATTTTTCAATCTTTCACATTTTCCCATATTGTCACACAGCCTCATGAGAACTTCGTTAAGCTGAACCTCCTTGAAATCTGATACCAATCCTTTTTCGGCTATTTGTCTTAAGTGATAAGAATGTTCATCCAAAATTGCATTGGGTATATTAACAGCGTTAATCTGATGCATATTCAAATACTCCCCTACTTTACCGGAAAAAGGCTGTTTTCTTAATGCTTCGCCTAACGCATAGACCCATACGATTTGTCTTTCTGCAAATATTTTAACGTCCGCACTATCCTGAGGAATGAACTGAATAATTAATCGGATAAGAGACCTGGAATCATTAACAATAGCACCCCAAACGGTTCTTGCTTCCCACCATCTCTCGTATGACTGCGCCGTCCTAAATGCAAGTAGCAGTGATACAGCAGTTCCTAAAATTGCGGGAATGCTTAATGGAATTGATATTTTTTTGAAAATAGGATGCAGATCCAACAAACCTATACCTACAGCAAGTATAACAATCAGTAATATTTGGCTTTTAATTTGATCAATAAAATACCAGATTGAAATTTTCTTGTTTAGTAACATAACTTTTGTTTATAGATTTGATATAACATTATGATACGTAGTTCACGATTTAATTCGATTCGTAGCATAATGTTATTTTTTATTACAGCTGAAACTTTTATATAAAGGCTTTCGTAATAATAAATCTAATCTTCATGCCCTCCTGAATTAGATAATTTAGCATTGACGAAGAATGCACCTTTTACCACAATGTTTGTATCAGGTGCAATTTTGGTCACTGGAGTGATTGCAGTATAACCTAGATCTGAAGAACCTTTAACAATTTCTATTTTCTCAAAATTCAATGTTTTTCCTTGATTCTTGGTATGCGCTGCCTCTTTTGTACCTTCCTCTTTCTCACCCCCTTCTTCCTCTTCAGCATGTTCTTCAGGCTTTTTAGAAGTCTGTATGAAAACATAGAATTTACCGTCAGCTTCCACGATTGCTTCATCAGGAACGGCAGCGGTGCTTGAGTTTCCAAGGCTTACCATTCCGGTAACATTCATCCCATCGATCAACCCCACTTTATTTCCTGTAACACTCGCATGTACAGAGATCGTTTTACTCTCATTTTCGAATGACGACCCGATACTAAATACGGTAGCGTTATACAAAGTTTCCGGATTATTGGTCAGCTTAAACTGTACAGTTTGTCCAACTTTCATTTTAGGTAGATCCTTTTCAAAAACCTGAAGATCTAAATGGATAGAACTATTATCAATAATATCAAGAACTGGTGATGCCACATCAACATAACTTCCAATCTGCGCATTGATACTGCTTACGGTTCCACTGATCGGTGAAGTTATAACCAACCCAGATCGTAGATTACCATTGCTTACTTTACCCGGGCTGATCCCCATAAGCTGGAGCTGTCTCTGTAGTGATGATCTTTGGGTTCTTAAACTTTTTAATTCAGCATCAGAGCTTTGCAGATTCTTTTTTGCTCCGGCATCATTATCAAATAGTTCACGTTGCCTTCTATATTCTTGTTCAGCAAACGCGATCCTGCTGTTCACTGTAAGATATTGCTCCTGAAGCTGAATATACTCGGGATTATTGATTGATGCAATTACCTGCCCTTTCCTCACATGATCTCCTATCTGTACATTTAATGTCTTAATCACCCCACCATACAGAGAGGTAACGGTAGCTTTTCTATTGTTGGGAACACTCAATACACCATTGGCTTTAACAAGTGAGGTCAGATCTTTCATCTCAATTTTACCTAAGGAGATTCCGACTGCTTTCATTTGTTCTTCTGTTAATGCCGCGATCGTTTGCGGTGCCTCTTCATGAGCCTCCTCTACCTGTTCGGTTTTTGCTTTTACTTCCGTTTCCTCAGAGGCTTCTTTTTTTCCACAGCTTAAGACTAAAAAAGAAATTAACAGCGTAGATACTATATTATATTTAATTTTCATTTTATTTGTTTATGATAGAATTAATGGTAATAACAGATTGATTAACCTGTTGAATCGATTCGAGATACTTTAATTGAATATTGGTAGAAGTCTGAAGCGCAAAAAGATATTCAACGTAGGAAATTTCTCCTGTTTTATACCCCAATTGTCCGGCTTTAGCTATTTTCTCAGCATTGGGTATAGCCTGATTAATATAATAATTATATTGCTCTACATCCTGCTGATATTGATTCAAAGCGTTTTCCAGTTGCGCTTCCAGCTGTTTTTGCTGTAATTTTGCATTAGATTCCGCTACTTGCTTTTGGAACTCCCAAGATTGCATTCTCGCTTTTGTAGCACCGAAAGTCAGGGGAATCGTAACGCCAATAGTTGCTGCGTGAAATCTATTTCCCGCATTAAAATTCCGATCCATACCATTGATCGTCTGGGTACCGATTAAAGACTGATTGGTGTAACCTATACTGAAATCAGGTAGGCCCAGAGACCTTTCAACGTTTTTATTTTTTTCTGCTATGGTCATCTCCTGATAGTAAGACCTTACTGTTGGATGATTCGCTATTGACGCGCTGTCAAATACATAATTAGCTTTCAGGGGCTCATAATTTGTGTTATAAGGAACCGAGATGTCTCCCGAAGTATTCAATAAGGTTTTTAAGTTTTTGTATGCATTATTCAAATAAACTTCATTTTGCTTCAACAACAAATTGATCTCCCCTTTCTGAGTTTCTGCAGTATTGATCTCTATCTTTTTAATATCTCCTGATTTAAATCTGACCGTAGCAATTCTTATAAAATCCTGATATAAACTATCCAGATTTTTTAATTTTGACTGGTTAAATTGCAGATATTCGATCTGATAGTAATAGGTCCTAACCTGTCTTGCAAGTTCGTTGACCGAAATCTCCTTATTGATCTGCTTTCCTTTGATCTGTTCAGCGATAAGTTCTCTTCTTGCTTTAAACAATGTTGGAAACGGAATACTTTGAGATATAGAAAAAGATTGATCGAATTTTTTACTGTTGTATTGGCCTAACTGAGCATCTAAACTCATTTTTGGAAGTTCTTTAGCAGTAGGTTTCAGTGCCTCTGTTACTTTAATATCCAAATCTTTCGACCGCATTAAATTATTGTTGGTCAATGCGATGCTCGTAGCTTCCTCAACTGTAACAGGGGTACCTTGTTGTGCGTTAAAGGTCTGTCCAATGAATAAAAAACCTAAAACTAAAACCGCTGTCAGTGGCTTATTACCTGAAGGCTTTTTGATTTTTAGTTTAGTACTGAAGATAATGTATAACATCGGTAAAACAAAAAGAGTCAAGAAAGTTGCTGTAACCAGTCCCCCGATTACAACGGTCGCCAAAGGTTTCTGAACTTCTGCCCCGGCTCCGGTTGAAATTGCCATAGGTAAAAATCCTAATGATGCGACTGTGGCTGTCATTAAAACAGGTCTCAGACGAGTTTTAGTTCCTTCCATCACACGTTTTAAAATATTGGTTTCACCTTCCTTCTCTAACTCGTTAAATGTTCCGATCAACACAATACCATTAAGTACCGCTACACCAAATAATGCAATAAACCCAATTCCCGCGCTGATACTAAAAGGCATACCGCGAAGCATTAACGCGAATATACCGCCGATAGCACTCATTGGAATTGCCGTAAAGATCAAGGCAGCCTGCTTTAGCGAACCAAAAGTAAAATATAACAGCATAAAGATCAAAAATAATGATACAGGTACAGCAATGGTCAGTCGTTTACTGGCAGCTTTAAGATTCTCAAATTGTCCGCCATATGTATAATAATATCCTGATGGTAATTTTTCTTTATTAAGCTTCTGCTGGATTTCTTCTACTACACTTTCTACATCTCGGCCTTTTACGTTAAAACCAATGACGATTCTCCTTTTACCTGCCTCACGACTAATCTGTGCGGGGCCAAGTTTATAATTGATATTGGACACCTGTGAAAGCGGGATCTGTATTCCTGTCTTCGTAGACACCATCAGATTGTTGACATCATCAATACTGGTTCTATGTAAACTATCCAAACGAACCACCAGATCAAACCTTCTTTCATTCTCAAATACCTGACCTGCAGCCTGACCTGCAAAAGCAGTACTTACAGCAGTATTTACGTCTTTAATATTCAGCCCGTAATTAGCCATTCTTGTGCGGTCATATTCAACATTAATTTGCGGAAGACCACTAACACGTTCGATCTGTGGAGCACTCGCACCATTAACAGACTGAATAATTTTTGCTGTTTTATCCGCATATATCGCTAAAGAATCTAAATTTTCACCGAAAATTTTAACCGCTACATCTTGTCTGATTCCTGTCATCAACTCATTGAAACGCATCTGGATCGGTTGATTTTTTTCGAAAAATACCCCGGGAATAGCTTCAAGCTTTTCAGAGATCTCATCTGCTAATTCATCATATGATTTTTTTGTTTTCCATTCACTTTGCGGTTTTAAGATCACCATCATATCAGTAGCTTCAGGAGGCATTGGATCAGTAGGCACTTCAGCAGCACCGGTCTTCCCTACAACCATTTTAACTTCGTCAAACTGCTTGATCAGCCTGGAGGCCTGCATAGAGGTTTCAATACTCTGACTTAATGAACTTCCCTGTGGAAGAATACAGTGAAAAGCAAAATCACCTTCTTGGAGTTGAGGGATAAACTCGCCCCCCATTCTTCCAAATATAAATAATGAAACTGCAAATAATGCAACAGTAACACTTACTAACCAATATTTTACTTTTAAAGCTTTCTCTAGTAGAGGTTGATAGATTTTTTGGAGTCGGTTCATCATTTTATCTGAGAAATTTTCTTTATGCGAGATTTTCTTCGATAAAAAAAGTGCACTCATCATTGGAATATAGGTCAATGATAATATCAATGCACCAAAGATTGCAAAACCTACAGTTTTAGCCATCGGAGTAAACATCTTACCCTCAACACCTACTAACGTTAAAATAGGAATGTAGACAATCAAAATAATAATCTCCCCAAATGCTGCGCTGCTTCTGATTTTAGAAGCTGAAAGAAATACCTCTTCATCCATCTCAGACTGGGTAAGAAGACGTGTTGTTTTCCGCAATCCTAAGTGATGAAGAGTCGCTTCAACAATAATAACAGCTCCGTCGACAATTAATCCAAAATCAATCGCCCCTAAACTCATTAAGTTGGCACTTACTCCGAAAACGTTCATCATTCCCAAAGCAAAGAGTAAGGACAACGGAATGGCAGATGCCACAATAAGACCGGCTCGTAAATTACCGAGAAATACTACCAGCACAAAAATCACTATCAACGCTCCTTCGATAAGATTTTTCTCGACAGTATCAATAGCTCTGCCAACTAGATTAGTTCTGTCTAAATAAGGCTCAATAATCACATCAGTAGGTAAAGATTTTTGAATAGTTGGTATTTTTTCTTTGATTAATTGCACTACCTCATTACTATTAGCACCTTTAAGCATCATCACCACTCCACCTACAGCATCCACCTCACCATTAAATGTCATGGCACCATATCGAACCGCACTTCCCAAACGAACCTCAGCAACATCTTTAATGAATATAGGCACACTCCCTGTTTCATTTTTAACTACAACATTCCCAACATCTTCAAGAGAGGTCACAAGTCCAATTCCACGGATAAAATAAGCATTAGGCTTTTTGTCAATGTAGGCTCCGCCTGTGTTCTGATTATTTTTTTCAAGAGCTGCAAAAATATCAGAAATACTAACTCCCATCGCTCGTAGACGATCAGGGTTAACAGCGACCTCATATTGTTTTAGCTGTCCTCCGAAGCTGTTAATCTCTGCAACTCCGGGAGTACCATTAAGCTGTCTTCTAACGATCCAATCCTGCATTGTACGCAGTTCTTTGGAATCGTACTTTTTTTCACTGCCTTTTTTTGGATGCAGGATGTATTGATATACCTCACCAAGTCCTGTACTTACCGGAGCTAACTCTGGTGTGCCAATTCCTATTGGAATTTCTTCAGCCGCCTGTTTCAGTTTTTCACTGATCAACTGACGGGCAAAATAAACATCGACCTCTTCTTTAAATACAACAGTTATTACAGACAAACCAAATCGTGAAATACTTCGGGTCTCCTCAATATCAGGAACATTGGCAATGCTCTGCTCTATAGGGAATGTTACCAGCTGTTCAACTTCCTGACCGGCCAATGTAGGACATACAGTAATTATTTGAACCTGATTGTTGGTGATGTCAGGTGTGGCATCGATCGGAAGTTTGGTTGCACTCCAAACTCCCCAAATAATCAACAACAAGGTCATTATCCCAATGACAATCTTGTTCTTGATGCTAAATCTTATGATTTTATCTAACATTAGAATATAATTTTTATTGAATGTCACGACTACTTTTTGGAACAACTATTTGTTCTAAAATTCTAGTGACAAAAATGAATAAGAATACAATGCATTACTATTGCAATGTTTCCATAACAGTTTGGACGAAAGACAATTCTTCCGTCAGATCAATAAAAATTATATTTTAGGGGGTTGCCATATCTGATCGTACACCAAATATGCAAAGTCATTCTTTTTAAAAAGAATTTTTTTAGAATAGTACTCTTTTATTTGCTTACGATATTCTAAAACAGGTTTTATTTTAATGGAAGTAACGCTGATTCTGCAGCAGTTACAATAACAAAAAGGAGAACAAGAATCTGTTTTTGAATGAGCATCGTTTTGCTCAGATTTTGTGTAGGAATATGATATATTTTCTGTTTTTGACTGCGCCTTTGCACCATCCATGCATGGCATTAATGACAATGCCATGAAATAGACTGTAAAAAGCAATCTTAGAAAATTCATGTTACAAAGATAAATAATTTACTTTAACAAATGTATTAATAAGGAATAATAATATTGGAGTTTTAGTTAAAAGATTACTAAAATTTTAAAAAACATTAGAATCGCAAGTTGACATAACATTTAAGATTGGGTTTATTTAAAATTTAAAGCTGAATGATACATACAAAGCTTTTTTTCTTTATCGAAACACAAATTAATAAGATCTGATAAATGCAGCGAAAATATTAAACCAACAACTTTTTTTAACACTTAAAATTTACTTTACATAATTTTAAGACATTTTGATCTGGGTTATTTAAAATCATGTTGATATTAGTTTTTAAGGATAACAATATATAATTTAAGACATGCTAACAGGCCAATATTGAATCTCTACAAGTGAACTATAATTGACAAAGACCGAATAAAATCGGTCTTTGTCATAAAGTAGTGAAGTTATTAATCTACAATAAATTTTGAATAATTACCATCTAATATCAACATATAAGTGCCTTTTGCAAAACCTGTGATGTCAATTTTGTTAGACGATTTAAATGGGTTAAGAATATTTAAAATTAGTTTACCTGAAAAATCATAAATCTTTGCATTTGTAAATTTCTTAAGATTTTCACCTCTTATAAATAATTCTTGATTCTTAGCTGGATTTGGATAAATAGTAAATATATTAGTTTTTGAAGATTCTTCAGCTGACAATGCTGCACAAGTCCAAGAAAGGTCATCAATTGCTACCCTATTCCCAGAAATAGGATTAATTAATTTGATAACAACACTTCCTAAAATATTAATGTTGTTAATTGTTGTTGTAGCCACTGTACTACTGTAAGGAATTGTCCCGATCAACACTCCGTTTATTTCTACATTTAGGTTATTTGCTGTTCCTGAATATTTTAATTGTGTCTTTACCGTAAGGCTTTGAATTCCTCCAGAAACTGCAGAACTTGTTAAACTGCCATCCTTAACGGTTATTGCCTTACCTGTAATCGTTTCGTCAATTCGAGCGTCGGTCGCAGTCCACATGATATTATTACTTGTCCATGTTTGTGTGGAGTATGTGGAAGTACTTGTAGATGGAATATTTGAAAAATCTTCGGTTCCACAAGTTACTGTTCCTCCAGTTGATCCTTCTAATGTTGTTCCTGTAGCTACATTACTTTGAGTTGAAAGATTACCGGCAGCATCTTTAGCAATAATATAGAAATTGTAAGTTGTTGCTGGATTTAAGTTTTGTATAGTAGTGTTAATTCCTGAAACAGTAGCTTTTAAGACTCCATTTACGTAGACATCATATCCGGTAACACTAATATTATCAGTAGATGCAGTCCAACCCAATGCTATCGTGTTAGCAGTTGGATTACTTGCCACCAAATTTAGAGGAGCTGAAGGTGCTTGGGTATCTATAGTCGTTGATCCCCAAACTAAGTTTACAAAACCGGGATTGTCAATGTATGGATTTCTATTGCCCTGATAAACATAGGATGCGTTGTTTCTTGCAATCTCAAATGATGAGACTGGATCTAAGGTATTCCACGATAGTAACTGATTTAGTTCCCAAACCTGAAGACCTGGATATGCAGAGTTTCCCAAAATATTCCCACTGGAGAATCCTGCAATTTGTGTTTCATATCTGGTCACAAAGTAAAAAATCATTCTCGCAACATCGCCCTTAAATTCATCTATAGGTTCAAAAACAGTTCCTGAATATCCTGATGAAACAGAACTTCCTAACTTAGATCCGTTTAAAGAGGTAAATGAGGCAGTGCCAACCTTTCCAAAAGGATAATTTGATCTCATCCCATTGACCTTGCCGTCTGTAGGTGTTACAAAATGTATATCAGATCTCATCGGTAAATTTTGATTGAAAAGGCTTTGCGGTATAATGTGCTCTCTATTATAACAATCTCCTTCATTTGAATAGGATCCACAAGTATTAGTTCCGTGATTAAAGTTATAAGGATCTGAACCGGTAGGATTTTCCGAATACATATCTAAAACTGTTCCGTCGTTTTCATAAAAATAATCTTTATCTGAACTTTGAAAACCATTTAATAATGAATTGTATCCTTTATCGATATGACCATTGGTTATAATTGATTTTAATTGACTTTTAAGTGCTGCCCCGGTAAGGCCCGTGGCACTGCTGTAATAATTTGGTGGTAACTGAGCAAAAATTGAAGAAAATGTGAAGCTCAAAAAGAAAGCGAAAATTGATTTTTTCATTTTAATGTAGTGTATAAATAATGAATGAGTTAATAATTATAAAATGGAGTTTTTAGTTAAATGTTTTCCTTAACAATTTGCATATTAATTTCTTTGGAGTGATTCAATACTTTTTGTCCATATTCTGTATGGTACTGATGATTTTTTAAAAACTCATAGTTCTGCACTTGCCATTCTTTATCACTTAGAGAAAAACCCTGATGAAGTTCAAGCTCTCTTCTCAATAATTCTTCGTAAATATGATAATTGGATATGCAAATAAAAATTCCAGTATAAGTTAAGCTACATTTTGATAAATTTTGTTTTGATTATTAAACTCTTCAATAGTTTTGTATTTCAGTGTACTGTGACGTCTTTTTTTATTGTACCAAA
>NZ_AUAA01000052.1 GCF_000428485.1 Epilithonimonas tenax DSM 16811 | reverse complement strand
TTTGTACTTGCGGAAAGATGACTTAAAAGCGCTTCGGGGATAAATTCCAGGACTTGCTTGAGTGAGATTTTGTGATCTTTAAAAACAGACATAACTATTTGATTACCAGTTATAAAGATACAAAAACCAATACAAATAAACAAATTAATGTATTGGAAATCAACTGATTAACACTGTTTTCTTCTAAAAAAAACAAAAAAAATCGGAAGAAAAAATCTTCCGACCATGACTAGGTCCTGCTGTTCCTTTTTTTCCGAGCATCGGATCTACTAAAATGACTTTATCTTCGGTTTCTATGACCAAAGTGGCGTTTCTCAAATGATGTATTTTCATTATTAAATAGTTTTGTTTTAAAAATACAAAGTTGCTTGATGCTAAAATAGTTTCCATTGATTGAAATCAAGAAATCAAATTCTTTTTCTAATTCTGCTCAATGTTTCGGGCGTAATTCCCAAATAAGAAGCAATATGATATTGCGGAATTTGCAA
Source organism: Epilithonimonas tenax DSM 16811 (assembly GCF_000428485.1). Classification (GTDB taxonomy): domain Bacteria; phylum Bacteroidota; class Bacteroidia; order Flavobacteriales; family Weeksellaceae; genus Epilithonimonas; species Epilithonimonas tenax. The sequence goes on along the minus strand of NZ_AUAA01000052.1, from coordinate 16,882 downwards.
TAACCAATCAGGTTTATTTTTCATAATATCGAGATACAATTCTTCTGCAGTATTTACAAAATGGTTGAATTCTTCAGTTTCCTTATTTACAACAATTCTTTGGAAAATAGTTTCAATAAATAGTTTGCCACATTTATATTGGTCGGTAAAAGTCAAGAATTTTCCTTTTGATAACACTCTCAAATGTACATCAGTCAAACATTCTTGATATTTTTTTGAAGGTGTAGAATGAGTAAACGACGAAAAATCGGTGATAAAGCTTGCATTGGTGTAAAAATTAATATTTTTTTCCCTGCCGTTGGTTGCATAAAATTCCCGAATAATCCCTTGATCTAAAAATCGAAGTTCGTTTTCTGTGTTACCATTTTCTAAAATGATTTCCCCTTTTTTGTAGGATTTGATGACAAATGTATGGACAAATTCTTCTAAACCCTCTTTATTAAAAGGAAATTCATTGCTAAAAAACAGAGATAATCTGTCTGTTTCTGTCATATTTAATATTTCTTTTACGGTTCGTTTTAAAAAGTTGCAGTTAGCGCATGTCTGTGAAAAAACCTCCGTTTATTTTAATCAAAAATAGGTAAATAATTTCAATATTTCGGGAAGGAATTCGTGTGTTCAATGATGCAACACATCACTGTGATCGCTCGCAATTAAATGGTTTTTAGAGGTTTAGAAGATTAGATTTTTGAAGATAATCTGGTTCGATTTATTAGTGCTTAAATTTAATTTAAGTATATTTTCTATCTTTGTGCTGTTATAATAAGAGCAAAATGAAAAAGATCGTAATAAACTGCAGTTTCCAATATTGAGATTGATGATATTTATCAATTAATTATTGAAAAAACTTCCGAGATCAAGGAACCTCTTGACCGCAATGTATCAGCGATAATTTGTGCGATTTTATCAACTTTCTTTGATAATGAAAGAAATACAATTCTTTATATTTGTGATGATGGTGATGAGAGAGCTGAAGTAAGATTCAGGAAATTTAATATCTGGTATACTGAGAGTGAATTAAAAGGTACTGTAACTAAAGTTGATAATGTAATTGTTAGTGAAAATATTGCAGGTTCTGCAAAAATATACTCGTCCTTATTATATCACAATGAAAACACAAATAAAGAAACAATATTAGATATTTATCATTCTATAGAACAAATTTTGAACGAAAAGCCCTAATTTTCTTCAAATTCCTAAGCCATTTCCTGTAACATCAATCTGTGAAAAAACCTCCGTTTATTTTTTTATAAATTTCAAGGTGTTTCCATCGGCAAATTTCAATATATAAACACCGTTCTTTAGGTTTTGAATTTCAATACTTTTCTTATCAGAGATTGTTCCTTTTGATATTTCTGCACCTAGAATATTAAAAATAGAATAATTTTCTAAATTTTTTAATCCTGAAATCCGTATAAAATTTGTTGAAGGGTTAGGATACAAATTTAATTGACCACTACTTGATTCCATTTCCGAAATTCCAAGTGTAGTTTCTGTTAATTGCAGTGTACTTCCGTTTTGTATATTATAAAAAGCTAAAGTTCTTACATTTTCAAGAATTACATTATTAAATATTAGTATTTGATTATTTGGATCAATTCCTATTTTATCTTGAATTTTGGCTTTCATATTTTCAATCGTGTCATTACTTTCTGCTTCTAATGCGATTGTTGTACCCGCAGGTATTTCTACAAAAATTTGCATTGCTTGTACATTGAATGATAAAAGCGTTAATATTAATAAAGTATAAAATTGTTTCATAATTTAATTTTTTTTTTTAAATGTTTGCCACCGTCAGTCTGTGAAAAACCCTCTGTTTATTTTAATCAAAAATAGGTAAAAAATTTCAATAATTTGGTCTTGGAATTCGTATATTTAATGATGCTGCACATTCCCGGGATCGCCCGCAGTCAAATGTTTTTTAAGAGTTTAGAAGATTCTATTTCTGAAGATAATCCTGTTCGTTTTATTGATGCTTTTTGGGAAGATGATCATTGAAACTAAAAAATGCAAAAGGTGCTACCAAACGCCACAAAAAAAGCAGTTCTTCTAAAAAACTGCTTTGTATATCTACATTCTAAAAACGATAACTCCATAAGGTTACCCAATGGGGAGGAAAAGCCACCGGAGGTTCCGTTCAACGGGCTTTTATTGTTGGCTTTTCAAGCCCAACGAATGCTTGGTTATTAGTGGCTGTTTTTATTTCTTGTTTCTCCATTTTCTCATACCTCCATCCCAGTCTCCTGCCCATTTTAAAGGAATTGGACCTTCGTACAAATCTTTATAGAAATTTCTCCAATCCCAAGCGGAAAATCCATCATTTAGTATTAACTCAGGTATCCAAACTTTATCTTCTTTTTCATAAATCATTGACCACTTTCCTTCTCTTTTGTCAGCAATGTAGGCTTGTCCATAGTAAGCAAGAATAGAAGGAAACCAACTGTCAAAATGTTTATCGTCTGTTCCGTTCCATTTTAGGGCTTCGTCAATTAAGTCAATGCCTAAACTGTCTAAGGAAAGTTGTTCTTTATCAAAATTTAAAAGTTCTGGTAATTTGTCAATAAGTTGATTGACCATTTTAGGAAAGTTTTGTCCATATGTGTCAGATAATTTTTGATAAAAATGTTCTGATGTCACTCCTTTGTCTTTGAATTCCTCGTATCTTTTTTGAGCAACTCTAACTTCATCTATATTACTGTAAACTCTTAATGTCCCAATACCTATTTTTTCTGATTTCGCTACATTTAGTTGATTGAAGTCGTCAAGCAAAATATAATAACCATTTTCAGATTTGTACAAATTTCCGTAAAAGTCAGACGCTACAAAAATTTTGCTTTCAATTAGAGTGAGTTTGTGTGTTTTTATAAGGTCTTTCTCGTATTTGGGATAAATAAGGTGGTCGCTTGGTTCATAGTCTAAAAGAGGGTCGCCACTTGCCAATTTTTTCATTAAGTATTCATCGTCATCAGAACCGTATACTTGTTCTGCTATGGTACTGTTTTCAGATGACAAGGTTTTTAAGTCTGGATAAATGGCTGCACTTTTAAAATTTTGAGATTTGTCAATAAATAAGATTTGTCCAGTATTTAGTTGATATACTTCAAAATCAAAATGCTCCGGCATTTCACTTTTTAAGTTTTTAAGTTGCTTTGGGTTTTCGACTTGAACAATATTATTGCCTTTTTCAAAGGTTAATTCAATCTTGTAAGAAATGTTTTTCTTTAAGTTCCATATTGTATTTTTTACAAACCTAATTTCTTCTAACTTATTATATTTTTCAAGATTGTCAATGAGTACAGCATTCTTGTCATAAAACTCAACAATAATACTTCCGTCTGAAAGTAAAAATGTTCTTGCTGTCCATTTTTTGCGTAGATTGTTGTCTTGTCGTCCACTAAACTGTGTCAAAAGTTGAGATTTTGCTATGCTGTCTATAAGTTTTACAGCAACTTTTGATTTGTCAAGTGTTATAATGTCCAACTTTTGTGAGAAGGAATTTAAGGTTGCCAAAGTAAATATGATTAATAGTATTTGTCTCATTATAGGGTGTCTCTGTAAAATAGCCACTAACGTCAGTCTGTGAAAAACCCTCTGTTTATTTTAATCAAAAATAGGTAAAAAATTTCAATAATTTGGTGGTGAAATTCGTATATTTAATGATGCTGCACATTCCCGGGATCGCCCGCAGTCAAATGTTTTTTAAGAGTTTAGAAGAGTCGATTTCGGAAGATAATCCTGTTCGCTTTATTGATGCTTTTTGGGAAGATGATTATTGAAACTAAAAAATGCAAAAGGTGCTACCAAACGCCACAAAAAAAGCAGTCCTTCTAAAAACTGCTTTGTATATCTACATTCTAAAAACGACAACTCCATAAGGTTACCAAGTGGGGAAGAAAAGCCACCGCAAATGAGCCTGTCCAGAGCGAAGTCGAAGGATTCAACGGGCTTTCATTGTTGGCTTTGCAAGCCCAACGAAAGCTTAGTTATTAGCTGTAGTTTTTATTATTTATTAATTGTATCAATGTTTCTTTACTCGGCAATACTGTCAAATATTTACTTGCGAAAATTTGTGTATTATTTTCAGGCAATGTAAATTCTACAACAGCTTCACTTTTGTTTTGGCACAAAATTATTCCAATTGTTTTATTTTCATCTTCTAGCTTTATTTGTCTGTCATAATAGTTGACATACATTTGCATCTGCCCAATATCTTGGTGTTTTAATTCTCCGATTTTCAAATCAATAAGTACAAAACATTTTAGGATTCTGTTATAAAAAACTAAATCTACTCTAAAATGCTTGTCGTCAAAACTGATTCTATTTTGTCGGGCTACAAATGTAAAACCATTTCCTAATTCTAATAAAAAATGCTCTAACTTGTCTATTAATTTTTGTTCTAAATCACTTTCAGAATAGTTTGAATTCTCAGGCAAACCTATGAACTCCAAAATATAAGGGTCTTTTATTGCATCTTGTGGTTTCTCTATTGTTTGTCCTTTGATTGAAAGTTGTAAAATTTCACTTTTATCCTTACTTAATGTCAAACGTGTAAAAAGGGCAGAATCATATTGTCTGTTCAGTTCTCGTAAGCTCCAATTGTTTTTATATGATTCAATTTCATAAAACTTTCTTTCATTCTCATCGTCAATTCTCATCAATTTCATATAATGAGACCAACTTAAATTGAATTCCGCAGACAGTGTTTGCGTTTTTGAATAAACAGAATAAAACTGTCGAATTTGTTCTAAATTTCTTTGTGAAAATCCTTTTCCAAATTCTTTTGTTAAACGTTCAGAAAGAGATTTTATAATATGTTTACCATAATCGGCTCTTTGTTTTCCGTTTTGTTCTTCTTCAACTATCATTCTCCCAATTTCAAAGTATGTCAAAACCATTGTGTGATTCACGGTTTGTAATACTTTCGTTCTTGCAGAAATTAGTAACTCTGAAATTCTGTTAGCTAGTTGATTTGAAACAAGTTCATTCATTATATTTTGCGTCTAAATTTTGAACAAATATAATAATTTTCAAAGTCTTTAGTTTTAGCGATTATATCGGTCAAATTACGTCAGTCTGTGAAAAAACCTCCGTTTATTTTAATCAAAAATAGGTAAATAATTTCAATAATTTGGGAAGAAATTCGTATATTTAATGATGCAACACATCACTGGTATTGCCCGCAATCAAATGGTTTTTACGAGTTTAGAAGAGTCATTTTCGGAAGATAATCCGGTTCGCTTTATCGATGCTTTTGTGGAAAAGTAGCACAAGTGTTTTTGGGGAAGATGATCATTGAAACTACAAAATGCAAAAGGTGCTACCAAACTCTACAAAAAAGCAGTTTTTAAACCAGCTGTATATGTCTGTATTCCCAAAAGGCGACTCGATAAATTGTGAATTGCTTCCGAAGAAGCATGGAAGCTTCCGTTCAACGCGCTTTTGTTGTCAAAATATAAGTTCGTAAAGAACATTGAAGAATGAATTGAAATACTGATTTTTAGGGTTTGTATAGATATGGAATCATACTTAGAATAAGTTCCAAAACCCTTTGGTGTGATCAATTTTCAGAAGGTTATTTTTTTGAAGATCTTCCACAAAGATGCTTTCGTCTATGTATCGTATTTCAATTTTTTCGAATGTAGCCTTTCTGTAGGAGTATCCCTCCATAAAATCCTGGTTGTCTTTCCAATACTGAAGATCCATTTTTCTCATCCAACTAATAAAATGAGAATGAGAATCTGCACGGAAACTCTTATTTCTTTTTATTAAGGTATATTTCATGACTCAAATTTGATAATTTTTACCAATAATAACTCTTTATTATTATTAATTATTTATTAACTTTAATTTTCAATTAATTTTGAAAGTTCAATAATTTTAATTATATTTGTACGATAAAATGTGACTATGAAACTCGATGAAGCCAAAGAAAAATACGTTCAGACTTGGGGAACATTTGCGACAAGTTGGGGAATCAACAGGACGATGGCGCAGGTTCACGCCTTGCTTCTGGCGGAAGGAAAACCTTTGTCAACAGATGAAGTGATGGAAATCCTGCAGATCTCAAGGGGAAATGCAAATATGAATCTCCGGGCATTGATGGATTGGGGCATCGTGAAAAAAGAGTTCGTGAAAGGAGATAGGAAAGAGTATTTCTTGGCAGAAAAAGACGTGTGGTTTCTCTTCAAACAGATTACAAAAGAACGAAGAAAGCGTGAGATAGAGCCTGTTGTCGCATTTTTGGAAGAGCTGAAAAACGTAGATGATGATTCTGCTGAAGCCAAAGAATTTATCAAATTGATGCACGATTTTGGAAACGTTACCAATAAGATCAACAATATTATGGATCTAGCCATTAAAAGTGATGACCATTGGCTGGTCGGGAAAATCACCAACTTGCTGAAATAGAGAGGGATCAAATTCCTTTTTTATTTGGTTCGTACTTTCAAAAATTACTGAAAATATAAAAATTATAAAATGATTAAAAACTTAGTGATTCACCTGTTTCTCATTCTTTACTTTGGAAAAAGCAAAAGAAATTTTTTAAGCTTTTAAAATGATACCGTGATGAAAACATTTATCAAGTACGACTTTTATTTACAGTTGGCTATTTATTTTATCTCTATTTTATGGTCGATTATCAATGGAGGTTTCAAATCAAGTTTCGCAATTGCTCTGTTTTTTATAGGATGTTCACAGACGGTTAGCTATGTTATCAGGTTAGGAGGTTTAGAAGATAAAACTAAAGTGTTCAGAATCTACACAGTAGGTTATTGCATTTTTTTTACTGTCAATTCTCTTGATATCCGTAGTCACGTATGATTTTATGTTTGTATGGATTACCTTGCTAATCAATACAATGGCAATTCTATTTTTGATTTCAAGCTTCCTTGATTATAAAAATCTAAAATATGGTCATCCTTAGCACCTCGATAAGATGAAAACGCTAGAGAACCACATCCTCATTTACGACAACGATTGTCCAATGTGTAACATCTATTCCAAAGGATTTATAAAAGCCGGAATGCTTGATGAAAACGGAAGAGAAGCCTTCTCAGAAATCTCATCTGACACAAAAAGTAGGATTGATCTGCAACGTTCCAAAAACGAAATAGCTTTGATCAATACAAATGGCAATCAGGTTATTTACGGATTAGAGAGTCTTCTGACAATCATTGGTAATTCGTTTCCCACGTTGGAAAAGATCGCAAGAGTAAAACCTTTATACTGGTTTTTGCAACGACTTTATCAATTCGTTTCTTACAATAGGAAACAGATAGTACCTTCCGCAAAAGATTTGGAAAAGGATCATTGTGTTCCCGCTTTTAATCTGAAATACAGACTTTTTTACCTGGCTTGGGTGCTATTTTTTTCTGTCTTTGTTTTAGGGTTTTACAAGCAGCGTCTGTTCCCAGACTTCAAACATAATTTTGGTCTGGCGCTCTTCATTTGTTGTATGCAGATCATCTGGCAAAACTTACTTATGGCACGTTATCTCAAAGGCAGAATCTGGGATTATCTGGGAAATATGATGACGGTTTCTTTGCTTGGGACATTGCTTTTGGTTCCAGTTTTGTTGTTTAATTTTGATCACATATTCTATTGTATTTACTTCGGATTTGTTGTATTCATCACGTTTTTGGAACATTTGAGACGGTGCAGAATATTGAAATTTGGAATGATGCCAAGCATTTCGTGGATGGTTTTCTGGCTTACTTATGGAGCGGTACTGTTGTATGTCGTTTCCAATGTTTAAAGTGATTGGGGCGCATTTTTCCATCCTCCGTTCCGGCGTTGTTTTGGCCAAGATTTTCCAGCAGAACTTCCGCTTTATGATTGTCCATGACCATTTTAATTAAGAAAAAAGTGTGCTAAAAAGCGCTTATCGTTTTGATATTCCGATGAGCCACAAAGCGTTTACATCATCCGACTGAAGTACGGTACTGAATCGGAGACTTTTAAAATCAGTAAAAACCAATAATGAAGCAACTCATAAAGTTGCTTTTTGTCATACGATGCTTCCAATAATTTTCCGTAAATTCGCTAAAATTTTTTAATCACAATGAACTACGATATTATTGTTATTGGAAGTGGACCTGGCGGTTATGTGACTGCAATCAGAGCTGCTCAATTGGGTTTCAAAACAGCCATCATCGAAAAAGAAAATCTTGGCGGGATCTGTCTTAACTGGGGTTGTATCCCTACAAAAGCATTACTAAAATCTGCTCACGTTTTCAATTATCTGAAACATGCTGAGGATTATGGTCTTAATAAAGTGGAAAATCCCGGATTTGACTTTACAAAAGTGATCCAAAGAAGTAGAGGTGTGGCTTCTAAAATGAGCGGTGGAATTGCTTTCCTGATGAAGAAAAATAAAATCGACGTCATTATGGGAACTGCTACGGTAAAAGCTGGTAAAAAAGTAACCGTTGTAGATGCTGAAGGAAAATCAACTGAATACGCAGGAACTAACATCATTATCGCTACCGGAGCACGTTCCAGAGAATTGCCAAATCTGCCTCAAGATGGTAAAAAAGTAATCGGATACAGACAAGCATTGTCTCTTCCTGAGCAGCCAAAATCTATGATTGTCGTAGGTTCCGGCGCCATTGGGATTGAGTTTGCTGATTTTTATAACGCAATGGGAACCAAGGTGACTGTGGTAGAATTCTTGCCCAATATCGTTCCTTTGGAGGATGAGGAAGTTTCTAAACACGTTGAGAAATCTCTGAAAAAAGCAGGGATCGAAATCATGACCAATGCTTCTGTAGAATCTGTGGATACTTCAGGAAACGGCGTAAAAGCCAGTGTGAAAACGGCAAAGGGAAATATTACTTTGGAAGCCGATATTTTACTATCTGCTGTCGGAATTGCTTCCAATCTTGAAGGGATTGGATTAGAAGCTGTTGGAATCAAAACTGAAAAAGGAAAAGTGTTGGTAAACGAATGGTACGAAACATCTGTTCCTGGCTATTACGCCATTGGTGACATTATCCCGACTCAGGCTTTGGCTCACGTAGCTTCTGCAGAAGGAATCACTTGTGTGGAGAAAATCAAAGGGCTTCACGTAGAAGCGATCGATTATGGAAATATACCAGGCTGTACTTATTGTCATCCGGAAATCGCATCTGTGGGTTTGACAGAGAAACAAGCCAAGGAAAAAGGATACGAAATCAAAGTTGGTAAATTCCCTTTTTCAGCATCCGGAAAAGCAACTGCTAATGGCGATGTTGATGGGTTTATCAAAGTGATATTTGATGCGAAATACGGCGAATGGCTAGGTTGTCATATGGTTGGCGATGGCGTTACCGATATGATCGCTGAAGCTGTGGTTGCGAGAAAACTGGAAACTACAGGACACGAGGTTCTCAAATCTATCCACCCGCACCCAACGATCTCAGAAGCTGTGATGGAAGCTGTAGCCGCGGCTTATGGCGAGGTTATCCATATCTAAATAATCAATTAAAACATTAACCAACAAAACCACAGATTTGTCTGTGGTTTTTCTGTTTCTAGTAGTAGGCAATCCTGATAACTGGCTTTATCTTTGTAAACTGTAATCGTTGTAAACAGTATCGAAACATCATATTAGTAAAGATTAAAAATAACAGATAGAATAATGTCAAATTTTAATTTGAATCAACAAAATGGTAGAAAATGTGCAATTTATTGATTGTTTTTTTTTTTTAAATCCGAATTCACCTTTGGTATTGATAATGCTTCTTCTCTTTTCTTTATTTCTATATCACGAAGGTCAATTTTTTCGTCACATTTTTGTCTGAGAGCACCGCTCGCATAGAGGTTGCAAAGATGAAACGACCTTGTAGGACTTGAATTTAATTTAAACAAATTTTAACATTTAATTATATCAATAAACCACGGATTCTTCTGCAGTTTATTTAATTTTACTTAATGGAAAATATGAAGGTAGGATTGGTTTTGTCTGGTGGTGGAACGCGTGGGCTGGCTCACGCAGGTGTCTTGAAATTTCTTGATGAACAGAATATCAAACCGGACATAATCTCCTGTTGCAGCGCAGGATCAATTGTAGGTTCTTTGTACGCTTTCGGAAAGAAACCGGAAGAGATTCTGGACTTTTTTCAATCCATTTATTTCTTCAATTGGAAGCACTTTACTTTTAATCAGCCGGGCTTTGTTTCCTCTATTCTTTTTCAAAATTATCTGACGCCCATTTTTGAGGATATGACTTTGGGAGATTTGGACAAAGATATCAGAATTGTAGCTACAGAACTCATTACCGGACAGCAAAAAGTGTTTGAAAAACATTACAAAATCGTAGATGCCGTTATTGCGTCGTCTTGTATTCCGGGGATTTCAACGCCCTATTTTATAGGTACAGAGATGTACAGTGATGGAGGTGTTCTCAATAATTTTCCCGCAGATATTATTAAGAATGAGTGCGAAAAGATCATTGGCGTTTACGTGACGCCGCCTCAGGATGTTGAAGAAAAGGATTTGAGAACTATCAGATCCGTGACGACGCGCGCATATGAACTTTTGTCTCACAGAACGGAGATTCATAAATTTGCTCACTGCGACTGGTTTATCACTTCAAAAAAATTATCCAAATACGGAACTTTCGAAAGAAAACCACAAAGAATGGAAGAGATTTTTCTGATTGGTTATGAGGAAGCCAAACGTTCTTTTGCGGAAAACAAAGAAGAATTTACCTCAATGTTTTCAGAAAAGGGATGATGGCTTGCCAATTCTCTTCAGAATCGTCGTAAAAAGTAGAAAGAGCCATGGTTCCGTGGTGTCCCTGTGTTTTTGAAGGAAGGTAAAATTGTTTTTTTGACTGTACAGAATTGTAGATGGGTCTCCAATTCGATTCTTCATTGCGTGCAGAAGAAGTGTAAACTGGAATTTTAACATCTTTTGCGAACTCTGCAATGTTTTTGTTCTCTATCCTAAAATATTCTCCTGGAGAATAGGCGATGAGAGCTTTATAAGCATTCGGATGTTTTGCTGCCATATAAAAACCTAATGATGCAGAATAAGAGCTCCCCCAAAAGATAATTTTTTTTGACCTGAGTTGGTTTTTAGCATACTCATAAGAGGCTTCAAGATCAGGTATAGCATCCACAAAAGCGGTAGATTTCCCTTTTTTGATTGCTTCTTTTTCTGTGAGATTAGTAACCTGGCTGACCATATCTCCGGAACGAAGATCAACTGCCAAAATATTAAAACCCAAACCAACCAATCTAGGCGCAATATTTCTAAATTCTCCTCTGCTAAATCCCGCTTGGTGGTAAAGGATAATTACTGGTCCACGTCCATTTTTACCAGAGTAATAATCAGCAAAAACAGTCAATCCGTCGGAAGTGGAAAAATGGACAGTTTTGTAAATGTGATGTTTTATATTGAGTATTTCGGACGAGTGATGATCGGATAATGATGCTTTTGGAGAACAATTGCACAAACAATTCATAAGGGCAATCCAGAATATGAAATAAAAAGTTTTCATAGGGATAGGTTTCTGTGGTTTGCTGAGTAATACAATGTATTATTTTGTATTCTGTAAATATAATTGTTTATTTCTAATTATTTGTATTGTAATATTAATTTATTTAAAAATATTCTAAAATTAAATATCACTGTATTTCTACTATTTTTTCGCCGCATATTTTGCAAAAGCGTGCATTTTCATCGTTATCTTCATTTCCGCATCTGCTACACTGAAAATTGTTCTTCTTTTGTTTTCTGAATTCTGAGGTTACAATACCTGTAGGAACTGCAATAATGCTATAACCACATAACATGACAATGATGGAGATGATCTTTCCAATTGGCGTTCCTGGAGAGATATCACCGTAGCCAACTGTTGTAATGGTTACGACTGCCCAATAGACACTCTGCGGAATACTGCTGAAGCCGTTCTTGCCTCCTTCTATAATGTACATCAGCGATCCTATGATTACGATGAAAATCGCCATAAACAAAAGAAAAATATAAATCTTCCTGGAGCTATGTTTAAGCGCAGATACAATGAACTTGCCATCCTGCATGTAATCTGCCAGATTGAAAATCCTGAAAACCCGCAGGATTCTCAACATTCTGATAATGGCCACAAAATGCCAAACAGGAAAAAATAAACTGATGTAGAAAGGGATGATGGATAGGAAATCTATAATTCCTAAAGGACTGAAAATATATTCTTCTTTATCTTTTATACAGATAATTCGCAATAGATACTCAACAGTGAAGATGACCGTGATGAAAAATTCTGCGTAATAAAATGCCTTGTAATACTGCAGTTGGATAATGGGAATGGTTTCCACCATCAGGAGCGCCGTACTTATAAGGATCAAAATAAGCAAAGAAATATCGAATGTTTTTCCAGCCTTGGTATGTGATAAATAGACTGTTTCGTATATTTTCTTTCTCCATCCATCTTCAGGAATGAGGTCGAATTCTGGTTTGATCTTCATTTTGTAAAAATTAAACGGAAGGTAATAAAATTAATTTATTCCAACTCCTTAAAGAATTAGACAAAAGTCTTTTTTATATAGACAAAATTCTTATATTTGTAGTGGTAAAAATGATATCTAATGAAAAAACACAAAACAACAGAACCTATCCACCTTACAGCGGAACCAGTAGCAGCTTATGGTTATCATAATTTTGATGACGGTGGTATTTTCAGAATGATAGAAATTGCAGAGAAGGGTATTTCCTTTAAGATTTTCGATAATCTAGTGAAAAAATTCCCATTCAGCTTTCAGCAATGGGCTGGTTTTCTTCATATTTCTGGGAAAACATTATCCCGTTACCAAAAAGAGGAAAAGACTTTTGACACCTTACAGTCAGAAAAGATATTGCAAATAGAAATGCTTTATAGAAGAGGAGAAGAGGTTTTTGGATCTGCCGCGTATTTTTTGATATGGTTGCAGTCGGAAAACCTGGCTTTAGGAAAAACAAAACCGCAAGACCTGATCGGAAGCAATTTTGGTGTTTCTCTTTTAATGGATGAGCTTATGCGTCTGGAGCACGGTGTTTTAGCATAATAAACAATGATAGTTTATAGACTTTCGAAAGAAATATACGCTAACAATCTTTCCGGAAAAGGCGCGCAAATAGCCGGTGGACGATGGAGCAGTAAGGGGAATGCTGCTTTGTACAGCGCGCAGTCTATTGCGCTGTGTGTTGCAGAAATTGCTGTTCATATACCACTCGGGATTATACCTAAGGATTACAGATTGATCCATATCGACGTTCCGGATGTTGAGATTTTTGAACCGAAACGATTTCCTAAAGACTGGAACCGTTTTCCCCATCTGGACAGTACACAGAAAATGGGTGATAGATTTTTGAAAGAAAATAAATTTTTAATGATGAAAGTTCCTTCGGCAGCAGTCCAGGGAGAATTCAATTACATTATCAATCCTCGGTGTACTCATTTCAAGGAAATTGAAATCAGAAAAATAGAAAAGTTCACTTTTGACGACAGACTGTTTGTGAGATAAACACATTGCTGATGCTCTGCAATCTGTCATTATTGAAATGCCATTGTATTCTTTGCTGAGTTTTTACATCTTTGTGAGTCCTACAATGTTTTCAATAAAGGACCAAAACTTAGTGAACTTTGTTTTTAAAATCGGCATTATAATTAATAACAGATAGTCACAAAAACATCAATTCAAATGAAAATTAAAGAGTTTATAAATCAGTTCGAAAAGATCATTCCTATAAAACAGGCGGAGGATTTTGATAATGTGGGATTGTTATGCGGAAATCCGGACAGAGAAATCTCCGGAATCCTGATTACCCACGACGCTTTGGAAGCAGTCATTGATGAAGCCATTGAAACTAATTTTAACCTCGTTGTTTGTTTTCATCCCATCATTTTTTCTGGATTGAAATCAATTACAGGAAAGAATTATGTGGAGAAAGCAGTTCTGAAGGCTTTGGAAAACAAAATTGCCATCTATGCGATCCATACAGCCTTTGATAACGATTATTTTGGTGTGAATTACAAGATATGTGAAGTTCTTCGACTGAAAAATCAACAAATATTGATGCCAAAACAAAATCAGTTAAAAAAATTGGAAGTTTACATTCCGGTAGATTCAGCTGAGAATTTGAAAAATGCTCTGTTTAAAGCTGGAGCAGGAAATATTGGTTTCTACGATGAATGCAGTTTCTTAATTAATGGAAACGGTACTTTCCGCCCGTTGGCAGGATCAAATCCGGTCACCGGAAACCTTAACGAAAGAGAGAACGCCAACGAAGTTTTGGTTTCTGTAATTTTTGAAGATTATAAGAAAAATCAGATCCTTTCTGCGATGAAACACAACCACCCTTATGAAGAAGTCGCTTACCAATTAATTTCGCTCGATAATGAAAATCACTACACTGGTTTGGGAAGATTTGGAGACTTGGAAACAGAAATGGAAGCAGCAGATTTTTTGCAGTTCGTAAAAGGAAAATTTGACCTTAAAGTGATTAGACACAGTTCTTTGATCAATAAAAAAATAAAAAGAGTAGGTGTTTTGGGCGGAAGCGGAGCAAGCGGCATAAAAGCGGCATCGGCTTCAAAATGTGATGCTTACCTTACCGGTGATGTCAAATACCATGATTTTTTCTCAGCAGAAGATAAAATGATGATCTGCGATATCGGACATTTCGAATCGGAACAATTTGTAACTCAACAATTATTTGAAATTTTGTCCGAAAAATTCCCTATATTTGCCATCGCAAAAACGACTAAGAAAACAAATCCTGTTAATTATTTTATATAGATATGGCTGATAAAAAAATAAACGAAATTTCTGTTGAAGAAAAACTAAGAGCACTTTACGATTTGCAGATCATTGATTCCCGTTTGGATGAGATCCGCAACACAAGAGGCGAATTGCCAATTGAAGTAGAAGATCTTGAGATAGAAATTGAAGGTCTTAACAAAAGAGCCCAAAAATTCGAATCTGAAATTGCTGAGCAAAACGCAGAGATCAATGAGAAAAAAGATCTTATAAAAAGCGCTCAAGTATTGATTGATAAATATAAAACACAGCAAGATAACGTTAGAAATAACAAAGAATTCGAAACTTTATCAAAAGAAGTTGAATATCAGGAATTGGAAATTCAATTGGCTGAGAAGAGAATCAAAGAATTTGGCGGTAAAATAGATCACAAAAAAGAAACGTTGGCAGATCTTACTTCTAAAATAGATGAGCTTAAAAACCACTTGGTTCACAAGAAAAACGAACTGGAAAACCTGGTTTCTGAAACCCAGAAAGAAGAAGATTATCTCTTAGAAAAATCAAAAGAATTTGCGGAGAAGATAGACACTAGATTGTTGGTTTCTTACCAAAGAATCCGTACAGGATCTTCTACTGGTCTTGCAGTGGTAGGCTTGGAAAGAGGTGCACCAAAAGGATCTTTTTTCACCATCCCACCGCAAAAGCAAATGGAAATTGCCCAGAGAAAGAAAATCATTATCGATGAGCATTCTGGTAAAATCCTGGTAGATGACGAGTTGGTCAATGAAGAAACTGCAAAAATGGAAAGCATTATCAAATTCAACTAACAGAAATTGATATAAACATAAAAAAGACCCCGAATTTTCGGGGTCTTTTTGTTTTGATCCATCATATATAAAATTACTGTACCGATACAGATCCGGAACTGCTTTCGTTTTTAGTGATCTCGTTCAAACTTCCTCTTTTAATGACGCGGATATCACCGCTGGAAGATGCGCTTGCAGTCACACTTTTACTCACGCCAATGGTGATGTCAGCGGAAGATGATGTTGCCAAAACAGCACTTTCCGCCGTAAAATTTTCTGCATCTACCTCACCGGAAGATGAGGCTTGGATATTCACACTTTCAGATTTTCCTTTGATATCAATTCCTCCGGAGGACGAGCTTTGCATATTCACACTTCTCGCATTGACTTCGCCTTCATAATGTCCGCTGCTTGACGCTTGGATATTGATATTTCCACCATTGATATTACCATTAATCGTTCCAGAGCTCGAGACTTTTACATCAAGATCAGAAAAAATGAAGTTGTCTTTCAAATGAATACTGCCGCTGGAGTTGGCAGCCAAATGATCAAAATCTTTAGCATAAACTTTAATTTTGATTCGGTCTGTAGATATACTTTTCAGATGATCAGATTCAATCTTAACCTGTACTTTTCCGCCATTCTGTTTAACTTTCACATATTGCATCAGGTCAGAAGGTGCGTAAACTACAATTCTTTCGTCACCAGATTGATACAATTCCGCTTTCAGCGCAGTAGAGATTTCCAATTCATCAAAATTGATATCGTAAGATTTTTCAGTCACTTCACCTTTCCCAGAGTCAGAGATCAGATGGGAGAACATTACGTCATTTCCGTTGGAGCCGTCACCTTTTGACTGTATGCAAGATAAGTTCCCCATAGAAGCCAAAAGTACTAGAGATAACAGTTGTATTTTCATGTTCAAATATTTGTTTAATGGTTAAAATTTTACGACAGCGCCCAATTTAGACAGAGGTTGATCCTCTTCGTTTTCGGTGATGTCAGCATTGTGGATTTTGTATCAATAAGACAATTATGATATGCATTTTGTTACATCCAAATTATTTTTTTTTACAATTATTAATTTTTAACCCGTAGTGCATTATAAAAAAGGTTACTCATAATACGAAAATTTCGTATATTGTATTGACTATCAATCTAATACGTTATGAATAACCTAGATGCAATTTACGATTTTATTTTAAAGGAATTAAGAAAATTAACCATCAAAGAAAATTTTTATTTCAAACCAATTAAACCAAAATTATCTGATTTAGAGCTCATTGCAATAAATATTTCTGCGGAATATTTATCGATAGATTCAGAATATCAGTTGTTTAGATACCTCTCTAATTC
>NZ_AUAA01000051.1 GCF_000428485.1 Epilithonimonas tenax DSM 16811 | reverse complement strand
AACGGTTATTTCCGGAACAAAACCTTTTGACTGTAATAGCAGAGAAGAAAACTCTTTCGGAGCAGTATTTTTCTCTTCAAAATAGATGTGCAGGATTTGGTTTTCTTCTTCAAATTTTACAATCTCAAAATACTCAATGAGAAGTTCCGGTAAAAATAATTTAAGGAGTTCGACATCATTTAACATCCTTCAAAATTATTAATTTTTATCTTTCTCCCCAAGTTTTGGAATTGATCCCTTAGAAGCAATAAATTTTTTTTCATCATTTGTGTTTTTAGAATCGTGCCTTGTGTACGATTCTTTTTTTTATGCCTCATATCGAACCAACAGGGTGATAAAGTAGGAGTAAGTGATGCTGCCGTCCTGCTGATTGGATCTTAAAAAAAGATCATTCGTTATCCCAAAAAAATCGCTTAGAAAGCCTTTGTGTTTTGTAAAGAACGCAAGTTCACTGGCGCTGTCTTTTTTCATTTGATCAGAATATTGTGATAAGATGCTTTTTACAAACGATTCATTTGTTGTCGAGAGGTTTCTCAGTAAACTTTTCAAGACATACAGTTGGGCACTGTATTTTAGATCCCAATTTTCAGAATTCTTCGCACATAGGTATGCTATGAAGCTGGCTTCTTGCTCCCTGGCAAATCCCAACTGGTGCGACATTTCGTGCGCCAGAGTAAAGGGAAGTTGTGTCGATGGTAAATTGGGATTGTATTGTGATTCCGCAGTGAAGGGATTGTAATAGCCTAGAATGCCTGTATAATTCATCAGGTGGCTGTACAGGCTCGGTTTTATAGATAAGTTTTCAACGGGCTTTTTAGAAGTAATCTCGCTTGGTAACATATTTTGTTGCGTTATTATTTCTTGTGGTATCCTATCAATGTCTATGATGACAAAAATACCGTTGTGATCTTCCGAAACTTTTTCTCTCGTTTCTTTGCAAAGCTGAAGATATTTGATTGCCAGTTTTTTTAAGTCAATGTCTGTAATTTCTTTAGTTTGTAATTTGTCTGTAATCGGTTTTTGAAAATAAAGCATTCCCCAACAACACTGGTAGATACAATAGATGATATTAATGGAAACAAATACTTTCGTCAAAGTTGTTTTTGTACGCTTTACTATCAATTTGATGACTGCATAAATCAAAAAAAGTGAAACAGCTGTATAAATTATGTCCCCAGCCGAAAATCCAAACTTCGAAAATAGTAAGATGTGGAAGTGCTTTTTCCATTCGTACAGAGTTGAAAAGAAATTAACTGCAAAATCTATTTTAGACAAGAGGTAGAATAACGAAAATTGGGCAACCAGAATGATCGCCCAAAATTTATTTTTAATCAAGATGTTCTTGTTAATGTCCACCGGAAACTTTTTTATCAAAACTGATACCCTGACTTTTCAAAATGCCGCTTACTTTCCAAGCGTAGAACGCCAGATAAGCAAAACAAAGGATCCCAACGATATAACTGTGTTGGATTCCGATACTTTCTGACACAATACCTTGCAACCAGCTGATGATGCCTCCTCCCATAATCATCATGATGAGGAAGCTGCTTCCCTGGCTAGTATGTTTTCCAAGACCGCTTACGGCTAAAGTAAATATACAAGGCCAAAGCGTACTGCAGAACAGTCCAACACTAGTGAAAGCATAGATGCTGATAATCCCATCCGTAAACATTCCAATTGTGAGCGCAATGATCCCAAGGGCTGAGAATATCAAGAGCATTCTTGCAGGGTTTCCCTTGCTCGCCATATCAGCGCCAATTAATACAAGAATGACCAAGCCATAAACATAGAAAGGAGAAAGGTCGTGCTTAGCTACTGCATTGACCAAAAGGAAAACACCGAATGCCAAATAGGGCGCAATGAAACGCAAGATCTTCTGAAGACCCATATTGTCTGTAAAAGCTTCTACAGCACCAGTCCAACGGCCAATCATCAAACTGGCCCAATAGAGAGAGATGTAAGGTGAGATCTCCTGCAAAGTATATAAAACGCCTGTTTTGGAGTTGATAATGGTTTCCATGTAAGCCGGCAAGTTACTCGCAGTAGAAACTTCTACGCCCACGTAGATGAAAATGGCAAGCATTCCTAAAACCAATTGTGGATATTTCAACGCTGAACTTTTTACGCTGCCTTCTTCTGTAGCAGCTTCTTCAATCGTTGCTGGATGTTCCGGCAGAGAAGAGAATTTGAGCAGAATAGCAACGGCTAGAAATGCTACACCCAAAACCAGGTAAGGTATTTTTACACTCTCGATGCTCATATTGGTATTCTCAGAAGCAGCAGAACCAAAGATGGCAAAACTGACGATCAATGGGCCAATAGTAGTCCCAAGATTATTGATTCCTCCAGCCAATGTAAGGCGTTGTGACCCTGTTTTAATAGGACCAAGAGCAATAGCTAATGGGTTAGCAACCGTCTGTTGAAGGGAAAACCCTAATGCTACGATGAAAAGTCCTGACAACATTAAAGGAAATGAGTGAAGGTTGGCCGCTGGATAAAATAATAGTGTTCCTAAGGCCGAAATAGTAAGTCCTAATGCCAAGCCGTTTTTATACCCGATCTTATTGACTAAATCTTTTCCAATGGCTAATGAAATCAACATGTAAATGATGGAACCCACCGTATACGCAATATAAAATGCTACGGATACGAGTTGACTTTGGCCTTGTGTCAAATCAAATGCTTTTTTGAACACAGGAATTAAGATGTCGTTACTCGCCGCGACAAAGCCCCAGAAGAAAAAAACGGTGACGAGCGGTATAAACTGTGCCCAATTGGTTTTTTGTGATTCCATTATTAATCGATTGTTAAATTAAGGTTAATATTTAAAAACAAATGTAAGTAAAAAGTAGTATTACTGTGTTAATTATTTTATTTTCCCATTTAGAGATAATAGCATTTCCTCGTGTGCCTTTTCTTTCAGTTCTTTGAGCGGTGTCTCGGGCGATAAGATATCATTGAAGAAAATATCCACCCGTCCGGGATAGCCTTTTTTATGATCAAAAGGAAACATTTCTTTCAGTCCTACAAAAGTGTAAACGGCAATCGGAAACTGGTGCTTTGTAGAAAGGATGAATGCACCGTCTTTGAATTGGTCCAGAATAATACGCGTGTCATCGGGAACGCCGCCTTCCGGGAAAATCACAACGCTTTGTCCGTCTTGCATTCTTTCAGCACATCTTCTGTAAACATCGGCGCGGCTTCTCGCACTCTTTCTATCAACCATCACACAGACTCGTCTGTAAACGCTGCCAAAAACAGGGATTTTCTCCAATTCTTTTTTTCCGACATAGCAAAGAGGATGGTGCGGAAAAAGTACGCAGGGAATCATCACATCCATCAGAGAGGTATGATTGGAGATGATCACATAGGGTTGGTTTTTATCAATTTTTTTATCCGTTTTATTGATGATTCTATACCGGAAACCAGTTCCATAGAAGATCGACATCGCCCAAAGCCGTATAAAAAAATAACAAAATCTGTAATCCTGCTTCCTGATGGATAAAAGATAAACAGGAAGGAAAAATATCAATGTGAAAACTGCTCCCACAACGACCATCCAAAATCGCCATGCATAAACCAACAAAACCTTCATGAATATTCTATTTTGATCAAAAATAAGATATTATCCGTTAAATATGACTTTTTTCTTTACAGAATAATTGAGCAATGAAACAATGACAATAGAGCTGATCTTACTCATCATTTCCTGGGACAAAACATAGAAACTTAAATCAATAGGGTTGCGGAAAACAAAATGATATAGAATCTGAAAGAGAAACAAGCTGATCAAGGTAGAAACCACGGAGACCGATATGAAATAAGCAAATTCCTTGCGCTTGCTATGTTTCCCTCTTTCAAAAACAAACCAAATGCTCAGGAAGTAATTGGTAATTATTCCAAAACCTGTAGATAATATATTACTGAAGGGATATTTGATGCCAAACAGATTATATTCATCCGGGAAAAACTTCGGGAGATAAACACTCAGGATTTTAAAGCTTCCAATTTCTACAATGGCGCTCAATCCACCGGCAATGATGAAGAATAAGATTTGTCTATGACGAAGTAGTGTTTGTTTCATTTCGAATGCAAATTTATACGAATTGTTAAATGTTTGAAAATAATAGTTAAATAATTTTTTTGTATCGAAAATATTTTTACATTTATTAAGTATTAATGATTTGCATGATTTATTTAAATAATTGATTATTTTTTAGTGTATTGATTGTGAAAGTCTTAATATTTATCGATGTTGCAATCCGATCCTGGCTCTAGAAATTCAGCCGGGACATTTTTTCATCGCTTGTCACAACACTACACTCACAACATAATGAATACAAAAAAATGAAAAATTCTAACAGACCTTACAGAAAATTCCTGCCACAGCAGAAAAAAATTGAGGAATTGGAAAAAAGCAGTTCCAGATTCAAAAGAATCTATTCAGAATATGAATTGATGTCCGATGAGCTCTGGGATCTGGAAACCAGCGACTCTACAGAAAGCATCCCCGACGATTTCATCAATGCTATCAAATTGCAAACCTCCTATCTCGAAGATGAGATCCAGGATTGGCTCATCCAGGACGGCAAATCAACATAATTCTCATAAAATCTTCACAAAAAATATTACATTAGCATTTTAAAACCAAAACTATGATTGCTATTGTTGATGGAGGATCTACCAAATGCGACTGGGTTATCCTGGAAAATGAAGGGACAGAAGTACTCAAGACCGAGACTATTGGCTTCAACCCCAATATCATAAAAGCAGAATTAATTGCGCCAGAAATAGAAAATAATCAGGCACTTACAAAATTCCACGATGACATAGAACATATTTTCTATTATGGCTCCGGTTGCGGCACGCCAGAAAATAGATTAATGGTAGAGCGCGAGATTCAGAAAGTGTTTCCAAATGCACAAGTCAATATCAAAGAAGACCTTTTGGCAGCCGCTTATGCAGCCTACAGAGGTGTTCCGGCCATTGTCTGCATCTTGGGAACTGGTTCCAATGCTTGTTATTTCAATGGCGAAACAGTGAAAACAGAATTGCCGTCGTTGGGTTTTCTCATAGGAGACGAAGGCTCTGGAAGTGCGCTTGGGAAGCAACTGGTACGCCATTATTTTATGAAAAAATTACCGCCGGATTTGCATCAGCAGTTTACTGAGATTTATCAGCTGAATATCGATGATCTTCTCAAAAATATGTACCACAATCCCCGGGCAAACGCTTATATGGCAGACTTTACACGCTTCATTGTAGACCGGAAAACACATCCGTATTTTCAGAATTTCATTTACAAAGAACTCAAGAATTTCCTTGAGTTTCAGGTCATGCCGTACGAAGAATCCCGTGAAAGCGAAGTCAATTTTATTGGCTCCATTGCCTATTTTTTCGAAGATATTCTTCGGGCAGCAGCATCGGATTTTCATTTCAAAATAGGCACTGTTGTTCAGAAACCGATAGAAAGTCTGGTCAACTATCATCGTGACTATATCATTCCAAAACTTTAACTTTGCATAAATATTTGGGCGTATCCCTTTATCCCGATGAAAAATCGGGACAAAGGGTCGGTCTACGGGCAGTCGCTTTTTTTGTTTTTGTCATCCTGACGTTCTCGAAGGACACTATTAAAGAAAACAAAAAAGAGCTCCAACAATGCCCTTTGCCCTTACGCAGCTTAGTCATAATCAACCAGTGAGTCCATATCCTCAACGGACTCACGCAAAAGAAATTAAAAATGTCAAAAAATTCAAGAGATCAGATCGCTTTCGATAAGGCCGCTTTAGATTATCACAGTCAGGAACCAAAAGGCAAGATAGAAGTCATTCCCTCCAAACCACATTCTTCACAAAGAGATCTTTCTTTGGCCTATTCTCCTGGCGTTGCCGTACCGTGTATGGCGATCCACGATGATCCTCAAAAAGTTTACGAATATACATCCAAAGGAAATCTCGTTGCCGTGATCTCCAACGGAACAGCCGTTTTAGGTTTAGGAGACATCGGTCCCGAAGCTTCAAAACCAGTGATGGAAGGAAAAGGTCTGCTTTTCAAAATTTTTGCAGGCATCAATGTTTTCGATATCGAAATCAATGAAAAAGATCCGGACAAATTCATCGAAACAGTAAAAGCAATCGCACCAACTTTCGGTGGAATCAACCTGGAAGATATCAAAGCACCGGAAGCATTCTATATAGAACAAAGACTGAAAGAAGAATTGGATATTCCATTGATGCACGATGACCAGCACGGAACAGCCATTATCTCTGCCGCCGCTTTGATCAACGCTTTGGAAATTGCGAATAAGAAAATCGGAGAAGTGAAAATGGTCATCAATGGAGCAGGAGCTGCTGCGGTTGCTTGTGCGAAATTGTACATTTCGCTTGGCCTTGATCCAAAAAATATTCTGATGTGTGACAGCAAAGGGGTCATCAATCAAAGAAGAGAAAACCTGACACCTGAGAAATTAGATTTTATCGCCCAAACAGATATCGATACTTTGGAAGATGCTTTGAAAGGAGCTGATGTTTTCATCGGTTTGTCAAAAGGAAATGTGATGTCCGCAGAGATGTTGCTATCGATGACAGAGAATCCAATTGTATTCGCTCTGGCAAATCCGGATCCCGAGATCAGTTATGAATTAGCTTTGGCAACAAGACCCGATGTCATGATGGCAACGGGAAGAAGCGATTATCCTAACCAGGTGAACAACGTCCTTGGTTTCCCGTACATCTTCCGAGGCGCTTTGGACGTTCAGGCAAGAGGAATCAATGAAGCGATGAAGTTGGCCGCTGTAAAAGCATTGGCAGAAATTGCAAAAGAACCAGTTCCCGAAATGGTAAAACTGGCTTATAACGTCACGAATATGAGTTTCGGAAAAGAATATTTTATCCCGAAACCATTTGATAATAGATTGATCACCAAAGTGTCTATCGCTGTTGCAAAAGCAGCTATGGAAAGCGGGATCGCCGGAAAACCAATTGCGGATTTCGAGGTTTACGAAAATCAGTTGCTTGACAGAATGGGACGTGATGAGAAACTCGTGAGAATGATGCAAAACCGCGCCAAAGCAAACCCAAAAAGAGTAACACTTGGAAACGGTGAAGAGTACAATATTCTCAAAGCTGCACAAATTCTGCAGGAAGAAGGTATTGCTTTTCCTAGTTTGTTAGGAAGCAGAAGGTTGATCAAGCAAAGGATGGAAGAGTTCGGAATGGATCTGGATATTCCGATCATCGACCCGAATGATGACGAAAACAAAGAAACCCGCAAAAAATACAGAAAAACACTTTGGGATCTTAGAAACCGAAAAGGGATCAATGAGTACAAAGCGAAACGCTATGTAAGACAGCGTGATTATTTTGGACCACTGATGCTGGTTCACGGTGATACAGACGCTTTGATTGTTGGGTTTTCTAAAAGCTACGCTTCTGTTCTGAAACCAGTTTTGGAAATCATTCCTAAAAAACAAGGCGTGAGCAAAGTAGCAGCAATGATGATGATCCTGACTGAAAAGAAACCGTTGTTCTTCGCGGATACTTCTATCAATAAAAACCCTTCTGCGGAAGATTTGGTTGATATTGCAAAAATGGCAGAAATCACAGTGAAGTCTTTTGCGATTGAACCAAGAATTGCAATGTTGGGTTATGAGAATTTCTCAGCAAAAGGTGATTCTTCCAAAAAAGTGGCTGCTGCAGTGAAAATCCTTCACGAGAAATATCCGAAGATGATCGTGGACGGAGAGATCCAGCCGGATTTTGCTTTGAACAGCGATCACCTGGCGGATTATCCATTTTCAAAATTAGGAACCAATCCTGCCAACGTCTTGGTTTTCCCAAATCTTGAGAGCGCCAATCTGTCTTACAAAATCATTAGAGGAATGAAAGCGGCTCAAACCATCGGCCCAATCCTGATGGGACTGGATCAGCCCGTTCACGTTCTGCAGATGAGATCCAGCGTGGACGAAATTGTGAATCTTGCAACGATTGCGGTCCTGGATGCGCAGACGAAAGATAAGAAGTAAATCATTTTCAATATAAAATTCAACAAAGCCATTCTGATTGTCAGTATGGCTTTGGTTTTTGAAAAATTAAATCTAAACTAGATTTATGACATTTTTACATGTTTTTGAAAAAATAAGTTACAGATAGCAACAACAGCCTAATAAAATAAAAGAAACAATCAAGAAAAGCCATTTTAACTATTAAGATGGCTTTTATCTTTAAGTTAATTTATATCTTCGCAAAACCCTAATTTTTGTATTTCAATGATTTATTCTTTAAGAGGTTTGGTTCAGGAACTGACACCTACATTTGCTGTCGTCGAAGTTAACGGAATCGGATATTATGTCAGCGTCAGCCTGCAGACTTCACAAAATCTGAAGTTAAATTCTGAGGTTTTTCTGTACATCCAGCAAATCATTCGCGAAGATGCCCACCTTCTTTTCGGTTTTTTTTCTAAGGAAGAAAAAGAGATGTTCAATTTGTTAATAAGTGTTAACGGTGTTGGGCCAGTTTCCGCACTGATATTACTATCTTCACTCAGTCTGTCAGAAGCGGCCAATGCCATCCTTTCCGGCAACAGCGGACTCATCCAAAAAGTGAAGGGTATCGGTGTCAAGACGGCTGAGAGAATCATCATCGATTTGCGTGATAAGGTTGGCGGATTCAGTATTTCTGAAGAAAAACTTTCCAATGTAGTAAACAATAAAATCAAGAATGAGGCGTTATCTGCTTTAGAAGTTTTGGGTATTTCCAGGAAAGTGAGTGAGAAGATTGCTGACCGAATTCTGAAGCACAACCCAGAGGTTTCTATAGAAGAATTAGTGAAAGAGATTTTAAAAAACATTTAACATTTGGTGCTGCTTTGTCATCAATTTCTTAAAAAAAATATAAGTGAAGAAAAATATTTACCTTTATAAATTAACCCTCCTTTTTTTAGTCTTTGTAGGTTTTACAAACATGGTTGCCCAAGAAAAACCATCTGACAGTTTGATCAGTGTGAGAACAGATTTTAGTCTCGCAGATCCTATCAGGTATGATGCGTTTTATGACATTGGCTCGGGAATGTATTATCTATATCCAAAAGTTGGGAAGACTGTTGTGGGTTCTCCAATCGCAATGACGTTTGAAGAGTACAAAAACTACACCATGCAGAATAATCTGCGCTCTTATTACCAGGAAAAATCTCTTCTCAATGATCTTTCCAAAAGAAAAGACCAGACGGATGCCAAGAAAAAAGGATTGATCCCGTCTATAACTATCAAGAACAAAATGTTCGAAAATATTTTCGGCAGCAACAAAATAGAGTTGATTCCACAAGGTTTTGCCTCTTTTGATCTTGGTGTTTTGTCTCAGAAAATTGATAACCCTTTAATTCTTCCTCAGAATAGAAAGAGTTTTGCCATCAATATCCAGCAAAGAATTCAGTTGGGAATTACCGGAAAAGTAGGAGAGAATCTACAGTTGAAAGCCAATTACGATACGCAAAGTGGTTTCGCTTTTGAAAACCGAATGAATATGGTTTGGCAGGCAAAAGGCTCCTGGAAGGATCTGCAGTCCAAAGGTCTTAACGAAAAGGGACAGGATCCGGAAGACAAGATCATCAAAAGGGTAGAAGTAGGTAACATCAGTATGCCACTTTCTACAAGTTTGATCCGTGGGTCGCAATCATTATTCGGTCTCAAAACAGAATTCCAGTTGGGTAAAACAACCGGAACTTTGGTGTTTTCGCAGCAGCAGGGCGAGGCAAAAACCATCGTGGCTCAGGGCGGCGGAACGATGAGTACTTTCAAAATTAATGCTTTTGATTATGAAGATAATCAGCACTACTATTTGGGACACTATTTCGTTGATAATTATAACAAGGCTTTAGAAAATTACCCTTTGATCAATTCCAGAATCAATATTACAAGAATGGAAGTTTGGGTTTTGGATCAGGGCGGTGCCAATATCGAAACTCAGAAACCAATTGTCGGGATTCGGGATTTGGGAGATCAGACAGGTGTTACACCCAATAATGCCAATAACAATTTATACAATCAGATATCATCTACCTTGGGTGCGTCCCGGGATGTAACGGCGGCATATAACTTATTGAATGGGAGGTCTTTTCCTAATTCGCAAGGCGCATTGGAGCAGTATAGTCCTACGGAGCACTATATCACGAATGTCAAAGCAAGAAAACTAAATACTTCAGAATATAAATTCAATACGCAGTTGGGATATATGTCATTGAATCAAAGGCTGAATGATAATCAGTTTTTGGCAGTTTCATATTCTTATACCATCAATGGATCTACTACGGTGTACAAAGTTGGAGAATTTTCTGAGGAAAACCCTGTTTTGATTACAAAACTATTAAAATCCAATATTAATGTGAAGCCTACTTCACCGATGTGGCAATTGATGATGAAGAATATCTATTCTCTCAATACCAATCAGATTCAGGCAGAAGATTTCTTGCTTAATGTCAACTTCAGAGATCCAATTTCTGGAGGAAAAGTAAACTATCTGCCGGGCGCAACTTATAATAATGGCCAGAAATCGGACGTCAATCTATTGAGACTATTCAATTTGGATCGTCTGAATCAGAATAACGATTTACAAAACAATGCAGACGGAACCAAGGGTGATGGTGTATTCGATTTTATTAATGGCATTACGGTAGATGCAGAAAACGGGAAGATCATCTTTACCAAGACCAAACCTTTTGGTAGCTATCTAGAAAGTATTCTGACAAATGCAGATAAATCCAATTATGTTTTTAATGATATTTATGATAAACAAAAGACAAACCAGTCAGAAGTTCCTTTAAGGTATACCATAGAAGGCCGATACAAAGGCAGTCAGGGTCAAGGGATTTCTCTTGGCGCGATCAATGTTCCGCAAGGTTCGGTAAAAGTGACTGCAAACGGTACTCAGCTAGTGGAAGGTGTAGATTACACCGTAGATTATATGCTTGGAGCAGTGACGATCATCAATGAAACTGTAAAACAATCTGGACAGGCGATCAACATCTCATTAGAAAACCAATTAACTTTTAATACGCAGAGAAAAAGTTTCTGGGGACTTAATCTGGAAAGAAAATTCAGTGATCATTTGACTGTCGGTGCAACGGTTGTGAATTATTCCGAAAGACCTCTGACCCAAAAAGTGAATTACGGGCAGGAAGCCGTGAGCAACACCATGGCTGGCTTCAATATGATGTACAATAATGAATTGCCATTCCTGACAAGACTGACCGACAAAATACCGTTCATTAATACAGAAGCACCTTCGAATTTGAACTTCAAAGCGGAAGGAGCCTATCTGATTCCTGGCCAAAGTAAAGGAATCAATGATCAATCTTATATTGACGACTTTGAGCAGACTACTTCCAAAATTTCATTGAAGGAACCTGCGATGTGGAGTCTTGCTTCCCGTCCGGAAAAGAATCTGAATGATGTTGTTTTCCCACAAACGGTAACGAACGATAATCTCAGCAGTGGGAACGGAAGAGGACTTCTGTCTTGGTACACGATAGATCCTAGATTCTATGGTGTTGGAGGTAAGGCACCGAATGGGATCAATGCAGCGGCACTTTCCAATTTTGCTTCCAGAAGAGTTCAGATGAAAGAACTTTACAACAACAGAGATTACGTGGCAGGTGAGCAGACACTTCTTAATACTTTTGATATCACCTATTATCCAGAGGAAAGAGGTCCGTACAACGTCAACCCAAGCACGGAAACAGTTTCTCAAAGATGGGCAGGATTGATGCGTCCCATTTCTGTTACCAACTTCGTCACATCTAATATAGACTATGTAGAGTTCTGGTTGCAGGACCCTCACGCAGACGGGAATACATTGGGAAGTGATCCCAAACTTCTACTGCAGTTAGGAAACGTTTCAGAAGATGTTTTGAAAGATGGTAAACTACAATACGAAAATGGGTTGCCAACCGCAAGTGTAACGTCTAACACCTCTAATACAAACTGGGGAACGCAGCCCAATCAGTTTCCCATTCTTTACGCTTTCTCAACAGAAGGTGATGAAAGAGCGCAGCAGGATCTCGGTTATGACGGTCTCGGCGGAACCCAGGAGCAGGAGAAGTTTGGCGTGAACTTCGTGAATCCTGTTACCAATGAGCTGGATCCGGCTTCTGATAACTTTGTATTCTATCTGTCCGATCAGTTCCAGGGCAACCTTGCTTCTTCTTTGACAGAGCGTTACAGATATTTCCGCGGTCCGGAAGGAAACTCTGCGGCCAATACTTTGGAAGTAGCGACTCAGACACCAGATGCAGAAGACGTCAACAGAGATTACAACCTGGATCAGACAGAAAGCTATAACCAGTATACTGTGGATCTATCTCCTGCAAGCCTTACTTTAGGAAATAATAGAATTGTAGATGTAAAGGAAGTAGATGTCAAATTCGAGAATGGACAATCCAAAAAAGTTAAATGGTATCTTTTCAGAATTCCGGTTGCTGACTATGATGATAATACAAAGGTAGAAGGAGCTGATGTTTCTATCCTTAATAATGTAAGATTCGCCAGGTTATTGATGAAAGGTTTTGACCAGACCTCTACGTTGCGTTTTGGATCTTTTGACTTGGTAAGATCAGACTGGAGAAAATATACAAACAAAATTTCCAGTGTTTCTGTCGCTGATCAGGACGAAGGTACCAGTGCCCCAGCAAGTCAAAATTCCAATTTTGATCTAGGCAGTGTAAACCTTGAAGAAAACGGGCTCGGAACACCACCTTACGTTTTGCCTCCTGGAATAGACAGGCAGGTTTTGAGCGGTAATGCAGGTGCGCAAAGACAAAATGAATCTTCATTATATATGAAGGTAGATAAATTGAAAAATGAATCCAGAGGTGTTTTCAAGAACACAAGTTTGGATATGCGCCGTTATAAAAAATTGGCTTTGTTTGTTCACGCAGAAAATCAGACAAATCAGACGACAGCCAATATTGGCAAGTTGGATCCGGATGCCAAATTTTTTATCCGTTTTGGTAGTGATGCTACGGATAACTACTATGAGTACGAATCTTCTTTGACCACAACAGCTCAAAACGCTACTTCACCACTTGACATATGGCCCGATGCCAATAATGTAGATTTGGAAATAGAAAATTTTATCAATGCGAAACTAAAACGTGACGAATTATTAAGAGCCGGTACAGAAGATATTGATAACCGTTTCTTATTTCCAGATTTTGGTGACGACAACAAAAAAATCTATGTAAAAGGACGTCCTAGTATTGGAAATGTGACCACAATGATGATTGGTGTCAGAAATAACAGTACGACAGACAAAACGCTTATCCTTTGGGTCAACGAGATCCGCCTTTCTGAAATCGAGAACAAAGGAGGATATGCCGCTAACGCCAGTCTGAACTTCAATTTGGGAGATTTTGCAATGGTGAATGCCAATGCTTCGTATGCTTCAGTTGGATTTGGGGCAATAGATCAGAAACCATCGGAAAGATCTCAGGATGAGAACACGGCGTTCAGCATCAACACCACTGTGAATGTTGACAAATTCCTGCCGGAGAAAGTAGGTATGAAAATCCCTGTGAATTATTCTTACACACAAACGATGACCAATCCGAAGTACAACCCATTGGATAATGATGTGGAACTTACCAAAGCTCCGAATCAGGATGAACTGAAAAAAGTAGTGAGCACATACACACAACAAAGAAGCATCGGTGTTGTCAATATGAGAAAAGACAGAATGAACCCGGACAAAAAACCAAAGTTCTATGATGTGGAAAACCTTAGTGTAACGGCCATCTATAATGACGATTTCTACCGTGATGTTTATACCAAACGTAACTATAAACAATACTTAAATGGTTATGTAGAGTATAACTACACCTTCAAACCGTATGTGATGAAGCCGTTTAACAAAATGGTAAGTGATACGGCTAAGTCATACAAATATTTGAGATGGGTGAAGGAATTTAATTTCAATCCGGTTCCTACGAGATTATCATTCAGAACCATCCTGGACAGAAATTATAACGAGCTAGAGTACAGAAATGTGGATGCATTGCTTTCTGGAAATGGAGGTTCGGATTTTGAGACCATCAGAAACAGAAACTTCTTCTTCGGATGGCAGTACAGTTTAGGGTTTAATTTTACCAAATCTTTGAAACTGGAAATCAATTCAGAAACCAAAACGTTGAATGATCAGTCTGATGTCAACTCTATGAACAACAAGTCGATCTTCAGCAACGTGTTCCGCGCCGGTCGTCCTGTTTTGTACAACCACAGAGCACAATTGAACTACAGACTGCCGTTTGAATATTTTCCATATCTGGATTTCATCAATGCAGAATTGAGCTATCAGTTCCAATACAACTGGAATGCACGATCTACAGGTGTGAGAAACGTCGTGTTTGATGGCAATACAGAAAACCTAGGTAATATTTCTCAGAACACGAATGCCATTGTCGCAACTTCTACGGTGGATATTCCTAAATTCTTTGGCAAATTCAGTTACTTCAGGAGAATCAACGACAAAATGCAGAAACGCCGTCAGGAGATAGATTCTCTTAATAATGTTTATAACACGGCATTTACCAAGAAAAACAGCAGGTTCAAGTTCAAATCGTATCAATTCAAAAACAAGCTGACTCCGATACAGGCTATCGCTTATGCATTGACCTCATTCAAACAGTTGGATTTTAATTACAATGAAAACAATGGCATCATGTTGCCGGGACTTCTTTCTGCACCCAACTTCTATGGTTATGGGCAGACACTTGGCGGACCTACTATTGGATTCTTATTAGGATCTCAGGCAGATATCAGAAGAACAGTAATAGAAAATGGATGGCTGTCCAACTCATCATTGATGAACGACGCTTACACAGAACTTAATAACCGAACACTAACAGCCAATTTGCAAATTATGCCGGCCAATGATCTTCGGATAGACTTCAATGTTTTGCAGACCTATACCAGAAATTATATGCAGGGCGGTTACAATGTGGATGCAGATATGACCAGAAATGGATTCCAGTTTTCTTTCGGCTCAGATATGATGACGTATTCCAATACAGCATGGACCTTCAAAACGGCTTTCAAGGACGGAACGGCACTTTATCAATCGATCAAAGAAAATGCTTTGGCAATTTCTCAGCAGTATGAAGGCGTCAGAGACAGAGAAGGATTCACGGCAGGCTACTCCCGAAGTAATGCCTATGTGCTGATCCCAGCATTCCAGGCAGCTATAGAAGGTAAGTCACCTAAAAAAATGGGTAACCCAACAAAAGCAGGCACACCATTGCCAAACTGGAAGCTGGTTTATTCAGGACTTAGAAATATCCCGATGATCAACAGCCAGTTCTCAAAATTTGATATTTTGCACTCATACGTTTCTACATCTACCACATCTGGTGTACAGTCTAGCATAGATTACTACAACAGGAATGTAAATGATTTATCAACTGTTTATGATACAAACGGAAACAGATACAATCCTTATACAGTAACTCAGGTTGGTTATGTAGAGGCATTTTATCCATTAGTCGGTTTTGATGTGACGATGAGAAACAATATGCAGTTCCGTTTCAATTACAACAGAGACAGAACTTATCTCTTAGGTTTGGTGAACACCACGCTTACAGAAGAATTCGGGAATGAGTTTGTGGTTGGATATGGCTACATCTTGAAAGATCTGAAGATCCGTCTTAATTATAAAGGAAAAGCTAGAGACGTGAAAAGTGATCTTAATATGAGAGCAGACCTTTCTATGAGAGATAGCAAAACCACGATCACCAACATTCTGATAGACGATTCTCAGATAACAGGTGGACAGAAAATATTCAGCCTCAAGTTATCAGCTGATTATAATATGTCTCAAAACCTAAATCTGAAATTCTTTTATGATCAGATGATGACGAAATACAAGATCTCTACCGCATTCCCACTTTCAACTTTAAGAGCAGGTATCACAGCCACACTTACATTTGGCGGAACAGGAAATTAAAAAATGGAATCGAGGATTTATCAATTATTATTATTCATCATTTATAAAGAAAGAGTAAACAATTTGTTTGCTCTTTTTTTGTAATTTATTTTTATTCTATTGCTATATCCTAATTATATAATTAAATTTGCCAAAACCTAATCAAAAGAAATGAACACACCATCAGAACTAAAGTACACCAAAGACCACGAGTGGATTAAAGTAGAAGGAGACACTGCAATTATCGGGATCACAGATTACGCCCAAGGAGAATTGGGAGATATCGTATTCGTAGATGTAGATACAGTAGACGATGAGCTTAACGAGGGCGACGTTTTTGGAAGTGTAGAAGCTGTGAAAACCGTTTCCGATCTTTTCCTTCCTATCCCAGGAACAGTTTTGGAAGTTAACCCAGAATTAGAAGACCAGCCAGAATTACTGAATTCCGACCCATACGGCAAAGGCTGGATCATAAAACTGAAAGTTGCAGAAGATGCAGATTTCACCACATTATTATCAGCAGAACAATACCAAGAAGTTGTTGGATAATCTCACAAACAAATACAGTAAGATCACATTGCCCATTTATTGGGCATTTCTTACTTATATGCTGTTGCGTCCCGGCGCAGAGAACAAAGAATATTTCTTCATGTTCCCACATCTGGACAAGCTTATTCACTTCACTATATTTTTCCTGCTCGGATTTTTTTTCAGACTTCGTTTTCCCAAAGTCTCAGTACTTTATTTTTTTCTAATTCTCATCTCCTACGCATTACTTACAGAGATTCTCCAAGACGTGATGAACTGCGGTCGTTCACTGGAGGTCTTGGATGCCGTTGCAGATACTTTAGGCCTGTCATTGTCATACTATATATATAATAGGTATGCAAAATCCAAAAATCGGAGTTAGAAGACATTATCACATCCGTGTAGGCGCGTCTGTCAGCGAAAACTAGACTGATCAAAGATTACAGGATACCAATAGATAATGTCAACATTGGGGCAGCTGCCAAAAAGCCAGTTCTTTCCCAAAGCTATTTTTGTCACCGGGCTATCCGCTCATATCTTTTGCTTTTTTCCGACAGATGACCCTTTCTCCATAATTTCTAATGTGCAGACATTAGATGTTTTCACCAGATATTCACCGAAAAAGCAAAAGGATAAACGCTACTATCCCTGCCGCATAGTGCATCCAATCGAGTCTTGTTCCCTACTTAATGCTAGTTAACATAATGTGGATAACTTTAAATGGTCTTTTATCTTGCTCTTATACAGTGGGTTGATGACGGCAGTTTTACACAATTGTAAACTAATTGTTAATTCCATTTGCAATGGTAGCTTTTTCCAGCTTATATTTGCAGAACCAAAACGAGAGTGTTGGCAGCGCAGAAGTCCTAAAAGAATTGATTGAGATGATTTAAGACTTGTAATAAGGTATTAAATAATTGAAAAAAAAGTCTTGCGGGTTAAAAAAGGAAAACATATCTTTGCAGACCCAAATCGAGAGATTGGGTATCGAATAAGATAAGTTGACTGATGTACCAAGATGACTTTCGGGTTATGATAAAAAACTTTAAAAAAGTTTTGGTAGTTTGGAAAAAACTTTATACTTTTGCACTCGCAAATCGGGAACAATGACAGATCAAGCTTCCTGAATATGCGAACA
>NZ_AUAA01000050.1 GCF_000428485.1 Epilithonimonas tenax DSM 16811 | reverse complement strand
TGTTCCCATTCCGAACACAGAAGTTAAGCCCTCTAGCGCCGATGGTACTGCGAAAGCGGGAGAGTAGGTCGCCGCCAGTTTTTTTAAACGCTCATCATTCATTTGATGAGCGTTTTTTTTTGGCTCAATACTAAAATTATCTCAATAATCGAAATGATTGTAAGGTTGGAAACTAGCACGCAACGTCAAAACTAACGGACTTGCCTAAAGATTAGTATGCAGTAGGTATATTTATCTGTTAATCTTTTAATAAAAATGTATTTTTCATTTTTTTTAAATCTTAATTAAGTTATTTTTGCATAAATTAATTTTTAAAATGAAAAAATACTTATTTCTTCTTTTACTTTCTTTGTTAGTAGTTTCTTGCTCCAAGGTTAAGGTGGAAGGAAATGTAAAAGGAGGTTCTCCTTTGGAAAGAATAGAATTTATAGAAGCATCAGGTGTAGCCACGCTACCTCTTATCAACATTGGTGTGGATGGTAAAGGTAATTTCAAAGGCGAATTCAATGCACCTAAGAACGGAATGTATGCAATGACGTACGCTGGTAAGATGAATTTTATTTATCTTAAAAAAGGCCAAACTTTAAAAATTAGCGGTGATGCTGCAACGTTCCCTGAAGTTTATAAGATCGAAGGTGATGCTAAAAAGAATAATGATTTTATCACAACAACGCAAAAATATTTAGAATCGTACAGTGCAAAACTGAACATGCAGATGTTGCAGAAGAAAGAACCAGAGTTCTTAGCTGATATCAAGAAAATCTATTCTGATCTAGAAAAGAATCTTGATGAAAATGCAGATAAGTTAGGCGCAGATAGTGAAGTTGTAAAACTTAAAAAAGATGAGTTAACGACCAATATTTTGACTTTCTTGGTTCAGTATCAATCTGCTCACGGACAAGTGTCTGGTGATCCTTCTTTCAAAGTGTCAAAAAATTTCACAGATTACGAAATGTCTTTGACAGTGAATAATGACAGAATGGTGGAGAATCTTCCTGTGTATAGAAATTACCTTTTAAATAAAGTAGGGCAAGATTTCCAGAATTTTGCTGTGAAACAGAAAGACAAGGATAATGTAAGTATGTCCACGATTTTTGCTAGGTTTCTTGTAACAAACAAAGAGATGTCTCAAAAAACAAAGGACTATCTACTGGCTTTCGTTATTGCAAAGTTTGACCTAAATCCTTATACAAGCGATGTGGAAAAGGTTAAGAAAATCAGTGATGAGTATATCAAAGATTCTGAAGTGAAGAAAGACCTTAATTCTGCGATTAATGCCGTATTTGGATTGAAGAAAGGAGAAGAAGCGCCAAAGGTAAGTCTGCTAAAGTTGGATGGCAAATCAGATCATCTGGAAATGAATGGCAAACCAACTTTGGTAATGAGCTATGCTTCTTGGAATCCATACATCGGACAATCTACAGTTCCTGTTCTTAAGGAAGTTGTTAATTTTTATAAATCTAAAGTTAACTTTGCATTTGTTAATCTTGATGACACCAAAGAGCAATTTACAAAGACAGCTAGTGCTATGTTGAAAGGTGTTCCTGGAACCAACTATTATGCGGAAGGAGGACTGTCATCAGAGTATGCTAAAAAATTCTTTATCTATGGTTTTAAAATCCCAGGGTTTTTCTTGGTTGATAAAGACGGAAAAGTGGCTAGTCAGACTTTTTATAATTTGGGCGATGCCAAGTTCGTAACAGAAATGAATAAAATTTCTGGTCTGCAGGCGCCAACTGTCAATCCTCAAGCGCAATTACAAAATGAATTGTTACAACAGAATCAAAATGTAGATTCTGCAAATACAAAATAGTAGATGAAACAGAGAAGAAATAAAATTCTTGAAAATATCAAACTCCTTTCCGCAGGTGCGAAAGGAGTTTCTGTTGGTAAGACAGAGGATGGGAAAACGGTGCTTGTGACTGGTGCCGTTCCTGGTGATCTGGTCCACGTAAGAGTCAAAAAATCTAAAAGTAACTATTTCGAAGGCGAAGCTGTTGAGATATTAGAATATTCTGAACACAGAGTAGAACCCAAGTGCATCCATTTCGGAGTTTGTGGAGGCTGCAAATGGCAGAATATTGATTATGCAAAACAACTCGACTTCAAACATGATGAAGTCGTGAACAACATCAAGAGAATCGGAGGTTTTCCAGAATTTGAAGCTGTTCCTATTCTTGGAGCGCCTGAGCAGTATTTTTACCGAAACAAAATGGAATTCTCTTTCTCTAATGCACGTTGGCTGACCAAATATGAAATCAGTTCTGAAGAGAATTTTGGTAACAAAGATGCTTTGGGATTTCATATTCCGGGGATGTGGAGCAAAATTCTG
Organism: Epilithonimonas tenax DSM 16811; assembly: GCF_000428485.1. Classification (GTDB taxonomy): domain Bacteria; phylum Bacteroidota; class Bacteroidia; order Flavobacteriales; family Weeksellaceae; genus Epilithonimonas; species Epilithonimonas tenax. The sequence continues at coordinate 16,400 of NZ_AUAA01000050.1, read as the reverse complement.
GATTTGAAGGAATGTTTCCTGCAGGAAGAGCCTTCCAATCAAATCAGGCTGGCTGTGAAAAATTATGCAGTAGACAATGGATTGGAGTTTTACGATGTGAAAGAACAAAAAGGTTTCTTAAGAACTTTGATGCTTCGGCAGAATTCTAAAGGCGAATGGATGGTGCTCTTCCAATTGTACAAAGACAATAAAGCCGAAAGAATCAAATTATTTGATTTCCTTTTAAGCCAATTCCCACAGATTGTCACCTTAGTTTATGCTATCAATCCCAAAGGGAATGACAGTATTTATGATCTTGATATTCAGAATTATTTTGGTGAAGGTTTTATCTACGAAGAAATGGATGGGCTTAAATTTAAAATAGGGCCGAAATCCTTCTTCCAGACCAATTACAAGCAGGCCTTGGAATTATACAGAAAAACGCTGGAGTTTGCAGATCTTAAAGGGGATGAAGTCGTCTATGATCTTTACACCGGAACAGGCACGATTGCACAATATGTGGCCAGAAATGCAAAACAAGTGATCGGCATAGAGTCTGTGCAGGAAGCCATCAATGCTGCAACCGAGCATGCAGAACTCAACGGACTTACCAACACAACTTTCTACTGTGGTGATATGAAAAACGTCTTCAATGATGAGTTTCTTGCCAATCATCCAAAAGCTGATGTGCTGATTACAGATCCACCAAGAGATGGGATGCATCAGAAAGTGGTAGAGCAGATCCTGAAATTGGCGCCGGAAAGAATTGTTTATGTCAGTTGTAACTCCGCAACGCAGGCAAGAGATATTGCTTTGATGAAGGATGATTATGAATTGGTCAAAATCCTTCCTGTAGATATGTTCCCGCAAACACACCACGTGGAGAATATTGCTTTGCTAATCAAAAAATAGCGCTATAATTTTAGTTCATCAATCTAATACCTAAAGTCTAATTTCTAACATCTATTAATGAAGAACTTATTATGGATTTTCGGATTTCTGTTGTTTCTCACAAGCTGTGGGAGTGATGACGACATCTGTCTGGGCGAAGAATCTACACCAAGACTCAAATTGTTGTTCAGAAATGCTAATAACCAGTTAACGGCTTTGGACACACTTTATGTAGACGTAGATTATGGAAAAACAGAACTTACCAGTATCATAACGGGATCTGCCAATGTAGATTCCGTTTTTGTGCCTTTGAGGATAGATGAAAGCCCATACACCGATTTTTATGTACGACGGAGAAAAGCTGGGCCTACAAGCAAGGTCAGAATCAGTTATGATAAAAAAGCCATTTACGTTTCACCAGCTTGTGGTTTTAAAATCAATTATGAAAACCTAAAAGCAGAACTATTCCAGACCAATCCTGTACAAAGTGTTCAACCCAATAACACGTCATTGACTGATGAAACCAATATCAATTTTTATCTTCGTTTTTAGCCTCCTGTCATCGGTTTCTGCATTCTCACAGAGCAAGTTAGAGACCAAAAAACAAGACTCCGCCAAGTGGAAGTATACGCCCAACTTTATTGTTGGCGCAGACGTTCTGAATCTTGGAACCGGATTTTTTGGTGACAGACAGTTGATCCAGGGATTCATTTCCAGTAGGATCAATAAGAAAGTGCACGCCGTTATAGACATCGGTTATGATAAGAATATCTATCAGAAAAATGGTTACGACGTGACAGCAGATGGGATGTTCGCCAAAATTGGTGGTTTTTATATGCTGTCTATGGATCCGGAAAATGACCTCAATGGTTTCTATGCCGGCGCCAAATTAGCAGGTAGTTTTTATACTCAGGAATACAAATCCATACCCGTGAAAGGCATCAATAACGAGGGCGTTTTCATCGCATTCGATCCTTCCACACAGAGCAGTTATTGGATAGAAGCCGTTTTGGGCGCCAGAGTTCAGGTATTTGCCAGCAATTTCTTTATTGATGTCAATGTTCAACCTCGGTATTTAGCCTACACAACAAAGCAGGAAGAGATCACACCAATGATTATTCCTGGTTTTGGAAAAAGTTCAGGAAGCTTCAATATGGGTGTCAGCTGGAGTATCGCTTACCAATTTTAAAATATGAAAGTCTGCATTGTTGCGGATTTTTTTTATGATCAGTAGGCTTGCCGCTGTTGGACTTGGTATAAAGCAATCTGTTCATTTTTATGGCAGCTTTTCCGTCCTCCGTTCCCGCTATCCCGAAAAGCCATTTCTTTCCCAAGCTATTTTCAGGATGAGCTCCACTCAGGCCGGGCTGCAGTTTGTAGGTCATCAGAATGTTTGCACAAAAAAAAGCCCAAAACCGATCCATCAGTTTTGCGCTTTTTTATCATAGTGTTTAGGAAAGTTATTTTAGTTCAGTTGGATGCCAAAGGGCATTTCCATCATCACTGCTGCTTTCGCATTAGGATCTGTTAGCTGTTGCAAGATCTTGAAGTTTTCTTTTCCGATCTTATTTTTGATCACCCTTGTAGAGAAGTCTTCATCGGTCTCAGAAGAAAAGATCTGCTCAAATTTCGACATTTTTGCAGGATAAGTCGATACGCCGTAATCCTTAATGTTCGCAGATTTTGCAGCATATTTAATAGCGTCCTGCAAAGTTCCCAGCTCATCCACCAATCCAATTTGTTTTGCTCGCACGCCAGACCATATTCTTCCACCGCCAACAGCATCAATTTCTTCAAAAGACTGTTTTCTGTTGACTGTTACGAAGTGGACAAAACGCTGATAAGTAGATTCCACACTTCTTGTCATGACCGTTAATGTTCCAGGACTCAATCCGTTGATGGCGGAGATCATATTAGAATTCGCGTTTGTGGTCACGGCATCACTTCTAATGCCATTTTTTGCGGCCAGATCTTTGAAGTAAGGGATCACACCGAAAACTCCGATTGATCCTGTCAAAGTATTAGGCTCGGAGAAGATCTTGTCTGCGCCCATTGCAATATAATAACCGCCAGACGCCGCATAATCTCCGAAAGACACGACTACCGGCTTCTTGCGTTTCAGCTGCTGCATCTCAAAAAGGATTTCGTCCGATGCGTTGGCACTCCCACCGGGAGAATTGATTCGGAAAACCACCGCCTTGATATCATCATCTTTTTGTAGTTTTTTGATCTCCTTTACAAAGTTTTCCGAGTAGATCGCATCGTAACCTTTGCCATTGTTGATTGATCCGGAAGCGTACAGAATTGCAATTTTGTCTTTACCGCCTTCATAATCTCCAGATTCAGCATATTGAGCAAAAGATATTTTGTTCAGTTTCTTATCAGCATCGACATTCAGTTTTTTCTTGATGATCTCATCGTACTCCGATTTTTGAATCAGTTGGTCCGCCAATTTATATTTCAAACTCAAATTTGGAAGATAGCCGTACAGACTGTCTGTAATGGTTTTGAATTCGTCTGCAGGGATTTTTCTGGAAGCCGTGATCTTGTTGGATGTATTGGTCCAGATATCATTCAGCAGCGTAGAAAGCTGCTCTTTGTTTTCAGGAGATATCTCGTCCTTCAAGAAAGGCTCCACTGCCGCTTTGAATTTCCCGTGGCGAATCACCTGGATACCAATGCCGTATTTTTCAGAGAAGCTTTTGAAGAAGGTGACTTCAGCAGAAAGTCCTTTTAATTCTATACCACCAGCAGGATTCAAATAATACTTGTCTGCTACAGAACCCAAATAATAAGCCGCCTGTGAAACCGAATTTCCATAAGCGTAGACAAATTTACCGCTTTTTTTGAAGTCCATCAGTGCATTTCTGATATCATCTAATTGGGTAAGACCTGCATTGATATTGTCCGATTCTATACTGATACCTTTTATTCTGTCGTCGTTTTTAGCTTTTTCGATGGCTTGTAAGACATCATATAACAAGACAGCTTTTTCTTCATTATTAATAGTGAAGAAATCTTCTTGATCTTCGGAAGGGCTATCGATGATTTTGGTTTTCAGGTCTAATGTCAGAACCGAATTAGTCTTCACATCAGAAGTTTCGGAAATAGACGATAAAACGATGAATGCTATAAAAAAAGCAAAAAAACCTGCAATAACAATGAAGATTGCAGTTAAATTTGCGAGAACTAGTTTGAAAAAACTTTTCATTTTAAATTATTTGATTGATATGTCGTACAACATTGTGGTTTTGTTACTGGGGAGCAATATTAATGATCCGGAAAATAACATCCAAATTGCTTTAGAAAAAATAGAAAACAAGGTAGGTTTAATATTAATAAATTCTGAATTTATTATATCTGCACCCGTAGATTTTGTAAGTTATAATAATTTTTGTAATATTGCAGTTAAAATTAAAACACAACTTTCGCCTGTAAGACTATTACAACAATTGAAAAACATCGAAAAAGATATGGGCCGATTAAAGGATTCCGCTCATTTCGGCGTTTATCAGGATAGAATTATAGATATTGATATAATATTATTTAATAATATAAAGTTTATCTCAGAGAGATTAGTCATTCCTCATCACAAAAATCTATTTGAAAGAGATTTTGCCAGAGAAATTATTAATGAAGTAAAATAAATTTTTAGAACACAAATGATTATGAAAAAACAACTATTCCTATTATTCTTGCTGCCTTTTTTAGGCTTTGCTCAGACTAATGATAGTATGAGTGGTCAAGAGTCCACAACACAGCCTTTTAATAATAAGAGCCGACTTTTCAAAGATTGGTCTGTATCTGTTGGCGGTGGTGGCGCTTTTATGACGCATGCTGATCTCACTTCTTTCTATGATGGAAAGGTAAACTTGGGTTGGCATGGCTATGTAAGCTTAGATAAGCAAATTTCCCACACATTTGGACTTTCTCTATTGTATACAAGAGGAGAAACAAAGCAGAAGGCTTATCTTAATGCTGCTGGAGGTATTGGCCATGGGTATACAAAATTTGATCAGATCTCATTGTTAGGAGATGTTAATTTTTCTAATATTATGCGAAGAGTCGATAACAAATCTACCTTCCGATGGGCTTTGCATGGTTATGCAGGGATTGGTTTCCTAGGGTATAAAACCTTTTTACAGGATGATAAAACCCTTAGTAAATGGCCTCTCTATATAGATCAGAAAATCGGCATTAGTACTTTCAGTTATATTGGAGGCGTTGGTTTGAAATACAACGTGTCCAGGTTAATCGATTTAGAACTTAGAACATTATACATCATCAGTGGTGACGAAGAATTTGATGGCGGCGGATGGACAAGAGAAGCTGCGCCAGGATATAACTTGATCAATGATACATATTCCGACAACGCATGGTTGGTAAATTTGGGTGTATCGTTCAAATTAGGCAAACATCAAGATCATTTGCGTTGGGTAGATCCTTTGCAGAATGCTTACGCAAAAACTGCCGTATTAGAAGAAAAATTTGCTGATTTTAAAGTTTGCGAAAAAGGAGATTTGGATAATGACAGTGTATGTGATGATTGGGACAGACAGCTAGATACTCCCGCAGGAGCTAGAGTAGACGGTGCTGGAGTTGCTTTGGATTTAGATATGGATGGGGTTATTGATCTTAATGACAAATGTGTTACAGTTCCAGGACCGATACAGAATAATGGTTGTCCAACAGTTGCTGCCACGCCAGCATTGCCAACAAAACAGATTGCGATTGACGAAGTGAATAAATACTTCAAGGGAATAGAATTTGAATTGAACAAAGCCGTGATTAGACCAAAGTCCTTCCAAGAGCTAAACAACGCTGCTGACATCATTAAAACGTTAGGTGCTGGAGAAAGCTTTATCGTAGTGGGTGCAACAGACAGTAGAGGCTCTAAGGAATTTAACAAAAAATTATCGCAGGCGAGAGCCAATGCTGTACTTGCTTACCTAATCGGTAAGGGCGTTTCTTCATCTGTTTTAACAGCAGAAGGTAGAGGTAAAGAAGACCTTAAATATACAGAATGCGATCCGGCAACAAAATGCCCGGAGTGGAAAAATGAAGCGAATAGAAGAGTATATTTTGTAGCAAAATAATTAATTAGAAAAAAAACATTCAAATATGAAACAAAATTTATTATCATTAGTTGCAGTAGCTTTTTTGCTGCCTATGAGCCTTGCAGGACAGGAAACAACAAGTGTAGATTCTAATTCTGGGTCTCTTAATGTTTCCCCTTTTACACAATCATCCAAAAGATTCAATGACTGGTCTATATCAGTTGGTGCTGGTGTACCATTGATCCAGTCTGCGGATGTTACATCAATCAAAAACGGAAACGGAAAAAATCTGTTTGGATATTCTGCTTACATCAGTGTAGATAAAGCAATAACTCACGCTTTTGGCCTTAATTTACAGTACGACAGAGGTGAAACAAGACAGGGCCAAGTTAATACAAAAGATCATACACCTATCGTAGGTTATCTGCCTGCAGGGAGAACGCAATACGATGCGATATCTATTTTAGGAGATCTTAATTTCTCAAACCTTCTTAGAAGAGTAGATAACAAATCTCCTTTCAGATGGGCATTGCACGGCTATGCGGGTATAGGAACTCTTGCTTATAAATCTTACAGACAAGATCCGGGACCTGTCTATAATCAGGTTTTAAATTATGAAAAGAAACCATTTAAACTGGGTTCACTTTTCGGACAGGCTGGAGCAGGGCTTAAATTCAAAGTCAACAACAGAATTGACCTAGAAGGTAGAGTAATGTACGTCGTGACAGGTGATGATGAATTTGACGGAGGAGGAGTTGGACAAAATGGATATAATCTTATAGAAGATCAGATATCTGATAACTTCTTTAATACAACCTTGGGACTTACATTCAAACTTGGTAAGCACGAATCTCATTTGATGTGGCACGATCCATTGCAGGAAATCTATTACAAACTAGATGTTCTTAACGATAAAACGCAAGATCTTGAAGTTTGTAAAAAAGGAGATGTGGATAACGATGGTGTTTGTGACGATTGGGACAGACAGCTTGATACACCATCCGGTGCAAGAGTTGACGGTGCAGGTGTAGCGTTAGATGTTGATTTGGACGGTGTTATCGATCTTTATGACAAATGTGTAACTGTGCCAGGACCAGTAGAAAACAATGGTTGTCCGTCAACAGTCAATAATCCAGGCACTGGATTTGTGACAGAAGATACGATGCTTCTTAAAGGCATAGAATTCGATCTTGATTCTGATAGAATATTGCCTTCAAATACACCTATTCTGAATAACGCAATTAATTATATCAACTCATCTAACAGTACTTTTAAAGTCATTGGAGGAACTGATACAAGAGGAACGCAAGAATATAACCAAGCACTTTCTGACAAAAGAGCAAATAATGTGAAAAGTTATTTGATAGAGAATGGCGCAGACAAAGCTAAGCTTGAGGCATTAGGAAGAGGAGAAACCAATTTACTTTATCCAGAATGTGAGCCTGCTAACAAATGTCCGGAATGGAAAAACAGAGCAAACAGAAGAGTGTATTTTGAAGCTAAATAAAATATATTTTTTTTAGAAAAAACCGTCCCGTTTTGTTACGAGACGGTTTTTTTATTTTAAGTAATTGATTAAATTTACAAATGCTTTCTTCAAAAGAATCTCAAAACATACTTATCCATAAAACGCTCAAAGAATTTTGGGGGTTTGAGGGATTTCGTTCCTCTCAGGAAACAATTATCCTTTCCGTGATCAATGGTAAAGATACTTTGGCACTTCTACCTACTGGCGGAGGTAAATCTCTCTGCTATCAATTGCCAGCCATTATTCTTGAAGGCACTTGTCTTGTGATCTCGCCATTGTTGGCGCTGATGAGAGACCAGTTGCAATCATTGCAAAGTCTGGGAATCGAAGCAGAATTATTAAGTTCCGATCTGGATGAGTTCGAAGAAGAAAGCGTTTACAACCGTTGCAAAGAAGGTTTGACCAAAGTTCTTTTCGTCTCGCCGGAGCGATTACAAAACCAATTGTTTTTAAGGAATATTCAGGAAATTCACATCTCGTTTATTGCAGTTGACGAGGCACATTGTATCTCGGAATGGGGACAGGATTTCCGTCCCAGTTATCAGAATATCAAAAAATTCCGACAGGATTTCAAAAATGTACCCTGCTTGGCATTGACGGCAACTGCTACCAATCAGGTTGTTGATGAGATTTCTATAAAATTAGGACTTCATCAGCCACAAATTTTTAAACGAAGTTTCCGAAGAGAAAACCTCAATATCATCATCGGAAATACCGCCGATAAGTACAATAGGATTTTAGAATTCCTTAGAGAAAATCCATCTTCTGGAATCATCTACACCAGAACCAGAAAGGAAGCGGAAGAGCTCACTTATTATCTCAAGAATAACAAATTTCTGAATGCTGATTTCTTCCACGCTGGGATGACTGCAAAAGACAGAGAGAATCTGCAGAGAAAATGGATCAGCAGTCAGTTTCACGTTTTGGTTTCTACCAATGCCTTCGGTATGGGAATAGACAAAGATAATGTAAGGTTCGTTATTCACTTTTCCCCTTCCTCTACGCTGGAGAACTATTACCAAGAGATAGGAAGAGCCGGACGGAATGGGCAGGAAGCCATCGTTCTTTTGCTTTGGAATGAGCAGGAATTGACGAATATCGATCATGTTTTCAAAAACCAAATCCCCAACAAGACGGAATATCAAAAGATACTGATGTATCTGTATTCTATTTTTCAAATAGGAGATTCGGATTTGCCGGAGCGGACTTTCCAGTTGGATATTAACAGGATCAAGAATCTGACCCAATTATCAGCTGCGAAAATTAAAAATATTCTGACGTTTTTGAACAATCAGGAACTCGTTTATTACAAAAATTCCTTCTCATCTTCCACGCTTCAGAGTTTTATTAATTCTGAGGATTTGGAACAGTTGCCACCTTCCGATGCTTATTTTATGGAATTGTTGTTCAGGAATCTTCCAGGACTGGCCATTCAAAAAGTACATTTTAGCGATTTGGCTTTTTGTAAAAAAAATGGATTTAATATCATGAATTTTAAAGAAAGGCTCAAACAGCTGCAGAAAGCCGGGCATTTAGAATATCTCGACGGCAGTCAACATTCTATCAAATTTTTGAAACCTCGGAACGACAGACATCTCTCCGGAGAGTACTGGACGCTTTTCAATCATATTCAGAAAAATAAACTCAAAAAATGGGAAGAAAATAAATTCTTTATCAAAGACACAGATTTCTGCAAGATGAAGCTCATACTCAGTTATTTCGGGGAACGAGATGCTGATAATTGTGGGAAATGTTCCGTTTGCAGGAAGAAAACCAATACCAAAAGAACTTTGTCAGCAGAGATTTTCGAACAGCTTGCCAAACGGCCGATGACTTTGGACGAGGTAGCTGCGAATCTCAGTTTTCATTCCAAAGAATCCATTGCCGACACGCTGATTTTCCTTTTGGACATCGGCAAAGTCAAAATGTTGAATTACAAAACTTATATGCTTAATCAATAGAATTATTAGAGCAGCTTAATCCGTCTTCCACTCCCGCTTTTTTATTTTTTTGCCAAAAAATAAAAAGAGCTCCGTTCAAGCCGGGCTGCGAGTGATTCGCTGTTCATATTCTAATATCTAAACTCTAATTTCTAATATCTTTTAAAATAAATGCAGACGAAATCCCTAAATGTCGTTTTTTTCGGAACTCCCGATTTTGCCAAAGCTTCTCTGGAAGCCATCTTCAAATCTCATCACAAAGTAGTCGGCGTTGTCACAGCGGCTGACAAAGCCAGTGGACGTGGTATGAAACTCACGCCTTCGCCTGTCAAAGTTTTTGCGCAAGAAAACGGGCTGAATCTCTTTCAACCGGAAAAATTGAGAAATCCGGAATTTTTGGAAACCATTCAAAATCTCAATGCTGATGTTTTTGTTGTGGTGGCTTTCAGAATGATGCCACAGATTTTGTTTTCAATTCCAAGCTTGGGAACTTTCAACCTGCACGCATCGCTGTTGCCGGATTATCGTGGCGCGGCGCCCATTAATTATGCAGTGATCAACGGCGAAACAAAAACGGGTGTGACGACTTTTTTTATCAATGAAAAAATAGACGAAGGTAGTATTCTTCTTCAAGCAGAAACTGATGTTTTACCAGAAGACAATGCAGGAACTTTGCACGATAAATTGATGCACATCGGTTCAGAATTAATCATCAGGACATTGGATGGCTTGGCAGATCATTCTATCCAGGAAAAACCTCAGCCTGAGAAAGAAAATCCAAAAACAGCATACAAAATATTCAAAGAAAATCTGAAAATCGATTGGAGTCAAACTGCGGAAACCGTGCATAATTTCGTACGAGGAATGTCGCCTTATCCAACAGCCTTTACAATTCTGAAAGTTGGAGACGAAGAAAAATCTCTGAAAATATTTGGAGGGCAATTCGAAACAGAATCGCATTCCCGTGAAGCCGCAGATTTTGATATCTCAAAAAGCGACTTCAAGTTTTACACAAAAGACGGCATATATTATCCGGAAGATGTTCAGATCCAGGGCAAGAAAAGATTGCCCGTCAAAGATTTCCTGAACGGAATTCAGAATTTTGAGGAATATAAAAAGTCTTAGACGAATAGAAAACAGATTTTCATCTCGTTTCCCTTTGATGAGTTGTACGTCTTTGCGAATTTTTTAATATTTTCAATCATTATAAAAAAAACTTTGCGCATGTTGCGTTCAAAATATTTCTAATATCAATTAATCAATTTCAAAATGAAAAAACTTTTTCTCGGTTTGTTTTTCGCGTCCCATCTTTTCGTTGCACAGGATTTGAAAGTGATGACTTATAATATCCGACTGTCATTAGAAAGTGATAAAGAAAATTCCTGGGACAACAGAAAGGGAGATGCTTTGGCACTGCTGAGTTATTACCACCCAGATTTTTTCGGAGTTCAGGAGGCGGTTCCTCAACAAATGGTTGACCTCAAAACCAGTCTTAAAGATTACAACTACGTAGGCGTGGGAAGAGACGATGGCAAAAACCAAGGCGAATATTCAGCGATTTTCTATGACAAAAATAAACTGGAAGTGGTGAAGTCCGGAACATTCTGGCTCAGCGAAACGCCGGAAAAACCTTCCAAAGGTTGGGATGCTGCTTACAACAGAGTTTGCACTTATGCGCTTTTCAAAATCAAAAAGAGTGGTAAAAAGTTTATGGCGATGAATGTCCATTTTGACCACATCGGTGATTTGGCGAGAGTGAATTCTTCCAAATTAATTTTGGAAAAGATCAAAGAACTCAATCCACAAAATCTACCTTTGACCTTGACTGGCGATTTCAATTTGACGGATGACACAGAACCGATCCGGATCGTTTCTAAGTCTTTGGATAATGTCTATTATAACTCTAAAAAACCGCATTACGGACCAATTGGAACCTTCACGGCTTTTGATGTGAACACCGTTCCGAAAGACAGAATTGATTATATTTTTGTAAAAGGCTTTGAAGCAGAGTCCAACAGAACAATCAATGACAGGCGGGAAAATCTGCTTTATCCATCAGACCATTTTCCGATTTTGGCGGAGATTAGTTTTAAGAAATCATTATAAATGAAAAATCCTCTTGTTGAAAGAGGATTTTTTGTTTTAACGGAAAAACTTTTCGACTCCGCTCAGACTGACATTGTTAAAAAAATGGTTTTTATTATTAGAGTTGTCACACTGAGCGGAGTCGAAGCGTTTATGCTACTTTTCCCAAACAATCTTCTTCGTCATCACATCGCTGGAATTAGTCCCAACCATTATTTCAAATTCGCCAGCTTCCCAATCATAATTCAGAGCGTCATCGTAGAATTTCAAATCTTCCGTTGTTAGTTTAAAAGTGACATTTTTGTTTTCTCCTTTCTTTAGGAATATTTTCTGGAAACCTTTCAGTTCTTTGATCGGACGAACCACTTTTCCGAAAAGATCTCGGATATACAATTGCACCACCTCTTCACCATCAAATTTCCCTGTATTCGCGATATTCACATTGATGGTCAAAGTTTGATTGCCTTTCAGATTGTCAGAACTTAGATTAAAGTTAGAATATTTGAAATCGGTGTAACTCAGTCCAAAGCCAAATGGGAATTTTGGATCGTTGTCCAAATCGATGTAAGCGGAAACGTAATTTCTGTCCGTGGATTTTCCTGCAGGTCTTCCGGTGTTGTAATGGTTGTAATAGATTGGGATTTGCCCCTCTGTTCTTGGGAAAGTCATTGGCAGTTTGCCACCAGGATTGACATTTCCGAAGATGACATCGGCGATAGAATTTCCAGCTTCCGTTCCCAGCCACCAACTGTAAACGATGGTTGAGATATGGTCTGCAGCCCAATCAAAAACCAAAGGTCTACCTGCGTTGATCATCAGTACAATGGGCTTTCCTGTTTTAGCAATTTCTTTTAGTAACTCTTCCTGAACACCGGAGAAATGTAAGTTGCTTCTGCTTTTCGCTTCGCCACTCATTGCGTGTCCTTCGCCCAAAGTCATGATCACGACGTCCGCTTTTTTCGCCGTTTCGATGGCTTCTGCAAACATCGATTTGTTGTCGTCGTTTTCATTACAGCCTTTGGCGTAAAGTAAGGTTGAGTTTTTGTCAAGTTGATTTTTGATGCCGTCAAATTGAGTGACGATTCTCTGCGCATCGTCTTTGAAAGGGACAGACCAAAATCCGTGCATCGCGACTGCTTCTTTTCCGAATGGACCAATTAAGGCAACCGTTTTGGTGGATTTTGAAAGGGGAAGAAGTGTCTTTTCGTTCTTCAAAAGGACGACGCTTTTTGCCCCAAATTCTCTTCCGAATTTTCTGTGTTCATGATTATTGGTTTGTTGTTTTTGTCTTTCAGGATTTGAAAATTTATAAGGGTCGTCAAACAATCCCAATTCGAATTTCTTGATTAAGATTCTTCTCACGGCATCATCCACAAATTTAATATCGACTTTTCCTTCTTTGACCAATTTAGGAAGTTGCTCCATATAGATATTGCTTTCCATATCCATATCGGAACCTGCGAGGATGGCTTTTTCTCCGGCTTCGGCGTTGTCTTTTGCATAACCGTGTTTGATCATTTCGCCGATGCTTCCCCAATCGGAAACCACGAAACCTTTGAAGTTCCATTGGTCTTTCAGTACATCTCTCAGAATATATTTGTTCGCCGTTGCGGGAATTCCGTTGATGTCATTGAAGGAATTCATAAAAGTAGCAACGCCCGCTTCAGAAGCTGCTTTGAAGGGTGGAAGGTAATTCTCGTGAAGTTGACGAAGACTCATATCAACCGAGTTATAATCCCGTCCGCCAACTGCCGCACCGTAAGCGGCGAAGTGTTTCGCGGTGGCCATTATCGCATCGATGTTGCCTAAACCTTTGCCTTGGAAGCCTTTGATTCTTGCCAATCCGATTTTGGTGCCGAGGTAAGTATCTTCGCCGGAACCTTCCATCACGCGGCCCCATCTTGGGTCTCTGGCGATGTCCACCATTGGTGCAAATGTCCAGTGGATACCGAATGCTGAAGCTTCGATCGCCGCGATTCTTTCCGACTTTTCTATCATTTCTAAGTCCCAGCTTGCGGCCTGACCAAGGTTAATTGGAAACGTTGTTCTGAATCCGTGAATCACATCCTGTCCGAATAGCAATGGGATTTTCATTCTCGATTCTAAGGCTAATTTTTGGAAGGCTTTGGTTTCTTCTGCGCCAGTGACGTTGAGCATTGAGCCAACTTTTCCGTTTTTGATTTCTTCCAAGACTTTTTTGGAGTTGGAGTTTTGTGGTCCTGTGGCGTAGTCGAAGCCGCTGTATTGCACGAGTTGTCCGGCTTTTTCTTCCAAGGTCATTTTGGAAAGGAGTTCGGTGACTTTTTGGTCGATAGTTTTCTGGGCAGAAATACTAATTCCGAAGATTAATAACAGGAATGAAAGGCTATGTTTTATCATAAATTTTCTTTTGTCTCTTTTTGAGATATTAATAATTGTAAATATAATTATTATAAACCAGTCCGTCAAAAATTTTCGAATTTTTGAATCCCCTCAAGCGAAGGGAGATTTAGAGATGTGTTTTTTTGTGTTTGGAGAAGTTGGCAAATTGGGTTTTTATAACGACTGTTGATGTGGTGTAGAATCTGCAGCCCGACTTGAGCGGAAATCCTTTTTTGCGTAATCTTAAGTTCTATTTAAAAGGAAATCGTCTGCAAAAAAGATTGGGAGTGGAAGGCGGAAAAGCTGCCCAAATTGTTATTCAAGTTGTTTGATATCGGACGAATGATGGTTAGCGAAGGAATTGGTTTTAATTCTTTATTTTTGAGTTTTAAATTTTGGAAATGAAAAAACTATTATTGGGATTGATGCTGCTGGGAACGGCGATTTCTGCGCAGGAACTGTATATGCCGAGGAATATCAAGAATGCGTATGCGAAAGGAACGCGCGATGTTTCCGGAAAGCCCGGGAAAAATTATTGGCAGAACAAAGGCGTTTATGATGTGAATGTGAAAGTGGATGCGAAGACGAAAATAGTTTCTGGGTCTGAGACCATCCAATATTCCAATAACAGTCCGGATGAGTTGAAAGTGTTGGCGATTCGGTTTGTGAATAATATGAATAAACCGCAGGCGCCGAGAGCTGGATATGCTTCGAAAGAATCTTTGACGGATGGTTTGAAAATCAAATTATTCTCCATCAATGGTGAAAAGTACAATATCAACAGCGACGATTGGGGAACTGTGGAAGCGGTGAAACTGACGAAAGCAATAGCCTCAAAATCCAAAACTGAGATCAAAATCGATTGGGAATATCCATTGGCAAAGGAAAGTGGGAGAGAAGGGCAGATTGACCCGGAGACTTTTTATGTGGCATATTCTTTCCCACGGGTTTCGGTTTATGATGATTACAATGGTTGGGATATGTTGGCGCACAACGGCAGACAGGAATTTTATAATGATTTCAATGATTATTCTTTTGCGATTGCTGCGCCAAAGAATTTTGTGGTTTGGTCCACAGGCGATTTTCTGAATCCTGAGGAAGTGCTGAATCCTGAATATCTGAAGCGTTTCAAAGAATCTTTGAAATCTGATAAAATCATTCACGTTGCCAATGACGCTGAAATGAAATCCGGGAAAGTAACAAAGCAGAATGAATGGAATGTTTGGAAATTCAAAGCGAACAATATTGTTGATTTTTGTTTCGCCTTGAGCAATCATTATGTTTGGGATGCTTCGAGTGTTCAATTAAAAACAAAAAGAGCAAGTGTGCAATCCGCTTATAAAGTTGGGGCGAAAGATTTTGAACAATATACCGAATGGATGCGCTACAACCTGAAATGGTTTACGGATAACTGGCCGGGCGTAGAGTATCCTTTCCCTGCGATGACGGCTGTGCAAGGCTACGCTGATATGGAATATCCGATGATGATAAATGACACGAGCATTCCGGATGATTTGCAAGATGCGAGATTGACGGCGGACCACGAGATTGCGCATACTTATTTTCCTTTCTATATGGGAATCAATGAAACCAGATATGCTTTTATGGACGAAGGTTGGGCAACGACCCTGGAATATCTGATAGGCATTGCTGAAAACGGACAAGAATCTGCAGATCAATTTATGAAGAACTTCCGTGTGAAACGTTGGATTAATGATGCTTCTGCGGAGCAAGACCAGCCTATTATCACGATGAGTTCTCAGCTTTCGGGTGCTGGATATGGGAATAATGCTTATGTGAAATCGGCGTTGTCTTATTTGGCTTTGAAGGATTATTTGGGTGATGATTTGTTTAAGAAAGCTTTGCATCATTATATGGACAACTGGAACGGGAAACATCCGATTCCTTGGGATTATTTCAATTCTATGAATGCAGGTTCGGGTAAGAATTTGAATTGGTTTTTCAACAATTGGTTTTACACGAACAATTACATTGATTTAAAGATTTCGTCTGTAATTGAACAAGATAAGCAATTGGTTGTGACGGTTGAGAATGTTGGTGGATTTGCAGTTCCATTTGATGCGGTCGTGACTTACGATGATAATTCGATGGAGAAAGTTCATTTTACGCCTTCGGTTTGGGAGAAAAATCAGAAACAAACTAACTTGAATTTCGCAGTTAAAAAGAAAGTAAAATCTGTGAATTTGGATGGTGGGATTTTTATGGATTATACGGTTGGGGATAATTTGAAGAGTTTTTAATAGAAAAAATCTTTCGAGTAGGAAGTTTCTTTAATAAATAATAGATTTGCAGCCATTAATTCGTTAATCATAAATAATAAAATTTTCAAATGAAAAGACAGACTATCGCATTATTTTGCGTAGCCGCACTTAGTATCATTTCTTGTGCTAAGGAAGGAGATAAAAAAGATGACTGGATATGCAAATAAAAATTCCAGTATAAGTTAAGCTACATTTTGATAAATTTTGTTTTGATTATTAAACTCTTCAATAGTTTTGTATTTCAGTGTACTGTGACGTCTTTTTTTATTGTACCAAA
>NZ_AUAA01000049.1 GCF_000428485.1 Epilithonimonas tenax DSM 16811 | reverse complement strand
AAACGGCATTGAGGTAATGGTTTACATGACGATGATTGCATCAATGTTACTTTTGATCTATAAAAAAGCAAACGAATTGAGTTATAAAACTTCCAAAAGACGCATCGCAATGGAGCTTCGAGACATGATTACAGCTATTCTGATTGTTTTCGCAGGCGGAGATCCTGCTAAAGTCTTTAAAACATAAAAAATGGTCGGAATTTTCTTCCGACCATGACTAGATTTCCACCCGCTTTTCTCATTTTAATCTTCTCCTTCCAAGCAAAAGCTGAAATTTAAAAATGTTATACATTGATGATAATAATTTGATAGTGTATGTTAAATAAATGCTATAAAAACAAAATAAAATCCACCTATTCTACAAAAAAAATCAAAAGAAAAAAATATACCTTTGTAATAGAAAATAGTCCGCTGATCAGAGCGGACTATGTGATAACTAAAAATTACCTTAAGTGGCTGCGTTACTATTGTTCACGCAGTCGCTTTTTACTTTCCGGAGTTTTTAGAAACAATAAGGAAACTTATCATTGCTAAAATAACCAGGAAAAGCATTGCTAAAAAAAGAATGGTGTTTTCCATATTCAAATTATAAATTATTCTATTCTAAAAGTAAAGGCTTCCCTAAAAAATTATTAAAACTTTGTGCTTTTTACAAATATACTGTTGATGTCTACCAAACATCTTTTTGCTTATTTAATGCATTTAGATACACCGTAAAGGCATCTTTAATCAAGATAAAAAATTGTAAAACCATCTTTAACCAACATTTTTCTTAGAGACAAATTAAAACGTTGTCTGCTCTCTGTCAAAAATATTTTCATAAAAGTTACTTGCGTATTTTTTATAAATTTTACAACGACATAAAGCAGTGAAAATAATTGATCCTATCTTTTCAATTAAAAAAATTAGCTTTGTCTCATTAGCTCAGGGAACGTGCTTATCATTTTGATGGTATTCAAATTCGCCGAACAGGCGGTTCTTCATGCGCAAAAAGATGTTCTTCTCGCTTTTTAACAATCGTGGCAGGATAAATAAAGCGAATCCCGCAAGCAGTATGATTACTGCTACCAAAACATAAAGTGTTTCCATAATAATGGGTTTTAAAAAATTAAGAATTATATCTATATTAAAATCTGTTGCTTTCATATCTGTATTTTTTTATTCTACATATATATATTCGTTTTGCCTGCTTTTTATAAGTTGAGACTATTTGTTCAATCTTATATTGATGATATTTCATTATCAATTGAAGGACAAAAGACCAAAAATTGGTTTTCATACGAAAGGACATGTTTTATAAATCCCCTATCCATCGTATTTATGCAATTTTACATCAACTGCCGTAAATAATGTGCTAAACGAAAACAGAAAACAAAACACCTCTATATTGATAAAGATAAAATTGTTGCTTTTCATCTGAAAGGACACAAATTGAATGATCCTAAAAACCTTATTGGCAAATATAATTTCGGAACCTCACTAAAGTTGTGACTCAAAAATTATTGTTGAAAGACTGAAAGCTTTTGCATATGGCACAAAAAAAATCCCTCCGCAGTTTGCGAAAGGATTTCTATCCTGCAAAGATACGATTATCGAAAATCGAATCCAAAAACATAAAATTCTTTCATAGATTACAATAGCACTAAAAATATGTGTATTCTACATCTACTTCAAAATCTATATTTTCTATAGACAGAGAAAACATTATTTTATATTTATAATAAATCAAATCGTTTTTTGAGCTTATTATGATTACAGCGAGTGCATATTAATACTGTTTAAGGAATAATAAAATTTAAAAATTTATTTTTTTCGGCAAGAGAAGTAAGAATATGTTGAAATCTTGACCTTTTCTTTTCTCTCTTTACGACTGTCCTTTTTTAATTCTGCTTATTTTTTATAATAAAATTAATAAAGGTTTTTAATAAATGATTATCGGGATATTGATTAAACTTTTTGAATGGTTTTTAAAATGGTAAATCTTTTTGAAAATTGATATTGTTCAAATAATCTAGCCTTCTCTTCTTGGTTCGCCTTATTGACAACCTGTAAATGAAAAGATTTAATCAGATCAATTCCACCTAATTTTTTCCCGAAAGTATTAGAGTTGTATAGAATTTAAATGCCTAATCTTGATTTTCGGCAATAATGTAAGTGATGTTGATGTTTTCAAATTTTACTTTGTCTGTACCATTCTAAATAATGTCTGAAATATGATGCATTGGCTTGAATACTATCCTTTGTGACAGAAGAGTTTATTATAAACGCATGAATGTAAGGAAAAATTTCTTTTTGCTTTAAAAGATTGGCAAAAATTAATAAAGTTGTTTTTCTCTGTTGTACGTCAATAATGCCAAATCCTTGTTCTTCATTTTGACTAGTATAATATTTCCTAAATAATATAAAACCCCTGATTCTTCATCGCTATTTTGGTGTGTAATGAGGTCATTATATAACTTTAAAAATTGCGTATAGGTCCAAACAGAGGCACGTTGATAATCTGATATTCTCAGCTGAAATTTTAAAAAAAATCACTTAAGATAACGGAGTCTTCATTCCTTATGCTCACTTTCTTTTACAATCATTTATTATACTACTGAGCTATCACTACAACGTCAAACTCTTTACACTTTCTCTTCTCTTGAAGATATTCTGCTATGTCATATCTTCCGTTGCTTTTTTGCCACAAATCTAGGCCTCTTCCTAAAAGAATTTTCCAGTTATTATTCAAAAGGATATAACGGTCGTGGGCAGATTCTTTGAATTCATACTCGAATTCGATGTTCATTTCAGAAAGAGAATCTTTTATTTCTTCAAAATTATCGATTGATGTTTGTTGATATTCAAGATCATTCCAGGTTACTAATTTGATTTTGATGGTTTCTGCATCTTGATTCTTTGTATAAATTAAAGAGCATAATTCCATAAAATTTTTGAATTGATGGGGCAATCTGACATAAGGATCCTGAATCAAAAAATCGGTTGATCCTTCTAAAAAATGCCCAAATAATCGGTCATAAGAAACATTTGTCTGGTTTTCCCGAATGTGTTTTGAAAAACTCGTCAATGGTATTGGTTCTTCAAAAATTGGTTTTGCTGAAGGGGTTTCAGCTGTTGCAACGTTTGGGTTTTCGGCTGTCGTTTGCTCAATAATTTCTTCTGGTTTGGGTTCGCCGTATTCAATCTCTTCTAAAGTTTGCACTTCAAATTTATGATTCGTTTCGTCAATATATTCAAAATAAACAGGATCATCGTTAAACGTCTCATCCATTCTAATCAATTGCAATTTGACTCTTTTTCTGCATTCAATAGCAAAATCGAAAATTGTTTTCACATCTTCCTTGGACATTTTTAAATCAGGATAAATAATTTTTACCAAGCCTGAAAATGTTTTTTCAATTGCTGTCTTATCTCTGGTTGTGATGGTGTTGGATAATGTGAAATATTTTTGATAAAACTTGCTGTGATCTTCTTTTCTTAAAGTTTTAAGCACTTCTGCTAGATAGTCTACGATAAAACCGAAGTCATTGGTAAACAACTCGTTTCTCAATTTTGAAACTTCCCAACCAGGAATATAAGCATGAATTCGATCTAAGAATGCGGTATCGTGATAATCTTTCGGCAAAGCATCAAACAAATGGCTGTGCTTTATCATGTATTGAACCGAATGATCTGTATTTCCTACAAAAACCATAGATGCTTCAGCCTGATAGACATCTGCACCACGTGAGAAGGATTTGTTGGCCATGTAGTTCTTCATAATATCAACCAAACCACGATCTACTTTTTTTGTTTTTCCTGCAAACTCATCATAAGCAATTACGTCCCAATATCCCACCAGACCAATGGCTCCGCTTGAATTATTCACAAATAATTTCGCTTTCGAGACTTCACCACCAGAAATTAAAATTCCATGTGGAGAAAGCTCTGAAAAGATGTGTGATTTCCCAGTTCCTTTTGGTCCTAGTTCAATAAAATTATAGTTGTTTTCTGTGAAGGGAATTAATCGAGATAATTGAATAAATTTTGATCTTGTTGAGAATTCCTCCGGATTTAATCCGATTGACTGCATTAGCAAATTCATCCACTCATCTGTTGTAAAAAATGAACGTTGTTCTTTATATTCCTGAATATCTACCTGTGAAATTTGAATTGGCTTAACGCTTTCAATAATCCAAGGTGGTGTATTTCTTTCATCCACGGCGAGATATGCCATATTGATCAATGACCAAACTCCTTCAGAAAGTAATTTTGGGTTGGCTTTTACAATGCCATCATTAATCGGAATATTATTCAACCCAAGATTACTGAAACGAGCTTCATAACGGTCTGCTTTATCATTCAGTTTTACAGAAATTTTGTCAATGATTCTGTGATTTCCTTTTTCTCTGATTTTAGATTTTATACTTTCTGCTTCATCACGGTGAACAAAGTGTTGCGCTATGATTGTTTTCACAGTTTCTATCCCTGCATTGATGGTTTCTACTTGATCGGAAGCGCAGTATTGACCTAGCAAGTACTCCAAAACATAATTAGGAACAATAGCATTTCCCTTCACTGTTTGAGTTAGATCTTTACGAACTACTTTACCCGCAAAAAACTCATTAATTTTTTGATCTAGTTCTTTCATAAGTGTGTTTTAAAAATCATCAAAATCATTCATCATACCCAATGTAAGATTGAATTTATATTGTAAGTAATCAACCCATTGCGTAGAGTTTTCAATTTGCTCTTCCAAAAATAGATAAACTTCAGAATGTCTGTTTATCGTTGTGGAAATTTTAAATTGGTGCATTAATTCCCGGTCTTCCGCACGAACTGCGTTTGAATCAAAATAATGAATAAAAACATCACTTATAATTGTTTTTTGTCCACCATCTTGTATTGCTAGATAAGATTTTATCTTCCTTCCCAACAAGCGTTCTGCAACACTTTCTGACTGATAAAATTTAATAGGGTGAATGTTTGTGGTAATTTTATTATTGCTTTTGTTAATAATGTCAACATCAACTTTTGAAATAGTATCTTCTCTTTTTTTTGTGATCAAAAGTACAGGCACCATAACCTCCTGAAGCATTGCTCCACCGTGAATAAAACGGGATCCTGCACCTTGTCTTCTCAAACGATTCATACCTTTTGGAATGAGAATATCTGTTTCCGAATCAATTTTCAAATCATATGCTTTGTACTTTACTACCGAATCGTTATGTGTCAATCCCTTTCCGATTACAAATCGGCGATTACTTTTGGAAACATTACCATTGATTTTTGCATCTGCAAAATCAGATTCCGATAGAGCTTCATTTTGGTAGATAAATCCGTGGTCTGCTGTGATGACAATATGGGTGATATTGAAACTAGAAATTCTCTTAATGAGATTTACCAGATTCTCAAGTTCTGTTTGAGCCGCTTCGAAAACCTTTTCTTCAGATACTTTATCATCTCCGGTTTTGTCGATAATATTGTGATAAACGTAGACCACATCGTGCAATTGTACAAGGTCTTTTGCCTCCTCAGATTTTACTTTATAAGATGCCAATTCATCAGCCAAAATGGTCGTTGCTTTTATACCGCCAATTTCATTTAGAATCTTCGTTCGTGCGATAGAGCCTTTGCTGGCTAAACCATCTACAAATACATCATCAGATTCACCGAAAGTTATTTTGTTGTTCGGCAACAAGGCAGCCATTCCCAATTGTGTGTATGAAGGCAAACCAGTTACGCGATAATCTAATATTGAGTGAAAGCGATTTTGTTGGTTGATATTTCTATGTAATTCTTCACCAATTTCGTAACGTAATGCATCCGAAATGATCACAAATACTTTTTTCTTTTGATCCACATATTTTGACTTGATAATTGAATCATAAAAGGTTCTTTGACTTTTCGCTCCAAAATACCACTCTTTGTCTTTCTCAATACATTGTTGCCATTGATGAGATAGATCCAGCAGCCAACGATTGGAATATAATTTTTCTACATCATCATACAAAGGTTTCAGAATCGTAGACTCTGAGTTTTGCACAAGACTAATGAATTGACGGTAGTACTGATCTATTTTGAAATAGTACTGACTGTACAGCGAAAAACCTTTCTCAAGATCAGATAGTTCCTTAAGATTGGTATGCTCAATCTCATCCAATAATTTTGCAGCCTTAAGAGCAGCATTGTAATAGCCTGAATATTTTACAAACCAATGTTTGCTTTCCCTTTTTTTGATGATCTCTTCTACGCGGCTAACATTGAAGGTGTGATCTGTAACTTTTTTGATAACATCACGCACAATTCTCTTTTCAATTACTTCAAAAAGATCATCTTCCAAAACATCCTCTAATACTACATTTTGTAATGCTCCTTCAACATTTAGATCTCTAGAGACTTTCGCAGAAATTACATCAAATGTATTTGAAAATGATTTTAGGTCTTTCCAATTCGATAGCTTTACTTTTGCTGACGACATAACACGATTTTCTCCACACAGCGGTGTGAAACTAAACTGGAACAGCATCAGTAGGAAATCATAAATGTTCTGCGATTCGTTGTTAATTCCGTAATAGGTTTTAATCTCGTCCCAGAAAAAATCTGCAAGACCAAATTTTAGCAGATTTTCTTTAACAGTTTCTGCTTTTTCATCTTTGAATGCCTGCACATAATCTCTTAGCAACTGGTCCAAATCGTGTTGTGCTGATCCCAGGATTACCTGTATCAATTTTTGATTCAAAATAGGAACGGCATCTTCTTTCTGCGCCAAATTTCGAAACTTCTCCATTCGCTCTTTGTTTTTGAAGAAAGTTGACTGTTGTTTTAACCAGCTCTGTAAATGAAGCGGCAATTCCAGTTCCTGTAAAAGCATTGATTCCTGATCGGTGTGGAAAATTTTCTGAGACATTTCAATGTCCAACAACCAATTGTCCTCATACGAAGGACGAGCATAAGGCATATACAACAAAAATTTTTGCTTAGGTTCCTGATGCAAAATTCTAAACTTCACCGCCAATTCATCATTGGCAATAGTGATTACCGAGACTTCGGGAATAGACAATTCATCAATCTCTTCCGAGAATGCCTGTTCAGGGTCGTACCACACAACAATACGGTTTTTAAGATATAATCTTTCTAAACTTTTTTCTATTTTCATCTAATAGTACTGATATCTATCCAATCAAATTCTTTTACTTTCTTTTTCGTTTTGGCATCATTCAGTCCAGCAACAGAAGCAATGGCATTGCCAAATTTATTATAATTCACCAAAACACCATTATCCAAATCGATAGCGATGCGTTCGCCGGCTAAAGGATAGAGAATGTCGTATTCATATGCTTCACAATCTTTCAAAATATCTTTCAAAAGGTCTTGTCTTTTTCTTGCTTTTCCCTGTTCTACGGCAGAACCTGTGATGATGATGTCTTCCTGACGCTTGATATCATTGCTCACTTTTTCCATATACGGACGCAGGTAGGAGTTCAGGATAAAGTTGAGTGTATCTGTTGTGTAACGGTGCATATAGATCATCACATTAAAATGACCTTTTGGCGAAGAGAACATCCAGTAGATTGGGCGTTTTTTGTAGCGTTTGATGTGGTCTTTGTAGAAATCTTTAGTGAGATATTTTCGCAAGTCTTTACCTAAAACGGTTTCTATATATTGAATGTTATCCTGATAAGAAGCATCGCCCCAAACGGTACGGATAAATATTTTTACGCGGTTGACGATATCATCATCGAACCATTCTTCATCCAAAACAGGAATCACGTTGTCTTCATCTGGAAGGAATTTTGGTTGATGGTTGTCGGTTGATGGTTGTTGGGTTTTCTGCAAATAATCTTGCAAAGTTTCGCCTTGATTGGCGAGAATGAGACCTTGTTTGTAGAGAGAATAACGCCCAAAAATACAACCCACTGCATAAGACAATAACTGAGCAATCAATTCTTCTTCTTTGAAAACCAATTGCCCGTCTACAATTTTACTTTCTTCTTTTAAAATGGTAATATCTTCTAAAGGTACATCTGGCGTGAGCTCCTCCTGCAAACCATAGATGTCTATAAACTGACGGTTGAGTTCTTCTTCATTTTGGTGCAAGGTGCGGAATTGCAAAGCCCAATAATCTTTGTAGCTGTTGATGGCAGATTTTATTTCAACACCTTGAAAACGTATTAACTCATTTTGTGAGAAATCTAAAGAGTCAGATTCAATCGTATCAAAATGTGATTTAGTGATTTGCTCGCATGATTTAACTATTTCTATAACTATTCCTTGTGAAGATTCTTGTAGAGACTTAAAAGGTATCTTACCTAGATCACCTGAATTATAATTTAATGTGGGATTTATTGCTTGCAAAAAATAAAACGAAGTATTAGAATTTAAGTATCCTGAAATAACCTCTAAGTCTCCAATATCACAAAAGGCTGACGGCCCCCCTACATCAAAAATGAAACCACCACGGCTAATCCTACAAGTAAATCGTCCTGCGCCAATCATTCCCCATGTAATTGAAGGTTTGAAATAAAAAGGCATGTTTTTGATAGTTCTAGTTGGACTACCATATAAATCAGAAGCAAGTTTTATAATTTCCTGTCCTCCACTTTGCCAGTTAATAATGTAAAAATTATTTCCATACCACTTTTTAATTCCTCCACCTTTATTATGAGGAAACCATTTTTTCTGAGAGGATACAGCTTCTTCATTATTTGAACTATTTCTAGAAATATTATCTAATGCAACTTCACTCCAAAACTTAATAAATCTTGTAACATCAGAGCTGGCTAAACCTTGTCGTGGATTTGCAATTTTCTCGATGCTTTTATAATCTTTAAAAATTGTCATCGCATTATCACTTAGCCAATAGGCGATTGACTTAGACGAAATTTTTGCAAAATCCCTTTGGTTTTTACTTGAGTATCTACGCTCTTTATTTGGAAATAAAAAAGGTCGCTCTATTTCACGATTTATATCCTCAATTTCTAAATAGTTATAGATACCTGCATCAGTTCCATTATGTTTAGCATTCTTTAAGATGAAAGCAACAGTTCCAAATGCAATTCTCATTATATGCCATCCGAAATGAGATAAACTATCAATAACGGTATTTTCTAAAAGTTTATTTCTGAATTTTTCAAAAGAACTTAAAAACATCCAAGATTCCATTGTTACATTACCAATCAGACCTTTTGGATGAGCAACATTCACAGACCTTTCAATAAAACAACTAAATAAATCTGCTTTAGAATCAGGATAGTTTAAATTAACATATTGAGACATTGCATCATTGTATTTTCCGCCTCCCATGTAAGGTGGATTTTGTACCACGCAATGGTATTTTTGAGCCAAAGCGGTTAATTGCTGTATGGCTTTTATTAATTTCTCCTGCGTTTGCTGCCAAAATAAATCTGAAGATTCACCTTCTTCAGTCAACTGTTTTTTTATATTTTCTAAAGTAGCTGTATCGGTTTTGGGTTGTATGAGTGAACCGAGATTGGTGGCTTGTTCCAGGAGTTTCAGGTCGTATTTAAAAGCGTCTTTGTTGGTGATTTTGTATTTGGTAATAATGCTTTCTATTTCTTCTGCATTCAGTTTGCTGTCTTCATAACAAATAATATGGGGAACCACAGGATTTCTGTAGAAACGGCGGTAAAACTGTCGGGCTTTCATCGTAATGGCAAAAGCCGCCAATTGTGCTGCACGCTCATCAATTTCCAAACCGTACAAATTGTTTTCAATAATCTTGGCAGGAATTTCTGAAGCACTGTAGCCTTGCTCTTCGTAGATTTTTGCCAGCAATTCAAAACCGTACACCAAAATATGTCCGCTACCACAAGCCTGATCCAGTAATTTAATTTCTTCCACTGAAGAAATTTTAAGATAATCATCTGCATTTCCTTCCGGCGATTCTATATAATAAGGCATCAGCTGTTTAATCCCCGATTGCGGATGGTTTTGCAACCACAGTTTACCAACGGTATTTTGCACCATATATTCTACAATCCAACGTGGTGTAAAAAGCTGTGTGGCTGCAGGTATATCTTCTTTTTTAACTTTAGATTTGGAGGCAAAAACTTCGTCTTTCTTTTCAGAGATATAAAACTGGTACAACCAACCGATGATTTCCACTTCAGCACAATCTTCTATGCTCATTCCGTTCACCACATCTGCAATGATGGAGAATGATGAAGTAAGATCGTCTGGTAACAACAACTCACTGTAATCGTCAATCCGCTCAAACAAAAACGGAAAAATGCGATGCAGGTCATTACAAACTGCAATCAAAACCTCACGGAAAATATCGTTATCGGGATTTGAAGAATTTGTTTTGCCATTCAGCAACTCGTTGATATAGGTTTTATCTAATTTCAAATCCGCAGGAAAAATCCCAGAATGAATATCACTTAAAATCTGAGGCGATGAAGTAGCAGTATCTTTTGCCGGCGACAGAATATTAATACCCAAAGGCTGATAATCATTGGCATCCATAAAACGCAATGCAACCAAACGGTTGAACCAATTGTAAGCCACTTTGTCAATTAAAGCATCTTTCCCAAATTCAGAGATTTCATCATTGAGTTTTTCGATGACTTCTGCCTTTGCACGCAAAGCACCACTGTCTTGTGTAAGAACAGCTTCCAGCTTTCCACCAACTAAAGTAATAAGTTTTTTTCTTGCTTCCTGCGCAAATCTTTTTATCTGTGAGGTATTCATTAATTCAGATTGATTTTGTGGTTCTGTTTCAGCTGATCAAGAAGTGCCGTCTTCAATGCCTGAATGTAATTTTCTACATCTTCTTCGGTTTCCAATCTGGAAACATCTGTATTTACTTTTCTCAACGTATTGGAAAGTGTAACGTAAGTTGCTCTTGGTTCTGCAACTTGAGCCGGAGTTTGAACTTCAGTTCCGTTGTTCGTAGTGTCCTCGGATATAGGTCGCGGTGGATTAGCTAAACTGACACAAAGATTCAGTTGCTTTGTGTAAAGATCAGAGAGATTATTTCCATAATCCCGGATATTTGAAATAAGTGGCTCTCTTTTGGCGTCTGCCAAAAACTGACTGAATGGGCGAACCACCTGTTCTTTTTGACCATCTGTCAACTTACCGAAATCAGATTCCTGTTTAAGATTTTTAATCTTCTCATCCAATTTCAAGATGGTTTTGGAACGCTCTCCGTTCTGAGCTTCCAAAATACGTTTTCCTAAAACATCCATCGCATCCTTTGCAGTCCGTATCTGATCTCCGATGTAAGGAGACGGATGAGATTTTACGGTTTTCAATAATTCAATTTCCAGATCGCTGTCGATGTAACGGAGATTTCCCGTGTTGTTGTTCAAGAAAAGACCAATATTTTTGTAGATATTGATTTGTTCGCTGTTCATAAATGCACGAATCTTATCGAGTACATCTTCTTTAAAATCTAAAAGACCTTCGTCGTATTCCTGAACGGTCGTGATGAGCTGACTGTAATCTAAATCTAACAGAGATCTTAGTTTATCTTTAAAAGGCTGTACCGTTCCTAAAAACGGATATGCATCTTTCTGGTTCACCAATGCGATCAGCTCCGCATCTAATTCTCTTACTTTTTCTTTAAAATTCTTCGCAATTTCTTTAGCTTCTGTAGCCGTATTGGTATCGTGGAAAAGGTCTTTGTGTAGATCTTTAATTCTTCGCAATAAAATTCCGTCGATGTCTTGTTGCGGAATAATTAAGGTGTTATTCCACTGTTGATTGTTGTTGAGCGACAAAGAAAATTGTTTGTCATCCAATGTATTGGTTGCCTGTTTTGCTTCAACTTTGCCACGTTTGAATAATTCTGCGACGATGCAGAAACTGGCTATCATCTTCCATCCGAAAGGTTTTCCGTTGAAATGATTTCTAAGGTCTGTTAAAGTAGTTCGCTCATTCATCGTCTTGCGACGATTGATATAGTTGAGCATTTCAGTTTCGGGAGCTGACAAAGTAGTTTCATCACCACCAAATAAGTTGGAAGTGGTATTTCTACCCAAAATCATATTTAATTGTGCTTCGTCCAGAGTAGCTTTTCCTAAAAGATCCAGTTTTGGATACGCTACCTTTATTAAATCCTGAAATGATTCTATAATTCTGGTTCTCCCATCTGATGAAAACGAACGGGTATTTTCGCTTCCGTTGATGAAAATTTGAGCTCCGGCAATTAATTCTTTTGCAGAAACTTCGATACTTCGGTTTCTTTGACTGTTTAACGTACCTTTTTCTCTCAAAATTCTTGCGTAAGAATCTGAGTTGGCACTGGTATTATTTTTACGAATGTATTTATCTGTTTTCAAATATATTCTTACTTCTGCCGTGAATCTTTTATCTTCCGGCAGACGAATCATCATTAACGTTTGGTCTGCAATGGTTTTTGCGGAAAAGTGAGAATCATTGCTGTAATCGTGGTAATCTGAGGTCGCAACTGATATTTGCAACTCCTGAGGTCTTCCGGTTGATAAACCATCTACAATACGGGCGTACTCAAAATCCTGCTTGTTTTCCTGATATTTAATTTTAGAATCACTCACAATTCCGTCAAAGACAACTTGACTTAGGTACTTACTAATCTCGTCATCTTCAATTCTTAGATCTTTAATTTCCTCTTCAATATCCTTTTCTTCATTGGTGAGATAATCATAAATATCGCCACGTCTTTGGATATAGGTTTCTTCTTCCAAAAGATTCAGAGCCTCTTCAACTTTTTTCTGAAATTCGTTAACCTGAACAAAAGCACTGCCCGTTAAAAGAATTTGAATATTTCTGGTGGTTGCTTTGAAGCCATCAAAATATTTAATTAGAAATAATGTTTTGAGAATTCTTACGGCTAAAGGATTTCTTTGATCTAATTGATTGCTCGCTAAAATAATCGCATTCTGAGCTTCTGTTCTTAATGTTCCTACGATACCACGAAACATCATATCAAAACTGACCAAATCTCCATCAGCAAAATGATCAAGACCTTTTAACACTTCCTGGAAAACGCCTAACATAGAACGTTCTCCTACTGATGCGTGCTTCCCTTGAAACACATTATGCCGGGATAATGCTTTGATACATTGCTGGAAGAGATCAAACTGATAAGGAACAAAAGGATATTTGCGAACAAAATCTTTTTGATCTTTGTATAATTTAAATTGCATTCCTGTCTCGGAAAAAGAAAGCAGTGTTTTGAGGTTAGCGTGTTCCTCCTTATACATTTTTCCGAATGCGGATTCACCTTTTTCACTTTTTTCGAGAAGACGTTTCTCAATCACTTCATCCACATTAGAAGATGTAAGCGGAATACGATTGCTAAAACGCCCCTGAATTTTCGAAAAGTCATCTTTTTGAATCTGACGGTCATCACCTACCAGACTTTCTAAATCTTCCTGCGAAGTCACAAAAATCCAGCTGTTTCCTTTCGTTTTTGTATCCAAAGATTCAGCAATCGTTTGAAGGTTCAGCATCAACTTTGTATTTTCAGCAATGTATTGACCTACTTCATCAACGAAGAAATTCAATCTAAAATTTTTTCCCTTCGAAGCAATATATTCCGCCACTTTCTCTGCAAAGTCTTCAATAGAAGCCCTGTATTTATCTTCCCAGGAATCTAAATAATCTTCATATTTTTCTGCATCAGTATTGTAAATCCTGCCTAATGCCTCTGCTACTGAATCATTCAGCAAAGGATCTACATAATCTTTACGGGCATCCATCCACGATTTGCCAAATTCTGTTTCAAACTCAGCTTTAAAAGCTTCCAGTTTACCATCTTTATTTAAGTATGATTCGAACTCAGCAATGTGCGGCTGGAAACCATAAAACCCCTGATGATCGTAAAAAACTTTATAGAAAACCTGAAGCAACGCATTAGCATCAGTTTTATTGGTAATTTGCGCCTGCTGATCGATATTAAAAAGTATACTTTCGGCTTTATATTTATCGATACTTTGTAAAATATCTGCTTTCAGTTTAGGGTCGTCTTCAATTTTATCTGCAAAGATTTTACCTAAACTGTCGTTGTCATACTGTTTGTTCTCCAGCACGTAACTTAAGATTTTTAGTAAATGCGATTTACCCGACCCGAAAAAGCCGGAAATCCAAACGCCGTTGGTACTTCCTACATCTTTATAGGCTTCAAAGAAATTGGATATTTTGGTGGCGATATCGTGAGTAACCACATATTCTGAAACCTCAGTAGAAATATGAGTCTGATCATCTGCTTTAATTACAGTCTCAATAGGTCTGTTGTATGGTTTAACAAAATAAGATACTAATTCTGTCATTGTTTAATTTGTTCTTTTGGTTGTATTAATTTTATATTCAAAAATATTGAATGCTCTGTAATAATTATCGTCTTTAAAATCTCCAAAAAGACTTAATGCTTTTCCATTGTATTCTCCGGGAAAGAACATCAATGTTGGGATTTCTGTAATCGCACTTTGAAGATTGTCTAAAACATTGTGCGAACGTATAAAAGGATACACTGATCCAATACCTTTGAGCATTAAAATCTGTGTGTTAGATTCCTTTACTTTCTGCTCAATATAAGGAATAAACCTTTCCTGCAAATTTAAAGTAGACTGTAATGCC
Source organism: Epilithonimonas tenax DSM 16811 (assembly GCF_000428485.1). GTDB lineage: Bacteria > Bacteroidota > Bacteroidia > Flavobacteriales > Weeksellaceae > Epilithonimonas > Epilithonimonas tenax. Next base: position 6,393 of record NZ_AUAA01000049.1, on the reverse strand, counting down.
TTCTTAAATTTATCTTTATTTTTTTTCTTTTCTACTTGAAATATTTTTTCAAGGCCTATATTGGACTCGATGATCTGTATAGAAATTTCAAACAAATCAAGTACAAGAACCTCTATTCCTTGATTGTTCAACCTGCTTAACAAATGCGCCAATTCTTCATCCGCAGCATCCTGTAACTGGATATCATAAGGCGCAATCCAAAACGGAACTTCTCCGCTTAGTCCTTCCATATTTAGAAATTCCTTCGAGCTTGTTACATCAAAAATACTTTTGAAATTCTCAATCAATTTATGCTGTCCTGAAATCATATGTTCAACAGATATTTCTGATCAGCTTGAGATAATAAATTTTGCATTTCAAAATCTAAAAATGGGATTTGAATTTTTTTCGATTTTACGGAATCTATCAATCCGGCTTGCTCTAACATTTTAAAGATAAATGATCGTATTTTTTTAATCATAATTTCAGAGATATTTTCGAGTTCTTTGTACAATAATGTTTTATTATAGATGAAGTTAGTAAAGTCACGATAACTTAATTGATCATCATAGACCATAATTTTGTCTAAAACCACATCTTCCAAGAACTCTCTTAAAATTCTATATGCTCTTACATTTGCTAAGAAAGTAATTAATTTTTGATTTTCTTTACGGGTTTCCGTAAGAAATCGTATTTCTTTTTTAGACAATTGTTTTAGGCGTAATTTTAATTCAAATAATTCACGCTTTCTCGTTGCCTCACGCTCTCTCTTAATTTCAAAATATGATATTTTGTCATAATCGTATTCAGCATCCTTAAGTGCCACTGCTATCTCTAAGAAATCAGAAAGCAGTAACGAAATTCCATTCATTGAAAATCTATATTCTTGCATCTCTGATTTATTTTGTGGAATTTAACAATTCCTTTACATCTACATCCAAAAGCTTAGCAATGTCAAGAAAAGTTTCCATTGAAGGTTGAATCTCGTTCGTAACCCATCGAGAGATAGTAACATCACTTTTTCCTAGTTGCTTGGCGAGCCATTTGTTTGTCTTGCTTTTTTCAGCAAGAATTATTTTTAACCTATTGATTTTCATTAGATGTTATTTACTTAACATTTGGTGTTAAAAATACAATAACTATACATTATTAGCAAGATGTTAGTTCAAAAAAAATCACAAAAAAATATTATCTTTGCTATTGAAAAATAAATCAACGTAAAGCGTAAGCTATCGTATTGGATAAGGAAAACCGCTAATTTTCAAAACACTCCAAATTCGATAGGCTTACGCCCGTGTCATTATATGGCGTGGGCTGTAAGTTCTATCTGGAGTGTTTGGTTCTTAGCGGTACCACCTTATCGGATTGGCTTCAGTTCCCACGCTTTATTATTTTAATCCGAAATACCGGGACTGTATTTCGACCCGATACACAAATGAAATCATATTATTCATCTGTTGAAAACCAAGACTATTTCGTAGTTCTTGAAAGGTTCATCAATTTTTATCTGTTTGGTAATTCAGTAAAACCAAAACTAATTTCGGAAAAAGCTTACCAATTCAATCTTAAGTTTGTAAAACATATTGAAGAAATTACTGCTGATGGGAAATCTGACATTAAGTCGGCAATCTCTTATTTCGAAAATATCTTTAGAAAATTTGTTGTAAAATCCACTAAATCAGACCGTATGAATTTGGTTTTGTGCTATATGGAAAGTAATATCAGAACAGCCAAAAAGATCCTCAAACTTCTGAATCCTAAAAATAATATTAAAGATGATGAGGAATTCCTGGAAATTGAAATGGCACAGAAGCTAGTTCATCAAAAGGAAATACCTGAAGAGATATTGATGTTTATGAAAGGCCATTTTTCCGAAATTCTGAATTTCATTCCAATGAATTCAAGCCATCTTTCAAAAGAGCAGTACAATAAAATAGTACAAAATTTTCTTCGACATACTGACTATGAAGAAATATTGAATCAATACGCTGCTAGAGACACGAAAGCCTCTTAAAATTTAACCTAAAAATGTAAATAATGAAATCGAAATTAATATTAGTTATATCTGCATTTTCCCAAATTCTGTTTGCTCAAAAATCCGATTGCTCCGATTTAAAAAATGAACTCAGAAATAATAAAGAACAAATTACAGAACTCAGCAAGCAAGTCGATTTTTACAAAGAAACTTTGAATCTTTTGAAACCAATTCGAACTGTCAATATTGATGGGATGAAATTAGACATTGTAAAAGTAAGCGGTCTAAAAAACGACAAGAGCATCTCTGTCACTTTAATTTATCAGAATACTGAATCAACTGTGAGAAAATCTTTCCAATGTGAAGAAGCTATTCTAATTGATCCTCAAGGAAATCAATTCCAAACCTCCGAAGTCCTTGTTGCTCCAAAAAGAATAAGAGCACAAAACATTTTACCTGAAGTACCAACTAAAGCGACTATGACATTTGCAGTAGCTGATTTAGCGGAAACTGCTTTCCCACTCATAAAGGTTCTAACAATTAAAATATACGCAAAAAATAGCAAAAATAATCCATACAATGCTGTTTTTGAAAGCATCCCTGTGACCTGGGAATAAGATGTTTTCTCTGTCTATAAAAATTTAATTTAGTGGAACTAAGGATAGGATCGTCTAATTTTTCGTGACTATTTTTAATAAAAACTGCCTTAACAGCTATCATTTTCCTGCAACAAATAAAAAAAATGAATATTTTAAGAATTTAGTGTGTTAAATCTACTCAAAACAGAAGAACAGTATGAAAGCTGTCTCAAAAGGATTTATCTTTGATGCAAAAGGATTTGCAGGTGAATTCTAAAGAATTTGAGGAATTGGAGTTTTTATCGATTTTAGTTCAAAATTATGAACAAGAACAATATGAAATTGGAAGCCGAATCTGATGAAAAAATCATTTTGCTAGCAGTGCGTAGAATTGGATGAAAGTTTTATTTTGCTCTTGCTTCAGTCTCAATATTTCTTTCAGCATTAAATTAAAACTGTCACAATCGTTCTTCGATAAAAATTTTTGACTGTTTGCTATTCGTGCAATTTGATTGATGTTGTTTTCTACTTTTGCGAAACTGTTATCTTGTTTTTCAATAAATGATAATACTTTTCTTCTTTCGTAATTTGGTAATCTTTTTTCTACAGAATCGATTATCATTTCTGATAAAGAAATATCTCTACTTGTACATATATTTTTCCAAGAAATTTTTCTTTTTACTTCTATTCTGAATTTTATTATTGCTTCTTTATTTGCCATTTTATTAATAAATGTTTTTTCTAATGCTGACGTGAAATTAAGTGTTATTTTATCATTTGCAACACTTAGGTCACTAGTAAGTCTAAAGACTAATAATTAATGCTAAATACTACTTAAGGGTTAATTGTCATAATGTTTTTTGAATTGATTAATTGTTTAGAAATTCAAGTTTTAATAAAAATACGAGTTCCGAAGTTTTTTCCCCTTTTTGAAAAAAAGGCAAGAAGGTGATTGTGACCAAGCTTGAAAAGTTTGTGGGTACAAAGACACATCTTGCTATTCACACCGATTTTTTTATAATCTATTCACAAAAAAATTTAAGAGATAAGAAAACAATTGTAACATATTGATATTCAGCATAGTAATTTTCAGGTTTTATTTTGAAAAGTATAATAAAGTTTAAAAAAAATAAAAAGAATGCGGAAAAAAGAAAAAAAATCAAATTTGGGTTTTATAGCTCTAAAAAATCTATTTCATTGAATATCATATGGTTATTAAATGAACCTTGTACTATTTTAGGTAGGTTGGAGAGTAGCAACCTTGTACTTTTTTAGGCAGGTTTTGTGGGAAACCTTGTACTATATTAGGCAGGTTACGGATTAGCAACCTTGTACTATATTAGGCAGGTTACGGATTAGCAACCTAGTACTATTTTAGGCAGGTTACGCAGCAGCTACCTTGTACTATTTTAGACAGGTTTTGTGATTTACCTTTCGGTTTTTTAGGCAGGTTGGAGTGTAGATAGCTTTTAATATTTTTGCTGGCTGGCGAGTAGCAACCTAGTACTATTTTAGGCAGGTAGTGAATTAAAAATGTGTACTTTTTCGAGCACGATTTAAAAATATTTTTTTTCGGCTAGGTCAAAATTATGAACTGCGTACTTTTCGAGCATATTCTATATCCTTAGGCAATTCTTTTTTTTTTTTCTCCGCATTCTTTTTTCGTGATATGAGCTTCGAAGTGTCATCTTAAAACATTTTATCCACAGAAGATTTTATCCACAATTTCCTTTTATTAAAAAAAAAAACTTTTTAATACTTTTATAATTTCTTTTATAAAGTAAGGAAAATACTTTACTGGAGCGGACTAGAAGCTTTTTCGGGAGGAGTGCAATTCCGAATCAGCAAGGAGTTGTAATCCTAATATCCAGAGTGCAAATCCTAAAAAGTGATGCAAAGCAAAGGAGTGCAAATCCTACTTTCTTTGTGGAAAATACAATTTAGAATAAATGAAATACCTTTTCGAAATTTGAGATAAGTTGGTGCGCAATTTAAATACGAGAAAAGTAGTTTTTAACCTGTTTTTAGTAGTATTTAGACTTTAACCAATTGATTCTCTTGTGTATTATATTTTCAATACTGACTTTTGTCTCATTAAAACAAACAAGTATTAAAATGAGCAAAGACGAAATCATCATGACAATACTCAATCAACTTCTTCAAGAAGTCTCAGAGTTAAAGGAAAGACTTTATTTATCAAAAAAGGTTTTTAATGTTAAAGACTTTAGTTTCTACAGCGGATTTAAAGAATCACATATTTACAAACTTACATCCAAAGATGAAATTGACTATTCCAAGCCTAATGGCAAAATGGTATTTTTTGATAAAGAAAAGATTGATGAGTATTTATTGAAAAATCCAGTAAAAGCAAAAACATCAATTGAAAATATTGCCCTTGAATATTCCTTCAGAAAAAAAATCTAGATATGAATTCTAATTCCGAAAATAGAAAAGTTAGGAAGACATACTTTTGGAAAAATTCTAGCGTAGATTATATTTATTTTCCAAATGAATTCTATGATGATTTTTTGATGAAAGACGGGAGTTTTGTCGACATACCTATTACGGCATTACGTATAATTTTTAGTATTGTTTTCTCAGTTAAAAATCAACAATTTAGACCGGAAGATAGACCCAAACAGCTATCTTTATTTGAGAATGAATTTGAAACAGAAAATAATGTATTTGTACAATTGAGTATTAAAAATGCTGAAATATCGCCATCTCAAAGTAGCGATCAAATTTTGAAAGCTTATGAATTTTTAGTCAAATACAAGATGAAGTGGTATAAATCATTAAATTCCAAAGGTGTAGAAATAAAAAGTTATGGAGGATTAATATCAAACCCATCATACAAGCAGAGAGGATATACTGTATTTTTAATAAGCCAATATTGGTTTAGAAAAATAATTGTTATGTCGGAGTATAATACAGTTTTATATAAACTGGCTTATAATTTAAAAAATAGTAAGCCCGTTTTATTTGCATTATGGTTGAATAGAATACCTGATAAGAATTTACCTATAAATGGGTTACCTATTCTTCTCAGTACTTTTAATAAAAAATTTAATTTAAATTATTCTACAGCTGGAGATTTTTGTACCAAGTTTTTATATCAGGTGAAGAAAAACCTGGATAGAACGCCGTGGATTTCTTTTACCTATAGCTTTACAAAGAATAAAATCTACATTAAGCCTATAAGGTCACAAAAACCTAAAAATGAGAATCTGATTGATGATATGCAAATTGTCAGCAATGTCAAATACAGATTGGGATATTTTCAAAGAAGGTTTGATATTCTTGATAGGAGTTTTGAAAAATTCACACGTGAGTACACTTTGTTTCCAATACACAGGAAACTAATTGAAACATCTTACAAACAATTTATTAAAAATTGTAGAAAGCAAAAATTAAATTCCACAAGTTTTAAAGACAAGCTTTTTCTTGAGGAGCTGCAGAGTATTTTGATTGAAGAATATCTGAAGACACCAACGGGGAAAAAAATCCCGAATGGCATACCAGTATTATTTTAGAATCAATTCCTTAGTTTTCGGATTTGCACTCCTTGATTTTAATATTTTTTGTAGATGTTATGCTATCTGTCAATCAATATTATTATAGTAACCCGTAGTGCATTATAAAAAAGGTTACTCATAATACGAAAATTTCGTATATTGTATTGACTATCAATCTAATACGTTATGAATAACCTAGATGCAATTTACGATTTTATTTTAAAGGAATTAAGAAAATTAACCATCAAAGAAAATTTTTATTTCAAACCAATTAAACCAAAATTATCTGATTTAGAGCTCATTGCAATAAATATTTCTGCGGAATATTTATCGATAGATTCAGAAT
>NZ_AUAA01000048.1 GCF_000428485.1 Epilithonimonas tenax DSM 16811 | reverse complement strand
CCATGAGAAACAACCAAAAAAATTATCAAAAACAAAAATATATTTTCAGAAAATCGAGAAAAAGAATAGAGACATTATTCTCTCAGCTTTGTGACCAATTTAAAATCAGAAACAACTACGCAAAATCATTTGAAGGTTTTAAAACAAGGATATTGAGCAAAATAACAGCATTAACTTTCATTCAATTTGTAAATGTTTTTGTATTTAATAGAAAAATGAATAATATTAAAATTGCATTAGTTTGATAATGCACTACGAGTTATAGTAATAAAAATTAAATTTCAATATTTAATTCCGGTATCATCTCAGCTGCTTCTTTCATTTTCTTATCCACTATTTTGGCATAAATAGCAGTGGTTCTAATTTCCCGATGCCCAAGTCTTTTGGAAACGGTGTAAATATCTGCTCCGTTTTCTAATAGCAACACGGCATTCGTATGACGAGCGGAATGGAAAGTAATATGTTTAGGAACTCCTGCACGATTGCACCAGCGGATAATTTCAGTATTGTAGGTCATTCCATATTTTAAGCCTTTGAAAACTCTGTCTTGTTGACCTTGCCTTTCTCCGAGCAATTCTCTCGCTTGTTTTGATATATATAAATATTCAACACCATCAGTTTTTTCTTGGCGGAAATTCACTTTAGTCACATCTCCTTCATCACGTACTTCTGACCAAATCAATGTATTAATATCCGACCAACGTAATCCAGATAAACAAGAAAATAGAAAGGCTCTCTTTAAAACAGGATATTTACATTCGGACTTAGCTAAGGATTGAACTTCATCAAATGTCAAATATTCTCTCTGACTTTCTGCTTGCTCAAAAGATTTAATTTTTGAAGCATAATTGATAGTCAAATAGCCATCATCAAAAGCATTCCTAAGCGCAGCTTTAAATTTATTGAAATATGAATATTTAGAATTCTGGGAGAGTGGCAGATCACTTTTTGTCCTAGCTACATTATCAAAGTAATTCCGGACTTTTTTGACTAAATTTTCATCAATCTCATCAAAAGTCAGATTTTTTGAAATAACCTTTTTTAAATGTTGGTGCGTTGAAAACCAATTACCGTAATTGTTGGAAGAATCTTGCTGTTGTTTCTCTTCAGTTTTCTCAGCAAAATAATTGAGAAAAGTCCTTTTTGATTTGTTTGTATTCTTCAAATCAAATTTACCCTGTACAAACTCAGCTTTACGAATAGAAAGTACATTTTCAGCAAATTCAAGACTTTGCTTATTATGTTTCTTTTCAGTTGGTGTTTTTGGGTTTGAAAAAATGTATGTGTCTAAATTTTCAAAACTTCGGAGATGCCTTCTTTTACCTTCCTCCGAAATTTCGGATCCACGATAATATTCTATTGACAAGCTGATTCTACCATCTTTCAGTTTCCTTTTATTCAATGCTATTTTCATAATTTGTATTTTGTACCTCTTTGTACTACTTTGTATCAATTTATACTTGGAAGTGGTACAGAGTTGGTAACAAAAGTATAAACAAACTCTGACAAAAGAAAATAAAATTTACATAAAATACTGTAAATCAAATAAAAGAAATCAAACGAAACTAAAAGAAAACAGATTTATTTCCCGATACAAAACTTAGAAAAAATATTCCCCAAAACCTCATCATTACTAAACTCCCCAGAAATCTCACCGAGGTATTCCAAAGCATTTCGTAGCTCATAGGCCAAAAGCTCAGTGGTGATTTTTGAGCTCACAGCATCCTCCACTTTTTCTACTGAATCCAACGATTTCTTCAAAGCTTCAAAATGGCGTTGGTTGGTGATGATGACGTTATTTTCTTCGGATTTCAAATGTTCTACATAAGAAGACAATTCATTTTTGAGATCCTGAATGTTTTGATTTTCGACAGCCGAAATCTTAATAAAATCAAAGTCGGAACTGATCTCATTCCGGAAAACCGATTCTACAAGATCATACGTGGTGGGTAAGACTTCGTCTATTTTCGTAGCACAGATGATGAGTTTCAGACCATCTCGCAGGAGCGATTTTAACACCGCAATATCTTCAGAAAAATCCACCGTTGCCGCATCCGCCAAATACACCAAAATATCAGCGCTATCCACTTTTTCTTTCGCTTTTTTCACACCAATGGCCTCTATCTCATCAAGCGTCTCGCGCAATCCTGCTGTATCTATCAGTCGGAAAGCGTTGCCTTTGATGTGCAGGATTTCTTCAATCGTATCTCTCGTAGTTCCTGCAATACTGCTCACAATCGCGCGTTCTTCTTTCAAAAGCGCATTCAGCAAGGTAGATTTTCCGGCATTTGGCTTTCCGATGATCGCCACAGCCGTTCCGTTTTTGATCGCATTGCCATATTGGAAACTGTCGATGAGCGATTTTAATTTATCTTCTATCCTGTTCAGCAATTGATTCAGGGCTGTTCTATCAGCAAATTCCACATCTTCCTCCGCAAAATCAAGCTCTAATTCGATGAGCGAAGTAAAATTCAAAAGATCGCCTCTCAGGATCGAGATCTCTTGCGAAATCCCGCCTTTCAGCTGATTGAGAGCCACTTTTCTGGACGCTTCGTTATCAGATGCAATCAGGTCTGCGATAGATTCCGCCTGGGAAAGATCGATCCTGCCGTTCATAAAAGCGCGCATCGTAAACTCACCGGCCTTCGCCATCCGTGCCCCATTTTTGATCAGGACTTCCAATATTTTTTTAGCAATGTAAGGCGAACCGTGAAAAGAGATCTCCACAGAGTTTTCCGTCGTGAAGGTCCTTGGAGCCATAAAAACCGACAGCATCACCTCATCTATCACCTCTTCCTCATCCTTGATGAAACCATAATGAACCGTGTGAGAATCTGCCTTTTCCAGATTTTTGCCCTCAAATATCTTATTCACAATCTCAAAAGACTGTACTCCGGAAACTCGGATAATCCCGATCGCTCCTATTCCGTTCGCTGTTGCTAATGCACAAATGGTATCCTGATTCATTCTGCAAAGTTAAGTGTTTTTGCGTTATTTTTATAGGAGCCGGGAACCTGCTGTCCACTGTATCTTTTTTATTTTACAACGCTTGCTCATCAGCACAGCCTGTCTATCAAAAATAAAAAAGGATGCCGCTTCCATCAGGGCTAGGAATTGGTCTATCAAACCAATTCTGCCCATAATCTATGAGACAGAATTTAGATTGATCAAAAAAATCCACCAAAGAGACGGACTTGACTAAATTACAAATCAGTTAGTTAGTTAGTTAGTTAGTTAGTTAGTTCATTTTTAACACATGACAAAACTGATGACTTCCGGAATCGTTCTCCCATTACGATAGCATAGCCCTGGTCAAAAGCCATCGTCACATCAATTCGGTCATATTTCCCAGCCTTCGCACCTTTCCAGCCGCTTTCGCCGTTGCTGCTATACTTCAGGATCACAACCACCTCATATTTGCTGCTGGTTTCACTTTTCTTTTTTTGAACATTTCCGAATGCATCAGTCTCAATCCAATATGTTACGGGATAAGCCGGCACATCATGCACCTGAAAATAACCTGTCCCATCTCCATTGATCTCAACAATCGGCTCTTTGCTGTTCTCATACCAATACTTTCCGGTGATTGCTTTCGGGATTGCTTTCGTACCGTAATACGTATGGTCTGCAATAGTCAACTTTTCGACCTGTCCTGAGACCAAAGCGGTAAAAGCAATCAACGGTGTCAATACAGCAAATGGCGTATTTTTTCATTAAAAAGTACATCACAATAATTCCAAAAGTTCAAATAGATTACCACTTGTAATTCCTATCTTTGCACGAAATTTTTTAAGACAATGAATGCATTTATAGAAGAACTGAAATGGCGCGGACTTTTTTCTGATATGACGCCGGGAACGGAAGATCAACTGGACAAAGAAATGACAAAAGCCTATATCGGATTTGACCCAACAGCGGATTCTTTGCATATCGGAAGTTTGATCCAGATCAAGATCCTGGCCCATTTTCAGCAGCACGGTCATCAGCCGATTGCATTGGTAGGCGGCGCAACTGGGATGATTGGCGATCCTTCCGGAAAATCTGCAGAGCGTAACCTTTTGAGCGAGGAAACGCTTCTCTATTACGTGGACTGTCTTAAAAACCAACTGTCCAAATTCCTGGTATTTGACGGCGATGGCGATAACAAAGCGATTCTTGTCAACAATTACGACTGGATGAAGAATTTCACCTTCCTCGATTTTGCCAAAAACATAGGAAAGCACATCACCGTAAATTATATGATGGCGAAAGATTCTGTGAAAAAACGTTTTTCCGGAGATTCCGGTGTGGACGGTATGAGTTTTACCGAATTCACCTACCAGCTTTTACAAGGATATGACTACCTTCACCTTTACCAAAATGAAGGCGTAAAACTTCAGATGGGAGGATCTGACCAATGGGGAAACATCACCACAGGAACAGAATTGATCCGCAGAAAAGCACGTGGTGAGGCGTACGCCTTGACCGTTCCTTTGATCACAAAAGCAGACGGCTCCAAATTCGGGAAGTCTGAAAGTGGCGAGAATTACTGGCTGGATGCAAAGAAAACTTCACCTTACAAATTCTACCAATTCTGGCTGAATGCAACTGACACAGACGCAGAAAGATTCATCAAATTCTATACTTTCCTTCCAAAAGAAGAGATTGAATCCTTGATCGAAGAGCACAAAACGGCTGAACACGAAAGAAAACTTCAGAAAAAATTGGCTGAAGCGGTGACGATCTGGGTTCATGGAAAAGAGGAATATGATAAAGCAGTTAGAGCTTCTGAGATCTTATTCAGTAAAGGAATGGAAGATATGAATGAGCAAATCTTTACCGAAATCTATGATGGAATTGACAACTATGAGATTTCAAAATCCAAAATTATCGGCTTGAATATCATTGACTTGCTTTCAGAAGTTGGATTTTTAAAATCAAAAAGCGAAGCCCAAAGGGAATTAAAAAGCAATTCAATTTCTGTCAACAAAGCAAAAGTTAATGCTGACTTTTCGGTTTCTGAAAATGATCTGATCGCTGGGAAATTTCTGTTAATTCAAAAAGGGAAAAAGAATTATTTCATCGTTTCAGTCATTTAAAATAATTAATAAAATACGTGGTACTTTTTACATTTTACAATTGTACTTAATTTAAAAATATGGACTTACAATATCTCGTAAGAGAGCCTCAAAATATCACGCCGGAAACGCCCATTTTGTTTCTGATTCACGGATACGGAAGCAATGAACAGGATCTTTTCAATTTTGTCCCGACCTTGCCGGAAGATTGGCTGGTCGTGAGTTTTCGTGCGCCAATAGACGCCAACAATGGTGGCTTTGCTTGGTTTGATATCGATTTCTTGAATGAGGAGAATTTTCTGGACGAAGTACAAGCAGAAGCAGCCGTAAAACAGGTTTTGGAAAACATCCTGAGAGTCTCCAACCACTATGGATTGACAGATAACAAAACGCACCTTTGCGGTTTCAGCCAAGGTGGAATGATTGGCTATTCTTTGGCTTTGCATTATCCTGAATTGTTTTCTAAAGTGGCTCTTCTAAGCACTTTTCCGGAAGACAGATTGTTGAAAAACATGGTGAAGGACAAGAAAAAACTGGAGCATTTGAGGTTCTTTATTTCGCATGGAACTGATGATGCCGCAATCCCCCTGGAATGGGCCAAAAAAGGAGCAGAATTACTGTACGATCTCAGCGCTTATTTCTCTTTCCGAGAATATATGGCTGGACACGGCGTGAACCAGAAAAATTATATGGATCTGATGGAGTTCTTCAAGAAATAATCAAAATTAATAAAGAAAAAAATCCCGACCATTCTAATAATGATCGGGATTTTTTATGCGAAATTTTAAAGTCAGCTATTTCTACATCCTCATACCTCAACTCTAATTCCTTTTTTTAAGAATTCATCAGGTCTTCTATCTCCTCCACGGTAATCGGAATATTCCCCATCAGATTGAAAGGTGTTCCGGACGACTGGATCACATAATCATCTTCAATTCTGACGCCAAATCCTTCTGCCGGAATATAAAATCCTGGCTCGTTTGTAAACACCATATTTTCTACAAAATCATCTGTCAGGATACCGTAATCGTGCGTATCCAATCCCATATGGTGAGACGTGCCATGCATCATAAACTTCTTGTAAGCCGGCCATTTTGGATCTTCGTTCTGTACATCCGCTTTGTCGATCAAACCTAACCGCAGCAACTCTGCAGTGTAGACCTCGCCCATCTCTTTATGGAATCTGTACCAGTTATTTCCGGCAATTAATCTTTGTTCCGCTTCTATTTTGCATCGCAAAACAGCATTGTAAATTTCTTTTTGCCGATCAGAATATTTTCCATTGACAGGAATTGTCCTGGTCAAATCACTGGAATAATTGCCGTATTCTGCACCTACATCCAAAAGGATGAGATCACCATCTTTACACTGCTGGTTATTCGCAATATAATGGAGGACATTGGCATTATTTCCGCTTGCGATGATTGGTGTATAGGCAAATCCTTTGCTTCTATTTCTTACAAATTCGTGAATCAGTTCCGCCTCTATTTCGTATTCCCAAACATTCGGTTTGATGAAACTTAACAATCGTCTGATTCCTTTTTCCGTCGTATTACAGGCGTTCTGTATCAACGCCAGCTCTTCTGGTTCTTTGATGCTTCTCAAACGCTGCAGAATTGGATTGCTCCTTTTGTACTGATGCATTGGGAAATCCGCTTTTATCTTTTTGATAAAACGGTCTTCGCGGGTTTCGGTTTCTACAGAGCTCCTGTAATGTTCATTTTTATTAAGGTAAACATTCTCCGCCTCGTACATCAAGGTTTTGAAGATCTTATCAAAATCACTCAGCCAATAGACGGTTTTGATCCCGGAAGTTTCATAAGCCTGCTCTTTATTCAGTTTTTCGCCTTCCCAAACTGCAATATGGTCATTGGTTTCTCTTAGAAACAAGATCTCACGATTCTCCTCCAGATAGGCATCAGGAAAAACAAGCAAAACACTCTCTTCCTGATCTACTCCGCTTAGATAAAAAATGTCTCGATGCTGCTGGAAAGGCATCGTAGAATCTGCACTGATGGGATAGATATCATTGGAATTGAAAACAGCCAGAGATTTTGGCAATAATTGCTCTGCAAATTTCTTTCTGTTTTTTACGAATAATGAACTTGGGATCTGTTCGTATTTTGTCGTCATTTTAAATTTGATTTTAATTATGTGCTCCTTCTTTCAAAAAGAGAACGGATAAAAGTGTCCCAAATTTACAAAACCTGAAAAGATTACATTTAAATCGTAACCTTAAATTTTTCATAAAATATGATTTAGCCTAATGTTAACTTTAAATTTCTCTATATTTGAGACGCCATAAGCTTTTAGATGAAAATTATCTACAAAATCATCCTCGTTTTTTCTTTGATCATTCTCAGCATATTAAGTTATAAAATCAGCTCAAAGAAAATAAAAGGTGACATTTCTTTACCAGAACCAAAATTGCGCTATAACTTCTATCACGATATCGATTATAAAAACAGCTCGTTGAAGCTTGACATCTACCAGCCCAAAAACCGTACAAAGGGAAAATCGCCCGTTGTGATCTACGTCCATGGCGGCGCTTGGGACAAAGGCGACAAGTTAATGATAAAGAAGAACTTCCGAGCGTATATTTTGCAGGAATTGTTGGAAAATGAGTTTACTGTCATCAGCATAGATTACACGCTGCTTAACAAAAATACACATCTCGAAAAACCTCTGGAAGATACCAAAAATGCCATCAAATGGATCAGTGAAAATGCCGAACAATACAATCTGGACATCAATAATATGGGAATCTGGGGCGGATCTGCGGGTGCGCACATTGCTTTACTGACCGCTTACAATCAAAAAAAAACGGATACTGCAGATACAAATCACCCCTATCCTAAGCTGAAATATGTGGTAGACTTTTATGCACCAACCAATTTGAACGCGCTTTTTAACACCAATGCAAATAGCCTGATGCTTGGTATTTTCAAGATCTACTCACCAACAAGCTACAAAACGAGACACGAAAAAATGATTCAGTTGACGGGTTTTGATATCGATACGCAAAAAGACCAAGTGATAAAGAAGAACAGCGACTACTCTCCTATGACCTACGTCTCAAAATCGACTGTACCGACACTTATTTTCCACGGAACAGAAGATTCTGTAGTGAGCATCACGCAATCTCAGCAACTGGAGGAAGCTCTGAAAAGCCATAAGGTTCCTTACAAATTTTACACAGTAGAAAACGCAAAACACACTTTTGGAAATTTAAATTTGTCAGAAGCTAAGGACATTTCTAAAAAAACTGTAGATTTTATAAAATCTCACACCACTTATGAATACTAATTTTTTTGGCTTGACAAAATGGTTTTCAATAATTTCGGTTCTGCTGTTACCGTCCTTGCGTGCGCAGATTACATTGACAATCACCCAGATTCCTGAGAACAGTTCTCACAACATCAGACTTTTTTTCGCCTCCAGTCTAAATGGGTGGAAAGCCGATGATCCTAAGTTCGAATTCAAGGAAACCAGTGATGGTGTTTACAGTTTGACAATTCCGTCAGGAAACCAAAAGATCGAATACAAGATCACCCAAGGAAACTGGGAATCAGCGGAAACGGACGTCAACGGCAATGGGATTCCCAATAGAACCCTGAATCACCCTGACAAGAAACAAACTGTAGAACTACAAGTTGAGCGCTGGAGTTCACCAAAGGAAAAGAAGCACACAGCAGCTTCCAATGTCAAAATATTAAGTGAAAACTTCGGCATTCCGCAACTTAAAACAACACGCAAAATCTGGATCTATCTACCGCCCGATTATGAAACTTCGAAGACAAAATATCCGGTGATCTATATGCACGACGGCCAGAATCTCTTTGATGATTTTACCAGTTTCTCTGGAGAATGGCGCGTGGATGAAACCATGAATGCAATCTTCCAGGAAACCGGGAAGTCTGCCATCGTCATTGGTATCGATAATGGCGCAAACAAACGCCTGGCAGAATATTCGCCGTGGAATAATGAAGCATACAAAACCACCGGTGAAGGTGATCTTTATGTGGCATTCCTGGCAAAAACACTGAAACCATATATTGATAGAAGTTACAGAACCGAAAAACAGGCATCGAAAACCATTATTCTGGGAAGTTCTATGGGCGGATTGATTTCCCTTTATGCTTGTTCAAAATATCCGGCAGCTTTCGGAAAAGCGGGTATTTTCAGTCCCGCTTTTTGGTTTGTTTCTCAGGATCTGAACCAATACCTTCATACCAATAAAAACAAGCTCGAGAATTCTAAATTCTATTTCGTTGCCGGAAAAAACGAAGATGAAACGATGGTCCCGGAAATAGAAACTGTGAGTCAACTGTTATTAAAAAAATCTGTTCCCGCGAAGCATATCGTGGTGAAGATCGATGAAGATGGGACACATTCTGAGGATTACTGGAAACGGGAGTTGAAAGCGAGTTTGATCTGGCTCCTGAAGTAGAGTAATGATTTTTTATAGATCAAAAGCGAGATTGCTTTCTCTACGGAATGTCAAAATATCAGCCTGACCACACATCTTGTTTGACGTATCATCCGCAGCCCGACTTGAGTGAAGCTCTTTTTTGCCATTGCGATTGCTGAATCGTTTAGTTTATCGCTACACGTTTTTCGCAATGACAAAAAAAGCGGGAACGGAAGGCGGAAAAGCTGCCATCATCAATATCCAAAATAGCTTTCGACAAATGTCAATCAGCTGCCCCAATAACGGTTAATCTTGCAAGCTTATAAGCAACATCAAATTGCTTGTGCAAAAATCCAAACAAAAACACTAAATTTGCAGCATTTATGGAAAGTAACAGACAGCGCAAAGTAGCGCAAATCATTCAGGAAGATATGGCGGAGATCTTCCGCAAACAGGCATCAGAAAGTAAACAGAGTTTTTTGGTATCGGTTTCTGACGTGAAAGTAACGGCAGATCTAAGTATCGCAAAAATATACCTGAGCATTTTCCCGACAGAATTGCGCCAGCCAATTATGAAGGAAATCAACACCAATCATTCTTTTTACCGCAATTACATTGGGCAGAAAATGTCCAAACAGGTGCGCATCATTCCTCAATTGGCATTCTATATCGACACGAGTCTGGATGATGTAGAACGCATTGAAAGAGAACTGAAAGGTGAAGGCGACAATCCCATCCTATAATCCTTCGCACGATTGAGAAATGCTTTTTACATAGCATCCCGATACCTTATTTCTAAAAAAGGAAGTACGGCAGTGACGTTTATCACGTGGCTGGCGGCTTTTGCAATGGTAGCAGCTGTGGCCGCCATGTTTATCATCATCTCGGTTTTTTCCGGTCTGGAAGCGCTGAACAAAGATATGATCGCCAATCTGCATGCGGATCTTACGATAAAAAGCAAAATAGGAAAAGTGATTCCTGATATTGATATAATAGAGAACGCGCTCCGAACCAATTCTGACATTTCCAATTTCTCGAAGGTCATTGAGGAAAAAGTCTATCTGGGCTATAAGGACAACGGGGAAATTGCCTATCTGCGTGGTGTGGACTCGGCATATATCCAGGTCAACCCTATCAACGAAACTATTTTTTACGGAAAATATCCGGACTTCAAATACAACAACGAGGTCATTATGGAAAATGGGCTGGACAACCGACTATCTCTTCCCGTGAACTCCAGTCAGGATTTTGCAACGATACTAATGCCAAAACCCGGGAAAGGAATCATCCAGCAGGAGAATGACATCTTCAACAAAAAGGACATCTACGTGAGTGGGATTTTCCCTGGGAATGACCAGCTCAACAATTACATCATTGCGCCGCTAGAGCTTTCACAGGAACTTCTAGGACTTCCAAAATCGGCTTGTTACCAGATTGTCATCAAGCTTAAAAATGCAGCCCATTCAGAATTAATTAAATCAGATCTGACCAAGATGTTTGGAAGCAAGATCATCGTCCATACCAAATCTGAGGAGAATGCTGCATTTTGGAAGATGATCAATACGGAAAAACTGATGATCTATCTAATCTTTGGCCTGGTGATCTTTATTACGACTTTCAATTTGGCAGGCGCTATTACGATCCTTCAGCTTGACAAGAAAGAGCAAGCCAAAGCACTGATTGCCTTGGGCTTCAACAGAACAGATTTGCGATTGACTTATTTCTTTACCGGACTGCTGATTGTCTTCTTCGGGCTGATCTGCGGACTGATCATTGGTTCTGCTATTTCTTTTATACAAATCGAGACCGGCTTCTTCAAAGCGAGTGAGAATCTGGCGTTTCCTGTAAGGATAGAGCTGTTTAACTACATCATTGTTTCTGCCGTTGCTATGTTCTTCGGTGTCACCATTTCTTTTCTGTTTTCTAAGATCAACAAAAGTTATCTTTTTGAAAAATAGTACCATTTACTTTTCACATTTCTTTTATGTCAATATGACGTTAAGTTTGATTTGTACATCATTGCCCTTAATTTAATCAACAAAAATTAACCCCAACTTAAATTTTCCTTAAAAAATTAAATCGATAGAAAAAAACAATTGAATAAAATCTTAACTTTATCATCTAATTTTTTGAAATGAAAAAATCAATATTTTTTGTACTGGTTGGATTTGCAGGCTTGCTTACTGCGCAAATTCCTACAGGCTATTATGATGGCACCAGCGGCCTTACCGGAGCTGTACTTAAAACAAAATTGAGCCAAGTCATCACCAATGGTCACCGCGATATGGGCTATGGCTCTGGAAGCACAGGTTTGTGGAAAGCATACCAAACCACTGATCGGGACAAATATTACGAAAATGACAATACCATCCTCGACATGTACGCCGAGAATCCCACACAAAATGTTACGCCTGGAGTAAGCAATGATGCTTACCAATACAATTTTGGTCAGGTGAGTGCTGGTGGCAACCAATGCGGCAGTACCAATCAAAACAATGAAGGTTTCTGCTACAACAGAGAACATTCTTTACCAAAATCTTTTTTTGGCGGACAATCTGCGGTACCAATGGCCAATGATGCCAACTTTGTCATTCCGACTGATTATTTTGTCAATTCCAAACGTGGAAATTTAAACTATGGTGAAGTCGCCTCTGCATCGCAGACTTTTCTCAATGGGAGTAAAATAGGACCAAGTAAAGTGCCTGGATTTTTCGGAACTGTTTTTGAACCTATTAATGAGTTCAAGGGTGATATGGCGAGGATGCATCTTTATTTTATCACGAGATACGAAGACAACCTATCTGCTTTTTACAATTTAAGTGTTGCTGGTAATCCCTTTGATGGCAGCAAGTTCCCAGGATTTCAAAGTTGGTATATTAATATGCTACTGAAATGGTCTGCACAAGACCCTGTTTCACAAAAGGAAATAGACCGTAACAATGCAGTTTACGTTTATCAAGGTAACAGAAATCCCTTCATAGATCATCCGGAATGGGTCACAACTGTTTGGGGTCCTGCACTTTCAATAGATGACGCCTCTTTTTCTAAGAACCTTAGCATTGCGCCAAATCCTGTCAAAGGAAATATGATTCATATCACAGGAGATCAAGATCTAAAGCAATTCAACAAAGCATTGATATACAATATGGTTGGACAGAATGTACAGACCATAGTGAATCCTTTTCAAAATGGAAACACGATTATACTTCAGCATCTTCCAAGAGGAAGCTATATCTTGAAGACCGGAGAATTGAATACCAAGTTTATCGTCGAATAATCAAAGAAAAGTCCATAAAAAAAAATAAGGAATTGTTTCATCCCTTATTTTTTATAGCATTTTCAAAATATACGTGAGTTATACAGTATCGCTATTGATCTTATCATATTATCATCAAGTTAAAAATAAACCATCCTTTATTTTGAATTTAATTTATATATTTACGCCCTAATTTTTTTAAATGAAAAAATCTATCCTTATTTTATCTATTGGATTATTTGGCATGATGAATGGCCAGGAACCAACAGGTTATTATTCAACAGCAAACGGACTTACTGGATACGCTTTGAAAACCAAGCTTGCAGAGATCATCTCTGCAGGTTACCAAACCAAAAGTTATGACGCTCTGTATGATGCCTATCCCGCATCCGACACAGACAAATACTATGAGAATGACGGCTCTGTATTAGATATTTATTCCGAAAATCCAACGGGTACAGATCCATACAATTACCAACACGGTGTGAAAAAATGTGGGAATTATGGTAAAGAAGGCGATTGCTACAACAGAGAGCACACCGTGCCTCAAAGTCTTTTCAATCAGGCCAGTCCTATGGTTTCCGATCTTCTTCACATCTTGCCAACAGATGGTAAAGTCAATGGAATGAGAAGTAATTATCCTTTTGGAAAAGTGACAAACCCATCTTTCACATCACTGAATGGTTCTAAGGTGGGAAACAATACAGTAGGAAACTATACAGGTGCTTCTTTTGAACCAATTAATGAATTCAAAGGGGACATCGCCAGATGTCTGTTGTATTTTGTAACCAGATACCAGACAAGACTATCTGGTTTCTCCAGCGGAAACATACTTAATACAAGCAACGTCAATCAAGGTTTGGTAACTTGGGAGCTCAATCTACTTTTGCTTTGGCATCAGCAAGATCCAGTTTCCCAGAGAGAAATTGCGAGAAACAACGCAGCATACAGTCATCAGAAAAACAGAAATCCCTTCATAGATCACCCGGAATGGGTAACATCAATTTGGGGTTCTTCTCCACTGGCTGTGGATGATGCCAATTTTTCCAAAAACCTAAGTATTGCTCCAAATCCGGTCAGAGGAAATGTGATCCATGTAACAGGAGACAAAGATCTAAAGATGTTCAAAACGGCAATGATCTATAATATGGTTGGACAAAATGTACAAACTATTGATCATCCTTTCCAAAACGGAAACACCATTACGCTTCATCATTTACCTAAAGGCGTTTATATCCTGAAAACAGGAGAATTAAACACCAAGTTTATGATTGAATAATAAACAAAACACACTTTATCAAAAAGACAGATTTATCTTCTGTCTTTTTTTGTTTTACAGGATAATGAACCAAAATTTAATTAATTCTGAATTAAAACCATTTATTTAACAACCATTAATATACTACAATGTTAACAACTTAATACTTTAATATTTAATTTATTTTATACCTTAGCCGCCCTAATTAAATTGAATGAAAAAAATAACTTTACTTTTAGCTGTTGGAATTTCTGCATTGGGATTTTCTCAAGCGCCAACAGGCTATTACAATGGCACTGCGGGAATGACAGGCTTTGCGCTGAAGACCAAAGTCAGCCAGATCATCGCGGCTGGGCATCAGGACAAAGGCTACAACTGGGCCGTATTTGCTAGTGCAGACAGAGATAAATACTATGAAAATGACAACAGCGTGCTGGATGTGTATTCTGAAAATCCCTCAGGTACAGACCCTTACAAATACACAATGGTAGCAAACCAATGCGGCAACTACAGTGGTGAGGGCGTTTGCTACAACAGAGAGCACACGATTCCAAAATCTACCTTCAATGATGCAACACCAATGCACAATGACTACAACCACCTTCTTCCAACGGATGGTTACGTCAACGGAAAAAGAAGCAACTGGCCTTACGGCGAAGTTGGTACTGCCAGCTGGACATCCAAAAATGGTTCAAAACTGGGAAGCAGCAAACTGAATGGTTATGGAGGTACTGTCTTTGAACCGATTAACGAGTTCAAAGGTGATATCGCCAGAATTTATTTCTATTTTGCAACACGTTATGAGAATAATATCCAAAACTTTGTTTACGATATGTATGATGGTTCTAAGACCAAAGTCTTTGCAGAACCTTTCCTTTCTATGTTGTTGAAATGGAATCAGCAAGATCCTGTTTCTCAAAAAGAAATCGACAGGAATACAGCCGTTTATGCTTACCAAGGAAATAGAAACCCATTCATTGATCATCCGGAATGGATTACAGAAATCTGGGGAGCTGCACCATTGGCAGTAGATGATGCTTCTTTTTCTAAGAATCTTAGCATTGCTCCGAATCCCGTAAAAGGAAATGTCATTGCTGTAACTGGTGACAAGGATTTGAAAAAATTCAGTAAAGCAATGATCTATAATATGGTGGGGCAAAACGTTCAGACTATTGAAAATCCTTTTCAAAACGGCAGTACAATACAACTAAACAATTTACCAAAAGGCGTCTATATCCTGAAAACTGGTGAACTGAATACCAAATTTATCGTAGAATAATTTTGACAAGCAACTTATTATCAAAGGTAGAAATGAACGTTTCTGCCTTTTTTATCAACAAAAACGGCAAAAGCCACAAGAATAAATAACCAGAGTAAAAAACAGTTGCGTCCAGCAGCTGTTTTTTTGTAACTTGAATTTTCAAAATATCAAAACTTATGAGACTTTACAGACATCTATTCAAACTTTTCGCCCTTGGTCTGATCCTCAACACTCTCCTATTCTTCGGTCAGGACAAACCTTATTGGAAAGAAATTCAGGCATTCAAACAGATGGATCAGCAAAACCGAATCCCGAAAAAACCAATCCTTCTGGTCGGCAGCTCATCTTTCACCAAATGGACAGATGTCACGGACTATTTCCCCGGAAAAGCAATTGTAAACAGGGCTTTTGGCGGATCAAGATTATTGGATCTAAACCATTACGCCCACCAACTTCTGGAGCCTTACAAACCAAAACAGATCCTGATCTACTGTGGAGAAAATGACATCGCAATGGACAACCCAACAGCCACGGAAGTTTTCGAAAGATTCAAAATATTTTTCGGGAAGATCAGGGCGACATATCCCAAAGTTCCTGTTGCTTACGTTTCCATCAAATATTCGCCAAGCCGTGAGCAATATTGGCCCATTGTAAAAGAAGTCAACGGAATGATAGAAGCTTACCTTAACACTCAAAAACGGACAGATTATATAGATATTACAAAGGTGATGAACGATGCCAATGGAAAAGTAAGAACAGACATTTTTCTGGAAGATATGCTCCACATGAAACCGCAAGGCTATCAACTATGGTCAAAAGTAATAGCGCCTTATCTGAAATAGTCTTCTTTCAAGGTATTTGTGAAATATTTTAATTTTTAATTTGTATTTATTCTAAATTAATTTATATTTGCAATATGAATCAGCCAGTTATCGCATTTAGAATTGCACCGCTTGCACCAGCCTTTGGAAATACAGAAGAAATGTATTGTAGTAAAAAGAATTGCTGCAAAAAATTCAAGAAAGGCAAACGCTGTAAAAAATGTCCAGGTCGCGAAAAGATCAGTTAAACAGCAACCAGATCAGCACAGCAGCCAATGCTAAAAATATAATGAGGGAAACCAGTCTTGTAGATGTGGTTTCTTTTTTTTGCGCTTGCGAGGCATTTGCAGGATTATTCAGATTGGGATTTCCTTCCTCAGCACCAGCTTCATGTCCTGTCAATTCTGTAATCGTAATCCCCTGAACAACTGTTTTATGAAGAACTGTATTGGTAGCGTGCAACAAGATCTGAAACTTCCCCTGGGAATCGAATTCCTTTATTCTGATCTTCCTTTCGCCATTCGGTTTTTCTAATCCTAAGGGCACAATTTTCACAAGATCAGCATCATACGTATTCCAGTAGATCGTGATTTCCTCATCTTTCTGCGCACGGATTTTACTCGCAGAGAAGTTCTTGATCTTTGGTGGCAAGATGCTTTTCACATTTCGTTGCTGACTGCCCAGATTCTGATCGTAAAGTCTTTTCCTTTCAGGATTGGTAAGCGTTTCGTAAGCTTCCTTCACTTCCTTGAACCGGTCAGAGAAATAATCATCATTCTCATTCTTGTCTGGATGGTATTTCAAAGACAATTTGCGGTAGGCTTTTTTGATGTCTTCTGCAGAAGCATTTTGAGGAATCCCGAGAAAGTAATAATAATCCTTCACAAAACAAATTTAATGATTTCAGCGCTGTAAAAACAAAAAACGGAAAGCATAACTTCCCGTTTTTTTTAACAATTTTCATTTAGTTTCTTAAAATTACTCCGCTTCCGCAGTTCTGCGCTGGCAGCAGCCTCTTCCAAATTGTGTTCTCACTTTGTCTTTCAGCGCGTTATATTCCTCGTCGTCCATTGTTCTGATACGGTCTGCGAATCCAAACGGCGTTCTTTCCTTCACATCATATTCGTCAAAAATCCCTCTTACGAATGCTTTTCTTTTTTGCGCTTTTTTTGCGATGATGGCGATGGCGGATAAACCTGCGATCGCTAAAATTCCTTTATTCATACTTTTTAAAATTTACGTTTTACATTGAGGAAGACGCAACATGCAGCTGTTTACCTTAAATATTTTTTTGGACGCCTTTTTCCGTCTGGAATTTATCCTGAGCCCAGTCGGAGGAATCCCGCTACGCTCAAGCCATATTTTTGAGCCAGAAGAAAATTATACCATTAGAACTATGGCCGCAAAATTAGACGATGCAAAAGAACTTATTTTTAATGAGATAAAGCTTGGTTTTGCTAGAGAAATCATTAATGATAATGAAAACATTTATAAAATATACGCCCCAACTTAGATCGGTTCCTCTGTCATCAATGATTCTTTCGAGACTCCAGATACGAGTAAAAATTACAAGGGAAATAGCATTAAAATTGATGATGAATCAGTTTGTCTAATGTACTTAAAAGTATGAAACTTTTGCAACTGCTGAATATCCCGGGAAATTCTTTCATTACAAAATCATAACGTTAAATCACATCATTACTACGGCAAGTCAGGAAGAATTAATAACTGAAAATATAAAGTATAAAAGCTTTGCAATCGCAAAGCTATCTTTATTTGAATAAGTGGTTTAGTGTGCCTGAGCTTTCTCCGGATCGTCATAATTCACCATCCACTGGATCCCGAACTTGTCTTCCCACATCCCGAAATAAGCGCCCCAAAATGTATCCTGAAGTTCCATCGTGACTTTGCCACCTTCAGAAAGTTTTGTAAAAAGATTCAGCGCTTCTTCTCTGGAATCTGTGTTGATGGAAACTGAAAAATCGTTACCGTTTTTGTACTCGCGCATCCCGGGAAGAGAATCGCTGCCCATCAGCGTGGTTTCCTTGGAAATCGGAAGTGCAACGTGCATGATTTGGTTTTGATACGCTTCTGCCAGCGGTGGCATACCTTCCATTGGTGGCATCTCACCAAATCTGCCCCAGAAAGGAACTTTGGTCCCGAATGCGGCTTCATAGAATTTGAAGGCTTCTTCACATTGCCCGTGAAAAGTAAGGTAAGGATTGACTGTGGCCATAATTTGTTGTTTTTTTATCGTATAAATTTAAAGGATTGTCCGCAATATACCATAATTGAAAATGGCATGTGTTTTTGTTTTCTGTATTTATCAATCCAAATTAATGCTGCTAGATAGCTTCCGCATAGGTTTTGAAGTGATCCAAAATAGCCTGCCATCCGTCTTTTTGAAGGCTTACGGGATTTTGATTTTCGGGATCTAATATTTGTGAGACTTGACTCCTATCATCGGATAATTTTTTGAAGATCACTTCGACATTTCTGCCGTCTTCCAAATGGTATTTCAAGCTTTGATGTTCTACCACCTCATCATAGATCCCAATAAGATCAAAACCAAAACTCCCATCTTTGGCCTGCATTCTTGTTTGTAACAGACCGCCAACTTGCAGATCATTACTTGCCGACGGACATTCCCAACTCTCGTGTGCAAAGTTCCATTGGACGATATGTTTGGGATTGGTGAACAGATCCCAGACCTGCTCGATGGGTTTATTGACTTGTGTCTGAACTGTAAGCTGATTCATAGTTATAATTTATTTCAAAGTTAAAATTCTTTTGGAATCCTAAACTTGTCATCAGCAATTTATTGACATCAAAACAAAAAATCACTCATAACGGATTGATTTTCAGTATATTTATTTTTCGAATTTTATAGGGTATTTCACATTGGCATAACTGTCTATACTGGCTTTGAGAGATCCCACTGCGAGTTCTGCTTTGATGAGGACCGGAACCCTGTTCTGATCATTTGTGACCCACATCGTAACGCCTTCTTTGTCTTTGAAGACCCTTCCACTGACAACAGACGGAATAATTTTGAGGCAGTTCACTTTGCCAAACTTGGTAGAGATCTTCTCTATACCTGCGACTTTTAATTGAAATGGAAACAGTTCATCATCTATCCAGACACTCATTTTCAAAACAGTGCCGACTTTCAGGTTATCCACACTCCTCAGATAATAGAAGCAGGATAAGATATCTTGAACATCATTAGGAACTTTTACCGTTTTGGCTGGTCTATCGGTATGTTTTTTATCTACCAAAACCAAAGTATTATTGTTCGGGTTGAATGTACTATGGAGATTCTGCGTGTAGCTACCTTCTGAGACGTTTCTGACGTAGAAAAGCGGTTCTTTTTTTTCATTGATGTAGCTTTCATAAACATCTTCTACTTTGAAAAAAGCTTTTGCAGCACCACTTGTTTTACCAACACCTCGAACATAGAACGCGGGCTGACCTTTGTAAGAGGTCTTGGTTGTAGATAATGTAGCGTTACCAGCCGTAAGAAAACCGTAATGGATCCTGAAGCTGACTACCTCACCAGGATTGATATTATCAAACTGAGCAGAAAGCACAGAAAAGATGAAAAGCCCGACAAATAAAAAGATATTTTTCATTAAAATTGTTTAAATTGTAGTGTGACAAATTATTTGCCAAAATTAAAAAACAAAAACCCTTCTTTGTGAAGGGTTTTGCAATTATATATTAACATTACATAATATTGGTACCGTCTGGTATTACAGCGTTCTTTTTTACAACAACTATGCCTTCCTTCACAGAGTGCGTGTCGTAATCGCCGTCGGGGTGATGTTTCCCTCCGATGATCCTCACATTATTTCCTATATAGCAGTTCTTATCCAGAATGGCTTTATCAATATAACAGTATTTTCCGATGCCCATACTGGTGATTCCTTCTGCTTCATTTTGTGCCACTTGCTGAGCAGTTTGGTAATAATCCGCTCCCATCACATAAGAATTCACGATGGTTGAGCCGCGATCTATTCTTGTTCTGTTACCAATGATACAGTTTTCTACTTTATCTGCCAAGATAATACAACCATCTCCGATAATTGTTTTGCTTACATACGATCCATTAATTTTAGATGGCGGCAGCATCCGTGCTCTTGTATAAATAGGATTAGAACTGAATAGATTAAACTGCGGCAGATCCTGTGCAAGATCCAGATTGGCTTCATAAAAAGATTCTATAGTTCCGATGTCTGTCCAATAGCCATCATATTGATAGCTGAGCACGCTGTAATTCCCGATAGCTGCAGGAATAAAATCTTTTCCAAAATCATCACCTTCGTGCTCAGAAAATAATTTGCGAAGTACATCCTTTGAAAACACATAGATGCCCATCGACGCCAGATACTCTTTGCCTTGCGACCTGCTTTCATCACTAACTTCAGATTTCCAATCACCTAAGATATCCTGGCCTGGTTTCTCTGTGAAGGAAGTGATATTGCCTTCTTCATCTGCTTTCATAATACCGAATCCTGTTGCATCTTTGGCATTGACAGGAATGGTAGCAATGGTGATATCGCCGCCCTGCTCTTTATGGAACTTGATCATCTCCTGAAAATCCATCTGATAAAGCTGATCTCCGGAGAGAATAAGAATATATTCGTATTCATATTTATCCAGATGCTTCATGGTCTGGCGAACAGCGTCTGCGGTGCCCTGATACCAGTTTTCGTTTTCAACATTTTGCTCAGCAGCCAAAATATCTACAAAGCCCTTGCTGAAAATATCAAAGTGATAAGAGTTTTTGATGTGCGAATTAAGAGACGCAGAATTGAACTGGGTCAGAACCAATATCCTGTTAAGTCCCGAGTTGAGACAATTTGAAATTGGAATGTCAACCAAACGGTATTTTCCCGCTATGGGAACAGCTGGTTTGGATCTTGTATTGGTCAAAGGGAACAATCGGCTTCCTCTACCACCTCCGAGGACAATGGAGATTACACTTTCTTTCATAGATGCGTTTGGTTATTTTATGATTTTTATTATTTGATTAAAGTTAACTCGTAGTGCATTATCAAACTAATGCAATTTTAATATTATTCATTTTTCTATTAAATACAAAAACATTTACAAATTGAATGAAAGTTAATGC
>NZ_AUAA01000047.1 GCF_000428485.1 Epilithonimonas tenax DSM 16811 | reverse complement strand
TACATAATGGCATCCCAAATGGTTCTTAAATCATATTTTCGTTTTCTGTTATTGAAGTTTAAAGTCTTTTTTATAAATTGCCATTGATTGTCAGAAATGTTTGTAGAGTAATTTTTCACCGTAGCTTAATTGATTAGTTACCAACAAGTTACGAAAAATAATCTACATAAACAACTGACAATCAATTTTTTAAATTATTTTTTTACAGATCCACTCCTTACAAATTTTTCTAATTTAATTTTTAAACAGGCTCTAAATAAAAAAAGGAATCCAACTGGCATTCCTTTTTTTTTTGTGACAATTTTTTTAAATTATAAATTTAAATCTAATATCTAAACTCTAAGAATTATATTCTCTTTCCCATTCTTCTGCAGCATCACAAAGGGTCTGATAGAAGGCTTCGCCGTATTTCCGGATGAGCGGCTCTTTTAGAAACTTGTAAATCCTCACCTCCAGTTCCTTGCCCAAAGTGCAGGCATCACTGCAGATTTCCCATTCGTGGTAGTTGAGTGCGATAAAGGTTTTGTAATCATTGACACGGATTGGGTACAAATGGCAGGAAATCGGTTTTTTCCAGTCGATCACGCCATCTTCATACGCTTTTTCGATACCACATTTGGTGGTTCCTTTTTCGTCAAAGATGACATAGGCACATTCGCTGCCGTTGACCAACGTGGTGACGTAACCGCCGTCATAAGGATCTATGACCCAGGTTCCCTGTTCTTCGATGGCTTTCACGCCTTCTGGCCTTAGATAGGATTTTATCTTCGGGAAAATTTCATCCAAAATTGGCAATTCGTCTTTGTCCAGTGGAGCGCCGGTGTCGCCGTCAACACAGCACGCGCCTTTACATTTGGTAAGGTTGCAGACAAAACTTTCTGCAAATATATCTTCGGAAATCAGTTTGTCATCTATCTGAATCATTCTTCATCAATTTTAATATGATGCAAAATTAGCGATTTTAAATGCTGCCAAACAAAAAACCACGATCCAAAGTCCCAATTCCTGCATCCAGTACTTTGGCAGGAAGCGCAACATTCTACTGATGATGATGCTTACAGGTAAAGCCAAAAGTAAAAGATACTCATAATCATAACCCATATAAAAGATGATGGTGACCAATTGGGCGAGAGAAAAAACAAGGACAAAAGTATATTTGTATCTGCTGATAGGGCTTTTCTCATTATAATGTTTGAAATGATCTGCAAGAGAATAGATGATCATCAAAACGATGGGGATCAAAATATAAAGTGTGTCGTAAGAATCCAGTATTTCGAATGAGCTTTCAAATGGAAAATACGAACTGTCCCAAGTGGTATAACGGATGAGATACATCAGACCAAAATAGCTGAGAACGATCAGTACCGCTCCGAATAATAATCTGAACATATTAAGGCCAATTCTTCCGGAAGTCCCGATGATATGAAAAATTACGAAAACCGCCATTGGCCAGCTGGGTGGGAAAACTAGAAAAGTAAACGCCAAAATGGCGCCGACAAGCATAAAAGAGCTTTTTCGAAGATGATCATTCTGACTGGTCAGAATCAATAGTAAAATAGAACTCATCAAGAAAGTGATGGCAAGCCCAGGTGCTATCGTTCCATCGTAAAATGACACCACGAAAAGTGTGTAGAGTAAAAGCGGAAGATGAGACAACTGATTGAGTGCAATCGCATTGAATAAAAAATACCCCAGGCTGATTCCCGTGAATGTAATGATGGTAGGAATGAGGCTTATGTTTTTGAAATCTAATAAGTTAAGTGATATGAAGATCAGAAATAAAAAACCAATGTACGCTGGAACAGAAAAAATATTGCTTTCTTTTGAAAGTAATCGAAACATTTTTTATAAATTTGTGCAAAGTTAATTTAAAAAAAGAAAAATATGACATCTTTCTGGTTAGCATTAAGTGCAGCTTTCAAATGGTCGTTCGGATTTTACAATCTTTTTGGCAATGTGCTAAACTGGATATTGTTCCTTGTAGCAACAGGCTTTTTTTGCTATTGGTGTTATGTTTTGGTAGTATCTCTTGGTGCTCAAAAAGACAAAGATTATTTCTCACCTACGGAAGGTAAAAATCCATATTACGATCCAAAAATTTATAAAAACGAAGGTTAAATAAATTGATTATATAATAAATAACCCGCAATGATCAGTTCATTGCGGGTTATTTATGTTTAAATCAGGATGTGCTTGCGTCCTTAATCTTATGGCGTCATATTTATGCTTCATCATGGCAAGGAACTACCAAAACCGGGATTTTTGATTTTTTGGTTATTTCCTTAGTCAGGCTTCCGATGAAAACATCGTAAACACCGCTTCGTCCGTGGGAGCCTACCACAATATAATCAGCCGATTTCTCATCAGCAAATTCCAAAATTGTATCACCAGCCATGCCTTGTTTCAAAATATGAGAACAGTTTACGCCATGTGCAATGACTCTTTCTTGAAGTCTGTTGAGTTCCTTCAGTTCATACTTGATCTCGTTTTCTTCTACTTCCGGGAAATACTGGAAACCCATATCTCCAATCACAAAACCAATATCTGTCGCAGCTACGTGGATCAATGCGATCTCAGCATTTACATCCTTAGCAAAATTGATGGCATAATCTACCAATTTATTAGAGCTGTCAGAAAAATCGACGGGTAAAATAATTTTTTTCATAATTAAAGTTTATAGTATTAGAGTTGCAAAAAATTAGCCATTGTGACAACGCATCACCTGACATTTGTCTATTGAATCTTCAGTGAAAATAGTTTATTTTCTTCCAAATAGGCTTCCAAAATGTCATTTTCAGAAACTTTACCAACACCTTTTGGTGTACCTGTGAAGATCAGATCACCCACTCTCAAAGTGAAATATTGTGAAGCAAATGCAATGATGTCATTAGGACTGAAAATCATTTCGCCTGTATTTCCATCTTGAACTTTCTCATTGTTTTTTATTAAGGAAAAATTGAGGTTTTGTAAGTCATAATTCTCTTTTGATACAAAATCCGAAACTACGGCAGAGCCGTCAAAACCTTTAGCCAATTCCCAAGGCAGACCTTTGCCTTTTAATTTGGTTTGAAGATCTCTAGCAGTAAAGTCGATTCCCAAGCCAATCTCGTCATAATGGTTTCCAGCGTTTTCTTTTTGGATGTATTTTCCACCCTTTGATATTTTCAAAACCACTTCCAGTTCGTAGTGGATGTCATCAGAAAATTCAGGAATATAAAAATCCGAACCTTTTTTCAGAATTGCAGTGTCTGGTTTCATAAAAATGACAGGATCGTCAGGGATTTCGTTTCCTAATTCTTTGGCGTGTTCGCTGTAGTTTCTTCCTATGCAGATTATTTTCATAATATTAATGTAATAATTTATCAATGTAACAATGTACCAATGTGAAAATCCTTCATTCTATCGGTAAATTATTAGATTTTCACATTGGTATTTTTTTTTAAAACCTAGACTTCAGCTGAATTTTGGTAAAGATCTTCTTCGTATAAAGTGGAAAATCTGCACTTTGAAGCCAGCCGTAATAGCCAATATCTTTTTGGAAAACTTCTTTCACCACCTGACCTTTATATTTTCCGAACGCAAAAATCTCCTGATCTTTTTCATTGAAATGAATCATTCCTGCCAGATCTGCAAACTTGCTGTGGAAAGAGAATTCGCTCAAACCTGCAACTTCTTTCGGTAGATCTTCGTAATGTCCAACTTGTGCATCCAAAACTTCGAAAGTTGCCAAAACATCAGCTTCCGCAGAGTGGGCATTTTCCAAAGTTTTTTGGCAATAGAAATGATAAGCGGCAGACAGATTCCTTGGTTCCATCTTGTGATAAATTGTTTGCGCATCTACCAATTTGAATTTACTCAAATCGAAATCCAAACCAGCACGCAGAAGTTCTTCTGCCAAAAGTGGTACATCAAAACGGTTGGAATTGAAACCTCCCAAATCAGATCCGGAGATCATTTCCAGAATTTTCGATGCAATGTCTTTGAAAGTTGGTGCGTTAGCAACGTCTTCGTCATAGATTCCGTGGATGGCGGAAGATTCTTTTGGGATTGGCATTTCTGGATTTACTTTCCAAGTTTTGCTTTCTCGGGAAGCGTCCGGATTGACTTTCAAGATGCAGATTTCTACGATTCTGTCTTTTCCAACGTTGATTCCCGTCGTTTCCAGATCAAAAACGCAAAGTGGTTTGTATAGTTTGAGGTTCATTATTTATAATTGATGAGTTATTGTTGTTCTAATTTCTAGCTTCTAAAATCTAATTTCTACTTCAATTGTTTTTGAAATATTAATGAAATCAAAATGTAATAGATGATGATTAAAGGGATTCCGACTGTTTTGAATATCAATAAAATCAAAACTCCGCCAATCAGCAGAGCCAGTTTGGGATAATTATCTTTCAATTGTTTTGATTTGAATTTCATAGCGATCATCTTGATAGGACTGATTAAAAGCCAGGATGACACAACGGTCAAAATCAATAGATAAATTTCATTATTAAACAGAAAACTAAAAGCGCCAGTTTCTTTGAAAGCGTAAAACAACCCGAAGATCAAAATCGTATTACTCGGGGTGTTCAATCCTTTGAAGTAATACTTTTGGTCATCATCCAGATTAAAGATAGCTAATCTGAGACAGGAGAAAACGGTGATGAGAAATCCCGAGTAATAGTACCAAGGAAAATCTGCGTAATTGTTCCCTATCAATGCTACAAATATCGTCATCCCAGGCAAAAATCCAAAACTTACCATATCTGCCAAAGAATCCAATTGTCCGCCGAGATTGCTGCTGGAATTCATAGCTCTTGCCATAAAGCCGTCAAAAAAATCGAGAACCAATGAAATGATAATGCAAATGGCCGTCGTTTGATAATCGCCGGAAACGAGATGAACAATCCCAACGCAACCCGAGAAAAGATTCCCTAGAGTCAATGCGTTGGCAAGGTTGTTTTTGATGAAATTCATATCACAAAAATAGGAAAAACAAATACAAGGAAAAGTTTAATTTTGCAAAATGAACAATTTTAGAAGGCAGGAAGTTTTGGCCTTGATTTACAGACTTTTTTTGGTGTTTTTCTTTTATCAGTTGGCAAGATTTCTGTTTTGGTTTTTCAACCAACAGCTTGTAAAAGTAGAGGGTATATCGGAATATCTTAAACTTTCCTATTACGGAACTGCGTTTGATGCAACTGCGATCTTGTACGTCAACGCGGTTTTTATCCTGTTAAGTATCATCCCAATTGTCATCAATACAAAAAAAAGCTATCAGAAGTTCTTGTTCATCTGGTATTTTGTCACGAACGGGATCACCTATGCTTTCAACTTTGGGGATATGATTTATTACAGATTCAGCCAGGCGAGACTCACTTCCGCGGCGTTTTCTGTGGCAAAAAATGAAAGTAATATCGGAAAAGTCTTTTTCAATGCGGTTTTGCAGAATCCATTTGTTTTAATTTCTTTCATTGCTATCATTTTTTTGTGGATTTTCTTTTACAAAAAAGTGAAAGTCACAGAAGAAAAACCGAAGAACTTCATTACTTATTATACTTCATCAGTTGTGATTTTATGTCTCACTGCGCTTTTGGTTGTTGGCGGAATCCGTGGTGATTTCAAACATTCCACAAGACCAATTAATTTGGTTGATGCCAACAAACACGTCAGCAATCCTTTGCAGGGAAATCTGGTTCTCAATAGTGTTTTCTCGTTTTTCAGAACCATTAATACCAATAATTTTAAGCTGGTTCATTTTGTGGATGAGAAATTCATTAATCAAGAAATCAAACCATATAAACGATATGAAAGAGAAGTAGAAGCGAAGCCGAACGTCGTCATTTTCATAATGGAAAGTTTTGGGAAAGAATATTCGGGCGCTTTCAACAGAAAAACGGCGATCAAGGATTTTGTTTCCTACACACCGTTTCTCGATAGTTTGGCAGATGAAGGTCTGATTTTTACCAATGCTTTTGCAAATGGCAGACAATCGATTCACGGGATGAGTTCTGTTTTGGCAGGAATTCCGAGTTTGACGGATGCCTTTACGAGTTCGCCTTATTCCAATCAAAAAATCCAATCGATTGTTTCAGTTTGTAATGAGATGGGATACGACACCAGTTTTTATCACGGCGCGCCCAATGGCTCCATGGGTTTCCAGGGATTTGGGAATATCTTAGGTTTCAAACATTATTTCGGAAAGACAGAATATAATAATGATCAGGATTTTGACGGTATTTGGGCCATTTGGGATGAGCCATTTTTCCAGTATTTTGCAAAGAATATGGGCAAGAAAGAGCCATTTATGTCCACGCTTTTTTCTGCTTCGTCTCACGATCCTTTCAAAGTACCGGAGAGATATCAGAATAAGTTCAAATCCGGGCCATTGCAAATTCACATTCCAATCCAGTACTCGGATTATGCTTTGAAAAAATTTTTCCAAACGGCGCGTACAAAATCTTGGTATCAAAATACGATTTTTGTAGTTACGGCAGATCACACCAATCAAATTTATTATCCTGAATATCAAAAAGCCATGAACAGATTTGCCATCCCACTTTTGTTTTTTTCTCCCAATCCAAGATATCATCTCAAAGGCGTTGATGATCGGCTTGCGCAGCAGATCGATATTTATCCAACTTTGGCAGATCTTATAGGTTACAACAAAAGGATCAGAAGCTGGGGCAGAAGCCTCGTGTCAGAGAATAATGAAGATGAAATGATCATTCATTCAGACGCTGTTAATGAACAGATGATCATTGGAAATTACATCTATATTTTCAATGGGAAAGAAGTGACAGGGATTTATGATAAAACAGATTTAGCATTGTCAAAAAATATCTTCAGCAAAAACCTGAACCCGGAGCAAAAACTCGGAATCGAAAAAACAAAAGCCTGGTATCAGGATTATATGAACCGCGTGATCAATAGAAAACTGTATTAGATAAAGCTGTTTAATATTTGAAAAATCTGTCAGTTGGCTTTATTTATGCTCTGGATAGCAAATAATTGTTGTTTGTTTAAAATTAATTTATATTTTTATCCATATTAATTTAACGTTAACAGCGCAAGCTTATCAAACAACAAACCAACTTAAAATAAAAGACAATGAACAAATTATTATTAACATTTGCCCTATCATTTATCAGCGTTATCTCATTTGCCCAGATAGAAGGAAGATGGAAAACCATCGATGATGAAACAGGAAAACCAAAGTCCATCGTAGAAATTTCCAAAGATTCTAAAGGGAAATATGTAGGAAAAGTAGTACAGCTCTTGATAAAACCAGAAAATGCAAACTGCGTAAAATGTAAAGACGACCGCAAAAATAAGCCGTTGATAGGACTGGAGATCATCAGAGGGATTTCCAAAGATGGCAATGAGTTTTCTGGCGGAACCATCACCAATCCTAAGGATGGCAAATCTTACAAAACAGAAATCGTAAGAGAGGGTGATGTGTTGAAAGTAAAAGCCATCATTATGGGAATTGCTGTGAAAACCCAAACTTGGCACAAAGTGAGTTAACCCAACATTATGATAAATAAAAGGCTTCCAGATGGAAGCCTTTTTGTTATGCAGATAATAAAAAAATTAATACTTTTGTATTTCGAAATTAAACAAAGAACATTTTCATAATCAATATTACATTATAATGAAGGAATATACATTTCGTGAAGTAATTGCTCAGGCTATGAGTGAAGAAATGCGTAAAGACGAATCCATTTTTCTTGTAGGAGAGGAAGTTGCAGAATACAATGGCGCTTACAAAGCGTCCAAAGGTATGCTGGACGAATTTGGAGAAAAAAGAATCATAGATGCACCTATTGCAGAACTTGGTTTTACAGGGATTGCTGTAGGCGCTGCAATGAACGGAAACCGTCCGATTGTAGAATATATGACTTTCAACTTCTCACTAGTTGCGATTGATCAGATCATCAACAATGCTGCAAAAATGTACCAGATGACAGGTGGACAATGGAATATTCCTATCGTTTTCCGTGGTCCTACAGGTTCAGCAGGCCAGTTAGGAGCAACGCACTCTCAGGCTTTCGAAAGCTGGTACGCCAACTGTCCAGGTCTTAAAGTCATTATTCCTTCCAACCCTTACGATGCAAAAGGACTTTTAAAATCCGCCATCCAGGACAATGATCCAGTGATATTTATGGAGTCCGAGCAGATGTATGGTGACAAAATGGAAATCCCAGAAGAAGAATATTACATCCCAATCGGAAAAGCAGACATCAAGAAAGAAGGAAAAGATGTGACTTTGGTGTCTTGGGGTAAGATTATGAAAGTCGCTTTACAAGCTGCAGAAGATCTGGAAAAAGAAGGCATCTCTGTAGAAGTGATCGATCTTAGGACGATCCGTCCATTGGATTACGATACCATTCTGGAATCCGTTAAGAAAACCAACAGGTTGGTCATTCTTGAAGAATCTTGGCCATTTGCAAGCATCTCAACAGAGATCACTTATATGGTTCAGCAAAAAGCATTCGATTATTTGGATGCGCCGATCAAGAGAATTACAACACCAGATGCATCAGCACCATATTCTGCGCCCTTGTTTGCAGAGTGGTACCCGAAGGTGGAAAAAGTTAAAGAAGAGATCAAAAACGCACTTTACATCAAAGCATAAAACAAAACGCCCGGATTCATTCGGGCGCTTTTGTGTTGTAGAAAGTTTTAGAAGCTAATCCCGCTTTCCGCTGCAATCTTTTTTGCACGACGGTTTGTCATTCACTAGAACTCAACCCAACGCAAAAAAGGATTTCCGCTGCAATCAGGGCTAGGGGATTTGTTATCCAATCATCATTCAGTACAAAACACCAACTTAGTTTTGGCCACTTCATTGATGAGTGTTAGCACCTTTGTGAACCTGAAAATATTTTCAATAATGTAAAAAAAAACTTTGCGAGCTTTGCATTCAATATTATTTTAAAAGAAAACTCAGATAATTTTCTTAAAATAACCCGTCAAAAATTTGCGAATTAATAAATAATTCCTATTTTTGCAATCCAAAATGAGATGTAATATATGTTAATAATTCCAGTAAAAGACGGAGAGTCTATCGACAGAGCTTTAAAAAAGTACAAGAGAAAATTTGATAAAACAAGAGTTGTAAGAGAACTTAGATCCAGACAACAATTTATCAAGCCTTCTGTAACTTTGAGACAATCAAAACTTAAAGCAGCTTATAAACAAAGAAACGCAAGCATCGAAGAACAAGCTTAAGTTCTTTTTTGCAAAACATAAGAAAAATCACTTTCAAATTTCTATATTTGGAAGTGATTTTGTATTTAGAGCCCTATGATAGAAAGATTCCTAGATTACATTGCGGTAGAAAAAAGGTATTCTCCACACACGATTACCAATTACCAAAAAGACCTTTCGGATTTTGCAGCTTTCGTTTTAAAGACAGAAGCAACAGCAGATGTAGTTCATTTGCACAAAAAAGTCGTGAAGAATTTTATCGTAGAACTCAGTAACTCCGGACTCAGCAAAAGAAGCATCAACAGAAAGCTTTCCTCACTCCGCAGCTTTTATATGTTTATGCTCCGCTTGGAGGAGATCAAAGTCTCGCCAATGGAAACCATAGATTCGCTCAAATTCTACCCAGAAAAGCGCATTCCGTTCTCTGTGGAAGAAATGGATACGATGAAGACGGAAATAGAGGATAAGGGCCAAATGACGCTTCTGGAGAAACTCATCATAGAAACGCTTTACCAAACCGGAATCAGAAAGGCAGAGCTATGCAATCTATTGCTCAGCAATGTCGATTTCTCAAAAAAAGAAATCTTGGTCGTGGGGAAAGGCAACAAGGCCAGAATCATCCCAATTGCAGACGATCTGCTTGGTGATTACCAAACCTATCTTGCGACTAGACTTCCGGATTCCGACCATCAAGCCTATTTTTTCATTAATAAAAAAGGAAAAAAACTAGGCGAAAAATTTGTCTATGTAGTAGTTAATAGGTACTTTAGTAATGTTACTTCCAAGCAGAAAAGGAGTCCTCATATTTTAAGACATACTTTCGCAACGCATATTCTAAATGAGGGTGCGGAGATATCGAAAGTCCAGAAATTAATGGGACATTCCAGTTTGGCAAGTACGCAGGTTTATACCAGTGCTGATATAGAAAAACTGAAGGAGGTTTATAAAAATGCACATCCAAGAGAGAAAAAATAAATTTGATAAAAAAATAATATGGAATGATTTTTACATTTTTATTGTTTAACCATTTAAAACAGACGTTATGAAGATTACAATTCAGACTGCAGGTGTTACACCGCACGAACCATTAAAAGAAAGAATTGAAAAAAAATTAGAGAAGCTGGAAACCTTTTATGACAAGATTGTAGAAGCCACAGTTTACTTGAAAGTTGAAAATACTACTGAAAAGTTAAATAAAACCACCGAGCTTGTGATCAAAGTTCCAGGGGATGATATCGTCGTAAAAAAGACTTGTGCGACTTTTGAGGAAAGTTTAGACGAATCTGCTGATACGGCTAAGAAACTGTTAATCAAGAAAAAAGAATTAGCTTAGAAAAAAATACGTTTTTTTTGTAAAAAAACATTTGTAGGTTTCAAAAAAGAGTCTCATATTTGCACTCGCAAAACGGTGGCAACCAGATTGCAGAAATATGATCTTTAATTTGAAGCCTATTTTTTTTTGAAAAAAACGCAGTGTTTAGATTCAATCAAAAAAAATAAATTTTTTTTAAAAAACATTTGCAGGTTTAAAGAAAAAAGTCTCATATTTGCACTCGCAAAAAGGAAGTAACCTGGACGCAAGATTAACGATCTTTATATAAAAAATAAATGCCTCCATAGCTCAGTTGGCTAGAGCAGCTGATTTGTAATCAGCAGGTCGTGGGTTCGAGTCCCTCTGGAGGCTCATTTATAGAAAAAATTTTGGGGAGATACCAGAGCGGTCAAATGGGGCTGACTGTAACTCAGCTGCTTCGGCTACGTAGGTTCGAATCCTGCTCTCCCCACTTTTTTTATAAAAAAAAATATTTGCAGGTTAAAAGATTTATTTTTAGATTTGCACACCGTTAACCAACCTTTTTTGGGAACAAAAAATGCGAAAGTAGCTCAGTTGGTAGAGCGTCAGCCTTCCAAGCTGAATGTCGCGGGTTCGACCCCCGTCTTTCGCTCAAAATCACAAACCTTACGGAATGTGATTTTTTTTTAGGCCGACTTAGCTCAGGGGTAGAGTGCTTCCTTGGTAAGGAAGAGGTCACGGGTTCAAATCCCGTAGTTGGCTCAAAAAATCCCGGATACAGTTCGGGATTTTTCTTTTAAGTAAAGTTATGTTGTTAACATATTAAAAGCCCAGAATAGATTCCTATTCCGGGCTTTGGTATTAATGTATCAATTGTGTTTTTAGAATCCTAAACCTACCGTGAAGCCTTTTACCATATTAGGGTAATTTGCAACAGCCGTTGCAGTGCCGCTGGTAGTGTTTACAGTGTATATTTTTGTGTCAGCCCCTACGGTAGCTACCAAGTAAGCTTTTTGGCTTGTACTTCCGATGTCGAATCCATTTGATGAAGTGATGTTGATCCCCAATGCACCTCTTTCCGTGAGTGTTCCGGCATTTGGTGGATTCTGAAGATATAACTTGTCTGTATTATGATCGATCACGAATAATGATGTGGTGGTAGCACCTGCGAAATTATCTGTGTAGGCCGCAGAGCTCAAAGCAGGCATTCCAGGATTGATGACACCATCTACTGCTGCAACAGAGCCATCTATGGGATTAAGACGAAGGTTTTGTCCCATATCACTTACGATTCTTATCCTGTCAACAGTTGGATTGAAATCAAAACCATATTCTGTCCCTAAAAGCGGTGTGGAAAGTGTACCCGTTCCTACTTGCGTAGCTGCGCCCGTTCCCAAGTTGATGGTGTAGATCCTGCTAGAACTTCCCAAGGCGTAAAGCTGCCCGTTCAAAGGTCTGAAATCTATGCCCAGGATTCCTTCTCCATTTTGCAATCCAGTAATTGCTTTTGAAATTGGTTCCGGTTTATTTGGGTCGAAGATTTGGAGTGCGTTTGTGCTGTCAATTGCATAGGCAACCGGATTGGTTGGAATGGCGAGGTCAATCACTTTCTGTGATAAGCTTCCGATATGGGTTGTTTTACCATTGGCAAGATCCACGGTGTATAGATTGTTTTTAGAATCTTTGGTTGCTGCCACCAACGCAATGCTGTTGTCTGGATTGATGTCAAATGCCGCTTGCCCTGTAAAGGTGATGCCCAGACTTCCCACTTCAACCAATGTTCCGTTGTTCGGCGGATCTTGTTTGAATAATTTTCCAGAAGTCATGTCAAGATCATAAAGGATGGTTGATGAAGCTCCAGATTTACTATTCGTATATGCAATACCGGCGATAGAAGCTGTTGTGGCAATGCTGGTATCCATCGCTGCTAGAACGCCTGTTTCAGGATTGAGACGTAGATTCTGTCCTGTGTTTGTCACCAATCTGATGCGATCCACTGTTGGATTAAAATCAATCGAAGCAATGCTTCCAGTAATTGCTGGTGTAAAAGCAGATGTACTCACAACTCTTGCAGATGCAGTAGTGGTGTTGACGATGTAGAGCTTGCTGGCATTGGAAAGCGCATACAGTTCTCCAGTTGCAGGCCGGAAATCAATACTTAACAATTTTTCTCCTGCCGGAATTCCTAAAATCGCAGTTTTTGAACTGAAGGTAGAAGGGTTGTTAGCATTGAAAGCCAGCAGTTCATTGGTTTCTGTAAGACCATAAACCATTTGGTTTGGCCCCACAGCTACACTGGGTGGTTGTGGTACTGCGCTAATGTCATCGCCATTGTCACAAGAGATGATCGATACCAGGGCAAAAGCTGCCAGACAAAAGTTGAAAGTTTTTTTCATGAAGCTTATTTTTTTAGAGTTTCAATGTCATATACGAGATAAAAGTCATCTTGGATTTGTCAGGTTTTTTTTAATTGAATTTTTTATGTAAATTTGCAACGTCAAAAGACAAAAGTGTGTTGGTTTGTTGTTTTTGAATTTGAATATCGAAAATTTCAATAAAAATATTTTTGATATTCAAAAAATCGTTATATTTGCAAACCGAAAAAAAATAAATAATTAATTAATAAATATTAAATCATGGCAAAGGAAACGTTTAATCGTAACAAACCCCACTTGAACATTGGTACTATTGGTCACGTTGACCATGGTAAAACTACACTTACAGCTGCAATCAGTAAAGTGTTATCTGATAAAGGATTCGGAACAGCAAGAGATTTCTCTTCTATCGATTCTGCACCAGAAGAAAAAGAAAGAGGTATCACTATCAATACTGCTCACATCGAGTACGAAACTGCAAACAGACATTACGCTCACGTTGACTGTCCAGGTCACGCGGATTACGTAAAAAACATGGTTACAGGTGCTGCTCAAATGGATGGAGCTATCCTTGTAGTAGCTGCTACAGACGGACCAATGCCTCAAACTAGAGAGCATATCCTTCTTTGCCGTCAGGTAAATGTACCTAACGTACTTGTTTTTATGAACAAAGTAGATATGGTAGATGATGAAGAATTATTAGAATTAGTAGAATTAGAGATCAGAGATCTTTTATCTTCTTACGAATATGACGGAGACAACGCTCCAATCATCCAAGGTTCTGCTTTAGGAGGATTGAACGGAGATGCTAAATGGGTAGGTAAAATCGAAGAATTAATGGATGCTGTTGATACTTGGATCGAACTTCCAGTAAGAGATCAAGATAAACCATTCTTGATGCCAATTGAAGACGTTTTCTCTATTACAGGTAGAGGTACTGTTGCAACTGGTAGAATCGAGTCCGGAGTTATCAATACAGGAGATCCTGTTGATATCGTAGGTATGGGTGATGAGAAATTAACATCTACTATTACTGGTGTTGAGATGTTCAGAAAAATCCTTGACAGAGGTGAAGCTGGAGATAACGTAGGTCTTTTGTTGAGAGGTATTGAAAAAACGGACATCAAGAGAGGTATGGTTATCGCTAAGAAAGATTCTGTTAAACCACACAAAAGCTTCAAAGCTGAGGTTTATATTCTTTCTAAAGAAGAAGG
Source organism: Epilithonimonas tenax DSM 16811 (assembly GCF_000428485.1). Classification (GTDB taxonomy): domain Bacteria; phylum Bacteroidota; class Bacteroidia; order Flavobacteriales; family Weeksellaceae; genus Epilithonimonas; species Epilithonimonas tenax. Next base: position 7,182 of record NZ_AUAA01000047.1, on the reverse strand, counting down.
TGGACGTCACACGCCATTCCACAACAAATACAGACCTCAGTTCTACGTTAGAACAACTGACGTTACGGGTGAGATCTTCTTACCAGAAGGTGTAGAAATGGTAATGCCTGGGGATAACTTAACTATCACTGTAGAATTGTTACAACCAATCGCTCTTAACGTAGGTCTTAGATTTGCAATCAGAGAAGGAGGTAGAACAGTAGGTGCTGGTCAGGTTACTGAAATCACAGACTAATTATCTTAATAATATAAAAAGTTCCGTAGGGAGACTTACGGGACTTTTTTAATCTACGGGCATCGTCCAATGGTAGGATACCGGTCTCCAAAACCGTTGATCTGGGTTCGAATCCTAGTGCCCGTGCAAAAAGAAAATAATGAGCTTAGTAGAATTTTTAAAAGGTTCTTACACAGAATTTAAAGATAGAGTAGAATGGCCAAAATGGTCTGATTTACAGTCTTCAACAGTTGTTGTTTCTGTGACCACTGTGATCCTTGCTTTATTTACATTTGGGGTAGATAGTTTCTTCAGTGTGACAATCAAGAATTTTATTGCGACGTTTATTAATATGTTTAACTAATTCCGAATACTTTCCTCATGAGCGAATCGAAATGGTATGTGCTGAAAGCTATTAGCGGACAGGAAAATAAGGTGAAAAACTATATTGAGAATGAGATCCAAAGACTTAATATGGATGCTTACGTCACTCAGGTAGTAATTCCTATGGAAAAGGTAATCCAAATCAGAAATGGAAAAAAGGTGCCTAAAGAAAAACCTTACTATCCAGGTTATCTAATGGTAGAAGCTGATCTGGTTGGAGAAGTACCTCACGTTATCAAAAATATTCCAGGCGTAATTTCTTTTTTAAGTCTTACAAAAGGTGGTGAACCAGTTCCAATGAGAAAATCTGAAGTCAACAGGATGCTCGGAAGAATGGATGAACTATCTGAATTTGCTACAGATGTGGAAATTCCTTTCATCGTTGGCGAAAACGTAAAAGTGGTCGATGGTCCTTTCAACGGATTCAACGGAACGATAGAGAAGATCTTGGAAGACAAGAAAAAAATAGAAGTTTCTGTTCTTATTTTTGGTAGGAAAACACCAATGGAACTTAGCTTTATGCAAGTAGAAAAAGTAGTATAAATTTAATTTTATATATCATATTAAAACCATCCGTCTGACGTGATGGTTTTTTTATTTCAGCAAGTCGCTGTTAAATTCGGTTGGTGTTTTTCCCATATATTTTTTGAAAGTTCTGCTAAAGTAGGAAATGCTGTTGTAACCGGTGTCATAACAAGATTCAGAAATGCTTTTTCCTTGTATAATAAGGTTACAGGCCTTGTCTATCCTGTATTGATTGATAAAGTCTGTAAAAGTAATCTTGGTTGTTTTCTTGAAAAAATTGCAAAAAGCGGGTAAAGTAAGGTTGACAAGATTTGCAATATCATTAATATCAATTTCTTTATCGTAGTTTTTTTCGACATATGTGAAGATAGTTTGCAGCCTTTCTTTATTTTTTGAGATCACCGTATGAGGCATGATTTCTTTGTTGAGCAAGACATAATCTTTGCTCTCTGCCAGTTCAAACAGGATATTGAGCAGAATAAAATACCGCTTCGAGCTTTCGGTTTGCAGTATCTCATATAGTTTAGGTAAAATCTGGAGCTTAACTTGTGGACTGAACATAATCCCCAGCTGAGCCTGTGAGACCAGGCGGTTGAGAGAGTGTATCTCTTCCACCTCTTGCGGGAAAGTAATGATATCTTGCCGGAATTGCAGTACAATTTCTTCATGTGGATCTACAGAGTTGATACCAAAGCCCGAGTGCGGTACATTAGATCCTATCAGCACCAGATCTCCGTCAGTAAAGTTGCTTTTGTGATAGCCAACGTGCCGGTTTCCATTCCCAGAAACGACACACACCAGCTCAATTTCCGGATGGTAATGGTACTCCCACCGAAGATCTTTTACCGGTACCTTTATGTGCAACGTCCGGAACGATGAGTTTTTATCGGGAAGTATGGTTTCAAAACTAACTCTCATTGTTTTAATATCTATTTTTAATAAATATACTAATTTTTATTAATGGAGTACAACCAATGATTTACTATGTTAAATTACTGTAAACAGGATGTTAATAAATTTGCACCATTAGATATCAGGAATATGAAAAATCTAGGAATTAAATTAGCACTCTACGTCAACTACTTTGTTTTTGCGGCTCTTCTAAACAGCGTGGGTCTTCTGATTCAGAAATCCCAGAATGTCTATGGCATCACAGAGTCCAAAGCTAGTCTATTGGAACCTGCGAAAGATTTGACCATTGCGCTAGTCGCATTCTTAATGGGGTCTTTCTTACCGAAGTTGGGTTACAAAAAAGGAATGCTCATCAGCTATGCTTTGGTCTTTGTCGGATGTTTTCTGATGTATTTTGGTAATTCCTTCTGGAGTGTTATCCTACTTTTTGCTTGTACAGGATTTTCTTTTGCAATCATCAAAGTATCTGTGATGGCATTAATTGGCGTTGTAGCTGACAACGAAAGTGACCACAGGTCTTTTATGAGTTATATAGAAAGCGTTTTTATGCTTGGGATCGTTTTCGCTTATGTGATTTTCCCCATGTTCTACAGCGAGACCAATCCAAATGCCTGGCTCGATGTCTATCTGATATTGGCAGGTCTCATCGCTATTGTTTTCCTGTTTATTTTGTTTTCGAAATTCGAATTGCCTCAGGTAGCACATTCAAAATCGGTGGGCGAGGAGTTTAAAGAGATGATCCAACTGATGAGAAAACCCTTGCTGATCCTCTTTGCCGTATTCGCATTTATGTATGTGATGACAGAGCAGGGAATTATGTCTTGGTTGCCGACCTTCAACCAAAAGGTTCTACACCTGAGTGAAAAATTGGCTGGGCAGATGGCTGTTATTTTGATGCTTTCAATTGCTTTTGGTAGATTTATTTCCGGGCTTATTATCAAAAAGATCCATTGGTATATTTACCTCACTTCCTGTTTGGTTTCTGCGGCTTGCCTCGTAATTTTTGTGCTTCCGATGGCTTCTGATCTTACCGTTAAAGAGATCAAGAATCTAAGTGATGTCCCAATGATTGGATTTGTTTTCCCATTGATCGGATTGTTTTTGGCGCCTGTTTATCCGTTGATCAATTCCACAATTCTAAGTGCTACAGAGAAACAGTCTCATAGCTCCGTAGCCGGGATTCTTACTTTTTTCTCCGCTTTTGGCGGGACTTGCGGCTCCGTGATCATCGGTTATCTTTTTCAGAATGTGGGCGGACACAAGGCATTCTATTTTTCGTTAATCCCAATGACGGTGCTCATCATCGTTCTCTATTTCATCAATAAAATCAATAAAAAATCACAATTAAATGAAGCCTAATTTATACCTACAAGATATTTTCGACTTGTTTGATGCTGTACAGAAGTGCAAGATTTTCGAAGATCAGAAAGTGATGGCAGACGCTATTCCATTGTCTCCAATTTCTGAGATCAATCAATACTTTAACACCGAAAAAGATCAAAGTGGTTTTGATCTTAAAGATTTTATCCTGAGGCATTTTGATTTTGATCAGCCAGCACCGGCTATTTCCAGAGCGCAAACATTGCCGATTGATGAGCATATAGAAAAACTTTGGGACGAATTGACAAGAACCGCTGACGTGGAAAAAGGAACATTACTGAAACTTCCAAAGCCTTACCTCGTTCCCGGTGGCAGATTCAATGAGTTTTTTTATTGGGACAGCTACTTCGTAATGCTCGGTTTGCAGGTTTCCGGAAGAATTGAAATGATGGAAAATATCGTAGAAAACTGTGCGTCCCTGATTAATGAATTTGGCTTTGTACCCAATGCCAGCAGAACGTATTTCCTTAGCCGGTCTCAGCCTCCTTATTTTTCGTTAATGCTGGATTTATTGGCAGAGTCTACCAATGACAAGACTGTTTATGCCCGGTATTTTGACAGCTTGGAAAAGGAATATGAATTTTGGATGGATGGCGCAGCAGAATTGGAAAATGGAAACCAGTACAGGCATGTTTTGAAAACTAAGGCTGGTGCTTTTTTAAATCGATATTTTGATGACGAAAACAAGCCGCGGCCTGAAAGTTATATGATCGATATGGAAGATGCCGAAATGTCTCAGAATCCTGAATTCTACAGAAACATACGGGCAGCGTGCGAATCGGGATGGGATTTTTCCAGCAGATGGTTTGCAGACGGCAATTCAATCCGAACGATAGAAATTCTGAATCTCGCTCAGGTAGATCTCAACTGTCTTCTCTGGCACTTGGAAAATACTTTGGCAAAAGCATCGGAGCTTCAAAACTTCGAAGAAAAGAAAAACAATTACAGAAAAAAAGCAGAAGCCAGAAAAATGGCTATCGACCAATATTTCTGGAGTGAAGGTGATAAGATCTACAAAGATTACAATATCAAATCAGAATCTCAAACTTCTTCGGAGCATATCGCAACCCTTTATCCTCTGTTTTTAAAATTAGCCAATCAAGAACAGGCAAAAGCCGTCTCTGAAACGATCAAAGACAAGTTTTTGAAAGTTGGCGGCTTGATGACAACAACCCAAGATTCTGGACAGCAATGGGATGCTCCCAACGCCTGGGCGCCTTACCAATGGTTGGGATATTTGGCGATGAAAAACTATGGTTTTGAGGCATTGGCGGAAGACATCAAAAATAATTGGTGTACGAATGTAGAAAGAATTTATAGGAATACGGGGAAACTCATGGAGAAGTATAATGCCATTGATATCCAGAGTATTGCAGGTGGTGGAGAATATCCGAATCAGGACGGATTTGGATGGACAAATGGAGTTTATATCCAATTGAAAAAGAACAAATAATAAACTTAAAAACATGACAAAAAAATCACTCATCCTGGTTGCTGGTATTGCAACGATGTACTTCCAGAATGCTTATGCACAGGAAGTTAAAGACTCCGTAAGAACCAATGACATCGATCAGGTAGTTATTACCGGAAACTCCAATCCGAAAAAGAAAATAGAATCCAGTACGGCTATTTCTACGTTCAGTGCCAAGGAAATTATGAAACAAAATCCCATCAGTGCGGCGGCATTGTTGCAGAGAGTTCCTGGTTTTGCAGTAGAGACATCCGGCGGAGAAGTCGGGAATAATCTATTTTCCAGAGGTATTCCTTCTGCCGGAGGTTATGAATTTGTACAAGTTCAGGAAGACGGTTTGCCGGTTTTCGAGGATGGAGCGTTACAGTTTGCCAATGCGGACAACTTTTTCCGTGTAGATCATACAACAGGAAGATTGGAGGCTTTGAGAGGCGGTTCGGGTTCCATCTTCGCCACCAATTCTCCTGGAGGTCTTATCAACTTTATTTCGAAGGAAGGAAGCAATACTTTCAAAGGAGCAGCGAAACTGGAAACCAGTACTTATGGATTAATGAGAACCGATATCCATCTTGGTGGTGCATTGATTGAGGATCAATTATTCTTCAGCGTTGGTGGTTTTTACAGAACCGATGACGGACTGCGAAAAACTGGTTTTAAAGCCAATAATGGTGGACAGATCAGAATGAACTTGAAATATGTGTTTGACAGAGGTTATGCAAAAGTATATTACAAAAAACTGGATGACAGGAATACATTCTTCCTTCCAATTCCATTGACTCAGAACGGAAATGACATCAAAGAATTCGCTGGTTTTGATCCGAATTATGGAACGTACAGTTATAACTCAATCAGTCAATTGAATATTCCACAAGCTGGCGGCGGTTACTTCAAAAGAAATCTTCAGGACGGTATCCATCCGAAAGTAGATGCAATTGGCGCAGAATTCAAATACGATTTGGGTAATAATTTCTCTGTTTTGAATAAAACACGGGTTACCAATATTGATATGAATTATACCGGGATTTTTCCTGCTGGCGGACCTCAGACTGCAGCTGGCTTTGCCAGTAGTAAAGGAATCTTAGGAAACAGTTATCAATATTCATTAGCAAGTAATGGCGCAGTTGTGAATCCAACCAATGTTCAACAATTAGGGTTTTGGGCGATTGATAAGCAGATGAATAATTTCGTCAATGATCTCCAGTTCAGTTATAAATTAGACAAAGGCAATGTAACGGCTGGTTTCTATAAATCCAACTGGAAATCCAACCAATACTGGAACTGGAGTAACATCCTGACTACTGCTACAGACAAACCGCAATTACTTAATTTGGTAGATACCTCACTAAGTGCTAATGATGTGGGCTATTCCAAAACATACAACGGTGTGACGCAGATGTCATTCTTGCTAAGAGATTCGCAGACGCAGGGAAGTCTGAATGACATCTATGCCAACTTCGATTACAATGTGATCGATAATTTGAACATCAATGTTGGCGCCCGTTACAGCAGAGATTTCTACAGAGGATACGCCGTGAATACCACTTCAGCTCATTTAAATAATTCTGGTTTGACAACGGATGGCGTCCATGGTTTTTCAACAACCACGGCAGATGACAATATGAGTGTTTTGGGCAATCAGTACACGTATTGGAGATATGATATCGATAAGTTATCGTACACCGCAGCAGCTAATTATAAAATCAATACCAATAATGCAGTCTACGGACGTTTCTCTCACGGATTCCGATCTCCGAATGAGGAAGCTTATTATAATTATTTTACAGCAGCCAACCCCACTCAAGCTTTGGAAGCGGTAACGACCAATCAGATTGAGCTGGGTTATAAATATTACACCAACAATTTCAGTATCGGTGTGATTCCTTTTTATTCAACACTGAAAAATCTTTCTTTCACGGATGTTTTCTCAGACGGATCTTCCGAGAATACCTTTGCCAACACCAGAAACTATGGTTTGGAGATCGAAGGTAATGCAAGACTTTTCAATAATCTATTGGATCTGACCTTCAACGGAACCATTCAGAATCCCAAGTACTCAGGATTATGGATCAATTCCAAAACTTGGGGAGAAAGATAAAAATTAATAATTTTGAAGGATGTTAAATGATGTCGAACTCCTTAAATTATTTTTACCGGAACTTCTCATTGAGTATTTTGAGATTGTAAAATTTGAAGAAGAAAACCAAATCCTGCACATCTATTTTGAAGAGAAAAATACTGCTCCGAAAGAGTTTTCTTCTCTGCTATTACAGTCAAAAGGTTTTGTTCCGGAAATAAC
>NZ_AUAA01000046.1 GCF_000428485.1 Epilithonimonas tenax DSM 16811 | reverse complement strand
GCTTGGTTTGATAATGATAGAAGATTGTGTCGGAATTATGAACTCCTGATGGAAAATTCAGAAAACATGGTCAAATTATCCGCTTTAAAAAATTTATTGAATAAAATTTAAACAGGCTCTTATACAATAGTATGCCTTCTTATGGGTAGTGGGATGCTATTTTCTCAAACTGCGGACAGACTTTACATGTCATTGTCTGCAACCGGAAGAGTCTACGACATTACCGGTGTACCTGCGACATTACCAACACCATTAACAACTCCAGATTATTCTGCAGCCACGCCGGAAAGGATCAGTAACTTGGCTGTAGGTTTTGACACACCAGGAGGCGCACCTAGCAATGTTGTTTTTATCCATTCCAGTACAGCAGCATCAAGTGTTATTTATAAGAACACCGTGACAACCGGACAGAGTACCCCAGCAGGAACCAATCTTATTGGAGGTATTGGAACCAATAACGTTCCTAAAACCGACGGCAATCCTTCCGGGGTAACATATGGTTTTAGCAATACTGCTAAAAGATTGTACCAAATATACCCGACATCTGTAGACTTAGGCCCTGTGACAGCTCCTGTCGCTGATGCAGTATGGAATAATACAGGAGGAAATGTTTCAACAATATGGGCGTCAGATACATTTTTTGATTATCAAAATAATGTATTCGTGTTTGTACAGAACACCAACGCGGGCGTAGTGACCAGATATCTTTATAGGGTAAACCCAACCACCTTGGTTGCGACCCGTGTAAGTACAATTACCGGCCCTGTGGGAGCCACTGCAGCTTCAACAACAACTGCTACTACGACTACAGTGGGAAACATCAGAGGACTTGCCTATTTGAATGGATTGATTTATGCCGTTTCTGTCAATAATAATACTCAATTATTTTTTTACAGGATCAATCTATCGACTGGTACATCAACTTACATTCGAAATTATGCAGGTTTGACCAATTTGAATGCAACAAACCAAGATTTGGCTTCAGTGCCTTACTATATTCCTTTTATAATAAACTGCGGTGGCTCAACAATCTTAGAAACAGCGCCAATTATCGCAGGAACTGCAGCCAACAGAACGCTTCGAGTTCCTATTTCTTCTGTATACGAAGCAGGAACTTACAATATTAATGTGTCAGGACCAGACTTTACCACCGTAGCATATACGGCAACTATTGCATCGACAACCACTTTTATCGATGTTCCTATCACGTACAATGGAACTGGATCAAGTGGACTGAGGGCACTCACTGTCGGCATCAATGGCAGCACGACTACCTGTACTGTAAACGTTTCTATTGAGCGCGATTTAGACAATGATGGCATTGCAGATATTTTGGACCTTGATTCTGACAATGACGGTATTTTAGACATTTTTGAGTGTGCTAACAGTGTCGTTGATACCAATTATAGCTCTACAGATGGTACAGTTACCACTTTTTCTGCGCCAGCAGCCGATCTAGGATTTATTTTTTGATGTTTATACGCTTGATAATTCATTTAATTTGAATATCAATGGAACAAACCTATCAACCAGTAGACTAGAGTTTCAGCAAGATCAAACCGACAACGTAAGATTCCTGGATGGGGATACGTACGGAAGCGTTAATGTTCCTCAGATTTATAACTTGACAGGAACTGCTGCCGCTCCAATAGTAAGGATCATTATTCATAAAAATGGATCTGTAAATATGTATGGTAGTAAAGTGAGTGGCGGACCTCTATTCCCACTTCAACTTTACAATGGAAATACTTTCAATTCAATTGTCTGGAACAGAACAGGTGCTAACTCTGTTGTATTAAGTCAATTAGTGGTAGGTCCAACTTCCATCACTGGACGAGCAAATGGACTAAAAAACGGTGTTTGTGACTCTGACACAGATGGATTGTCTAATCAATACGATGTGGATAGCGATGGTGACGGATGTCCTGACTCTGTAGAAGGTTCAGAAACTGTAAAATTTGACCAGGTGCATTCACTTAGTCTTCCGGTAGGAGATGCGAACTATGCTTACAGAGGACAGATCAAAGTTTTAGGGAATGGAACTACCACAGGAACGCCTGCACAGATCATAAGCACCGTAGGAGGAGCAAGTGGTGTTCCACAGCTTGTCAATTATTCTGTAATGAATAACTCTGGAATTTCCGGCGTTGCTGATAACACAGATGGCACATCGGATGTTGGACAAGGCATTGGCGATTCTCAAACGGTAGCGGCCAACGCTTGTATTTGCTACAAACCTACCATTACTGCAGGAACTGTACTAGACACCAATCAAGGCATCACCTCTTTGCAAAGAGCAGGATCCGTCGGAAGCAACTGGCCAATGGTAAGAAAAGGAGCCTGGACTGCCCTAGAATCCAAAACAAAAGGTTTTGTACCGAACAGATTGACCACAGCACAAATTACTGCCATTCCCGCAGCCAGTTTAATAGAAGGGATGATGGTTTACAACATCACTTTGGACTGTCTTCAGATCAATATTGATGGTACAGCAACAGGCTGGAAATGTTTCAACACACAAACCTGTTCTGATGTTAACTAAAAAAATGAAAAAAATGAAAAAAATTATCATATTATATTCAGCTTTGTTTGCAATTGTGGCATCTGCTCAGGTGGCTGTTGGCAAAACAACTGTATCTAATACTGCAGTTTCCCTGGAGTTTGGATCTGCTAACAGAGGATTATTATTACCTTGGGTCACCAATACCGGATCTGTTACCAGTGCTGTAAACGGAACTATGGTTTATGACCTTTCGGATAAAAAAGTGAAAGTAAAATATGCTGCTTCGTGGAGAGATCTTTCTATCAATACCGCAGGAACCACTGTGGACCCTGTAACCAGTGTAGATGGCATTACAATACAGAATGCAGCAACTGAATCTACCAATGCAAAATTCTCCATCGGTACTGTCACAGCAACAGCAGGAATCTTGGTGCTAGAAGACACCAACAAAGCGATGGTTTTGCCAAAAGTAGCAAGTCCGCACCTCAACATCATCAACCCAGCACCAGGAATGATGGTTTACGATACAACGACCAAATTACTGGTAGTTTTCAACGGAAGCGTTTGGACATTTTGGAGACCGTAAAGTCATAAAAATCACTATTTATAAAAGGAGAAAGAGAAATTTTTCTCCTTTTTTTATTTCGATATTAGGAGAAATACAAAATATATGAAGCTCATATTTCATTAATCTTTTAATTTTGCAAAAAAGAAAAATGACATTCTCGATCAGTAAACTTTCCGAATGGTATGATGTAGTACAACAGATCATGCCAGAAATAAAACACCCTATTCTATTATTAAAAGGGAATCTTGGCGCAGGGAAAACCACCTTTTCACAATTCCTACTGAAAGAATTGGAAAGCCAGGACGAGATCTCATCGCCCACCTACTCTATTGTTAATGAGTACGATACACCAAAGGGAAAAGTCTTCCATTTTGATCTGTACAGACTCCGGTCAGTAGAAGAAGCTTACGATTTTGGCATCGAGGAATATCTGGACAATTGTTACCTCTCTATTATCGAATGGCCCGAGATCTATATGGATGAACTGGACGGTTATGACTTCCATCAAATGAGTATTACCAATACAGATTCCGGAAGAGTAATCGAATTTGATTAACCATACAGTAAATTGTTTTATCTTTGTTCTTTATTTTTTGATTAATGATTCATTTTTTATGAGCAGCACGTCCACCATATTTACGCCTTTTACTGAAGAAGATCTCATTCCCAAGGAGGAGAAACTTGAAGTTGTAAAAAAAGGAAAAGCATTCAGCATCGGGATTCCGAAAGAAACCTGTCTGAATGAGAAAAGAACCTGTATGATTCCGGATGCTGTTCAGATACTGGTGAATAACGGACACAAGGTGATCATAGAATCCGGCAGCGGTTTGGGATCTCATTACACCGATTTATCATATTCCGAAGCTGGCGCAGAGATCACCAATGATCCCAAAGTGGCTTTTGCACAAGATCTTGTCCTAAAAATAAATCCACCTACAGAGGAAGAAATCGAATACCTGAGACCGATGACCTATCTCATCTCTGCGCTGCAGATCAACCTTAGAGATAAAGATTATTTCCTCAAATTGGCTTGCAAAAAAGTAAATGCCATCGCTTTCGAATTCATAATGGATGAGTACAAGCAACTGTCCCTTGTTAGATTAATCGGCGAAATTGCAGGAAGCGTGTCCATCCTTTATGCCTCGGAACTTTTGGCCATGTCCAATGGATTGATGCTTGGTGGCATCACCGGCGTCCGTCCTACAGAGGTAGTCGTTCTAGGCGCAGGCATCGTTGGCGAATTTGCAACCAAAGCCGCAATAGGCCTTGGCGCCAGTGTCAAGGTTTTTGACAATTCACTCTCAAAACTGAGAAGACTTCATAGCTTGGTAGACAGCCGCGTTCCGACCTCTATCATCGACCCTAAGGAACTGACTAAGTCATTACGAAGAGCCGATGTTGTGATAGGAGCTTTACCAAGACTTAATCTGCCGCCCATCGTTACTGAAGATATGGTGATGAAAATGAAAAAAGGCAGTGTCATCATCGATATCACGATCGACAACGGAAAAGTGATCGAAACTTCAGAATTGACCACGACAGAAAATCCTTTCATTATAAAACATGGTGTAATCCATTGCGGATTGCCGAATCTAACTTCAAAAATGCCAAGAACGACCACGAAAGCAGTCAGTAATTTCTTCCTAAGTTATCTCTTAGGATATGACGAAGAAGGCGGATTCGAAAATATGCTGATTCATAAAAGTGAAATCAAACAATCACTTTACATGTACAAAGGCAGACACACAAAGCAGTTGATTTGCAACAGATTCGATCTTGCCTACCACGATATTAATCTATTGATTTTCTAAGACTAGACAATGTTCAAAAAACTAAAATTCTACGCCATCGGTTTTATTCCTGGCATATTGATCGTTTTCTTTATCTTAAATCAAAAAGGAACCACTTGCTCTTATTTCCCGAATGACCGAGTGATTGCAGAAACGCTGACCAAGGATTTCAGGTATTCGCCAAGTTTCAAAACCGAAATGGAAGCGAATAAAATCTCAGAAAAATTTTTGAAAGACAGTATTATCTCAGCCGGAAAAATCGATTTTGAGCGAAGCAAACCTCAGAATAAACCTTGTCCGCAATATCTGCTGCTCTATCCGAAAAACAATCCAAGATTCGAGATAAATTATTCTAAATGCAAGGAAAACGCAGAGTTTATAGGATTCAAAAAAATAAAATAGATGGATGGATTGATTTAATTTTAATTTCAAATTTCATTTCTAAAATCTAACTTCTAACATCTACCCCATGAATGGCAGAAATCTATTACTCCCGGATTATTTTCTATTTGGAGGGATTTTCGCCATTTTTTTTCTGATCGTTTTCTGCTTTTTTCTTTACGGAAAATACAAATCGGCGAAGACTAAAAACAAAATTCTTCAGGAAAGTTACAAAGTCATCGAAAGTAAATTGGACAATGTCCGATTGGAACATATCGAGACCAAACTGAATCCTCACCTTTTCAAAAACATACTCAATTCTGTCCAGTCACACGCGTATCAGACTTACATTTCGCTAGACAAACTGGCGAATATCCTGGATTATATCCTTTACGAAAGCAGTAACAAATACGTCAGCGCCAAAGCCGAGCTCGATTTTGCAATGAGCCTTATTGAGATCAATAAGATCAAAATCAATCCACTTTTTGACCTTCGTATCAAAACCAAAATTGATAAAGAAGATCCCATTTTTACAGAGAGGATTTTCGCCCCATTGATTTCTGTTGATTTGATTGAGAACGCCTTCAAACACACAGACTTCCTGGCTCAGGATTCTTTTATTGCCATCACTTTAAGTCTTGAAAACAAACAGTTTGAAATGAAGGTCAGCAACAAGATCTCAGAAAAAACACCGATGCAAAAAGAAAACAGCGGTTTCGGCAGCGGCTCTTTTGACCAACGACTGAAGATGATCTACAAAAGCCATTACAAGCTGACGAAAAGTATCAATAACGATATTTACACCGCTCATTTAAAAATCAATCTCGGAGAATTTTATGATAAAATGCGTTATACTGGACGATGAATTACTGGCAATCAGCTACCTCAAATTGCTTTGTAATGAATTGGATGTGGAAGTTGTCAAAGCCTTCAACAATCCAAAAGTTTTTCTTCAGGAGATCGACAATATCGACTGTGACCTTTGTATTCTTGACATAGAAATGCCCGGACTCAACGGCCTTCAGGTTGCAGAATTGATCAAGGGGAAAAAGATTATTTTCACCACCGCTTACAAAGAATACGCCGCCGAAGCTTTCGATTTGGATGTGATTGATTATGTGAGAAAACCGATCAAAAAAGAACGCCTCCAGCAGGCTTTGGAAAAAGCCGAAAAACAGGTGACCCAGCAGGAAAAAAACAACACGCTGGAATGGAATACCAATCTCGGAAAAACAGGGATCTTTACGAACGAGATCGTCTACATCAAAACGTCTGAGATCGACAGCCGGGACAAAGATGTGATCCTGAAAAACGGCTCGGAAATCACCCTCAAAAATCTAAGCTTCAAACATTTATCAGACCTATTGCCTCAAAAACATTTTGTTCAAATCAATAAAAAGGAAATGGTCAATGTGCAGCACATTAAAATATGCTCATCATCAGAAATAATTTTGGACATCAATTCTACCGACGGAAATTCTGTAAAACTTAATGTTGGCGATGTTTTTAAAGAGCAGGTTTCTGAGAAGTTGATGCGGAAATTTTAGATTCACCATTTGAGTACAGAATTCAGCCGTTTTATTACATTTCTCAGTCTGATACTTATTTCGTGTTCAAAAACTTCACATCTTTACACCTAGAATTCAGGTAAAATTTAGATCAATGAATATGGCAAAGTACAGGAATATTATTTTTTACGTCGCAACTATTTTATTTTTTTCGGGTTTAATGTATTGGTTTTTCATAGAAGGCAAAACCTTGGAAGCCGGCGAAAGTATTCTTATCAAGCAATCCAAAGGCACAATTTGGGAGAATTTCACAGAATCATTTCTAGTCAATCTCCATCATCCACTGGCATTACTTTTAGCACAAATCATTACCATTATTTTTGTCGCGAGACTTTTTGGATGGATATGTATGAAGCTGAAACAACCGTCTGTGATTGGCGAGATGATTGCCGGGATCGTTTTGGGACCATCGCTGGTCGGTTTATACTTTCCGGAATTTTCAGCGTTCCTTTTTCCTAAAGAATCCTTAGGTAATTTACAGTTTCTAAGCCAAATAGGCTTGATATTGTTTATGTACATCGTTGGGATGGAGCTGGATCTCAGTGTTCTCCGCAAAAGAGCGCACGATGCGGTCGTCATCAGCCATGCCAGTATTATTTTTCCGTTTGCCTTAGGAATTGGACTCTCCTACTTTATCTATAAAGAATTTGCGCCAGATGGTGTTCAATTCAGTTCATTTGCCTTATTCATTGCCATTGCGATGAGCATTACAGCATTTCCGGTTTTGGCGAGAATTGTCCAGGAAAGGAATCTCCAGAAAACGAAACTCGGGACCATCGTTATCACTTGCGCTGCCGCGGATGATATTACGGCTTGGTGCATTTTGGCAGCCGTTATCGCCATCGTAAAAGCCGGCTCTTTTGCCAGTTCTATCTATGTGATTTTGATGGCCATCGCTTATGTTTTATTGATGATTAAGATCGTAAGACCTTTCCTAAAGAGAATCGGCGAACTACAAGCTGGGAAAGGAATTATCAGCAAATCGATTGTCGCCATTTTCTTTTTGACATTAATCATTTCTTCTTACGCCACAGAAGTGATTGGGATCCATGCGTTATTTGGAGCGTTTATGGCAGGCGCAATAATGCCGGAAAATGTGAAATTCCGAAACCTTTTTATTGAGAAAGTTGAAGATGTTGCATTGGTTTTGTTACTGCCACTGTTCTTCGTTTTCACAGGTTTACGAACTCAAATTGGATTATTAAATGACGGTTATCTCTGGCTGATTACAGGATTAATAATTCTTACAGCAGTCACAGGAAAGTTCATAGGAAGCGCATTGACTGCTAAATTTCTCAAAATAAGCTGGAAAGACAGTCTTACGATTGGCGCACTGATGAACACCCGTGGATTGATGGAACTCATCGTCCTGAATATCGGTTATGATCTGGGTGTCCTAAGTCCGCAAATCTTTGCAATGATGGTTATAATGGCGCTTGTCACCACTTTTATGACAGGACCAAGTCTGGATTTGATTAATTATTTCTTCAAAGGAAAAAAAGATTTTGCAGAAGACAATGAAGATAAAAACGGTGGAAAATACAAAGTGCTTCTATCCTTCGACAATCCCGAATCCGGAAGTGTGCTTCTGAAACTGGCTGACAACTTTACCAATAAAATGAACAGCAACAAAAGCATCACTGCAATGACCATTGCACCTGTTGACGAGCTCCATTCTTATGATATTGACGGTTATGAAAAAGACCTTTTCGAAAATTTGATTGATACGTCGCACGAACTCAAACTGGAAGTCACGACGCTCTTCAAAGCGTCTACAGATATAGAAAATGACCTGATTAGCATTACCAACAAAGGTCATTATGACCTCCTTCTCATGATGCTGGGAAAATCAATCTATGAAGGAAGTCTCCTCGGAAAGCTGCTTGGATTCACCACGAAGATCATCAACCCAGGAAAACTTCTCAATACCGTCAAAGGCAAATCCTATATTTTCAACACGTCGCCCTTTGATGATTTTACCTTGAGTATTCTGGATAAAACCAATATTCCGGTTGGGATTATGGTGGACAAAAATTTTGAAAGTGCGGACAAGATTTTCATTCCGATTTTCGAACTGAATGATTTCTACCTTGTAGAATATGCAAAACGCCTGATCAACAACAACGATTCTCAGGTCATCATTTTGGATGCAGCCGGACAAATCCGTAAAAACACAGAGATCCGTGAACTGATCAGAAACATCGAGCATATTGCGCCCAATCACATCACGCTTTACAACGAAAAAATGATCGAAAAAGATTTTCTGAAATCCCAGGATCTGATGCTCATCAGTAACAAAAGCTGGCGAAATCTCATCGATTCCAAAAGTCTTTGGCTCTCAGACATTCCATCTACTTTGATCATTTCAAATCCATCATTTTTTTGAAATTTTCAGAATTAATGTTTATCTTCGTTCTGTGAAAACAATGAACACGACATATTATGACGCAATTTTGACCCTGAAACAGGATTAGGATTCGTATGTATCAATATCAAAACCTCGTCCTGATGACGGGGTTTTTTCGTTAAAGAACTTAAATATTAAAGATGAAAATAAGCATCATAGGAACTGGATTGATTGGTGGATCTATCGCACTGAAATTAAGAGATAAAAACTTCACCAATTTCGTTTACGGAATAGATCAGAATGAAAACCACCTCAGCAACGCTCTGGAACTAAATATTATTGATGAAAAAGCAAATCTGGAAAACGGCGTAAAGAATTCTGATTTGGTTATCATTGCAATTCCGGTAGATGCGGCGCGGACAATATTGCCGTCAGTTTTAGATTTAATTAATGAAAAACAGACCGTTATGGATGTTGGTTCTACCAAATCCAGGATCGTAGAATCTATCAAAGATCATCCGAACAGAAGACGATTTGTGGCCTTTCACCCGATGTGGGGAACGGAAAACTCAGGTCCAGGCTCTGCTACGAAAGATAGTTTCGCAGGAAAAGCAGCTGTGATTTGCAACAAAGAAGATTCTGATGACAATGCATTGGAAGTTGTGGAAAAAGTGATCGAGAATCTGGAAATGCACGCCATTTATATGAATGCTGATGCACACGACGTCCACACGGCTTACATCTCGCACATTTCACACATTACCTCTTACGCATTGGCGAATACCGTTTTGGAAAAAGAACGCGAGGAAGACACGATTTTCCAGTTGGCAAGTTCCGGTTTTTCCAGTACCGTTCGTTTGGCAAAGTCGCATCCGGAAATGTGGGTTCCTATTTTCCGCCAGAACAAAGAAAATGTTTTAGACGTTTTGAATGAACATATCACGCAGCTTAGAAAATTCAAATCGGCGTTGGAAAAGGAGAATTTTGATTACTTAGGAGAATTGATCACGAATGCAAACAAGATCCGTGGGATTTTGGACAAGTAGAAATGTAGTAAGAAAAAATAAATGATTTACAATTCAGAAAACATAAAATAGATAATGACAAGATGTATCGAAATCGTAATAACCAGCGGAACTGTAAAAGATTTTGCGCGGTATTGAGTCTCGCTTTGAAACATTTGCTCTCGAATTAAGGATAAACCAAATGCGCCAAGCCCGTCAAGCAAAAACCGAAGCGACATCTTTCCATATCTTACATCTCCAATATAATTGAGTAAATAAATCTGTCCAACAAAATAAGAAAGTCCAAAAACAAGAGAAATGGTTGCACCTTTTCTGTCATTGACTTTGAAGAAATTAAAAACCTGTAAAGCCGTCCCGAAGAGCACGCCAAAAACAACACTGAAGAACCAAATGACTTTATTGGAATATAGCTCAATAGCGGTTTGATCTTCCGTTAGGTTTTTGTCCCATTTGTCGTCCATCGTAACAGACTCATTTTCAACCTCCTCTTTTGACTGGATCAATTGTTGAATGCGCTCTGCTTCGGCTGGAGAAAATGCTTTTCCGCGTTCTTTTAAAATATCAAATGCAAGGCAAACACTTTTTGATACAAACCGGCTATCCGGTTTAAGGTAATTTTCAAGTTCTCTATCGCTTAATTTTGCGATGACTTTTTTACTGACCATCATTTATGGGAAAACATCTACAAAAGTGGAAACTGCAGCCCGGCTTATCTCATCTTTCCTATTTTTTTTAATTGAATCGATGAACCACTTCGTTAGGTTTGAACGGAGCTCATTTTTTGCGGTGGGAAATGCGCTGGCAAAAAATAGCGGGAGTGGAAGACGGAAAAGCTGCCCAAATCATTCTATTTATCAAACTGATTCGGGTGCAGTTTTTTAATGTCATCTACAGTTCCGAGGACTTTATCTTTCAATGAATTTTGATAGTTTTCTAATTTTTGAGAAACTTCGGAATCTGATGTTCCAAGGATTTTCGCAGCGAGAATCCCTGCATTTGTAGCACCGTTGAGTGCAACTGTGGCAACGGGAATTCCGGAAGGCATCTGCAAAATTGATAAAACTGAATCCCAGCCGTCGATAGAATTGCTGGACAAAATAGGAATACCAATCACGGGCAAAGTGGTACAACTGGCCACCATTCCCGGAAGATGTGCCGCGCCGCCTGCGCCTGCAATAATGACTTTCAGCCCTCTTTCTTTGGCTGTTTTTGCGTAATCAAACATCCTCTCAGGTGTTCTGTGTGCAGAAACCACGGTGAGTTCGTAAGGGATATCGAGCGTTTTTAAGAAATCTGCTGCTTGCTGCATAATTGGGAGATCGCTTTGGCTGCCCATTATTATTCCGACCATAATAAAATTTAGATTTTAGATTTTAGATTTCAGATTTTCAATTCCAAAACCAAAATCAGATTATAAATTATTTGAAAATATGATTTGATCATCAATCTTTCCAATCTGACATTGAGTTGTCCAAAGATAAAGATTTATGAGTAAAACTCGGGTTTTTTAGAATATCTTTGTTTTTAATTCCTTCCATTTGAGTTCCAAAACCATCATCTGTATTTTCATCGTTGCCCTTGTTTGGGGAACGACTTTCCTGGGTATTAAGATCGGTGTAGAAACTGTTCCGCCTTGGTTTGTTGCAGGCTTGCGACAGTTTTTAGCTGCTGTGATCCTTTTGCCAATTTTACTTTTCAAGAAAGAATTGCAGTGGATTGGCTGGAAAAATTTAAGAATTCAGATCACCCTATCTACGCTGCTGCTGATTGGTGCCAATGGATTGACTACCGTTGCAGAGCAACACATGACGAGCAGTTTGACCTCATTGATCACTGCGCTGTCGCCTGTATTTATATTTATCGGAAGTATGATCATTGGGATGGAACAATTCACATTCCGAACTTTAATTGGGCTACTGATGGGCTTATTTGGTGTCGTTTTTATTTTCTGGGACGGCATAGATGACCTTGCAAATCCGGATTACACCAATGGACTTCTCATACTACTTTTGGCCATTTTGTGCTGGGGCGGTGGAACGATCTATACCAAAAAATTACATTCCAAAAATAACAACATTTTCCTGAATCTCTTTTATCAGTTTGCGTTTGCGGGAGTTGTGCAGTTGATTTTCGCCTTTCAGTTTTCGCAGACCATTGATGTTGACCGTTGGTCTGCGCAGAGTATTTTGGCCATCATTTATCTGGCTGTGTTTGGATCTGTGACGGCATTTTTTGCTTATAATTATTTACTCAGAACACTGCTTCCAACACGGGTTTCTATTTTATCTTATGTCAATACGATCATCAGTATTTTTCTAAGCTGGCTGATCTTGGGAGAAACGATTTCTGCAAAATTCCTGATTGCAACAGCCTTTATCATTGTGGGCGTTTTCATTATTAATTACAAACCGGGAATGTTAAAATTCAAAACAATACAATAATAGTTGGGCTTTATATTACTATTTTTTCTAAATTTAATATCCATAAAACACATTCTTAAATTAATGATTAAAACAATGAAAAAAATCCTGATAGTTGCTTCTACAGCTACTTTATTAATCGCAACCTCTTGTAAAAAGAGCGAAACAGTGGTTACCACTGATGGTTCTGACACCGTAAGTGTGGTAAAAACAACTGAAAACACAACCTTAGCCAGTGATGAAGCTAAGGCCAAGGTAGATAAGGCACAAGCTGACCTGGATGCTGCCATAAAAAATGGCGACAAAAAAGCGGAAGAAGCTTCCAGAAAAGCTTTGGCTGATGCCACTATGGCTTGGGAGACAACCAAAAATGCGGTAAACAACGCTGCAAAAGATGTAAAAGAAGGCGTTGACAACACGGTTGACAAAGCAAAAGTGGCAACACAAAAAGCGAATCAGGATATGAAGGAAACCACCAACGATACCAAAGAAGCGATAAATAAAGCGGCAGCAGATACCAAAGAGGCTACTAAAAAAGCAGCTGAAGACACCAAAGAAGCTTACAATAACACGCTTGATAAATTAAAAGCCAAGTAGTTTTTTAATTTTTCACCAATAACAAAAGCAAGGTTTTCTGCCTTGCTTTTTTGTTTCATTTCTTTCATCAAAAACCACAATCGACCACCATTTTATCATCAGTACAAGAGCTGTTTTTTAACTTAGATTTCTGTGAAATACTATCCCGCAATCACTTTTACCATAGACTTAATATGAATTAGTCTGTCCATCAGTTCTTCGCGGGAATCGGCCAAAACATTGATATGCCCCATTTTCCGTCCCGGTTTGGTATCTGTTTTTCCATAAAGATGCACATAGGTTCTGGGCAGCTTCAACACATCTTCCAAACCTTGGTATTTTACTTTTCCGGAGTGGTTCTCTTCACCCACCAGATTCAGCATTCCAGAGAAACCATGATGATCTGTATCGGCCAAAGGCGAGTTGGTCACCACTCTGTAGAACTGTTCAAACTGTGAATTGGCATTGCCCTCCTGAGACTGATGTCCTGAGTTATGCAGTCTAGGTGCGGTTTCGTTGACCCACACTTTCCCTTCCTTATCAAGGAATAATTCTATCGCGAAAAGTCCCGGAGAACCTGCACTGGCAATGAACTGCTTACCGATGATGTCAATTTGATCTTGAACATCTTTAGAGATATCAGCCGGACAAATATTGAAGTCCAAAAGGTTCAGTTTTGGGTCAGCCACCATTTCTGTCACTGGAAAATGCTTGATCTCCCCTTTCTCGTTCTTAGCCACAATCAAAGACAATTCTTTATCAATGTCTACCAAATCTTCCAAAACAGATTCCTGAGTCCAAAGATTTCTCCAATCCTGCGTTGTACGGATCAGCTGAACGCCTTTTCCATCGTAGCCGCCCGTATTCAGCTTTTGAACAAAAGGAAGCTGGATCTTGATTTCTTCCTCACTGCCATCCATAATTTCAAACGCCGGAGACGGAATTTTGTGATTTGCATAAAATTCTTTCTGCAATATCTTCTGCTGAATAATCTTGATGATATTTGAATTCGGAACCACTTTCACACCCAGCGTTTCCAGCTCTTCCAAAGCTTGTACGTTCACGTGTTCGATTTCAATCGTGATCACATCTTTGTCTCTTCCGAACGCCAAAACGTGCTCATAATTATTAAAATCGCCTTGCGTATAATGAGAAATATGAGCGCAGGAACATTCCGGATTAGGATCCAAAACATAGAATTCATCATCATATTTCAATGCTTCCTGAATGAACATTCTTCCGAGTTGTCCGCCTCCTAAAATTCCGATTTTCATTTTCTTTATTTTTTTTATTTGATTTTGAAATAGCCTACTTTCATGACATTTTCTTGATTTTTAAGATCTGATTTTTCAAGAATAATAGAATATTTGTCTTTGGTTTCTTTCGACAGCATATCAGTTACATTATAAATATCATCGATATCTACGCCGTGCTGGTCATCCAAGTGACTTGGTGCATTTTTAAAACCCATCGTTTTATAAAAGCGAGTTTTCTTGACTTTTTTGATCACCTCTGCTAAAGATGACCCTACCATAAGGTGCTGTTCGTGAAATTCTTCAAAATATCCCAATTTATAACCGCCAAGATTGACAAAGAATAATTGCGCATTATTTCTGACTTCCGTTTTTTCTACAATCTTCAATTCATATCCATCAGCAAATCTCACTTCCTGATAACAGTCGATATGAAGTTTGCTCAATTTCCAAAAGTTCTTGATCTCCGGATGCAGATCCTCCACATTTTCTGCAATTCCGAAGAACACATCATGTTGCTCGATATTTCTGCCTGTACTTGTTGCGCCCAGGATCAAGTAGAATAATTTCATGCGGAAAAATTATGTTGCAAAAATACATCAAAATAATCTTTTTCAAAGTTGTGTACACAAACCAATACTTTTATATTTGTCGGATGTCAGAAATCATAATTCTATTTTTTGGAGCTATTGCAGCCGGATTGATGGGATCTCTCACAGGATTGGGCGGCGGAGTCATCATTATTCCCTTACTCACGCTTGGTTTTGATGTCCCAATGCACTACGCAATTGGCGCTTCTCTTATCTCTGTAATCGGAACTTCTTCCGGAGCAGCTGTTGCCTTTGTAAAGGAAGGTTTTACAAATATGAGAATCGGGATGTTCCTGGAAATAGCAACCACAGCAGGAGCCGTTTGCGGCGCTTTGGTTTCCGGATTTCTGAATCCCAATACGATCGGAATTATTTTCGCCAGTATTCTCATCCTTACCGTTTTGCTTAATCTCCGGGGAAAACCAGATCATCAGGAAGCATTAATAAAAGGTAGCCTGGCTGATAAGCTGAAACTCTACGGCACTTTTCCGGATAAAGATGGGATCAAACATTACGCTTCGAAAAATACAATTCCTGGATTTATGATGATGATTTTTGCAGGAGCCATGTCTGGACTTTTAGGGATAGGCTCCGGCGCTCTCAAGGTTCTGGCGATGGACAATATGATGAAATTACCTTTCAAAGTTTCTACAACGACGAGTAATTTTATGATAGGTGTAACGGCTGTTGCAGGTGCGATGATCTATTTCCAAAGAGGACAGATCATTCCCGTAATTGCTGCGCCCGTTTTGATTGGAGTGGTTGTCGGAAGTTTTATAGGATCAAAAACCCTGATGATTTCAAAAACTAAAAAACTAAAAGTATTTTTCGCAATTGTTATTACCATTCTTTCGATCTATATGATGTACAACGGTATCGCCAAAAACTTCCAATAATGAGAACCAAACCATTTACAGACATCGATTTGAACAGATCTGTCGGCAATCTTCTAAGATTGGGTGTTCTTCTTTCTGTGGTTACCTCATTAATCGGGTTTATCAAGCTATTTATGGAAGGTTTTGTGATGCCTAAGAAGTACAAACTTTTGGATATGGGAACCACATCGGAGAAAGTGTGGGATCAGTTTTGGAATTCGCTTCTTAAAGGTGAAGGAATGGCTATTATTCAGCTTGGAATTTTGTTTTTGATCTTGACACCTTTGGTCAGAATTATTTTTGCATTGATAGGTTATCTTAAAGAGAAAGATTACGTTTATGTCGTCATTTCACTAATTGTTTTGGCGATTATGACCATCAGTTTTTTGACAGGTTACGCGCATTAATTATAAATGATGACAGATAAATGATAATTGATTTTAATTTATCAAGTTAGTCTATCATCTATCCGTCTATTATCTCTAAGTCTAATTTTCGTAAAACTCCAAAGGTAGATGGTCCGGATCCTGCGTGAAAAAGAATGGCTTATCCGTAAATTCATCGATTCTGATTTCCTCACAATCCAAACCTTTTTCCATTAATTCATTTCGTTTTCTTTCTACGTTGTCCACTGAAAAAGCCAAATGACGAAGGCCACAACTTTCTGGTCTGGAAGGTCGTTCTGGCGGATTTGGAAAAGAAAACAACTCTATAACATAATGTTCCCCCATTGCCAAATCGAGTTTATAAGATTGTCTTTCTTCACGGTAAACTTCACGAATAATACCCAATCCCAAGGCTTCGGTATAGAATTTTTTTGAAACTTCGTAATCTGAACAGATGATGGCGATGTGGTGGATTTGCATAGCTTGTTGTTGTAAAAAGTAAAATGTAATAAGTACAAAGTATTTTATTTTTCCTGAGATTCCTCCTTTATTTTATCCAAATAATCATCTTCCAAATCTTTCAGTCTTCTGAAATAATTTTCTTTATCCATAAATAGTTTCGGATTGTAAGCATCACCTTCTTTTCGTTTTTTGTGAAGGTCGAATTGACTAGCGTGAGAAGCCACCCAAACATCAAAATCCAGCTTTTTCATAGCATCTAAAGTATAGGCGTAATCCTGCTGCATCGTCGGATAGGTTTTCACATCAGAAAATTGATGATCGATTATGATGGAAGGCAAGTTAGCGATCAGGACTTTATATGTTCTGTCTTCATCCTTGGTTTCGAAGATAAAACTGCACGAACCTTTGGTATGTCCGGGATGATGAAGCAAAGTCAAAGTCGTGTTTCCCAATTTGATTTTACCTTTATTTTTCAATAGAAAATCCGGCGTTAGTGGTTTGAAGGTCACGCCATATTTCCCCAATTCATAATCCGATTTTCCGCCAGATTGTAGTTCCGCCAGTTCCGCTTCGTCCACATACAGTTTTGCACCAGTTTCCGCTTTGATGTCAGCCATTGCGCCCATATGGTCAAAATGAGCCTGGGTCAACGTGAGTATTTTTGTGTCTTTATATTTGAATCCCAGCTTCTCTATATTCGCTTTGATTTGAGGATAAGAATCTGCCAAACCAGTGTTGATAAGGATATTACCTTGGTTCGTGACAATGAGATACGAAGCCAGATCGTAAGTTCCAACGTAGTAAAGATTCCCCACAATTCTGAATGGCTCGTAAGGCTGCGACCATTCTGCCGAATGATTGGTTGGCTCTGTTACGGTTTGTGCATTTCCGAAGACGGAGATGTTTATTAAGAGTATTAGGGTAAGTTTTTTCATAATTATTTTTTTTAAAAAAGTCGAAATTGTAAAGCATTAAGTACATTTTACGTTGTACATCATACATTTTACAAAAATTAAAACCTCATCACATCCTTGACAACACCACCTTTCTGGGTCAACGGAATCAGTTCTGTGGTGATGAAATCTGTGATTCTTTCTTTATCAATATCATTCGGGAAAAGCAAGTGGATGTTGGCGCCGGCGTCCAAAGTGAAGAATAAAGCCAAACCAGTGATTTTTCTGAATTCCCAAATCTTATTGATGACCTGCAAGGTTCCGCTTTGCATGAGGATAAAAGCAGGTTCGCTCATCATCATCATAGCGTGAAGGGTCAATGCTTCGTGTTCTACGAGTTTGATGAAACCTGCCATATCGCCTATGGCAAGGATGGTTTTGAGTTTGGTGAAATTTTCGTGGGCTTCCTGGAAACGTCTTTCGGCGTAAGGATTGGTGTTCATCAAGCCGTGACCAACGGTGGACGAAACCGATTTCTGACCTTCGTGAATGAGCAAAACCCAATCGTTGAAGTTTTTGAAGATTGGATGGATGTCGTTGTTGTTATATGGAACGGCAAATAAGTCTGAACTGCCTTCCACTTCTTCCGTTTGACCCCAAACGACCAAACCTTCGTAAAGACTTCTGGACGCACTTCCGCTTCCTAATCTTGCGAGGAAACTTTCTTTTTTTATTCTAAAGTTTGAATCTGAATTTCCTGAAAAAATATCATCCAGATTCATCAGACATTTTGCAATCGCGCCGAAACCAGAAGCCGAACTGGCGATTCCGGAACTGTGTGGAAAGGTATTTTCGGTTTTTATGATGTACCTTCCTTTCAGAATCCAGGGCAAATATTGCTCTATGTTTTTGAAATATTTTTCGATTTTTTCACCGAATTTCTGTTCTTCATTGCCTGATAAGAAAGTATGAACTGAGAATTCTTCTCCAGCAAAAAACTCCATTGAGGTGTTGGTTCGGCAATGGTTCAGCGTGTAGCTTATGCTGGGATTTGCTGGGATTTGGTTTTCGTATTTCCCCCAATATTTTATCAATGCGATATTGGACGGACAGCTTGCGGAAACCGCTTGGTTTGATATGTTGAATTGGGAATTTCCCAAAAATTCTTGCGTCATAATGTGGCTTTTAGCAATCGGCATTTGGCTGTTAGTTTTGGCGGATTGGTTTTGGTTGGCTAATTTAAGAATTAATAAATCTTTGTCAAAGTTGATTTGTCAAGAGTGTGATAAATGAATGAATCTATCGCAATCTGATTGGGGATTCTTGATTTGAATTACAAATGCCGGTGTGGTGCACTGGACGTTATTAACAGGTCGCTCCTACGGAGCTTTGATTATGTGGTGCCCTTGCTGCTATTAACAGTTGGCTCCTACGGAGCATTGACAAGTTCTCGCTTGATTTTGCCAAAAAGTGCTGTGACGAAACTTTTTCAGGATGTTGAAGCTTGACAATACTTTCTCAGCTCCTAATCATAAAAGATTGAAGAAAATACACTTTTACAAAGGATTGACTCATTACAAAACCTCATTGAGCCATTACTTCGCCACTCTGATTCATTATGTTATGCTATGGATTTATTTCGTTTGGTTAATGATTCATTGTTAGGCCAAAGAAGCATTACGATGAAGCATTGATTCATTACGATCAGCCGTTGATTCATTATGATGAGGCAGATGCATCGATTTTGTTACAAATCAATCAGTTATAACACAAACCCATTTGATAATAATATTGCAAAGTGGTAGTGCCGAGGAACACTGATATGGACCTTTTTGATTTGATGGTGATCTTACATTTTACGAATTCAATGACAAAGTACAGTTCAATTGCAAATTATTTCTGTAACATTTTTGAGATTAATGAACTAATTTTGTGAGGTTTTAAAAATCGTTGAAAGGAAAGGCAAAACCTCAACATAGCCCCGATTGCAGTGGAAATCCTTTTTTTAATGGTTGTCTGAGCGTAGGCGAAGACAGCCATTAAAAAAAGATTGCAACGGAAAGCGGGTTGGACAAGTGAATCGAAGGGGAAACCATCTTGCTCCGAAAAAAAATTAATTATTCATTTTTAATCACCAATGATCGATGCTGAAAGCTGAAAATATCAAAAAAACATACAACGCAGGGAAGAAAATTGCGCTTCAGGATTTTTCTCTTGAGGTGCCGACGGCAAGTATTTATGGGCTTTTGGGTCCGAATGGTGCGGGGAAAACGTCGTTTATCCGGATCATCAATCAAATCACGCAGGCGGATGAGGGCAAGGTTTGGATTGATGGCAAGGAACTGAATCCGGAGCACATCCGAAACATCGGTTATATGCCGGAGGAACGCGGACTTTACAAAAATATGACGGTGGGCGACCAGCTTCTGTATTTTGGGGAATTGAAAGGGATGTCCCGCGCAGAGGCACTTTCTCAGGCAAAATTTTGGTTTGAGCAACTGAACATCGACCAATGGTGGAAGAAAAAACTGAGTGAACTTTCGAAAGGGATGGCGCAGAAAATCCAGTTTGTGGTGACGGTTTTGCACCGCCCAAAATTACTGATTCTGGATGAGCCTTTTTCGGGTTTTGACCCTGTGAATGCGAACCTCATCAAAGACCAAATCATCCGACTGAAAAATGAGGGAACGACCATTATTTTATCGACGCACCGAATGGAAAGTGTGGAGGAAATGTGTGATTTTGTGGCGCTCATCAACAATTCTAAAAAGGTTTTGGACGGGAAAGTTTTTGATGTTCGCGAACAGTTTAAGCAGAATGTTTTTTCTGTGGTTTTGGCGGATACGAATCCTGAAAATTTGGAGGAACTGACGAGAAAATACCAAATCGACAATATGACGACCAACAATGGCTTGTTTCATTTTGAACTGAAGAATTCTGAGAATCAAAGTATCCTGCTTCACGACTTGCTAAAAACGGGAACAATCCGGACTTTCAATGAGAAAATCCCGAGTATGAATGAGGTTTTCATTAATGCGGTGCAATCATAACATAACAAAAAATCAATTTATTTCCCCAACCCTAAAGGGAGTAAATTGATTTTGACTTCGTCGAACCACTTCGCTCTGTTTCTTCGCTCCCTTTAGGGTTGGGAAAAAACGAAGGAAATTAATTTAATATTAGAAGTTTAATGAAAAATATATACTTAATTACAAAAAGAGAATTTCTGACGCAGGTCAAGAAGAAATCTTTTATTATTCTCACGATTCTTGCACCGCTTCTGATGGTTGGATTCGGGGTTTTGATTGGTTTTATGTTCAAGGCGAACGAAGCGGAATATCATTTTGATGTGGTGGACAAAAGTGGACTTTTCGCAGGACAATTGAAATCTACGAAAGAAATCACTTACTCTGTTGTTCCAGCCAATACGGAAAATGCACTTGTTAAAAATCTGAAAGAACTGAAAGGTACAGATGGTTTGCTCATCATTCCGGAACTGAAAGACACCAATTTTGATGCTTTGGAAAGTGGCACAAAACTGCTGACCAACAAGAAAATCGGGATGGATACGAAAGTTGCTGTTTCAGCTGATTTGAGTAATATTCTGAAAAAAGAAAAGATAAAACAACTCGGAATCAAGGAAGACAGGATTGTGAATCTTGATAAGAATTTCAAACTGATTTCACAAAATGTGACGGAAAGTAATAAGCCGGAAAGTGACCTGGCTTTTAGCATCAAAACAGCGCTGAGTATGGGATTGATGTACGTGGTGTTTATGTTCATCATCATCTACGGCGTGCGTGTGATGCGAAGCGTTTTGGAGGAGAAAAATAACCGTGTTGTGGAGATTATCATTTCATCTGTGAAACCATTTGAATTGATGATGGGAAAAATCTTGGGTGTAACTTTGGTGGCATTGACGCAATTCATCGTTTGGATTGCGATGACCGTAACGGCGGCGATTTTCCTGAATACAGGATTCTCGGCGATGCAGAAAAACATTCCTGCTGGAGAAGAAGGCGTTCTTAAAAACTTGGACATTCAGCAGATTGCGACGGAAGTTTCTCACATTCTTTTGGATATGAATTATGTCGGGATCATCGGTGTATTCGTATTCTTCTTTTTGTTTGGTTACATCTTTTACAGTTCGATGTATGCAGCAATTGGAAGTGCTGTGGATAACGAAACCGAGACGCAGCAATTCACTTTATTCGCTGTTGTTCCGCTGATGTTGGGACTTTACGGAAGTTTTACGATTATGAATAATCCGGATGGGCCGATGGCTTTTTGGTTGTCCATCATTCCGTTCACTTCGCCAGTTGCAATGATTGCAAGGATTCCGTTTGGGGTTCCGCTATGGGAGATTTTGCTGTCGATATTTCTATTGATTGCTTCTACTCTATTGATGGTTTTCATTGCTTCAAAAATCTACAGAGTTGGGATTTTGATGTATGGGAACAAGGCGACTTTGAAGGAGATCTGGAAGTGGATCAGGAGTTAATCTTTCAATAGTTTATTATAAACGAAAAAGAGATTCCAAATTGGTAGTCATGGTCGGAAGATTTTTTCTTCCGATTTTTTTTGTTTTTTTTAGAAAAAAACAGTGTTAATCAGTTGATTTCCAATACATTAATTTGTTTATTTGTATTGGTTTTTGTATCTTTATAACTGGTAATCAAATAGTTATGTCTGTTTTTAAAGATCACAAAATCTCACTCAAGCAAGTCCTGGAATTTATCCCCGAAGCGCTTTTAAGTCATCTTTCCGCAAGTACAAAAGTGGATTACTACAGCAAGGTGCTTCACGGAAAGAAAATGTTTTATCTGCTCCTGTTCTGTATTTTCGATAATGAAAAATTAAGC
>NZ_AUAA01000045.1 GCF_000428485.1 Epilithonimonas tenax DSM 16811 | reverse complement strand
AGTTTTGAATTAGAGAGGTATCTAAACAACTGATATTCTGAATCTATCGATAAATATTCCGCAGAAATATTTATTGCAATGAGCTCTAAATCAGATAATTTTGGTTTAATTGGTTTGAAATAAAAATTTTCTTTGATGGTTAATTTTCTTAATTCCTTTAAAATAAAATCGTAAATTGCATCTAGGTTATTCATAACGTATTAGATTGATAGTCAATACAATATACGAAATTTTCGTATTATGAGTAACCTTTTTTATAATGCACTACGGGTTCTTTTATAAATTTCTTATTGATTGTTTCCCCCGTTTTTGTTTTACCAGATATAATATAAGTTCCCTTTTCAAGTTTTGAAACATTGATTGATTTTTCAGCATTAGGAATTTGTTTGATAATTTTTCCGGAAAAATCTGATATTGTCATATGAGATATTTCTTCTGAAAAGTGAATAATTTCTTTGGAAGGATTTGGGGAAATTGCGAAGGGTTTAGATAAAAATTCTTTAGTACTCAAAGCAGGACCATTTATTGTATATGAAACTGCTTCTGATTCTATATTTCCTTCGTAAACTGCTTTTACATAAACAGTAAATGCTTGAGTGAGAAAATCACAACCAGAAGTTACTCCCCAATCAGGATTGCAACCTACGGAATTCGTAGTTTGAAATTTATATAATTGACTGTCGCGATAAATATGATATCCAATTAATTGATGATGTGGTGTTTCAGGTGATTGCCAAGAAAGAGAGTAGATATTCCTGTAATTTGTATAATCATAATAATGACTCCAGATTAAATTCTGGACTGGATTGATTTGACCAAATCCTAAATTAGAAGTAAATACTGTGAAAATAAAAATGAAATGTGTTTTCATAGGTTAAGCTTTTATAAAGGTAATGATTCTCAATGATTCAAATATTAAATTTAAACTAACTAACATTTGTTAGTTAAATAAAAATGCGTAAGTTTGTTTAAATCACATTCATTATTACAATATTCAAATTAATTAACTGAATGTCAAACGTTTAAATATGGAAATGACCAAAAGACATTTTTTAAACAAAGAAATTTCTCAGACTGATTTACTCAAATCAGCCTATCGTCTGATGTTTACGGCAAAAACGATGACCGATTTTTTTGAACATGAAAAAAAGATCACTTCAAAATACGTTCATGCCACTTCACGTGGTCACGAAGCCATTCAGCTTGCTGTAGGAATGCAGTTGTTGCCACAGGATTTCGTGAGTCCTTATTATAGAGACGATTCTATTTTACTTGGAATAGGAATCACGCCTTACGAATTGATGCTTCAGCTTTTAGCAAAACGTGACGACCCATTTTCCGGCGGAAGAACTTATTACGCACATCCAAGTCTGAGACGGGACGACTTTCCAAAAATCATCCACCAAAGTTCCGGAACAGGAATGCAAGCCATCCCAACCACCGGCATTGCGATGGGAATGAAATATAAGGAACAGACAGGAATTGCTGAAAACCTTGACGAAAAACCTATTGCAGTCTGCTCACTCGGCGATGCAAGTTGTACAGAGGGTGAAGTTTCTGAAGCGTTTCAAATGGCCGCTCTGAAACAGTTGCCTATCCTTTATGTGGTACAGGACAACGAATGGGATATTTCTGCCAGTGCAGAAGAAATCCGGGCCCAAGATATTACACAATATATGCGCGGTTTCAACGGCATAGAAACCAGAACCATCGATGGGACAGATTTTATCAAATCCTACGAAACGGTGAAAGAATGCATCAGGATCATCCGTGAAGAAAGAAGACCAATGCTGATTCACGCAAAAGTTCCTCTATTAAATCATCATACTTCTGGCGTACGAAAAGAATGGTACCGCGATGATTTGGAAGAATGTGCCAAGAATGACCCATTAATCAAATTAAGAAATCAACTGTCAGAAATCAGCATAGCAGATGCTGAAGTCGAAACCATAGAACAAGAAGTTGCAAAACTTGTAAGAACTGATTTTGAAAACGCCGTTCTGGCAGAAGATCCAAAACCGGAAGACGCGTGTAAACACGATTTCGCACCAACACCCATCACCGAAGAAAAAGGAGAACGTACTCCAATCGGAAAGATCCCAACAGTGATGGTAGATTGCGCACTTTTCGCCATCAGAGAATTGATGACAAAACATCCGGAAGCCTTGTTGTATGGGCAAGATGTTGGCTTGAGATTAGGCGGTGTTTTCCGAGAAGCGATTACGCTGGCCGCGCAGTTTGGAGAGAAAAGGGTTTTCAATACACCAATTCAGGAAGCATTTATCGTCGGCTCAACGGTTGGGATGAGCGCAGTTGGATTGAAACCAATTGTCGAAGTTCAATTTGCGGATTATATCTGGCCAGGCCTCAATCAACTATTCACAGAAGTTTCCAGAAGTTATTATTTGTCTAATGGAAAATGGCCGGTTTCAATGATTCTAAGAGTTCCAATTGGCGCTTACGGCAGTGGTGGACCTTATCACTCCAGCTCGGTGGAAAGTGTTTTGACGAATATCAAAGGCATCAAAATCGCGTATCCATCAACAGGCGCAGATTTGAAAGGTCTAATGAAAGCCGCTTTCTACGACCCAAATCCAGTTGTAATGCTCGAACACAAAGGATTGTATTGGTCAAAAATCGAAGGGACGGAAAATGCAAAAACCATAGAACCGGACGAAGATTACATCATTCCATTCGGGAAAGCAAGGGAAGTTTTGCTTTGCGAAAATCGTCAGAACCAAGCTACATTGACTATTATTACTTACGGAATGGGCGTTTATTGGGCTTCAAATGCAGCAAAAGAATTTGACAATCAAATCGAAATTATTGATTTGAGAACGCTCGCACCTTTAGATGAAAACCGAGTTTTCGAAAGTGTGAAAAAACACAACCGCTGCATCGTTTTGACGGAAGAACCTGTCAATAACAGTTTTGCTCAAAGTCTGGCGGCGAGAATCAGTGAGAATTGTTTCAGGCATTTGGACGCTCCAGTCAAAGTGGTTGGCGCAAAAGATTTACCGGCAATTCCTATCAATTCTATATTAGAGAAGGAAATGCTGCCAAACACAGAGAAATTAATGATAGAAATAGAACAATTATTAAAGTATTAGAATCTCATCAAAGTTCACCCTTTAGGGCTAGGGAAATAACTTTGATGAAATTGCACTTTGCGTTAAAAATATGGAAACAGAAACAATTCCAAACAAAATAAAAATCAATAAAAAAGCATTGATTTTGTCCGAAGCCGCAATGCTTTTCAAAGAAAAAGGTTTCGGCGGAACCAGTATGCGCGACCTTGCTGAAAAAGTGGGAATGGAAGCCGCAAGTATGTACAATCACATCAAATCCAAAGACGAAATTTTGGAATTGATTTGTTTTAAAATCGCCAACCAATATATTTCCCAGCTTCAGGAAATCGAAAACACCAACCAGACTTTTCAGGAGAAACTGAACGCCATCATCGGACTTCACGTTCAATTGATTATCGAAGATTCGGCATCAGTTTCTGTAGCGAATAACGATTGGAAATACTTAAGCGAAGAAAAAAAGAATCAATACAAAGAAACCAGAAAATCCTACGAAAAAAGCTTTGCCAATATCATAGAACAAGGAATGCAAAACGGCGAATTCAAAAAAATGAATGTTTCCGTCGCACTTTTCACAATGTTATCTTCATTAAGGTGGATAGAACTCTGGTACAAACCAAGCCGCGACATCACACCGCAAGAACTGGAAGATGATTTGAAAACATTATTAATGAAAGGAATGTTAAAAGAAGATAGATAATAGACTGATAGATAATAGATTTATAAAATTAATTTGTGGGAGCTTTTAAGTTTGTAGTATACACTGAGCTTGTCGTAGTGCCTTTGTGAGCCTTAAAATATTTTCAATAATGTAAAAAAAACTTTGTTCACTTTGTGTTCAAGAAAAATAAAAATGTCAGTAAATTTTCATCAATTAAAAGTCAAAAAAGTCAAGAAAGAAACGCAAGATTGTGTTTCCGTGAGTTTTGATGTGCCTGCAGAATTGGCAGAACAATTCAAATTCATGCAAGGCCAATACCTGACTTTCCGCCAAATCAATGGCAACGAGGAACTTCGTCGGTCGTATTCAATCTGCGCAAGTCCGCACGAAAACGAATTGAAAGTCGCTGTGAAAAAAGTGCCGGAAGGTCTCTTCTCTTCTTTTATGAATGAAAACCTGAAAGAAGGCGACGTCTTGGAAGTAATGCCTCCAATGGGAAAATTCTACACAGAATTGAATCCCGAGAACAAGAAAACTTACGTTGCTTTTGCAGCAGGAAGCGGAATCACACCTATAATTTCCATCATCAAGTCAGTTTTGAAAAACGAGCCTCAAAGCCAGTTCATTCTGATTTACGGAAACAAAAACAAAGCGACCATCATTTTCAAAGAAGAGATAGAAGCTTTGAAAAACCGATTTATGGAACGCCTCAGCATTTATCACATTCTCAGTCGCGAGGTGGCCGACGCCGATTTGTTGAGTGGAAGAATCAATTCCGAGAAAGCAAAATCATTCCTCAATCATATAATTCCGGCAGAGAAAATCGATGAGGTTTTCCTTTGCGGACCAGAGGAGATGATTCTCGGCGTGAGAGACACATTGGTCAGTTCCGGCGTGGATGCCAAGAAGATCCACTTCGAATTGTTCTTCAGCGCAGCCTCCGCCGAAAAGAAAAAAGAACACGAATCCGCAATCAATCAATCGGATGACGTTTTCAGCAAAGTCACCGTCAAGTTGGATGCAACCGCTCTGAAATTAGATTTAGCCTACCACGGCCCAACCATTTTGGACGCTGCCTTGCAAAACGGAGCCGACTTGCCATACGCCTGCAAAGGCGGTGTTTGCGCCACTTGCAAATGCAAACTTGAAAAAGGCGAAGTCGTGATGGACATCAATTATTCCCTGGAACCGGACGAGATTGCCGCTGGATTTATCTTGTCTTGCCAGGCACATCCGAGGTCGGAGGAAGTGGTTGTGAATTTTGATATTAAGTAAAATAATAATTATGGCAGCTTAATCCGCCTTCCGCTCCCAATCTTTTTTGCAGACGCTTTGTCTTCAATTAGAAAACGAAGTAAAAGCAAAAAAGGATTTCCGCTCAAGTCGGGCTGCAGATTCGGTATAAAACGAGAGTAAGTCATAACCAAGAAGTTTGTCATTCCGTAGGAAACTGAACGTAGATGTAGAGATTCCTACGGAATGACAAAAAAGACTTTAAACTTTGCGCTCTTTGCGTTTAAATAAATTCCATTAAACCAAAACATTATGGAAACAACAGAAATCAATTTAGAAGAACATTTTCAGAATAAAATAGACAGCGAAATCCGCATCGAACCAAAAGACTGGATGCCGGACGCGTACAGAAAAACCCTGATTCGTCAGATTTCTCAGCACGCCCATTCCGAGATTGTCGGGATGTTGCCGGAAGCCAACTGGATTACGCGCGCCCCAACTTTGAACCGGAAGAAAATCCTCCTGGCAAAAGTTCAGGATGAGGCTGGTCACGGCTTATATCTCTATTGTGCCGCCGAAACTTTGGGCATTACGAGGGATGAAACCATCAATGACCTGCATTCCGGAAAAGCAAAATATTCCAGCATTTTCAATTACCCAACATTAACTTGGGCAGATATGGGCGCAATCGGCTGGCTGGTTGACGGTGCAGCAATTCTGAATCAAGTACCACTTTGCCGCGCTTCTTACGGACCGTACGCCAGAGCAATGGTTCGGATTTGCAAGGAAGAAAGTTTCCACCAGAGACAAGGCTACGAGCTAATGATGAAACTTGCGCAAGGTTCGCCAGAGCAGAAAGCAATGGCTCAGGATGCCTTCAACCGTTGGTGGTGGCCGACTTTGATGATGTTCGGACCCAAAGATGCCGAGTCCGGAAACACAGAACTCTCAATGAAATGGCGAATCAAACGCTTCACCAATGACGAACTGAGACAGCGTTTCGTAGATGTTTCCATTCCTCAGGCAGAATATCTGGGCCTGACAATTCCCGACCCAGACCTGAAATTCAATGAAGAAACCGGACATTACGAATTCGGAGAAATCGATTGGGATGAGTTCTGGAAAGTGGTCAAAGGCAACGGCGCTTGCAACAAAGAACGTATCGAAACCCGCAAAAAAGCCTTCGATGATGGCGCTTGGGTAAGAGAAGCCGCCACCGCTTATCACGAGAAAAGAAAATCAAGAGAAGAACAAAACAGAAAAACAGTTTAATGTTTTTGTAACGCAAAGACGCAAGTATTTTGAAAAAGCAATGTTATAATGCGTAAAAATTTAATTCGATGTTTAAAATTTGCGACTTACAACATAATAAGAAAAGAAAAATCTTGCGCCTTTGCGATAAAATCAACAATCATAAACAGATAGATTAAAGTCTATTATCTCTAATCTATCCGTCTCTAATCTGAAATATTATGCAAAATACAGAATGGCCACTTTGGGAGGTTTTCATCAGAAGCAGACAAGGCCTCGACCACAAGCACGTCGGCAGTCTCCACGCTGCGGATGCTGATATGGCAATCCAAAACGCACGCGATGTTTACACCAGAAGGATGGAGGGCGTCAGCATTTGGGTTGTAGAATCCAAACATATCCACGCCACAAACCCCGACGATTCTGAAGCGTTTTACGAACCGTCGGAAGATAAAGTTTACCGCCACCCGACGTTTTACCACGTTCCGGAGGAGGTGAAGAATATGTAATGTAATCATTATGGCAGCTATTTCCGCCTTCCGTTCCCAATCTTTTTTGCCGACGATTTCAGTCTAACTAGAACGTGAGTATAAGCAAAAAAGGATTTCCACTCAAGTCGGGCTGCAGATTCAGCATAAAAAGAACTGTCCAGATAAAAATGTAGTTTGTCATTCCGTAGGAAACCTAACGAAGTGGTTCGACGAAGTCGATCTCAACAGTCTAGATTCCTACGGAATGGCAAAAGAAACTTAATAAAATTAAAAAACCTTTGTACTCAAACAAATGGAAAACAATAAAAATAACTGGCTCAATTATCTTCTGCATCTCGCAGACACTAGCCTTATTTTAGGTCAGCGTCTTTGCGAATGGTGTGGCAAAGGTCCAGTCTTGGAGCAGGATATTGCCTTATCAAACATCGCATTGGATTTGCTGGGAGAATCTTCCAACTATTATCAATACGCCACAGAGATTCAGAATGAAGGAAAAACCGAAGACGATTTGGCTTTCCTAAGAAACGAGCGTGATTTTAAAAATCTGTTGTTGGTAGAAAAAGAAAACGGTCATTTCGGAGACACCATTGCAAGGCAGTTTTTCTTCGATGCTTATCATCATTTATTATTGACAGAACTGAGACACCATTCAGATTTGAAACTCGCTTCCATCGCAGAAAAATCTTTGAAAGAAGTCACCTATCATTTAAAGTGGAGCAGCGAATGGATGATTAGATTGGGCGACGGCACAGAAGAAAGCCACAGCAAAATCCAGAAGTCAGTCAATGATCTGGTGGATTTCACAGACGAAATGTTCACCCCGACAAACTGGGAATTAGAATTAATTGAACAAAACATCATCCCCGACATCAGAACCTTCCGAACCAAATGGGAAACCAAAGTTCTGGAAATCCTGAATGAAGCGACTTTGACAATCGATTTCGAAAAATCAAGAAAACTGACAGGCGGTAAAGACGGCAAACACACCGAGAAAATGGGTTACATCTTAGCAGAAATGCAAATAATGCAACGCACCTATCCTAATATGGAATGGTAGGATTATAACAGAAATGACATTGACTCAACCTGGTCAAGCCACGTAGTGGCTTAATGTTAATAGCGTCGGGTGAAATCCGATGGGGAATGACCAAAATGAAAAGAGCCCTGAAGGGGCGAGACAATTATAGCCTTTGTAAAATAATGGTAATCACGGAAAACGATATCTGGCAAATCTTGAAGGAAGTTCCCGACCCGGAAGTTCCCGTTCTCAATCTTTTGGATTTGGGAATCATCCGTGATGTGCGATTCAATGGTGACGAAATCGAAGTGGTTTTGACACCAACTTACTCCGGTTGCCCTGCCACATCGATGATTAATATGTCGATTAAACTCAAACTGATTGAAAAAGGTTTCAACAATGTCAAAATAACCAACCAATTGAGTCCCGCGTGGACAACCGATTGGATGACCGAAGAAGGAAAACAAAAATTGAAAGCTTACGGCATTGCACCGCCTGTTTACTCAAAAAACAGTGACGAATTATTCTCAAAAACAGATGAGGTTGAATGTCCGCTTTGCAGTTCGAAACATACGCATTTGATAAGTCAGTTTGGTTCCACAGCGTGCAAAGCATTGTACCAATGTGATGACTGCAAAGAGCCTTTTGATTATTTTAAATGCCATTAAGTTGGTTGATGATTGTTAGTTAACGGTTGTTTGATTTAGACTAAACATATCAATATTTCTTCGCTGAGTGCCAACGCCTTTGCGAACTTAAAAAAGTTAGTAGAAAAAAAATGCGCACTTTGCGTTTAAAAAAAATTAAAAGACATTTTACTTTTTACATAATACATTTTACAATAGAATGAAAATAGGAATAGTCGGTAGTGGCGCAATGGGAAGCGGAATAGCACAGGTTTTGGCAACAGCCGGAAACGAGGTTTTGTTGTACGACAGCAATCCAATTGCAGTAGAAAAAGCCGGTCAAAACCTCGAAGCACAGTTTCAAAAATTGGCTGAGAAAGGGAAAATGACCTTTGAAGAAGCAAAAACTTATTTCGATAATATCCGATTGAGTGATAAATTATCGGAATTAAAAGATTCAGAATTAATCATCGAAGCGATTATTGAAGATTTGGAAATCAAGAAAGACTTGTTCCAAAAGCTGGAAAGTCTGGTTTCTGAAAAGTGTATTTTGGCGACCAATACTTCATCGTTATCCATTGCATCCATTGCATCGGCTTGTCAGAAACCGGAGCGAGTGATTGGAATTCATTTCTTTAATCCGGCACCGTTGATGGCTTTGGTTGAGGTGATTCCTGCGGTTCAGACGGATAAAGATTTGATTTCAAAAGTAAAAAGTCTTGTAGAAAGCTGGAAAAAACTTCCGGTGATTGCCAAAGATACACCTGGTTTTATTGTGAATCGCGTCGCAAGACCATTTTATGGAGAAGCAATTAGAATTTTGGAAGAAGGAATTGCGGACTGTGCAACGATAGATTTTGCAATGACAAGTTTGGGCGGATTCAAAATGGGACCATTTCAATTAATGGATTTCATTGGTCACGACGTGAATTACCGAGTGACGGAAAGTGTCTTCAAAGAATTTTTCTACGACCCGAAATTCAAACCATCATTCACGCAAAAAAGATTATTTGAAGCGGGTTATTTCGGAAGAAAGTCTGGAAAAGGATTCTATGATTATGTAAGAAATGCCGAACAACCAAAACCAAACGAAAATCCGGAATTACTAGAATTAATATTCAAAAGAATCTTGGTAATGCTGATGAACGAAGCCTCAGACGCTTATTTCTTAAACATCGCTTCCGCAGAAGGCATCGATTTGGCAATGACAAAAGGCGTCAATTATCCAAAAGGTTTATTGAAATGGGCAGATGAATTTGGTTTGGAAAAACTTCAGAACGAACTCGATGAACTATATAATTTCTATCACGAAGACCGCTACAGATGCAGTCCGATTATCAGAAACTTAGTAAAACAAAATAGAAAATTCTATAATTAAATATAAGAGGCATCGACTCCGCTCAGCGTGACAACGCTTTAAAACAATATCAGTCTGAGCGGAGTCGAAGACAATAATTTATCGATTATCATAAATCAATCATAAAAATGAACAACGCATATATAATAGATGGCATCCGAACGCCGATTGGAAAACTGAAAGGAAGCTTATCTTCCGTTCGTCCCGATGATATGGCGGCTTTTGTCATCCAAAAATTATTGGAAAGAAACCCAAGTATCGACCAACGTCAAATCTGCGACGTCGTTTTAGGTTGCGCCAATCAAGCTGGAGAGGATAACCGAAATATTGCAAGAATGTCGGCTCTGCTTTCCGGTTTGGATTATCACGTTCCCGGCGAAACGGTCAACAGGCTATGCGCTTCCGGTTTGTCAGCGGCGATTAATGCCGCAAGAGCGATTCAGGTCGGCGATGCCGATTTGATGATTTCTGGTGGTGTGGAAAATATGACGCGCGGACCATTGGTGATTTCAAAATCCGAAAATCCTTTCGGTGGCGATGCGAAAATCTATGACACCACTTTTGGCTGGCGTTTCATCAATCCGAAAATGAAAGAAATGTATGGCGTAGATGCCATGGGAGAGACAGCAGAAAATCTGGCTGAGCGTGACCAAATTTCCCGTGAAGACCAAGATTTGTTTGCTTTTAATTCTCAGCAAAAAGCGAAAGTTGCTCAGGAAAACGGAAGATTGTCACAGGAAATTGTTCCGGTAAATATTCTTCAAAGAAAAGGCGAAGATTTGATTTTCGATAAAGATGAATTTCCTAAGAATGACACCACTTTAGAAGGCTTATCAAAATTAAGAACGGCTTTCAAAAAAGAGGGCACAGTCACAGCAGGAAATGCTTCGGGATTGAATGATGGTGCAGCGGTTAATTTATTAGCTTCGGAAAGTGCGATGAAAGAATTTGGATTAACACCAAAAGCAAGAATAGTTTCAAGCGCCGTTGTTGGTGTTGAACCAAGATTGATGGGAATCGGTCCTGTAAAAGCAGCAGAACTGGCATTGCAAAAAGCTGGATTGACATTTAATGATTTGGATGTGATTGAACTCAATGAAGCATTCGCAGCGCAAAG
This sequence comes from Epilithonimonas tenax DSM 16811, assembly GCF_000428485.1. Classification (GTDB taxonomy): domain Bacteria; phylum Bacteroidota; class Bacteroidia; order Flavobacteriales; family Weeksellaceae; genus Epilithonimonas; species Epilithonimonas tenax. The sequence goes on along the minus strand of NZ_AUAA01000045.1, from coordinate 13,337 downwards.
TTTAGCCTGCATCAGAGCCTGGGGATTGGATGACAACGATTCCAGAATCAATCCGAACGGTGGCGCAATTGCACTGGGACATCCACTGGGAATGAGCGGCGCAAGAATCCTGAATTCCGCAATGTACGAACTTCAAAACCAAAATAAAAAATATGCTTTGGCCACAATGTGTGTTGGTTTGGGACAAGGTTTTGCAGTAATTATTGAGAAAGTTTAAATCAGACGAATAGATGATAGATGATAGACGAATAGAAAATAGACATTTTAAAATCTATCATCTATCGGTCTATTATCTATTTGTCTAAAAAATTAATATTATGCAACTAGAAAATTACGCGCTCGGCAGATGGACAAAAGGTGAAGGAGAAGGGCAGGCTTTGTACAATTCCATCAACGGTGATTTGGTGGCAACGGCGACTTCCAAAGGTTTGGATTTTGCAGAAATGATGGATTACGCCAGAAAAATTGGCGGTCCGGCTCTTCGAAAACTGACTTTTCAGGAAAGAGGATTGATGTTGAAGAAACTTGCTTTTCATCTTTTGGAAAAGAAAGAAACTTTCTACAAAGTGAGTTGGGCAACTGGCGCAACCAAAACTGACAGCTGGGTGGACATCGAAGGTGGCATCGGAAATCTTTTTGCGAATGCATCTTTGAGAAGACAATTTCCCGATTTACCTTATTATATAGATGGCGAATCTGTGAAGCTTTCCAAGGAAGGTACTTTCATTGGTCATCACATTTGCACGCCGAAACGTGGGGTAGCGATTCATATTAATGCTTTTAATTTTCCGGTTTGGGGAATGTTGGAAAAAATTGCAGTTAATCTTTTGGCTGGCGTTCCGGCCATCGTAAAGCCTGCAACAGCAACAAGTTTCTTGACCGAAGTTGTCGTTAAAGAAATCATCGCTTCCCAAATTTTGCCTGAAGGAAGTCTGCAATTGATTTGCGGATCGGCCAACGGAATCCTCGAAAGTGTAACGAGTGAAGATGTTGTAACGTTCACAGGTTCCGCTTCTACAGGGAAAATGCTGAAATCTCATCCAAGAATTCTTGAAGAATCTGTGCCTTTCAATTTGGAAGCGGACTCTCTGAATGCCATGGTTTTGGGCGAAGATGCAAAACCAGGAACAGCAGAATTTGATTTGTTTGTCAAAGAAGCAGTTCGTGAAATGACGACCAAAGCCGGACAAAAATGTACGGCGGTGAGAAGGATTTTGGTTCCTGTAAATTTGGTAGAACATGTTCAGATGGCACTTGGACAAAGACTCTCAACCGTTATCATCGGCGATCCGAATGTAGAAGGTGTGAGAATGGGCGCTTTGGCAAACAGAGACCAGGTGAAGGAAGTTTCCGAGAAAGTTCAGGAATTATCCAAAACTCAGGAGATTGTTTTCGGGAATTTGGATACCTTCGATGTGAAAGGAGCGGACAAAAATAAAGGTGCCTTTATTTCTCCGATCTTATTCCTTAATTCAGACCCGTTTAAATATACAGATTGTCATAATATCGAAGCTTTCGGACCTGTCAGCACTATTATTCCTTATCACAATATCGATGAAGCCATTGAATTGGCGAGAATGGGAAAAGGTTCGCTTTGTTGTTCCGTTGTGACGGCTGATGATGATTTTGCAAGAGAATTTGTCATCGGAGCTGCATCGATGCACGGCCGGATTTTGATCCTTAATTCCGATTGTGCTAAAGAAAGCACCGGTCACGGTTCGCCTTTGCCAATGCTGGTGCACGGCGGTCCGGGAAGAGCTGGCGGTGGCGAGGAAATGGGTGGCAAACGTGGCGTTCTTCATTATATGCAGCGCACGGCGATCCAGGGTTCACCAAGCACTTTGACGCACATCACACAGCAGTACCAATACGGTGGAAAACAGTTTGAGGATAACACTCATCCATTCAGAAAACATTTTGAAGAATTGAAAATCAGCGAAACGTATATCACGGCAAAACATACCGTTACCGAAGCAGATATTACCAATTTTGCCAATGTTTCCGGCGATAATTTCTATGCACATACAGATGTTACGTCACTGGAAGGTACTATTTTTGAAGGAAAAGTAGCACACGGCTATTTTATCCTGAGCAAGGCAGCAGGATTATTTGTTGACGCAAGAAAAGGTCCGGTTTTACTCAATTATGGTTTGGACGAATGCCGTTTTGTGAAACCGGTTTATCCGGGAATGACAATTGGTGTCAGGTTTACCTGCAAAGAAAAAATTAGTCAGGAAAAACGCGACGAAGACGATATTGCCAAAGGGATCGTCCGCTGGCTCGTGGATGTCTACGATGAAACGGGTGAAACTGTTGCGATTGCCACGATTCTGACGATGGTGAAAAAACTGAATCAAGAATAAATTTTTGTAATTTTGAATAAACTACAATGATATGAGTACTGCTGAAATGAAATTAGATTTAATCAATAAAATTTCCGAAATGAAAGAAATCGGAATCATTAAAGAAATCAAAAAACTGATTGATTTTGAACTGAATGAAGATGTTTTCGAATTAAATCAATTACAAATAGATAGAATTGCTGAAGCTAAAGAAGAATATTCTAGTGGAAAAATTTTATCCGAGAAACAAGCCAATGCTGATATTGAAAAATGGCTAGAAGAAAAATAGTCTGGACTCAAAAAGCAAATCTTGAGCGTAGAGAGATTTTGGAATATTGGATTAATAAAAACAAGTCCAAGACTTACAGCATCAAACTCAATAAATTAGTCATCGAATCTTTGAAAATACTTTCTGAACATCCTAACATTGGCAGAGAAACTAGTGATAAAAATACAAGAGTAAGAATTGTACGTGATTATTTGATTTTCTATGAAGTCACTAAAACGGAAATTATCATTCAATCTGTTTGGGATGGCAGAAGAGAAGAAAATACATCAGATTCAAAATAAAAAAATAATGGAAGCATACGTAACATCAACCATAGAAAACGGCATAGGAACCATCGAGTTTTTTCATCCTCAAAGCAACTCGATGCCGAGTTCTCAACTTAAAAACCTTGTCGAAGAAATCAATAATCTTGGAAAAAATGACGACGCAAAAGTCATCATCCTGAAAAGCGGTGGCGAAAAAGCCTTTTGTGCGGGCGCCTCTTTCGACGAACTGATTTCTATTCAGGATTTCGAAACTGGAAAAACATTCTTTTCTGGTTTTGCTAATGTTATCAATGCGATGAGAAAATCTCCGAAATTGATTATCGCAAGAATCCACGGGAAAGCTGTTGGCGGCGGTGTTGGAATTGCTTGTGCGGCAGATTATACTTTTGCGACGGAAAATGCTTCTGTCAAACTCAGTGAATTAGCGGTTGGGATTGGTCCTTTCGTTATCAGTCCTGTTGTCGAAAAGAAAATCGGAATTTCGGCTTTTGCGCAATTGGCGATCAATGCGACAGAATTTTACTCCGCAGAATGGGCACGGGAAAAAAATATGTTCCAAGATATGTATGAAACAACAGAGGAGATGGATGCCGAAATCCAGATTCTGGCAGAGAAGTTAGCAGCTTCAAACCCAGAAGCGATGTTTGAGTTGAAGCAAATTCTTTGGAAAGGCACAGACCATTGGGACCATCTTTTGACAGAGCGTGCGGCAGTCAGTGGACAATTGGTTCTCTCAGATTTCACAGTGAATGCCATTAACAGTTTTAAAAATAAATAAAAAACCGCCTTCCAAATCCGGAAGGCGGTTCCCATTTTCATTGGGGAATTAACAACTCTGACCAAGTTCCCAATAAGTTTTCATCGTTATGGTTTTTAGAATCTAATGTGTATAAACTTTTTGTAACACCGGGTTTTATCTTGTCGTCAATGCGTTGTGATTTAAGTGTTATTCTATTGATTAAGCCTCGCAATGTCGATTATTTTGATACCAATATTATTTTGTAATCCCGAAGATGCAGCAGTATCTACACGGAAGACAATTCTATAACCTATTCCGATAGACGAAGCATCAGCAATGGTCGGAAATAAGATCTGGAAAGGTGCGACATGGCCAGTGTCCATTCCGCCAGGGACAACGATAGCGTTTTCATAGATGAGTGCACCAGTTCCAATGGATTCTATTTTTACATTAAAATATCTGGTAGCACTGGGAGGATTGTTTCCCATCACATACTCCATATTGAGACGGAAGATATTCCCGTTCATATTTATTGGAGCCTCTAGAAGGGCGTAACCATTGGAACCCTTTGTGGAAGATATCACATCTGTTGGAGAGCCTGTTGTACCGCCGGGATAGACGCCGGTGACGTAGGTTGGGGAAACTGATGTATTAGGACTGTTTTGCATCAGAAGCCCGTAGGATTGCGTCCCATTAAGGGTTAAAAATCCTGATTGATTGACTGCTATTTTTACAGCGCCTGGTTTGCTGTTGGCATAGTTGCTGCCGGCAGAGCTGGCTTTAGAGTCGTTTAGTTTTTTCCATACCAATCCATCGAAATAGAAATAGCCGGTTTCTGTTACATTGATGGTTTTTCCCGAGGGCGTTCCTGTGACTGCTTCTGTGACGTAAAGGATTGTTCCTGTGTGCCCTGTAACCGTAGGAGTGGTTTGTTTGTATAGCTCGTCTTTTGCTTTTAGCTGATCTCCGGAAAGTCTGGGAGCGATAATTCCGTCTGTCTTGCTATTGTTTAATGGGGATCCCACAATGTCTAATGTTGCTTTAGGCTCCGATGTATTGATGCCTACCTGCCCAAAAGAGAATGTGCTGCCCAAAAATGCTAGTAGTATAAAATGTTTTTTTGTCATTTTTCTGGGTCCGTAGTGATTAATCTTCTACCGTATGACAAAGGTCAGAAGACCAATTGGTATCCGGTAGAGTAGAAGTGACCAATTTGATGACTGCGTATTTCTACGGATAGCAGATTTGATTTTGATACAAAAAAGCCCCACCAAAAGATTTGATGAGACTTAGAAAAATATGAAAATGGTTATTGTATGGCTAAATGACGGGTTGTAAAAATTGGATGCTTTCTTTTTCCTTCACCTTCTTCATCTTTACGACGCGAAAGCTGCTGTCATTATTTTGTACGACTTCGAAAGAATGATGGATCGTACCTAGAGAAATAAATGGTTTGGCTAGAAAAACACCATTATCTGTGATGACAAATGCCAGGATCTCGACTATTGGTCGAATATGTTTTTCTGATTTCCAAACGGAATTGGGTTCTAAGGTAAAATCAATATCACTGCTGAAAAAGGTCATATATGAGATCTCGCCAGAGATAGGGTAATTGGTCGAGTTTACGACTTCTACTGCTGAATAAGACATATGCTAAAGATGAATTAATGTGTTACATTTTCTTGTGTCAAAGGAAGAACAAATGAATCAACTGGGATATCGTAGAAATACTGAATTTTAAGTTTTATGTCATTGTAGCATTAAAATCGCATCGGGATAGGATGGATGTTGTTGATAATGGCATAGATCACAATGCCAACCGTGTTTTTTGCTCCTATTTTATCAAGGATTCTTTGTCTGTGGCTTTCGACAGTTCTGGGGCTTAGGAAGAGAATGTCGGCAATCTCCTGATTGGTTTTCTCCTGGCAGATGAGTTTTACAACATCTATTTCCCGGCTAGATATGGTTTCTTGGTTGTCAAAGAGAGATTTTTTCCGGGACGGTGTATTCATATAAGACGTCAGCATCTCGTGATCTTCTTTGGTGAAGTACATGCCATTTTTGTCCACTGCTTCTATGGCGTCTATGAAGCTTTTCTTGTTGGAGTTTTTGGGAAGAAATGCGGAAACACCCAGTTTCACCATATATCCCAGAACACTGCTTTTGTAATGGGAAGAGAGAATGATGATCTTCAGTTCCGGATGTTTTTTCTTGAGGATCTCTACCAATTCGAAACCATCCATAGGCTGCATCTGGATATCAATCATCGCAATGTCAGGAAAATCAATCGGTTCCAGCGTCTCCAGATGATCTATAAAATCAGCTGCACTGGTGGTTTTATAAGTTACGAAAATATTCTTTTCCATAGAAAGCAACATTCTGATACCTTCCAGAATAAGCTGTTCATCATCTACCAGTGCCAGTTTTATTTTTTTGCTCATCATATTAGAAAGGAATATTAATAATAATTCGGCTTCCTTTACCGATTCTGTTTTTCCATTTGCAGAGGCCTTTTACAGAATTGATCCTCGCTTCTATATTTTTCAGTCCCATTCCTTTACTGGCCGTTTTGTAATCGAAACTGTGCCCGTTGTCGGAAAGTATCAGCGTTAAAAATCCGTTGTGATTTCTGATATAAACCGAAACTTCATCTGCCTCAGAATGTTTAATCACATTGCTGGTGAATTCCTGGATGATCCTGTAAATCTGTACTTCTGTGAAAATATCTTTCCTCTGATATCTGCTGTCTATATATAAAGATAGATCTAGCCTGTAAGAAAGATTGGTAACAAGTTCCTGCAGGTACAAAACCAAACCAAGTTTTTCCAGATTCACCGGATAGAGCGAGTGTGAGATATTCCTTGTAGAATCTACCAGTTCTGTGATCTGGGAAGTAATGACTTTTTTTGAAGCTGCCTGATTGTCCGGCTCCAGATTATTCAGCCAAAGCGAAAGGATATTAAGTCTGTTTCCAATATCATCGTGAACCGTAATGGCAATTCTCTTGCGTTCATCTTCCTGTCCTTTGATATTTTCCAGAGTCAGTTGTTTTTGATGATTAATTTCTGCCTTGTGCTGTGCGTCTTTTTCCTTGATGATTCTATTAATAAAAGTTTTGTAAGCTAATAGTACAAAGGAGATAATGACTATCAGCACGATAATCAGTATAATAAGAAAGGCGATATTGAGTTTTATTTCTTTAATTTTAAAAAGGTATATATGAATAAACTATAGAGAGAACTAACCATCAAATTATTAATAATCCAAAAAGCAGAATAATATTCTACTGGAAATGCCAAAAGTTCATGCTGAAACATAAATATGAAAATACTGACTGTAAAATAAAGAAACATCATTTTATCTATGATTTGAAAAGAACTTTTATTTTCTATTTTTGTAATGTCTCTAATCAAAGAATAGCCAATAATACAAGTTATTATTATATTGGAAGTAGCTTTCGAGTAATCAATGTTATAGTGATATTGAGCAAGGATTCTATCTCCAACTAAAAAAAATAAACTTAATGATGCTGACGCAGTATAATAATATTTACTTAAACTTAATTTTTTAAAAAATATACTTGATACCATGAAGAATTCCCCAGCAATATAAACCGGATATAAGAAATCATTGCTTTTGATTTTTAATAATAATGCGTTAGATGTTAGTTCTATACAAAAAAGAAAAATAATATAATATATATAGGATTTTTCTTTTTCTGTAATCAGTTTATATTTTAAAAATCCAAAAACAGTAGCGCATGTTAATAAAATACTAGCTAACACTAATGAAATATAATACAACTGTATCATTAAATTAGTAACTTAATGTTGACACATTAAATGGTGGAGCTGGTCTTGACCAATCATAAGTATTGGATGGGATTTTCGTCGTTACATTTACCAGGCTGGCACTATCAAAACAAGAAATGAAAATCAATGTAGGAAGCAATCTTTGGTAAACAGGCGATGGTTTCAGTCCAAATGCACAAACAATGCTTGACGCGTCTTCCTGATTTTGTAATAAGTCAGCTTTTGGGACAAAGAAACTTTGGAAGATTCTCGCTCCGTTGAACTCGCTGCATTCCAGATATAACCAATCCATTCCGCTCTCTCTCCAGGATTCTATCTCTGTCACAGCTACTTGCTGTCCCGTCACCGGCTGATCTAGGATTGGAAAATTGACATCTGTATCATTTTCACTTTTTTTAAGATCTTTGGAGAGGGTGTAATTACTCGTCAATGTATAGGTCTTGGTCTGGGTCAGTTGCAAATCATTTTCCAGATCTGCCAAAGTGGTGTATTCATAGTTGCGTAATACTTTTACGTCGCCCGTAGCGGTCCTTGGGGCTAGTATCATAATCAGTTCATTATTCCATACGCCAATGTCCACACGGAAATACGCGCCGGCTTCATTCTCATTATCCAGCCACTGTATTTGCTCAGGAAATAATTTGAAAACCTTCTGCGGAGAGATTAGGACTTGTAATGCAGTGTAATCAGACTTTGCCAAATTCCAGTTGGCAATTGCATCATTATAGTTTTGAATAGTTAAAAGTGCCATAGATTCTCAATAATTTTTTAGTTTCGATAAAAATAGCGAAAGAAAATCATAAAACGATATTTATAAACGATTATTGATATTAAAATGACGAAAAATAAAAAAATCCTTAATCATCGTTATTTTTTAGTGTGGTTTTAGTTTGAGGACAGTTGTATTATTTGAGAATTTTCGTCATAAAAATTTGCAGAGTAAAAAAGTTTTCCTATTTTTGCATCCTCAAAACCAGAGTTGCTGGATCCATTAGTCCGATGCTCATATATTTAAACAATAATTTTAAAACTTCTGAAAATGAAAAAAGATATCCACCCAAGTAACTATAGATTGGTAGTTTTCAAAGATATGAGTAACGAGGAGACTTTCCTTTGCAAATCTACTGCTGATACAAAAGATACTATCGAATTTGAAGGAACAGAATACCCATTGATCAAAATGGAGATCTCTTCTACTTCTCACCCTTTCTACACCGGTAAAACTAAATTGGTTGATACTGCAGGTAGAGTAGATAAGTTTATGAACAAATACAAAAAATTCGCTAAATAATTTTATAATTATAACAGCCCATTTTTACAAATATCAAAACCTTTCGGATTTCCGAGAGGTTTTTTTATTATTTTTGCTGAAGATAGAAATTAGGCTTTAGAAGATAGAAATTAGATTTCTTATGCTTTGGTCTATTATCTAAAGTCTAACATCTAACCTCTAAAAAATGCAATTAGTATTTTCAGACGCACAATATTGGGAAGATTTCCTCCCACTCACTTTTACAAGACCAGTTGCAGAAATGCGAATGGGAATCCTGACTTTTACAGAAAGATGGCAAAAACTTCTCGGGATAGATGAGGTTTTCTACATCACAGAAAATTACCTACAGGAAAAATTCCGCAAACCGGAACCACAACAAAGCCTCTTCATCGTCCCGAATTTCTTCCCATCAGATGAGGTTTTGAAACAAATTAGAGATCTTCAGCCTGGCGAAGCTTTGGTTTATGATAATGAAGTGCTTGTCGCTAATATCAACATGGATCAATTTTCTCTGAATCAGATCAGTAAAATGACAGACATTACGGAGAAACTTCTGTTCATAGAAAAACCAACCGATATCTTTTCTCACAACGATTTTGCAATCAACTTTGATTTTGCATTGGTGACAAAAGGAAAAACGTCTCAGGAATTGTCTTCATCCAACGGATTCATTGGTGAAAAAGAAAACCTTTTTATAGAAGAAGGCGCCAGTGTAGAATTTTCAACGCTCAATTGCAAAACCGGAAAGATCTACATCGGAAAAAATGCCGAGATTATGGAAGGTTCCAATATCCGCGGCTCGTTGGCACTTTGCGAAGATTCAAAAATCAATCTTGGAACCAAACTTTACGGCGGGACTACGATTGGTCCGCATTGCAAAGTGGGTGGTGAAGTCAATAATATGGTGATTTTTGGCTATTCTAATAAAGGTCACGACGGATTCCTTGGGAACTCTGTTATAGGAGAGTGGTGCAATCTGGGTGCAGATACCAATTCATCAAACCTGAAAAACAATTATGCTTCTGTAAAACTTTGGAATTACCGGAAAAAGAGATTCCTCGACACTGGTTTGCAATTTTGTGGACTCATCATGGGTGATCATTCCAAAACTGCGATTAATACGCAGCTCAATACCGGAACTACCGTTGGCGTTGCCTCCAATATTTTCAAATCTGGTTTCCCACCAAACCTTGTGGATAGTTTTTCCTGGGGCGGGATGAAAGGCGATGAGAAATTCCGACTGGATAAATCTTATGAAGTAGCAGAAAAAGCGATGGGAAGACGAAAAATTCCATTGACGGATTTTGATAAAGATATTTTGAAGTACATCTACAATGAGTTTTAATTTTTAAAACTCATTTTTTTTATTTAAGCAAACCACTGAAATCAAAAGTTACGCTCATTAAAACTGGCTTTGATGATTACAAAAAGTACAGGCATTTGAAAAAACATTGGTGAACTTTGTCTATAAAAATATTTTAAAGGAAAACATTTCCATACTTTGCTTATTTTTGCTAATTGAGATTTTGGTTCAATAGCCGAAATCTAAATTCTAACCTCTATTTTTAATAATGAAGCAGTTTCTTCTTTGGCTTTTTGTATCGTTTGTTTTGGTAAGTTGTGCCAGAGTGGGTTCCCCGGTTGGCGGCGCAAAAGATTCGATTGCGCCAAAAATGATAGGATCTAATATCGATACCACCAGAGTCAATGTTCCCCGAGATATCAAACAACTGAGAATTGATTTTGATGAGTACATTTCATTAAAGGATATCAGTAAAAACCTGATTATATCTCCACCTATCAAATATACCAAGATCATTCCCTCTGCCACGGGTAACAAGTACCTGCAGATCCAGTGGAAAGATACCCTTCAGGCCAATACCACATACAACTTCAACTTCGGAAACTCTGTGGTTGATCTCAATGAAAGCAATGTGCTGCCTTATTTTAATTTCGCATTTTCTACCGGTGAGAAATTGGATGACCTGTACATCAGTGGTACTATTACCGATGCTTTAGGTAATGAAAAAAATACAGAAGGTAAAGAGAGAAATCTCGTCGTCGGACTTTATCAGGTAAAAGACACGATGAATTACCGCCAAAAACCATATTATATTTCCAAAGCAGATCCGGACGGTTATTTTGAATTAAATTATTTGACACCAGGGAAATACAGAATTGTGGGGTTTGACGATGAGAATTCCAATTCCATCTATGACTCGGGGAAGGAGAACGTGGCGTTTCAAAAAAATGAGATCAATCTTGAAACAAGCATTTCTACTTTAAACTTAAAATCTTACCCTTCCAAAAAAGCAGTGAAATACAAAGAAATGTTGATTTCTAACGGAGGCGTCACCATGATGTTCGAGGGTAAACCGGAGAAGGTGCTTGTAAAAGCAGTTGGAGAAAAGCCGGCAGACTACAAGGTAACACATAGGGCGAAGTCAGACTCTGTGAAAATATGGTTTGATGCCACCAAAGAAAATATCGGAGTTACAGTAAGTGAAAGTCTGAAATTCTCTTATGACACAGGTTCCAAGCAGGACACGATGTCTGTTTTTTATAAAAAACCAGCGAAAGAAGATATGACAATCGCCAATCCATTCTCAAATAAGCTAGCGCCGGAAACAGATTTCAGATTCTCTTCTAATTATACGATCAATAAAATACAGCCAGAGAACTGGAAGTTGGAAGCCGACAGCATCGCTCAGGACTTCACCGCAGAGATCTCTGACTTGGATTCTACACAGGTTGTTGTCAAATCAAATTTCACCGCGGGAAAAAAATATAAATTAACCGTTCCGAAAAATACTCTGAGTTCTTTTTACAACAGATCTAGCGAAAGCGTTCGTTTTGATTTCGAAGTGTCAAAACCTGAGGAATTCGGAAGCTTTGCTGCGCATATGGTGAACTTACCTTCTGAGAAATTCTGGATCCAGCTACTCAATGATAAAAATGAACCGGCGTATCAGCAATACACCAATCAGGCAGATGTCAAATTCATCAATATAAAACCAGGAAGTTATAAATTAAGGATCTTGGTAGATAACAATCATAATGGCATTTGGGACAGTGCGGATTTTGCTGATGGCGTTCCAGCAGAAGATGCTTATCTGTTCAAAAAAGTCGGTGAAAAAGAAGCGATGAGCAAGATCAATGCCCGCCCAATGTGGGAAATTAATGAAAATTGGGATCTCAACAAAGAAGAACAACCTGCCAATTGAAAAAGATAATTTTTTGGATCGCTATTGCCTTTCTCGGAATTCAGCTGATTCCTGTAGATAGGGAAAACAAACCTATTAATAGGAAAGATAATTTTGTAGATATCAATAAGACACCAGATGATGTCAAAGTGATTCTGAAAAATGCCTGCTACGATTGCCACTCCAATGAAACGAAATATCCGAGCTATTCCTACGTCGCACCAATTTCCTGGACGGTAAAAGATCACATCAATGAAGGAAGGGAACATCTCAATTTTTCAGAATGGGGTTCTTATAATAAAGAACTCAAGCAAAACGCTGTTGAAAAAACAATTTCTACTGTGAAAAACCTGAAAATGCCTATGCCTGCCTATATAGGGTATCACCCCAAAGCTAATTTGACAACGCAACAGAGGAAGATGCTCGAAAAATATTTTAGCAATCAACAGATTAAGTAACTTTATAATTTAATTATTATTCATAACTCAATTATTTTATATATTTGATAAAAACTAAAAGTTATGAATAGGTTATTAATTGCAATGTCACTTCTTTGTTCGTTTGTTGCTAATGCTCAGCAAAATGGTAGTCAGGAACAAATGAATCTTGTGAAGATGAATCTGACATCCGTGATATTTAGAAATTATCAATTCGCATACGAGCGCTTATTTACAAAGAGATTTTCTGTGCAAGTGTCTTACGGTTTTATTCCCGCAGGCCAGATCCCGTTTGTAGATGAGATCATCGATGACGAAAATGTAGATAACATCAAGTTAGGTGGAAACAATATCACCATAGAACCTAGATTTTATCTCGGCAAAGGGTATGGGCATGGTTTCTATGTGGCACCGTACTACAGATATTCACATTTTAATGTAGACAATCTTACTTACCGCTACACCTCGCAAGATCCGGGTTCTGCTATTAATGGAACCAAAGTGCCAATTTCATTTTCAGGAAAGACCAATTCTAATAATGTAGGATTAATGATTGGAGCACAATGGCTGTTAGGTAGAAAAGACAATTGGGTTTTGGATGTATGGTTCATAGGAGGTCATTATGGCGGTGCCAAAGGAACTATTACTGGAAAATCAGCCAGACCGCTCACGACTTATGAGCAGAATCAGCTCAAAGAAGATATTCAGGATTTAGATATCTCTTTATTCAAATACCAAGTGACGGCAAGTTCATCAGGCGCATTTATTGATTTGGATTCTGATTGGTTAGGTGTGCGATCTGGGATTTCGTTTGGCTACAGGTTTTAGGCTGTTATAAATTAGAAATATTTTAGAGAATCATTTTTTATTCTTGTGCAAAAGTGAAGCATCTTTTACTGATAGGCTTTGAGTATTCTACTATCTGCCGATTTTTAACAAATATTTGGTCTTTATTTCCTGTTTAAAAATCTCTAAA
>NZ_AUAA01000044.1 GCF_000428485.1 Epilithonimonas tenax DSM 16811 | reverse complement strand
TCAATTATGCGAATATAAAGCTGGATACACCCATGAGAAACAACCAAAAAAATTATCAAAAACAAAAATATATTTTCAGAAAATCGAGAAAAAGAATAGAGACATTATTCTCTCAGCTTTGTGACCAATTTAAAATCAGAAACAACTACGCAAAATCATTTGAAGGTTTTAAAACAAGGATATTGAGCAAAATAACAGCATTAACTTTCATTCAATTTGTAAATGTTTTTGTATTTAATAGAAAAATGAATAATATTAAAATTGCATTAGTTTGATAATGCACTACGAGTACTCAGTCTGATTTTTTATATTGTGAATAGAAATAATCCTGTCATTTTTTTCAATCAATTCTTTTAATTTTTCATCAGAAAACGATGTCGGCTTTGTGATTAGATCTTTGCGCAGTTTTTCATACTTGCTAATTTCAGTCGTAATTGTGGGAGATTTAAACTTAATGTCATTGAGTTTGGAAAGTACTTGGTCAATTTTTTCTTGAGCTTCTGTTACATTGAGTTCATTTTTATTTTTGTTTTTGTTTTCAATCCTCGCAGGATCTTCAATTTTTGCAATCCCTTTTTTAGGTACAGAAACTTTATTTTCAACTTTAGCTTCTTCCTCTAAAAACAAATCTTCAAACAGATTTCCGATCCGTTGGGTTTCTATCCTATTTTTAAACTGGTCAATCTTAAATAAAGCTTCATCTAAATTTCCGCGAATATATTTTTCTAATCGCCCGAACCGGTTGGTTTTCTCTCGGGTTTCACCCAAAATTCTTGCTGGGTTATCATCGAAATAATTAGAAATATCAGTAGAGATATTTTGAGTGTTTTTTCTTAGAATGATAATGTCGGTTCCGATTTGTGTTCCTGCAAAAGCTCCATTGGGTAAGCGGAAACCTTCCAGAATATTGGCATTTTTTAAATTGCTTCGACGGTTCAGCCAAGATGATGGAAGTACCATTGCCAAAACTCCATTAGGTTTTAGTGAATCCAAAGACCGTTTAACGAAATAATCTTCGTATTTTGAAATTTTAGGCTCCTCTCCCAACCCCTTGTAAAGTCCCCGATGTTCACCATAGGGCGGATTCCCGATGACCAAATCATACTTTTCTGAAAAATCTTTTGAGTCTTTTCTATTACCTCGATCATCAATAAATTCAGTTTCAAACGAACGAAGATTAATGTCCGCCTCGGGATGTAGAATTTTGGCAATTTTTGCGGTGGTCTCGTTGATTTCAAAACCTGTAATTTTAGAATTTACAGATAATCGGTGAGTAGCATAAATGAAATTTCCGGTTCCAATACTAGGTTCTAAAATAGAAATTTCTTTTTGGGTTTTGAAATGGTCTTTGATTAAATTACGGACGGCATCAACGATTTTATCCTGCGTGTAGTATTCATCTAAAATCCCTCTACCCTCTTTTGAAGTTCCACCACTTTGGAATTGGTTGCAGATTACTTTTAAATTATCAGTGATGTTAAGATTTTCCTTTAGAAAGATTTTGTGGTCGTCAGAAACAAAACAAGCTGCGGAAACCAATTCTGCAACTTGTTCATTATTCAGTTTTCGGTCTTTATATCTTGAAATGAGAGCATCAAGCTCTACATAATTTGTTGAATTTTCGCTTACCTCGGAAAATCTTCCTTCGGATCTTCGTCTATCGGATACAGGTCTCCCGGATATGATTCCGCCCAAGGAATGTTCTCTTCCCTCATTTTTTTGAGCATTTTCCGATTGTGTTCCACCATCGGATCCTCTTTCTCGGTCTCTGTTTCCCAAATTGCTCCGCTCTGTGCCTGCAAGTCCATTTCCAGCATTGTTGCTGCCCAATGATTGTCCGCTTCCGTAACTTCCGATTTGCTCGGATTGGTTTTTTGAGCCAAGTTCTCCAGTGTGTTGTTCAGGTGTTCCGTTTCCCACTTGCTGAGAATCGGATGTTCTTCCGGATTCAATTGCATTGCTTTCATTTTCAGAAATTTTTGGTTCAACTAAATTAGTATTTTTATCTTGACGATTGAGTTTATTGTCTAAATATTCGCTTAGGTCTTGATTCCCATTTTCAGAAATTTCATACAACGGACGAACGTCTTTGATATTTTTGCCATTAAATTCTGTAAGAATTTTCATGGTTATTGCATTTCCCGTTCTGTCCCCGGTAAGACAAAGAAACATTTTACCATCATAATTCTGATATCTATTGAGGAACTTTTTGCTATTTGAACCGGAATTAAGCGTAATCAATGTTCTATTATTGACTTTCTTATTCATTTGAAGAAGCTCCAAGAATGAAAGCATATCCTTACTGTTTGTGAAAACAATAAGTTCCTTTTTATTTCCTTCAACTACAGAAATGTCATTATTTATCTCATTAAAAAAATCTTCATCTTTCACTTTTTCTGCTTTTTATGAAGTGGTTAAATTCAAAAATTTCTTTGGCTTCACTGTCCCAGTTTTTTCTTGCTATCAATTGAAGCGTCACGAATATGTCCGTCTTTTTATTGTAAGAATCAATCCTTTCAAGCCTACCTTGGTAGTCCTTTTCCACGTGTTTGTAAATAGAGTACGGTAAAATAGTATCCGTTGGATAAATGTAAAATCGGGTGTACATCCAAGGTGAGTTGATTTCAAATCGTTTGTATTTTTTCTTAAACAAAACCGTATCACTCAGATTTTTTCTGTTTCTGTAATTGGGGATTTTTTCCTGAGAAAACAATGTTCCTCGTTTTTTCTCTTCAACCGAAAGCGGCTTTTGTTTTTTTATGACGTCTGACAGAATAATTTTGCCCGGATTTTCATTTTCAATGGTATAGCACAATGAATCTTTAATGAAATAAATCTGTTGGGTTATTTCGAGAGCATCAGCATCCGGAATCCTTTCTATAATAGAATCTCGCGAATAATTAAGGCTTGACAAATGAAAACTTTGGATCTTGTCCAGATTTTTGGAAACATCGAAATATACATTAGAAACAACATCGATTCCTCCTTTTTCGGATTTGATTTCTTTGTGGCAGGAAATAAGAGCAAGTAGTAAAAATAACCAGGGAAGTATTATAAGTTTTTTCATTTTGGTAGATTTAAAAAAGCGGCAGCCTAATTAATTTGACTTACCGCTGGGAAATAAATGATTGGTTGTACGTGTTATCTATCGTTTAATACTTTGTTCTTTCACGTTATTTTTTTCGTGCTTGTTGTCTTGTTCCAAACCTTCTAAAGGTTTATTGGTATTGATTCTGTTCATATCGGAATCATACAGATTCATATTTTTGTATTGCGGATTCAGCACCGCTTTGCCTTCTATGACTTTATCATCCAATTCAAATTTTACCTTGACGATATTTCCTTTTTCCAGAGATTTTATGGTACTTTCCTTCCATTCCGGCTTATCGAAGATCAGTTTGGATTTTTCTACGATCTGAGCCGTATCAACACCATAATTTTTGTAAAAATTCTGGAAATTATAATTTCCTTTTTCAGTTTTGGATTCGTTAAAATTCAGTTTGGCAAATGCAGGTTCTATTTTTTCTGTTTTCGGATTGTGAAATTCTATTTTTACCGTACGCCCTTCCAAAAGGTTGACTGCTTCTTTAGCAGTAAATGTATTTACTCTGTTAACAGGAAAATTGTGGGAGATAACGTCGCCATTTTCTTTAGTGAGTTTAGCATTATAAAAATTCATAAAGACACTTCCATTTTCTATCTTATTGAATTTTAACGTGAATTCCATTTCATTTCCGGGCATCGTTTTGTCGGAAGTGGTTTTAATTTCGAACTCTTTTTCGGGAGCATTAATCCCATTTTCTAAATCTTTGTGCAGTTGTTCTCCTTCTCCGAAACCAAGATATTTTAACTGAAATTTCGGATACTGAGATGGTTCATGTTCTTTTTGTGTTTCCATAATGTTTGGGTTTTGATTGTTAAATTTTATTTCGTTGATTGTTAATATTCGATTTTTTGGTAAACTATCTTCTTCCAGATAGATTTTTAAAATTTCACCGCTGATCAATATTTCATAAGATTCGCCATATTCCGATTTTTCCAACAAGCCAAAAGCTAATGCGTATTTATCATTTTTGGACAGGTCGTGTCCATCAAGGACGTCCGGAATTTGGTCTAATTGTTTATTGGTCAAAGAATAATCTCCATTCGTTGTTCCAAATTCCATTTTTTCTGAATAAGCTTTTCTCTGGCTTGAGGTAATATGTAAATTTTCCAGTATGAATTCGTTTTCTTTCATAAAGATCCTGTAATTGAGAAGATCATTTTTTTTCCTCTTCGGAAAGTTTCGGATTAAGATTATTTTGCACCGCTTTTGCTTTTAAGTCGTTTTCAACATAGCTTTTGAATTCGTTCAAACTTTTTGGAGCATCATAAAAATCTCTCATACCTGTCCATTCTCGCCGACCGTACGGTAATGTATATTCCTGATTTTGAAGATCATAGCTGTAATACCTATGACCGCTTGGACTCCTCAGCGAGCCACTCCCATCATCGTAATCGTTCCAGGTCCAGCCATTCGGAAGACTAGATGCAGGGATTAAATTTTCCTCAAAACCTTCATCTGAAAAAAAGTCTACATTTTTTTCCAGATCAGGTTCTTCAATTTGATGAGCCACTTCTAATAGTAACTTTGCTGCTTCAACTTCATAATTTCGATAATGATGAGCTTGCTTTTCATCAATTTGTGTATAGGTCAATCCGGAACTTAAATCAGTTTTTTTCTCCAATTCCTGAGCCCAGAGATCAGAGAGAAACTTCTGCTTTATTGACTCATAACTTATAGTTATTTCAGTAGATTCCCTGTTATTTTGCAAGATCAACTGTTTATTGGCTAGTTGCTGCTTTTCAATAAATCTGACTAATTCAGCAGGATTGTTAAATGTATCCCTAATAACGAGATCGGGATTTGAATTAAAAATTGTTTTTAATGTAAAATTTGAACCTATGATAACTGCTCTTCCCTTAGATTGGTGAATGGACATAAAATTTTTCTCTTTATCAGTAAATATCCTCTCTCCGTCCCGAAAAAAAATTTCAGGTGACATACTTTCCATTTCCTTCACAAAATTTTTATAAGCCTTCGTTCTCGGAACTATATTCTTATCAAACCAGGTTAGATTATCTTCCATTTTATTTACCTTCTAAACTTTCTTGATTTCTCCACTTCTTCGTCATGCTCCTGCTCATCGTCTCTTCTTTGATTGGCATCCTGATAAACATCCGGATCATTCACATTCAGCTGAATGTCGGAATCATCTGCTTTGGAGATTTGTTTTTGGCTTGTAGCGATGCTGTTCACGGAATTGATCTCTCTGGAAACGATGCTGAGATCATTCGTTATCTCCTTGGCTATTTCAGGATACTCGTCTATCTTGTCCAAAAGATAACTTTTCAGTTTCAGCAATTCATTTTTATAACGATTCAGTTCTTCTGTATCCTTTTTATCAGCAATGATGGCAGTAAGCTCCGTAGCGTTTTTGATGAAGTCAAACTCAACAACTTTGCTGGTTTCTTTGTCAAAAATGAAAGCTTTTTTTTCAAGCGCAGAAAACTCCAGCGACAGCTTGTTAGAGACCTTTTGAATATCGGTATATTCAACTCTGTCTTTACTGTTTTTAAGTATTTCCGGTAGTTTTTTATCTCGCTCTAAAAAGATGACCTTTAGTTGGGTATTATTATCCGTAAGCTGAAAAGTTGCCCTGTTTTTGTCGTTGTCCGCGACAATGGTGTATCCCTTCAGAAATTTCTGAATATCATCTGCATTCAGTTTTTTAGAGAATGACAGATCTTCATAGATAATTCCGTATTTTTTTAGTTCGTCTGTTGGTAAAGTATTAGTGTTCATAACGGTTTGCTATTAAATTGTTTACTTTTATGAGGTCATTTAAAAAATGAGAAGGGTTGATGCTTTGTCCGAATTCTTTCACCGAAAAATGCAGATGTGGTCCTGTGGAGTTTCCGGTATTCCCGCTTTTTCCGATGACAAATCCGGCTTTTACTATTTCTCCTGCCCGATAATATATTTCTGAGAGATGCAGATAGGAAGTTTCGAAACGGTTAAAATGTTTTACTTTTATGAAATTTCCCCCGCCTTTAGAATCCCAGCCTGTTGCTGTAACAATTCCATCCATTACAGAATAGACATTCTCATAGCTGGCTTTTAGGTCGATCCCATTGTGCATTTTTTTTGTCCTGAAAATAGGATGAGTTCTTGTTCCGTACGAAGATGTAATGGTGATTTTGTTTTTAAGAGGCATTACAATTTTTGAAAAAGATGCTGCCGGTTCATCTACAAAATCATACGTTGTAAAAAAGTTTTGTTTTTTTGATGCTTGGTTTGTTTCTTCTACTCTATTTTGTGCTTGCAGCATCAAAGAATCTTTCAGTTTTTCAAACTCATTTTTTCGTATTTCTTTTACACTGCTATACTCTTTAATCAGTGTTTTCAGTGAATCTATTTGACTCGTTAACCACTTCGTCGAACCTTTGGTTTCATTTTTTAAATCTGATTTTGTGGTGATATTTAAAACTTGCTTCCAAGATTTCTTAGCCTTCTTTTGTTTTACCGGATCTTCAATATTAGATTTTTCGGATACCTTTGGATTTTCAGATTTTTTCGGTATTGTTGGTGTAATCGTATTGAATTGGGCAAAGCATAAGCAGCTGTAAAACAGCGCCATCAATGTAAATGTGTATTTTAGTTTTTTCATTTTACGCAGCTTTAATATTTTCATTCACAATGAGTTCCACTTCTTTGTTGATCTTTCTAAAGTTGGTCATCAGCACTTCTTCTTTGCGGTTAACCCCTTTTTTATCTACAAAAGAGTAATAAGATGGCATTTTAACATAGTTTTTTTCTTCTTCTTGAATCGCTTTCATATCCAGGTTAATTTTACCACTAATTGCAGACGTTTTATATTCCTCAGCATCATTTTCTTCTCCCTGTGCGATCATTCCAACCATTTCTCCGGTTTTCAGAGCCGCAATTTTTCCGGCAGGAATCATATTGTCCATCTTTTCATTAATACTGGTGGTCGTCCCTTGCTGTGAAATTGATTGTGAGTATGATTTCTGTTTAATTTTCCCAAATAGTTTTTCCAACCAATCCAATGTATTTTTGTCTCTGGCAGAACCGGAAATAATATTTCCAACAATCGCAGAAATAGTATCTGCAACTTCTTTTTTGTAGAACTGTCTGAGCTGCGGAATTTCTTGTAATCCAAGCATTACAGCAACTTTATTGCTTCTTGCAGTGGCCACGATGTTATCAATTTTATGAATATAAATCGTCGGAAATTCGTCTGCGATAATTCCTCCCGGTAAATTGTGTTTGGAATTGATCAATCTTAAAGTCCTGTTTAATACCGAAGAATACAATGCAGAATTAATATCCTGTGTTCCCGGGTCTGATGCCAGAATAATAATAGAAGGATTATCTCTGTCGGTTATCTTCAATTCTACTTCATCTCCTGAAAACACCCAAAAACTTTCTTTTGTTGCCAATCTTGAAAGGAAAATTTTGAGTGTTCCGATTTGGCCTTCCAATTGGTCAAATGCTTTGTTGTCATAGGCCGTCTTGAAAGGTGACAGCAAAGAGAAAATTTCTTCATTGGTAAAAAGCGTGTCGAAAATTTCTTTATAGCTTCTATTCATAAAGGAAAGAATATGAGGCAAATCAGAATATTTTCCATTTTCGAATGTTGCAAAAAAATAAATGCAGGACGAAAGGAAATTTATCGCAGATTGGGTAAAGAAAGCTTCAGAACCACCTCCAGAACTGGAACCTCCTTTTTGCAAAGATGAAACCATTGATTCTGCCATTTCCTGGGCTTCTGCTAAAGTTTGGATGTACTTCTTATGAAATGGATTGACTCGTTTTGATTTTTCCACTTCATTGAGATTGATGACGTGGAAATTGTAATCGTAGTCTGCTTCCTTACTTTTTTTCAACAAATAATGGTAGTATGCAATCTGTGCTAGATCAGGAAATTTAAAATCGTAGATGCAGAGACAGAAACCTTTGGCGATCATTTGTCTTATGGCGGGATTGATGACACCAAACGACTTTCCAGAACCTGGTGTTCCGATGACCATTGTTCCTCTAAAAGGATCAATATTAATATACCCTTCATATGTCTTATTTTTATATCTGAAGATGTAAGGAATGTTAATCGAAGTATCAGTGTTCATTAATTCTCGATTCTGATCGAAAGATTCTTCTTCAACATTCCAGCGGTCTTTTCCCATTTTCTGCTGCACCAGTTTTGAAATACTGTCTGCACCCATTTGAAGAATAACGGCTCCTAAAAAAGAAAGAACAGCATAAATTACCTGATAGAGATTAAATCCGGGAAATACTTTTGGAAGCTTCGCATTTCCTGCCTCATTTTGACATATCAGCGAAGAGAAAATCATCAGCAATCCCAAAATCATAGGAACGACAATTTCCTTAGCAACATTGAGGTCTTTCTTTTTCTTGGCTTTTGTACCAATCGCAACTAATCCTATCAAAATCACGGTTGCAAACTTGGCATTGATGGGTGGGTAAATAAAACTCAGCTTTGAAAAATTTTTCAATAAGTTCGATACTACCCGAACATCAGCATTAAGGTAAAAAAGCGAAGCACAATCTAATGCAACGACCGCATAAACTGCCTTTTGCAGAAAGCCATAAATTTTTATTTGATGTTGTTGTTCTTGCATTATTTTAATTTTGTGAATTACGAACTATATGTTCTTTTGATGATTTTTTTAAATTTTCCCAACATTTAGCATTGTGCATTATTTGTTTACCCATATTTTTAAAATCTTCCTCCTTTTTTGTCAATTCAATATGGTAGTTTTGTAATTCTTCGAGCTTTTCAGCTAATTCCATTTTTTTTTCTTGCAGGGTCTGCATATACTTTATTGATCTTTTTTTAGATTGATATATCTCACGCATACAAATCAAAAAGAAGAATATAGATAAGCAAAGTAGGATTGTAATAATTAATACACTTGTATCCATTATTTTAAAATGTATCAGCTTGTAGAATTTCAGAATAGTTGACCTTCATTTCTATGGTTCTTCCAGAAAGCTGTTCTTCTATTAATCGTATCATCATCACTTTACTGTTTGGGTAAGTGAATTTTTTAAAAACATAAATATTTCTGAAATTTTTTCTGAAATGTTTTTGGGGATTCAGTTGTAAAATTGGGGTAAGATCTACACTTTGGTTATTAGTTGCTTTATGGATTTTTTTATCTTCTAAGGAGAATTTCAAATCCTCAATGTCATAGCTTAGGTTTGAATTATTTTTGATGGTCATATCTAAAAAGATGTAATCACTGATGACATAGACATTATTGAGCTGAAAGCTTAGTTTAAGATTTTTTTCTTCCCTTATCGGATTTTTCTCAGATTTTTTCTGAATAATGTCAATTGCGAATTTTCGCAATTCAAGATTTGAGAAAACCATTTTATCAAACTCTACAGGCTGCATTGCTTCGGGTTGAATATGGATATTGGTAATCGTATTGAGGTTGTCCTGGTTTCTGTAAACAACTTTGTACTGTGCGATGAAAGACTGCGCAACAACGGTTATCACTCCGATTTTATTACCAGTAAAAAAAACAGATGGTGTTTTGATTTTTCCTTTCTCGTCAGAATCAGGATGGTCTGTGATTTTTATTCTGGCAATATTGGTCGCTGGCAAATCTCCCGTTAGTAGTTCGGTTGACAAATCCACATACTGAATGGGCTCCGGCGAAATAATATGCAGGTTGATTCCTTCAGTAATTTCAATTTCCGGTAAGTCGGAAATAATTTGCTCTTTGGTTGCTGTTTGTGCAGTGAGTAAGTTTGCTACGAAAATTAAAAGCGTGTATAATAAAGTTTTCATTGTTTTATTTTTTTTGGTTTTGTGAATCTTTCAATTGTTTTTCGTCGATGAGAAAGACATAAGAATTGTACTTCAATTTTGCTTTGTTCTCTTTGATCAGGTTGGCAATAGATTTGGATGTTGATGTAAACAGGCTGGATCCAATACTTGAGAAGAATCCTTTTCCGCCCATATCCATCTGAGTGCCTTGTACAGAGTTACTTCCCATTTCCCGCATCATATCTCTGAAAACACTTTGTGGAACGTACAATCCTTTCATACCGTCAACATCATAAATAGATAGATTGACCGGATAGATTTCTCCATTAGTAAAGACCGAAACAATATTGAGATTAACTCGTTGCATTGAAAATCCTGAGATCTGACCATATAAAATGGAACCTTTTGTTATTTTTTTGTTTCCAACAAAGATGTCTTCCAACAAGCGGAACCTGATCCTGCTTCCTAAAAACCCTTTGTTATTTTCGTCAATGACCGCCTTGATAAAACTATTTTCCTTCTCTTTATAGAAAGCATTGAAACCACTGTTGATTCCGGATTTGCTCACATTGAAAGTTGAATTGAGAAAATCATCCATCTTATCCTTATTTGATTTGAGTTTCTGTTCTGCAGCAAGTTTGTTTTGGTACTCAGGATCACGGGACTTTTCTAAAGAATCCATCACAAGCATTTGTTCTTTCAGATATTTTACAGGGTCTGGTTGGGTAGTTTGAGTATTGGTTTTCGGATTTTCTAAAGCATAATCTTTTTCTGGCTTTCCGTAAGATTTGTCATTCAGCATTTTTATAATCTCAGAAGACCTGTTGTAATCTTTGTCATCCCTTTGTGATTGATTTGGTTTGTAATACGAGGATTGATTTTCTTTCGTCTGGTATCTGTTTTGTCTTCCGTTTTCTGCTTTTAAGGAATCAATTTTTCTTTTTTGTGCCAATGACAATTGGTCATCATAGTTTAACAAACTATCTTGTTCTTTGTCCAATCCACCAAGCATTGTTCGGTTGTCCTCTTTTTTGAAAAACGCATCGTAAGCATCATTTTTGGTCATAATCGAATCTTGCGTATCGCCCAGTGAAATAGACAATTCTTTTAGTTTCTCTTTTTCAGACGTGTCTTCTTTGACAAACTGCGCTCCTACATAGCAGAAAAGAAAAAGAAATGGTAAAGCCAATAGTGGCAAAACATATTTTTTTTCTTTAAAATTTATTTTTTTCATTTATTTTTAATTTTTATATAAATTGCCTCCGGTGCTACCGGCCATTTTTTAATTTTTGGTATTGGTTGAACAGATAGTCAATTCGTAAGCTGTCTTCTTTGTTCAGTGCGTTTTGGTCTCTTTTTATTTTTAAAGTTTTCAATTCCGTCACGATTTTCTCCATTTCTTTATCATTGTTTGCTGTCAGATTTTGAGTGGTCTTGTTTTTAGAGTATAAAACCGGAGGCCTTATTTTAAATGCTGTTTCTGAAGGAAAAAAAACACCTTGAATGAGAGACCCAATAAATGAAACCGACAGTAGAATCATTGAATACGTGAAGAATTTCTTCGGATGTTGAACTGCCCACTGCAGCCATTTCTGACCTTTTTTTTTAAATGTAGTTTCCATTTTTAGTAAGAGTTTTTGTTTTGATTGGATAGTTCTTCGTTATTGATGATCCGCCAGTTTTTAAGGATCACGCCGTGAGGATTATTGGGACTTCTGATGATGTCTTCAAAAAATCCTTCGGTAATCAGCTTCCTAGTAATGACGGAAGATTTTCTTGTGATCATTTGTTTCCCGAAAAAAGAGAATTTCTCCTGTTCCATATTGAGTGCAATTGAATCGGTATGGATACTTACCATCGAACTGGAGGCGATGATCTGATTGTAAAAACCTTTTTCTTTTAAGTTGGTATATTCTTTTTTTCCGCTGTCATCTATGAGATACAATGACTTTTGAATATTATCTTTGATATAGGTATCATCTGGTGCGAGCGTAAAAAACAATCGGTGGAAAAGTTCTATTTGCGCTTTGTATTCTACAGGTCGATTCAGTAGTACGTCCGTTTGCTTGGCAAGAACCGGAACGCCATTGTCTAAAATGTAAATTGATTTTCTGGAATCCTCAATCATTCTGTATGCAAAGAAAAATCCGGCAATGACAATGAAAACGGCAAAAACAATGGTTGAGATTGAAATGACCTTGTTGATTTTAATTCTTTGTTCTATATTTTTGATAAGCATTTTGTTTTGGTATTTTTTTGAGGTTATTTTCCATTTTTCAGCGCTCTTTGAACTCTTCCCGATGCTGAACCTGCTGCTGCATTTTTTGCTGTGGCTGCTGCTACAGATGCACCACCTGTTTTAGCTGCCAATATTGCTGTCTTTGCACTGCTTGCCATTTTTCCTGCTGCACTTTTCATTTTAGTCATCGCTCCCGCCCCTCCGGCTGAAACAATACTGTCTGCAATTGTAGGGGTCATTAAAACTCCGATGCCTGTTACAACATAGGCAACACAGGTAAAGAGCTGGTTATAAATCATTCCCGAATTACTCACATAGACCATTAAAGCGTCTAAGTTGGTAATGGTTCCATTGGATAATAAGGTATCATACCTTTCGATCTCCATTGTATAACCGGAAGCGATCAATTGCTGACCGATGTTGATGATCGTGTAGGCAACAAATGTGTAAAGATTAATGTTGATGAATTTTGAGACCCAACTGTATAATGAATTTTCAAATCCGGGAATAAGAGCCATTCCAACAGCTATCGGTCCTAAAATGATTAAAATGTAAGACCATATTTTTTGAATGAAGAAAATGAGATATACACAAATCCTAAGAATGGAAAGGCAACAAAACTCAATGAGTTCTGCGACTAATTTTTGCATTTGGAATTCCATTCGTATTGACCATTCTTTGATAGGCTGAATCAATTTATCCAATCCCTCACTGATATCAAACCACGAATCATCAGCATCTTCAGTGGTATTCTCAATGACTTCCTGCTTCGCATCTTCTTCCGCTTTCAGTTTTATAACAGCATCCAATAATTGTTGCTGTTTTTTAAATCTTTCAACCCGTAGATCATTGACTTCCGATTCGATTTCGCTGAAAATTGAGATTCCGGGTTCGGCAATGGCCTCAAATGGCGCTTGAATCATACTGACAAATCCACTCCAATAAACAAGCGTAAATCCGATAAGAATTGGTTTCAGCATTGGAGTGATTTCCCATTCTCTATCTCCGGCCGCCATTTGCCAACCCATATATCCAAGGTACATGAGAGCGCCTAAGCCGCCTATTGCTTTTCCTACCAAAGCAGATCCGGCGGCGCTATCTTGTACACTATTGTCTAATTTGGTAAAAACCTCCATAAACCATTTTTCAAAAGCGCCATCTCCTTTTAAAAATTGGAGTAGATTACTGTAATCGCCGTCTGTCTGGGCGAAACCCATTACAGGTAAAAGAATTGCTAATAGGCAAAAAGTTAATGTTATCGTTTTATTCATTTTTAATATCGGTGTTTGTAGTGGTTCATTATATTTTGAACAATCTGCCCGTCTGATGAAGGTGTCCACGCAGGTGGCAAAGCAAAATTTGAATGGTTTTTCAGAATATTCTTGTAATCTGTAAGAAGTGTTGTCTTGTTGTTGTGCTTCCTTAATTCCTGAACAAATTTTCGCCATTTGATAAGGGTTTCGTGGTACATAATGAACCTTTTTCCCCTTGGCATATCCATACTTCTGGACATTGAATATTTTTCTTTGATGAGATCCAGTTCTTCCTGAAGTCTTTTTAATGCTCCTGTTGAGCTGAGTGTTTCAAACGTTTGCAGGTCTTTCAGTCGCCACTCGATAAAATTTTGAGGTGTATCGGGAAATTCAGTAATAGGTTTTAGCATTCGTTTGTAATACAATAGCCAAAGAGGATCGGCATCGACAGTAGCGGACGTCCAATGGGCAAAATCCTGAACGCTCCTTTTATGAATGGTATCTGAAGCTGCTTTTATCTTTTTTGCTTCTTCCTCTTGAAACTTTAGCTGGGCAAACCTTTGATTTTGAACTCCTGTCGGTTTTAATGGACGAATGTCTTCCCCATCCTTATAATCCCTGTTGATTTTTGGAGCCCAAATTCCCCACACCGTTGCGTAGGCAAAATTGGTTTGGATTCCTAAAAAGTATTTTGGATATGGTCTCCAATCTCCCCAATCTTGAAAGACCATTCTTTTATGCTGGGCAACAATGGAAGGATCATTTAATCTCTTGACGCTGACTTGTCCAAACACACTGCCTGTAATCAAGATGAACTGAAATAGGCTGATTTTTTTTAGTAGATTTTCCATAATTTTTTAATTAAAGAGGTAATGGTATTTGGTGATGATGTCGCCAACAATGGCTTTGTCTATATTGATGTAATTACGAAGCACCGGAACCTGATACAGATAAGGGATTTTCTTGGCATTCTCTAATCGTAAATTGATGTACAGAATATTTCCGTTGATATTTCTGACCCTTGTAAAAATCTTTTCAATCAGCATTTCCCTATCCATTGCGTCCATTAGAAAATCTTTTTCCTCATTTAGAATGTCCTGCGTAACTTCCTGCTGAAGTTTCGTCGTCTGCTTCCCGATTTCAACATAATATTTTGAAATGAGTACCGAATATTCAGGATGCTGTGCTGATAGATCCAGCATTTTATTGGAGTTCGTTACTATTTTACCCAAATATTGATAGAGATAAATGAGTTTTTTGCTCTGGGTCAAGGCTGAATTCACATTTTTCAGTTGTTGATAGATGTATTCCTGAATCGCAATGATCTGCGTGATTTTATTGTTGATATCATCATACAATTCTTTTTGCTTTTCATAGGAATCCAGAAAAGCCTGTTCGCTTCCTAATCGAACACCGTGGTTTACGGTGATCTGTGACAGAAGTTTGTCGTTAATCACTATTTGCTGGCTTTTTACAGATGCAACAGAGAAGAAAAAAACTCCGGAAAAAAATAGTTTTTTCATTTTAGAAAGATTTGATGTTATCCATGATGCTTTCAACTACTTGCTTATCCCTATTGACATAATATTGAAAGGCTCTTTTGTTACGTTTTACTTTGGCTTTAATATCTCTTATCTTGAGCAGCATATGCGTAGAATTCCTGCTTATTGCCTTTAGTTCCCCTAAAGCATAGTCCAATAATACTTTACGTTCTGATTTTTCCATTTGGTTGATGGCTCCGTAAGACAAAATGATCCCTGTTACTAACCTTGTTACCATTTGCAGATCATCAACAAATTGAACCTGGGAAGGCAATACCGCAATAATTGAATAAGGAGCATCACTTATTTCATTGATAATAGCAGTCTGATTGTTTGTTATTTTGGTTATTTCCCTGCTCATTGCTATTCCTGTCGGTACAGCTTGAATGGCAAATGAAATAATCCGCAATCTGTCCTGAACTTTGGTAATCTTTTCCTTGAATTGGTTCCATTGGGTTCTATTAGCTGTTTCTACGGTAGCATTGGCAATTTGTTTTTGGCGCATTTCCTTTTGCCTGTCGTGTTCTTTCATAGTGGCATTGATTTCTATATCCATCATCGGAAAAGAAACATTTTCCTGTTGCCAGGCAGGTGTAGAACCGCCACCGGAGGATGTCAACACAAAATAAACAGCCGGAATAAATAGGCTAAGAAGAATCTTCTTTAACATTTTGTAATTTTTTAAAAATTCCGTTTGTACCTGTTCATTATGTTTTCAACAATACCTTTGTCGGTATTGATATACCCTGCAAATGGATTAATTGAATTCCAGAATCCTAATCGATTGGCTTTTTCCAATCGTAACTTTATCGCCAAAAGCCAAAGCTTCAGATTTTTCACATTACCGGAAATATTATGCAGGATTTTATATCGATCTCCTGCAGTAGCAAAATTCAGTTCTCCGGATGCGAGAATATCAGATACATCGGTCACGATCTTTAGACTTTGCTCATAGGTTTTTTGTGAAGCTTTCACTCCGAATATTGCATATTCAGGATGTTCTGATGCTAGTTGTACAACCTGCGATGAATAATTGTAGCATTTATTAAGCTCAGAATAGATTTCCTGTGCCTGAATTCCATTTTGTAAAGTGCCGGAAACTTCTTTTAAACCCTTCAAAATTTTATTCTGAATATCATTAGCTGCAACCATCTGGGTTCCCACCCAGGTTTGTGCGTCCTTTAACTTTGAAGTTTCCTCAATGACTTCGTTCTGTTTGGCTTTCAGATTTTCAGAATAGAGAATCATTGCCGCCGTTACGGTTGGGTCGATGTAGGTGTTTTGAGCGAATGCCATTGTCCCATAAAGTGGGAAAAGAAGCATTACTATTTTGAGACTAAATTTTTTCATATAGCTCTTGTTTTTGGTTGATTAATTCTAAAAAACTGAGATTTCGGTCTTCCAATTCCTGCGAGATGACTTTGAAAACATTCTTTCCTTTGTGTTCTTTTTTCATCATTCTGTAAAAGGAATTGATTTTTTGATCCAGAGGATTTTGATATAAGTTCACGAGTGACACTAAGTTTTCGAGACTATCTCCGAAGGTTTTTAAGTCACCAACTATCCTGTGCAATGCTTCGTCATAGTCTCCATATTGATGCACATAGTACTCAACTGCTGACTTTTCGGGCTTTTCCGTGGTATAGGTCAAATACTGTTCAAGGGACACTTCATTTCCATACACTTCTCCTTTTGAACCTCGTTTCAGATAAAATTCCTTGAATCGGCTCCTCCCGAATTTGTTGTTAAGATTGTTGATCGTAAAAATCTTGTTTTGCTCTACTTTATTGAGCGAAAGCAGTGATGCTATTTTATCAAAGTTGTCTTTGAACTTCGTCTGGTCAAGCAATATAAACGTGTCCGAATTATTGATGATGGAATCTTTAACCACTGCATTTCCAATAATATCATCCAACTCCTGCGTTACCACTACTGCTTCTCCCCAAAATTTCCTTACCGTTTTGTATAAATAAAGAATGTAGCCTCCCATCAGTTTACTCGCAATGGCTTTCCAGGCTTCTTCGATAATCAATGCTTTCCTGCGGTCTTTTCTAAGGCGCATTTTCTGAATAAAAGTGTCCATTATAATGAGTGTTACGATCGGAAAGAGTTTGGGATTATCTTTTACATTATCAATTTCAAAAACAATAAAAGATTCGTCAAACAGCGTATTATCTGCATTTTCATTTAACGTAGTGCCGTACCTTCCGCCTTTGTAAAAATCTTTCAGTACAAATAAAAAAGTGCGCAGATTAAATTCCTTTTCTATAATATTGTGTTTTTTGTTATTCAGGTAGATAGGAAGAAATTGATCACAGTAATCATAAAACCCATTGAACGAAAGTTCTGCTACTGTTAGCTTTTCTTCTAATTCTTTGATTTTTCTGATGATGGCTTTTCTAAAGGATTCATTCCATTCATCAGCTGATCTGGGTTGTCTGATGATGTCATTCGACTTGATTAAAATCAACTGCGTTTCATTGTATATTTTCCTTCTTTCTTCATCGTTAAGCGTGTCATACGCTTCATAAACCTTGTAAAAATTTTCGCTTTCATATTCCGGATTATTGATGTTCTTATCAGGATGATAAAATTTCAACAATTTTCTTCCTGCTTCTTTTATTTCATCGGAACTGGCATCGAAAGTAATTCCCAAAATGTCATAGTAAGTATGCTGTCCTTTGGCTTCATTCTCATATTCAGAAAAAAGATCCTCTTCGTGAATGTTGTATTTACCCAAATATAGAATGAGTTCTTCAGATGTTTTATTTTCATACCACTGTGTTCCCGAGTTGAAATACTGATGGTAATACGACATCAACACATTGTCTAAAATGGATTTTTGTGCGGATGACATTGCAGCATCCGGACCTTGCCAGATCAGGAAGATCAGGTTGGTCAAAAATTCGATTTTTTCGATATTAAATTCTTTCTTATTCATCAGAAAAGGATTCATAGTAATCGGTTTTTCTTCAGTGTATTGGATGTATCTTCCTCCCTTATATTTGCAGGTTCCCGAATAGGAATCTCCCGTATCAACAATGACTACATCATAATTGTAGGTCAAATACTGCTCGATAATATTGTTCATTAAAAAACTCTTGCCTGACCCACTAGGTCCGAGAACGAACTTATTTCTGTTATTAATTCTTCCTATTTTCATCGGTAGATCCGAAGGATCTACTTTTAGTGGAACGCCTTGTCTGTCTGTAAACCTCAGATAGAAATTGGATTCTTCATTGACGGGGTAACTTTCTTTAAAAAAAAAACACAAGGCCGCTTCGCTTGTCGTCATAAACAGATCATACTCCCTGAGTTCTGTTCCATTACCAGGAATGGCTGATCGCCAGAGTTCCAATTGGTTGTAGGCATTTTTTGAAACAATGATTCCTTTTGTGAATAATTTGTTTTCTATCATCGATTGGATGTTCTCCATTTTTTCCAGTGTCTGTGCAGAAAAAAGGATGGAAAAATGAGCGTTAACAACTAGCTGTCCGTCAATGGCTATGTTATGAAGCAGGGTCTGAATCTCGTCTGCTATGATCGCATTGG
This sequence comes from Epilithonimonas tenax DSM 16811, assembly GCF_000428485.1. Lineage (GTDB taxonomy): Bacteria > Bacteroidota > Bacteroidia > Flavobacteriales > Weeksellaceae > Epilithonimonas > Epilithonimonas tenax. The sequence continues at coordinate 6,079 of NZ_AUAA01000044.1, read as the reverse complement.
AAGGAGAATTGTTGGCTGCTCCCTCGTGCTTTTTCTTCTTTTTGTCGAGTTCCCTCTGCTGCTGTGCCTGAAGCGGAATCACAATGATCTGATTATAGACAATCGTTTCGTAGTCTTCCAGTTCATTGATAAAACTAAAATTATCAACCGCCGTCTCAGCTGCCGCGCCATTACCGCCGAGAACAGAATAAGGTTCGATTTCTGAAGGTAAATCGATGTTTTCTACATCCACGTAAGAAATGTTCTTCACGAATCGGTTCCCAATCTGCAAAAATTCGTTGGTGCTTTTGATATTATCAAATAGGGGAGATTCGGAAAACTGCATCGACAAAACACCAGAAATGTAATATTCAAAATCTTTCTCAAACAAAAACTGCGGTTCACAGTCATTCTGCTTCAAAAGCATCAATACTTTTTGGCATTTGTCCCGTAGTTCTTTATAGCTTTTTTCAGAGAAATTGTAATGCTTTTTTTTCTTTTTCAGTTTATCATCAATAATATCTGTAAAGAACAGAACCGTTTCAATGGTTTTGAAAAGCCTGCCGTCAAAATGTTCTGAATATTTTTGTTGTAGAAATTGGTTGGATTGCTCTGCAGTATATTTCTTCTTAGAAAAAATATCGAGCTTCTGAACAATTCTTCCCTCTCCAATGATCGATACCACCTGATTTAACACCGTGTGGAAATTAAGATAGCTATCCGGGTCTGCCGAATATTGCTCTACAATATTTTTTATCTTGATCCCGATAATCGGATTACCATATTGTCCGAAAAGGACATCAAAATCCCAATTGAAATCTTTTCCATAATCATAGCCTATAAATGGGATGCTAAATGCTTGTTTTTTTGTTGTTGCCATTCTTTAAAAGTTTATTACTGTCTAACCTTTTTGGAAAAATTAAGATGTGATCGAAGTTTTTGGTCTTGTCATACAAACCATACTTATCCTGTCTTTTGAAAATGAAGTAAACACCTCCCGCAGTGACTGCAAGACCAAGCAAAGAGCCTAAGAGACCAAACTTCGAGAGTACCAATGCGGAAATGATCCCGCCTCCGATGACGCCGACTGCGTAAAAGATGTATTTCCCTTTGAGTCCGAAGAATACAAGAGGCTTTTTCAGCCCCTTGTAGAGATAGAATCCCATATTAGGCAAAGAATGCTGTTACGAATTCCGGAACTACAATCAGGAATATCATTGCTCCACCATAACCAAGGATCTCTTTGTTGACATCCTGATCACCATTCGTCCATTTGTTGTAAACCCGAAGACCTCCGATGAAACCAACCAATCCTCCTACTGCTTTCAAGATCAGTTTGACCGGATCCCAATAATCAGTGATATCACTTGCTGCATTCGAAATTGCTGTTGCACCACCTTGGGCAAATGCGGGGGTTATCGCCATAATTGCCAAGGCCAGGGTTAGAACTTTTTTTGTTGTCACGTTTTTTGTGAAAAAATTTTTCATCATAATTCAAAAAATTTATAAAGGGTTAATAATCAATTGAGTGTTAAATTTTGGGCATAGAAGTCCCGGACAACGGATGGAAATCCGCTGTTAATTCTAATAATCAGTGCGTTAGATTTTGTTTAAGTTGGCTAACTACATGGTGGATTGATAAACTTTGTATCCATCGTAGTTCGCAACCATTTGAACCAAGGTTTCAGAAAGATTGAGCATCGCCTTCCAATCTTTTATTCTGGAAGTTTTCTGGTCTGCACTAACCGTGATCGGGTTTTCGCTAATCACTTCATTAGGTTTCTGATTTTCCTTTTCGGTTGATATTTTTTCCTTTTGTTCAAAATACTCTTCGCTTGATTCAGCATTTTCAGGATGTGATTGGTTTTCAATTTCGGTAAAATCCTTTTTTGATGGATTATCGAATTCATCCAGATCTTGTTCAGATTCAAATTGTTTTCTTAAATACTCCAGATCTTGTCGTTCTTCATTTCCTTCAGTGATATCAGAATGGATTACATTTTTATTAAAGGACTTGGGAGTGTTGAGATTTTCTACATCTTCAATCCCTATAGTTGCAGTAAGATCTTCGTACTGTTCGGAAATTTCGGACAAAGAAAATTCCTCCGTCTCTTCTTTATAGGTTTCTCTTTCTTTTTTCAGAAACAGATCGTATAAGATATTACCTGCATAATACATCAGATAAACAGCCAGAATGGTAAGTGAGATTTTTATCATTTTTTATTGATTTAGTTGTCAGTCGATCGTTGTTTTATGTTGGTATTGAATCTTTTATTTTTTCCTTCTTTTTAATCACTTGTATTTTGATTTTTGAGGTTTCATTGATGTATTTTATAAGTTCATCGAATGTATGTTCTACTGCATATTTTTGTTTGCTTATCAGGCTTCTGGTATTAATAGTTTGTAGGCAGTTTCTTTTGAATACCGGACTTGGCAGCAGCATTCCATATTTTGCGAGCTCAATGTCCATTGCTTCCTGATTCAGATACTTGTAGCCTTTATCATATTTGGAACGGATAAATACTCTTTCAGCCTCACTTTCCAATAGTCCCAGCATATTGATAAAGACCAAAGTCGATTTTACAGAAACATCGGAATACTCAAAAGGTGTTACGATAAAATCACTGTATATGAGCAAATCACTGTATTTTGCATCGAGCGTTCCGGCCAAATCAAAGAGGTTAATCTCATCGCTTTCTTTTAAATTAATGAGAGTTTCAAAGTCTGAAAAAGGCTGCTCTTCTTCCTCGCCAATAATTTCTACATCGTACAATTTTGGAATGTCCAATAGCTCATCATCTTTCCATTTGTAGTAAAATGATTTCTGATAATCAAAATCGAAAACATTGATTTTCCTTTCTGAAATAGCGGTAATGTAATTGGCAAAAGCTATGGCTAATGTCGTTTTTCCGGTTCCTCCTTTTTGGGTAGCAAATGTGATGATCATAGGTTTTAGTTGATTTTTACTGGACTGAAGACGATTTTTCCATCAACTTTATCGTCTCTTTTTTTGTCTTTTTTTGAGTTCATTTTCGGCAGGGTCTTTTGCAGTTCCAGAACTTTTCATCAACTCAAAAAGAAGTTCGTTGACGGCTTTGTTTAATTCTGTTTTTTCATTATTTTCAGTCCGGTTTTCTGTTTGCACTTCATTTACGCTTATGGGATTCAGAAATTTTTGATATTCCTTTTCTCCGATTAATGGCTGAAGTTCACCCACGTAATGGAACTTGGTATGAACAGCATACAGCTTTCCGTCTTCAGCAGTCGTTATAGAAATATCTTTTTTTTCATCATTTGTGTTTTTGTTATTTCTAATAAAGTCCTTTACTTCAAACTGGACTTTTCGATAGGTTTCCAGATCTTTTTTACCCCGGTTTTCAAAAAGCATAAAGTCCTTGATTTCTGCTTCCGGATTATTCTTCTTAAAAAATTCAAGCAGGATCTTTTTTGTTTCCTGGCTGCGAATATTATAATCCTTCAGGATTTCAAAAGTCTTCTTATCCAGCTTTTCAGAAGTAAATTCAAATACTTCATTCATTTTCAGTAGATCACTACCTTTATATACTTTTTGTGTTTTATGGTCGATTACAGTGTAGCCAAAAGGATTTTTTTCTTTATGATGAAAAACCATATCGATCCCGAAAACATCTCTCAACTTTTTTTGAAGTTCACTTTCAAAAGTGATTTTTACTTTTAAATCATTTTCTTCTAATTTTTCTTTTGGGAGCATCGATTTCAGTTGCCTATCATCTTCTACTTTAAAAACCTTGGTGGAATACAATTCTTTGTATTTGCTTAATATACCTTTGATCTGCTTTGCCCTTTTATCATTTTTGCTGTTATCAAAAACAATCTGACTTCCTGAAAGTGTTTGCTGTATTACCCCGTTTTTTAAAATTTTAAAAGAATTTTCATCATTTGTGTTTTTGCCTATCTTATATCCATTTCTATTGAGTAGAGTTTCCAACTGATTAAGCGAACTTATTTTGTAGTTCAGCAGTTTTTCCAGTTCTTCTTCCGGTTTCTGACCATACAATTTTTCCATTGTAACGCTTAATGCTTTTTGGGCTTTAAGCCTTTCATAACTGTCATTGATCTTTTTCCCTGTCTGTTTATCAACTCGGGTAGAAACTATGTGTACGTGATTATTATCTGTATCCTTATGAAACACCACAATGAAAGGCTGTTCGCCATATTTCATTTCATCCATAAAATTCGCCGCGATCTTAGTCAGCTCTTCTTTCGAATGTCCTTGAAATTTCGTAGAGATCATTGCGTGAAATTGAGGTTTCTGCACTTTTTTGTTCCCAATCGAAATAGCTCTCAAATAGTTTCTTACTTCTTCCTTGCTGCTTGATTCGTTAATGAAGGAAGGAAAATTTTTCATCAGCTTTAATTCTCCGGTTCCATTATCAATTTTCTTATCGTTATAATGAACTCCTGGAAAACTCGGACCTGCCGGATCCATGATCTTAACAATCATTTTGATAGCTTTGCATAGATTTTCATAAATATTTCGTTCTGTTCTTTTTTCAGAATTAAGATCTCTGCTAACTTATCCGAAAAATTTCTGAGCTCTTTTTCGCTGATGAACTTTTGACCATTTGCTATTTTTGCTACCTGATTGATGTTGGTTTCAATTTTCCCGAAAATGTTATCCTGTTTTTCAATGAACGCCAATATTTTTCTCCTCTCATCATTTAAAATCCTGTTCTCAACAGAGTCGATGATTAAGCTTGTCAGAGAAATTTGCTTTTTGGAACAAAGATTTTTCCAGTCTTTCTTTTTTTGACCCTTGATCCTGATCAAAATCACCTCATCTTTTGCTTCATCAGTATTCATCTTTCAAATTCAAATTTGATTTTCTAAATGTTGTTTTCTATATTGGAACAAGGATGACCGTTGCAATTGCCATAATGCCTACAACGATAGAACTCACGACCTTTACTTTTTTCACTTCCCTGATTTGTTTTTTATCGATTGAGATAGTCTCTCCTTTTTTGGAAATGCCATAAATACTTTTATTATCAATTAATGTGATTTTTATTTTGTGGATTTTTGCAGTGAAATCCTGAACTTCATATTTCTGATTTATTTCTAGAGAATTATCTTTTAATGGTTTGCCCGGATTCGAAATAATAGCTCTACAAGATGTTAGCGAAACGATAATTATTAGCGATAAAGATTTAAAAAAAATTTTCATAGTTTTATGATTATGGCGTTACCCAACTTGTTACGCCGTTAACACTTTTCAGAATATATGTTCCGGTAGACGGAGGGTTAGGAACCGTTTCTGTTGCGAAACCAAATGATCCATCAGCTTTGGCAACCACTTTTTTTGTATAGGATAAATCTCCGTCTGCATTGGGCATTTGGGAAGGTGTTACGCTGAGCTTGCCATTGATATTTAACCATCTTTCAGAAAAATCCCCCGAAATCAAAGCAAATTTGTAATCCGTATAATTGTTCGTGATACTATCCCAAAAGCTGGTTGAACTTGTTGTGACGGGGGTTGAATGTATAGCCAGTTTATTACTTATGCTTCTGTTTCCTGTGGCTGGGCTGCCTGCACCAATACCAATGAAAATATTGTTAGATCCTGTTCTGTTTCCTGTTCCTGACAGGTAGCCGATAGATATGTTATCGTTTCCTGAAGTGATGTATGACATGGCTCCAGGACCAATTCCGATATTTCTGCTTCCGGAAATCACTCCATTTAAGATTCCGTTCAATGCTGAAACTCCTGCTCCATAATTAAGTTTACCTGTAATTTCGCCTTGAGACATTGCGTAAGCGCTGGCTGAATTTCCCTTTCCGGACGTTATATTTGAATCGGTGGCAAAAATAGAATTGTAATCACCTATGATTGGACTTCTGGAAATGCCCAGTATGTAATTTTCTTTCTCATCAAAATCAAGATGCAGACTGTTCTTGACAATAAGTTCAACCGTAGAAGTGTTGCCCTTGAGCGCAACTGTATCTAGTGGGTCTTCTTGTATAAATGACTTCCATAGATCACCGTCAAAATAATACAACCCGGACTTTGTGATATGAATGACCTGACCGGATAAATTAGTAGCTGGAGATGTTACAAACACGA
>NZ_AUAA01000043.1 GCF_000428485.1 Epilithonimonas tenax DSM 16811 | reverse complement strand
TCAATTATGCGAATATAAAGCTGGATACACCCATGAGAAACAACCAAAAAAATTATCAAAAACAAAAATATATTTTCAGAAAATCGAGAAAAAGAATAGAGACATTATTCTCTCAGCTTTGTGACCAATTTAAAATCAGAAACAACTACGCAAAATCATTTGAAGGTTTTAAAACAAGGATATTGAGCAAAATAACAGCATTAACTTTCATTCAATTTGTAAATGTTTTTGTATTTAATAGAAAAATGAATAATATTAAAATTGCATTAGTTTGATAATGCACTACGAGTACTCAGTCTGATTTTTTATATTGTGAATAGAAATAATCCTGTCATTTTTTTCAATCAATTCTTTTAATTTTTCATCAGAAAACGATGTCGGCTTTGTGATTAGATCTTTGCGCAGTTTTTCATACTTGCTAATTTCAGTCGTAATTGTGGGAGATTTAAACTTAATGTCATTGAGTTTGGAAAGTACTTGGTCAATTTTTTCTTGAGCTTCTGTTACATTGAGTTCATTTTTATTTTTGTTTTTGTTTTCAATCCTCGCAGGATCTTCAATTTTTGCAATCCCTTTTTTAGGTACAGAAACTTTATTTTCAACTTTAGCTTCTTCCTCTAAAAACAAATCTTCAAACAGATTTCCGATCCGTTGGGTTTCTATCCTATTTTTAAACTGGTCAATCTTAAATAAAGCTTCATCTAAATTTCCGCGAATATATTTTTCTAATCGCCCGAACCGGTTGGTTTTCTCTCGGGTTTCACCCAAAATTCTTGCTGGGTTATCATCGAAATAATTAGAAATATCAGTAGAGATATTTTGAGTGTTTTTTCTTAGAATGATAATGTCGGTTCCGATTTGTGTTCCTGCAAAAGCTCCATTGGGTAAGCGGAAACCTTCCAGAATATTGGCATTTTTTAAATTGCTTCGACGGTTCAGCCAAGATGATGGAAGTACCATTGCCAAAACTCCATTAGGTTTTAGTGAATCCAAAGACCGTTTAACGAAATAATCTTCGTATTTTGAAATTTTAGGCTCCTCTCCCAACCCCTTGTAAAGTCCCCGATGTTCACCATAGGGCGGATTCCCGATGACCAAATCATACTTTTCTGAAAAATCTTTTGAGTCTTTTCTATTACCTCGATCATCAATAAATTCAGTTTCAAACGAACGAAGATTAATGTCCGCCTCGGGATGTAGAATTTTGGCAATTTTTGCGGTGGTCTCGTTGATTTCAAAACCTGTAATTTTAGAATTTACAGATAATCGGTGAGTAGCATAAATGAAATTTCCGGTTCCAATACTAGGTTCTAAAATAGAAATTTCTTTTTGGGTTTTGAAATGGTCTTTGATTAAATTACGGACGGCATCAACGATTTTATCCTGCGTGTAGTATTCATCTAAAATCCCTCTACCCTCTTTTGAAGTTCCACCACTTTGGAATTGGTTGCAGATTACTTTTAAATTATCAGTGATGTTAAGATTTTCCTTTAGAAAGATTTTGTGGTCGTCAGAAACAAAACAAGCTGCGGAAACCAATTCTGCAACTTGTTCATTATTCAGTTTTCGGTCTTTATATCTTGAAATGAGAGCATCAAGCTCTACATAATTTGTTGAATTTTCGCTTACCTCGGAAAATCTTCCTTCGGATCTTCGTCTATCGGATACAGGTCTCCCGGATATGATTCCGCCCAAGGAATGTTCTCTTCCCTCATTTTTTTGAGCATTTTCCGATTGTGTTCCACCATCGGATCCTCTTTCTCGGTCTCTGTTTCCCAAATTGCTCCGCTCTGTGCCTGCAAGTCCATTTCCAGCATTGTTGCTGCCCAATGATTGTCCGCTTCCGTAACTTCCGATTTGCTCGGATTGGTTTTTTGAGCCAAGTTCTCCAGTGTGTTGTTCAGGTGTTCCGTTTCCCACTTGCTGAGAATCGGATGTTCTTCCGGATTCAATTGCATTGCTTTCATTTTCAGAAATTTTTGGTTCAACTAAATTAGTATTTTTATCTTGACGATTGAGTTTATTGTCTAAATATTCGCTTAGGTCTTGATTCCCATTTTCAGAAATTTCATACAACGGACGAACGTCTTTGATATTTTTGCCATTAAATTCTGTAAGAATTTTCATGGTTATTGCATTTCCCGTTCTGTCCCCGGTAAGACAAAGAAACATTTTACCATCATAATTCTGATATCTATTGAGGAACTTTTTGCTATTTGAACCGGAATTAAGCGTAATCAATGTTCTATTATTGACTTTCTTATTCATTTGAAGAAGCTCCAAGAATGAAAGCATATCCTTACTGTTTGTGAAAACAATAAGTTCCTTTTTATTTCCTTCAACTACAGAAATGTCATTATTTATCTCATTAAAAAAATCTTCATCTTTCACTTTTTCTGCTTTTTATGAAGTGGTTAAATTCAAAAATTTCTTTGGCTTCACTGTCCCAGTTTTTTCTTGCTATCAATTGAAGCGTCACGAATATGTCCGTCTTTTTATTGTAAGAATCAATCCTTTCAAGCCTACCTTGGTAGTCCTTTTCCACGTGTTTGTAAATAGAGTACGGTAAAATAGTATCCGTTGGATAAATGTAAAATCGGGTGTACATCCAAGGTGAGTTGATTTCAAATCGTTTGTATTTTTTCTTAAACAAAACCGTATCACTCAGATTTTTTCTGTTTCTGTAATTGGGGATTTTTTCCTGAGAAAACAATGTTCCTCGTTTTTTCTCTTCAACCGAAAGCGGCTTTTGTTTTTTTATGACGTCTGACAGAATAATTTTGCCCGGATTTTCATTTTCAATGGTATAGCACAATGAATCTTTAATGAAATAAATCTGTTGGGTTATTTCGAGAGCATCAGCATCCGGAATCCTTTCTATAATAGAATCTCGCGAATAATTAAGGCTTGACAAATGAAAACTTTGGATCTTGTCCAGATTTTTGGAAACATCGAAATATACATTAGAAACAACATCGATTCCTCCTTTTTCGGATTTGATTTCTTTGTGGCAGGAAATAAGAGCAAGTAGTAAAAATAACCAGGGAAGTATTATAAGTTTTTTCATTTTGGTAGATTTAAAAAAGCGGCAGCCTAATTAATTTGACTTACCGCTGGGAAATAAATGATTGGTTGTACGTGTTATCTATCGTTTAATACTTTGTTCTTTCACGTTATTTTTTTCGTGCTTGTTGTCTTGTTCCAAACCTTCTAAAGGTTTATTGGTATTGATTCTGTTCATATCGGAATCATACAGATTCATATTTTTGTATTGCGGATTCAGCACCGCTTTGCCTTCTATGACTTTATCATCCAATTCAAATTTTACCTTGACGATATTTCCTTTTTCCAGAGATTTTATGGTACTTTCCTTCCATTCCGGCTTATCGAAGATCAGTTTGGATTTTTCTACGATCTGAGCCGTATCAACACCATAATTTTTGTAAAAATTCTGGAAATTATAATTTCCTTTTTCAGTTTTGGATTCGTTAAAATTCAGTTTGGCAAATGCAGGTTCTATTTTTTCTGTTTTCGGATTGTGAAATTCTATTTTTACCGTACGCCCTTCCAAAAGGTTGACTGCTTCTTTAGCAGTAAATGTATTTACTCTGTTAACAGGAAAATTGTGGGAGATAACGTCGCCATTTTCTTTAGTGAGTTTAGCATTATAAAAATTCATAAAGACACTTCCATTTTCTATCTTATTGAATTTTAACGTGAATTCCATTTCATTTCCGGGCATCGTTTTGTCGGAAGTGGTTTTAATTTCGAACTCTTTTTCGGGAGCATTAATCCCATTTTCTAAATCTTTGTGCAGTTGTTCTCCTTCTCCGAAACCAAGATATTTTAACTGAAATTTCGGATACTGAGATGGTTCATGTTCTTTTTGTGTTTCCATAATGTTTGGGTTTTGATTGTTAAATTTTATTTCGTTGATTGTTAATATTCGATTTTTTGGTAAACTATCTTCTTCCAGATAGATTTTTAAAATTTCACCGCTGATCAATATTTCATAAGATTCGCCATATTCCGATTTTTCCAACAAGCCAAAAGCTAATGCGTATTTATCATTTTTGGACAGGTCGTGTCCATCAAGGACGTCCGGAATTTGGTCTAATTGTTTATTGGTCAAAGAATAATCTCCATTCGTTGTTCCAAATTCCATTTTTTCTGAATAAGCTTTTCTCTGGCTTGAGGTAATATGTAAATTTTCCAGTATGAATTCGTTTTCTTTCATAAAGATCCTGTAATTGAGAAGATCATTTTTTTTCCTCTTCGGAAAGTTTCGGATAAAGATTATTTTGCACCGCTTTTGCTTTTAAGTCGTTTTCGACATAGCTTTTGAATTCGTTCAAACTTTTTGGAGCATCATAAAAATCTCTCATACCTGTCCATTCTCGCCGACCGTACGGTAATGTATATTCCTGATTTTGCATATCATAGTTGTAATACCTATGACCGCTTGGACTCTTCAGCGAGCCACTTCCATCATCGTAATCGTTCCAGGTCCAGCCGTCCGGAAGGTCAGATGCAGGGATTAAATTTTCTTCAAGGCTTTCATCTGGAAAGAAGTCTGCATTTTCTTCCAGATCAGTCATTTCAATTTGATGAATCCCTTCTAATGATAACTTTGCAGCTTCAACTTTATAATTTCGATAATGATGAGCTTGCTTTTCATCAATTTGTGTATAGGTCAATCCGGAACTTAAATCAGTTTCTTTCTCGAATTCCTGAGCCCAGAGATCAGAGAGAAATTTCTGCTTTATTAACTCATTACTTATAATAATTTCAGTAGACTCCCTGTTATTTTGCAAAATCAAATGTTTATTGGCTAGTTGTTGCTTTTCAATAAATCTGACTAATTCAGCAGGATTGTTAAATGTATCCTTAGTAACGAGATCGGGATTTGAATGAAAAATTGTTTTCAATGTGAAATTTGAACCTATGATAACTGCTCTTCCCTTAGATTGGTGAATTACCATAAACTTTTTCTCTTTATCAGTAAACAGCCTCTCTCCGTCCCGAAAAAACTGTTCAGGTGACATACTTTCCATTTCTTTTACAAAATTTTTATAGGCTCCTGTTCTTGGAGTTATATTCTTATCAAACCAGGTTAGATTATCTTCCATTTTTTCCACCTATTAAGCTATCTTCTAAAACCTCTTGACTTTTGTATTTCCTCGTCCTGCTCTTGGCTTTCCTCCTCTCTCATTCGATTGGCATCTTGATAGACATCGGGGTCGTTCACATTCAGTTGTACGTCTGATTTTTCCTGTTTTTGAGAGTGATTTTGCTTTTCAGAGATTCCAGCAACCGTATTGAATTCTTTGGACACAATATTCAAATCATTCGTAATTTCTTTTGCCATTTCTGGGAACTGAACTATTTTATCTTGCAGAAAAGATTTAAGTTTTAGAAGTTCTGCTATGTAACGGTTAAGTTCTTCGGTATTCTTTTTGTCGGCAATAATTGCGGTCAATTCTCTTGCATTTTTAATGAAATCGAATTCTACTACCTTATTGGTTTCTTTGTCGAAAATGAAAGCTTTTTTTTCAAGCGTCGAAAATTCCGGCAACAGATTGTTAGAGACCTTTTGAATATCGGTATATTCAACTCTGTCCTTACTGTTTTTAAGTATTTCCGGTAGGTTTTTGTCTCGTTCTAAATGGATGACCTTCAGTTTGGTATTATTATCAGTCAGTTGAAAAGTTGCTCTGCTTTTGTCGTTATCCGCAACGATGATATATCCTTGTAGAAACTTCTGAATATCATCCGCATTTAGTTTTTTTGAATAAGAATTATCTTCATTAATAATTCCATATTTCTTTAGTTCGTCTGTTGGTAAAGTATTAGTGTTCATAATGGTTTGCTATTAAATTGTTTACTTTTATGAGGTCATTTAAGAAATGAGAAGGATTGATGCTCTGTCCAAATTCTTTCACCGAAAAATGCAGATGTGGACCCGTAGAGTTTCCGGTATTCCCACTTTTTCCAATGATGAATCCCGCTTTTACTTTTTCTCCAACTCGATAATATATTTCTGAGAGATGTAGGTACGAGGTTTCGAAACGGTTAAAATGTTTTACTTTAATGTAATTTCCACCGCCTTTAGAATCCCAACCTGTTGCAGTAACAATTCCGTCCAAAACGGAATAAACATTTTCATAACTGGCTTTTAAGTCGATACCGTTGTGCGTTTTTTTTGTTCTGAAAATAGGATGCGTTCTTGTCCCGTACGAAGATGTAATGGTGATTTTGTTTTTAAGGGGCATCACAATTTTTGAAAAAGATGCCGCCGGCTCATCTACGAAATCATACGTTGTAGAAAAGTTTTGTTTTTTTGATGTTTGCTGTGCCTCTTCTACTCTATTCAGTGATTGCAGCACCAAGGAATCTTTCAGTTTTTCAAACTCATTTTTTCGTACTTCATTTACACTGCTAGATTCTTTAATCAACATTTTCAAAGAATCAATTTGACTCGTTAACCACTTCGTCGAACCTTTGGTTTCATTTTTTAAATCTGATTTTGTGGTGATATTTAAAACTTGCTTCCAAGATTTCTTAGCATTCTTTTGTTTTACTGGATCTTCAATATTAGATTTTTCGGATAGCTTTGGATTTTCAGATTTTTTCGGTATTGTTGGTGTAATCGTATTAAATTGCGCAGATGATAAACAACTGTAAAACAGCACCATCAATGTAAATATGTATTTTAGTTTTTTCATTTTATGCAGCTTTTATATTTTCATTCACAATGAGTTCCACTTCTTTATTGATTTTTCTAAAATTGGTCATCAACACTTCTTCTTTTCGGTTAACCCCTTTTTTATCCACAAAAGAGTAATATGAAGGCATTTTCACATAGTTGCTTTCTTCCTCTTGTATGGCTTTCCTATCCAAATTAATTTTACCGCTGACTGCAGAGGTTTTGTACTCCTCAGCATCATTTTCTACTCCCTGTGCGATCATTCCTACCATTTCTCCGGTTTTCAAGGCTGCTATTTTACCTGCCGGAATCATATGATCCATCTTTTCATTGATACTGGTGGTTGTTCCTTGCTGAGAAATGGATTGTGAGTATGATTTTTGTTTAATTTTTCCGAAAAGTTTTTCCAACCAATCCAATGTATTTTTGTCTCTGGCAGATCCGGAAAGAATATTTCCAACAATGGCAGAAATTGTATCAGCAACTTCTTTTTTGTAGAACTGTCTGAGCTGCGGAATTTCTTGTAATCCAAGCATTACAGCAACTTTATTGCTTCTTGCAGTGGCCACGATGTTATCAATTTTATGAATATAAATCGTCGGAAATTCGTCTGCGATAATTCCTCCCGGTAAATTGTGCTTGGAATTGATCAATCTTAAAGTCCTGTTTAACACCGAGGAATAAAGGGCTGAGTTAATATCCTGTGTTCCCGGATCTGATGCTAATATGATAATGGATGGATTTTCACGATCAGTAATCTTCAATTCCACTTCATCTCCCGAAAACACCCAAAAGCTTTCTTTAGTTGCCAATCGGGAAAGGAATATTTTCAAAGTTCCAATTTGTCCTTCCAGCTGATCAAACGCTTTGTTGTCATACGCCGTTTTGAAAGGCGAAAGCAAAGAGAAAATTTCTTCGTTGGTAAAAAGTGTGTCAAAAATTTCTTTATAACTGCGGTTCATAAAGGAAAGAATATGAGGCAGATCAGAATATTTTCCATTTTCAAATGTTGCAAAAAAATAAATACAGGAAGACAGAAAATTGATGGCGGATTGGGTAAAGAAAGCTTCAGAACCACCTCCGGAACTCGAACCTCCCTTCTGTAGAGATGAAACCATTGATTCTGCCATTTCCTGGGCTTCTGCTAAAGTTTGGATGTACTTTTTGTGAAATGGATTGACTCGTTTTGATTTTTCAACCTCTTTCAGATTAATGACGTGGAAATTGTAATCGTAGTCTGCTTCCTTACTTTTTTTCAACAAATAATGGTAGTATGCAATCTGTGCTAGATCAGGAAATTTAAAATCGTAGATGCAGAGACAGAAACCTTTTGCAATCATTTGTCTTATGGCAGGATTGATCACACCAAAAGATTTACCAGAACCTGGTGTTCCAATGACCATCGTTCCTCTAAAAGGATTGATGTTCATCCAACCTTTATTGCTTTTGTTTTTGTAACGGAACAAGTATGGAATATTGATTGTGACATCCGATGTTACCAATTCCTGATTTTGGTCGAAAGATTCTTCTTCAACATTCCATCGGTCTTTTCCCATTTTCTGCTGCATCAGTTTTGAAATACTATCTGCACCCATTTGAAGAATAACTGCCCCTAAAAAAGAAAGAACTGCATAGATTCCCTGATAGAGATTAAATCCGGGAAACACTCTTGGAAGTTTTTCATTTCCTGCCTCATTCTGCCAAACCAGTGAAGAAAAAATCATCAGCAATCCCAAAATCATAGGAGCAATAATCTCTTTACTAATATTAAGGTCTTTCTTTTTCTTGGCTTTTGTTCCGACAGCCACTAATCCAATCAGAATCAATGTTGCAAATTTGGCATTGATAGGAGGGTAGATAAAACTCAACTTTGAAAAATTTTTCAACAAGTTTGATACTACCGGAACATTGGCATTAAGGTAGAAAAGCGAAGCACAATCGAGTGCTACGACTGCGTACACCGCTTTTTGTAGAAAGCCATAGATCTTTATTTGGTGTTGTTGCTCTTGCATTAAGAATAATTTTCGAAATATTGATTCAGTAATTTGTGTTCTTCCAGTAAACTATCGTGTAGCTTCTGTTGCCGTTCCTGCAAATTTTTATGATGTTCCTGTATTTTAACAAGTTTGGCATTCAACAGATTCAATTTATTTATTAATTCATTTCCTCTTTTTTCGACACTCTCGATAATGTATGAGTGACCTGGCTCTTCAGATATTTTATCACACCAATCTTTAAGGTTTAACACCCTTTTATAGGCAATGATAAATTCTTTTCGTTTTTTATAAATAATAATTATAGCAACAGAATGGTAGGTAAATAGTAATATCACCAGTGCAAAACACAGCATAACTGTAAAATTTTCCATAGTCTTAATATTAAAAGGTATCTGCTTTCAGAATATCTGAATAGTTGACTTTCATTTCTATGGTGCGCCCCGAGAGCTGTTCTTCAATCAAGCGAATCATCATCACTTTACTGTTTGGGTAAGTGAATTTTTTGAAAACATAAATATTCCTGAAATTTTTTCTGAAGTGTTTCTGCGGATTGAGCTGTAAAATGGGTGTTAGATCTACACTTTGGTTATTGGTGGCTTTGTGTATTTTTTTGTCTTCCAAGGAGAATTTCAAATCCTCAATATCATAGTTCAGATTAGAATTATTCTTGATGGTCATATCTAAAAAAATATAAGCACTCATCACATAGACATTATTGAGCTGGAAGCTGAGTTTTAGATTTTTTTCTTCTCTAATCGGATTTTTTTCAGATTTTTTTCGAATAATATCCATCGAAAATTTTCTCAGTTCAAGATTAGAGAACACCATTTTATCAAATTCTACAGGCTGCATCGCTTCGGGCTGTATATGAATATTGGTAATCGTATTGAGGTTATCCTGATTTCTATGCACCACTTTATACTGTGCAATGAAAGATTGTGCGACAACGGTAATGATCCCAATAGTATTTCCATTAACAAAAACGGAAGGTATATTGATTTTTCCTTTCTCGTCAGAATCAGGATGGTCTGTGATCTTTATTCTGGCAATGTTTGTAGAAGGCAAATCTCCAGTCAGTTTTTCTGTTGACAAATCCACGTACTGAATGGGCTCAGGCGAGATAATATGCAGGTTGATGCCTTCGGTAATTTCAATCTCAGGTAAATCGGAAACAATCTGTTCTTTGGTTGCAGTTTGAGCCGTGAAAAATTGAGCTGTGAATATTAAAAGGGTGTATAATAAAGTTCTCATTGTTTTATTTTTTTTGTTGGTTTTGTGAATCTTTCAATTGATTTTCGTCGATCAAAAAGACATATGAGTTGTATTTCAGTTTTGCTTTATTTTCTTTGATCAGGTTGGCAATAGATTTAGATGTTGATGTAAACAGGCTGGATCCAATGCTTGAGAAAAATCCTTTTCCGCCCATATCCATCTGAGTTCCTTGTACTGAGTTACTTCCCATTTCCCGCATCATATCTCTGAAAACGCTTTGCGGAACGTACAATCCCTTCATCCCGTCAACATCATAAATCGAAAGATTGACAGGATAGATTTCTCCTTTTGTGAATACAGATACAATGTTGAGATTGACTCTCTGCATTGAAAATCCTGAGATTTGTCCGTATAATATCGAACCTTTGATTATTTTTTTGTTCCCGACAAAGATGTCTTCCAACAATCGGAACCTAATCCTGCTTCCAAGAAAGCCTTTGTTATTTTCGTCAATGACCGCTTTGATAAAGCTGTTTTCTTTCTCCTTATAGAAAGCATTGAAACCACTGTTGATTCCGGATTTGCTCACATTGAAAGTTGAATTAAGAAAATCTTCCATTTTCTCTTTATTGGACTTCAGTTTTTGTTCTGCTGCGAGTTTACTTTGGTACTCAGGATCACGGGATTTTTCTAAAGAATCCATCACGAGCATTTGTTCTTTCAGATATTTTACAGGGTCTGGTTGGACACTTTGTGTCTTTTCTTTTGGTGTATCTGCGTATTTATCTTCTTGGTTCCCGTAAGATTTGTCATTCAGCATTTTAATGATTTCTGAAGACCTGTTGTAATCTTTGTCATCCCTCTGTGATTGATTTGGTTTGTAATACGAGGATTGATTTTCTTTTGCCTGGTATCTGTTTTGTCTTCCGTTTTCTGCTTTTAAGGAGTCAATTTTTCTTTTTTGGTCCAGTGACAATTGGTCATCATAGTTCAATAAACTATCTTCTTCTTTATCCAAACCACCAAGCATCGTTCTGTTATCCTCTTTTTTGAAAAAAGCATCATACGCATCATTTTTGGTCATAATGGAATCTTGCGTATCGCCGAGTGATAGTGACAATTCTTTTGGTTTATTTTTTTCAGAAGTATCTTCTTTGAGAAACTGTGCTCCTACGTAGCCGAAAAGAAAAAGAAATGGCAGAGCCAAAAGAGGCAGAACATATTTTTTTTCTTTAAAATTTATTTTTTTAATGTCCATTTTTTAATTTTTGGTATTGGTTGAACAAGTAGTCAATTCGTAAACTGTCTTCTTTTTTCAGTGCGTTTTTGTCTCTTTTCACTTTTAAAGTTTTCAGTTCTTGTACTATTTTTTCCATCTCTTTATCATTGTTGACAGATAGATTTTGACTCGACTTATTTTTAGAATAGAGAACCGGAGGTCTTATTTTAAATGCTGTTTCGGAAGGGAAAAAGATACCTTGAATTAGAGACCCTATAAATGAAACCGACAGTAGAATCATTGAATACGTGAAGAATTTCTTTGGATTTTGAACTGCCCACTGCAGCCATTTCTGACCCTTTTGTTTTAATGTAGTTTCCATTTTAGTAAGAGTTTTTATTTTGATTGGATAGTTCTTCGTTATTGATGATTCGCCAGTTTTTAAGAATCACACCGTGAGGATTGTTGGGACTTCTAATGATGTCTTCAAAGAAACCTTCGGTGATGAGCTTTCTGGTAATGACAGAAGATTTTCTTGTGATCATTTGTTTCCCAAAAAAATGAAATTTCTTCTGTTCCATATTGAGTGCAATAGAATCGGTATGGATACTGACCATCGAACTGGACGCGATGATCTGATTGTAAAAACCTTTTTCTTTTAAGTTGGTATATTCTTTTTTTCCGCTGTCATCAATGAGATACAATGACTTTTGAATATTATCCTTGATATAGGTATCATCTGGTGCGAGCGTGAAAAACAATCGGTGGAAAAGTTCTATTTGCGCTTTGTATTCAACAGGTCGATTCAGTAGTACGTCCGTTTGCTTGGCAAGAACCGGAACACCATTGTCTAAAATGTAAATTGATTTTCTGGAATCCTCGATCATTCTGTACGCAAAGAAAAATCCGGCAATGACAATGAAAACGGCAAAAACAATGGTTGAGATTGAAATGACCTTGTTGATTTTAATTCTTTGTTCTATATTTTTGATAAGCATTTTGTTTTGGTTTTTTTTTGAGGTTATTTTCCATTTTTCATCGCTCCTTGAACTCTTCCCGATGCTGACCCTGCAGCTGCATTTTTTGCTGTGGCAGCTGCTACAGATGCACCACCTGTTTTAGCTGCCAATATTGCTGTCTTTGCACTGCTTGCCATTTTTCCTGCTGCACTTTTCATTTTGGTCATCGCCCCCGCCCCTCCAGCTGAAACAATACTGTCTGCAATAGTTGGGGTCATCAGTACACCGATTCCTGTAACAACATAAGCAACACAAGTAAAGAGCTGATTGTAGATCATTCCGGAATTTGAAACGTACACCATTAAAGCGTCTAAATTGGTAATGGTTCCATTGGATAATAAGGTGTCGTACCTTTCGATCTCCATTGTATAACCGGAAGCGATCAATTGCTGACCGATATTGATGATGGTGTAGGCAACAAAAGTGTACAGATTGATATTGATGAACTTTGAAACCCAACTGTATAATGAATTTTCAAACCCGGGAACAAGAGCCATTCCAACAGCTATCGGTCCCAAAATAATTAAAATGTAAGACCATATTTTTTGAATGAAGAAAATAAGATACACACAAACCCTAAGAATGGAAAGGCAACAAAATTCAATAAGTTCTGCGACTAATTTTTGCATTTGGAATTCCATTCTTATAGACCATTCTTTGATAGGCTGAATGAGTTTATCCAATCCCTCACTGATGTCATACCACGAATCATCAGCATCTTCAGTGGTATTTTCAATAACTTCCTGCTTCGCATCCTCTTCCGCCTTTAATTTGATGACAGCATCTAGTAATTGCTGCTGCTTCTTAAATCTTTCCACCCGTAAGTCATTAACTTCTGATTCTATATCGCTGAAAATTGAAATCCCTGGTTCGGCAATAGCCTCAAATGGTGCTTGAATCATACTGACAAATCCACTCCAGTAAACAAGGGTAAATCCTATAAGAATTGGTTTCAGCATCGGGGTTATTTCCCATTCTCTGTCTCCGGCTGCCATTTGCCAACCCATATATCCGAGGTACATCAGAGCACCTAAACCTCCTATTGCTTTTCCTACCAAAGCAGAAGCGGCAGCACTATCTTGTACACTGTTGTCTAATTTGGTAAAAACCTCCATAAACCATTTTTCAAAAGCGCCATCTCCTTTTAAAAATTGGAGTAGATTACTATAATCGCCGTCTGTTTGGGCGAAACCCATGACAGGTAAAAGAATTGCGAATACGCAAAAAGTTACTGTGACTGTTTTATTCATTTTTAAAATCGGTGTTTATAATGATTCATCATACTTTGAACAATTTGCTGGTCTGATGCCGGTGTCCACGCAGGTGGCAAGGAATAATTGGAATGATTTTTTAAAAAATTTTTATAATCTGTAAGCAGTGTTGTCTTGTTGTTGTAATCTCTTAGCTCTCTTACAAACTTCCTCCACTTGATAAGGGTTTCGTGATAC
This sequence comes from Epilithonimonas tenax DSM 16811, assembly GCF_000428485.1. Taxonomy (GTDB): domain Bacteria; phylum Bacteroidota; class Bacteroidia; order Flavobacteriales; family Weeksellaceae; genus Epilithonimonas; species Epilithonimonas tenax. The sequence goes on along the minus strand of NZ_AUAA01000043.1, from coordinate 10,956 downwards.
ATAATGAATCGTTTGCCTCTTGGCATATCCATACTTCTGGACATTGTGTACTTTTCTTTGATGAGATCCAATTCTTCCTGAAGTCGTGTTATAGTACCTGTATTACTGAGTGTTTCAAAAGTTTGCTGTTCTTTCAGCCGCCATTCGATAAAGTTTTGAGGGGTATCAGGAAATTCAGTAATAGGTTTTAGCATTCGTTTGTAATACAATAACCAAAGAGGATCGGCATCGACAGTAGCGGACGTCCAATGGGCAAAATCCTGAACGCTTCTTTTATGAATGGTGTCCGAAGCAGCTTTTATTTTTTTTGCTTCTTCCTCCTGAAACTTCAATTGAGCGAATCTTTGATTTTGAACTCCTGTCGGTTTTAACGGTCGAATGTCTTCGCCATCTTTATAATCCCTGTTTATTTTTGGAGCCCACATTCCCCAAACCGTTGCATAGGCAAAATTGGTTTGAACTCCTAAAAAATATTTGGGATAAGGTCGCCAATCTCCCCAATCTTGAAAGACCATTCTTTTATGTTGAGCAACAATGGAAGGGTCATTCAATCTCTTTACACTCAATTGCCCAAACACAGTAGCTGTAAAAAAGAGCAACTGAAATAGACCGATTTTTTTTAGTAGATTTTTCATGATTTTTTAATTAAAGATTTGGTTGTATTTAGTGATGATGTCGCCAACAATAGCTTTGTCTATATTGATGTAGTTGCGGAGAACAGGAACCTGATACAGGTAAGGAATTTTCTTGGCATTCTCTAATCGCAGATTGATGTATAAAATATTTCCGTTGATATTTCTGACACGGGTAAATATCTTTTCAATAAGCATTTCCCTATCCATAGCATCCATCAGAAAATCTTTGTCTTCATTGAGAATATCCTGGGTAACTTCCTGCTGAAGTTTGATCGTTTGCTTGCCTATCTCAACATAATATTTTGATATCAAGACGGAATATTCAGGATGCTGTGCGGATAGATCCAGCATTTTATTGGAGTTCGTCACGATTTTACCGAGATATTGATAGATGTAGATAAGTTTTTTACTCTGGGTAAGCGCCGAGTTGACATTTTTCAGTTGTTGATAGATGTATTCCTGAATCGCAATGATCTGCGTGATTTTATTGTTGATATCATCATACAATTCTTTTTGCTTTTCATAGGAATCCAGAAAAGCCTGTTCGCTTCCTAATCGAACACCGTGGTTTACGGTGATCTGTGACAGAAGTTTGTCGTTAATCACTATTTGCTGGCTTTTTACAGATGCAACAGAGAAGAAAAAAACTCCGGAAAAAAATAGTTTTTTCATTTTAGAAAGATTTGATGTTATCCATGATGCTTTCAACTACTTGCTTATCCCTATTGACATAATATTGAAAGGCTCTTTTGTTACGTTTTACTTTGGCTTTAATATCTCTTATCTTGAGCAGCATATGCGTAGAATTCCTGCTTATTGCCTTTAGTTCCCCTAAAGCATAGTCCAATAATACTTTACGTTCTGATTTTTCCATTTGGTTGATGGCTCCGTAAGACAAAATGATCCCTGTTACTAACCTTGTTACCATTTGCAGATCATCAACAAATTGAACCTGGGAAGGCAATACCGCAATAATTGAATAAGGAGCATCACTTATTTCATTGATAATAGCAGTCTGATTGTTTGTTATTTTGGTTATTTCCCTGCTCATTGCTATTCCTGTCGGTACAGCTTGAATGGCAAATGAAATAATCCGCAATCTGTCCTGAACTTTGGTAATCTTTTCCTTGAATTGGTTCCATTGGGTTCTATTAGCTGTTTCTACGGTAGCATTGGCAATTTGTTTTTGGCGCATTTCCTTTTGCCTGTCGTGTTCTTTCATAGTGGCATTGATTTCTATATCCATCATCGGAAAAGAAACATTTTCCTGTTGCCAGGCAGGTGTAGAACCGCCACCGGAGGATGTCAACACAAAATAAACAGCCGGAATAAATAGGCTAAGAAGAATCTTCTTTAACATTTTGTAATTTTTTAAAAATTCCGTTTGTACCTGTTCATTATGTTTTCAACAATACCTTTGTCGGTATTGATATACCCTGCAAATGGATTAATTGAATTCCAGAATCCTAATCGATTGGCTTTTTCCAATCGTAACTTTATCGCCAAAAGCCAAAGCTTCAGATTTTTCACATTACCGGAAATATTATGCAGGATTTTATATCGATCTCCTGCAGTAGCAAAATTCAGTTCTCCGGATGCGAGAATATCAGATACATCGGTCACGATCTTTAGACTTTGCTCATAGGTTTTTTGTGAAGCTTTCACTCCGAATATTGCATATTCAGGATGTTCTGATGCTAGTTGTACAACCTGCGATGAATAATTGTAGCATTTATTAAGCTCAGAATAGATTTCCTGTGCCTGAATTCCATTTTGTAAAGTGCCGGAAACTTCTTTTAAACCCTTCAAAATTTTATTCTGAATATCATTAGCTGCAACCATCTGGGTTCCCACCCAGGTTTGTGCGTCCTTTAACTTTGAAGTTTCCTCAATGACTTCGTTCTGTTTGGCTTTCAGATTTTCAGAATAGAGAATCATTGCCGCCGTTACGGTTGGGTCGATGTAGGTGTTTTGAGCGAATGCCATTGTCCCATAAAGTGGGAAAAGAAGCATTACTATTTTGAGACTAAATTTTTTCATATAGCTCTTGTTTTTGGTTGATTAATTCTAAAAAACTGAGATTTCGGTCTTCCAATTCCTGCGAGATGACTTTGAAAACATTCTTTCCTTTGTGTTCTTTTTTCATCATTCTGTAAAAGGAATTGATTTTTTGATCCAGAGGATTTTGATATAAGTTCACGAGTGACACTAAGTTTTCGAGACTATCTCCGAAGGTTTTTAAGTCACCAACTATCCTGTGCAATGCTTCGTCATAGTCTCCATATTGATGCACATAGTACTCAACTGCTGACTTTTCGGGCTTTTCCGTGGTATAGGTCAAATACTGTTCAAGGGACACTTCATTTCCATACACTTCTCCTTTTGAACCTCGTTTCAGATAAAATTCCTTGAATCGGCTCCTCCCGAATTTGTTGTTAAGATTGTTGATCGTAAAAATCTTGTTTTGCTCTACTTTATTGAGCGAAAGCAGTGATGCTATTTTATCAAAGTTGTCTTTGAACTTCGTCTGGTCAAGCAATATAAACGTGTCCGAATTATTGATGATGGAATCTTTAACCACTGCATTTCCAATAATATCATCCAACTCCTGCGTTACCACTACTGCTTCTCCCCAAAATTTCCTTACCGTTTTGTATAAATAAAGAATGTAGCCTCCCATCAGTTTACTCGCAATGGCTTTCCAGGCTTCTTCGATAATCAATGCTTTCCTGCGGTCTTTTCTAAGGCGCATTTTCTGAATAAAAGTGTCCATTATAATGAGTGTTACGATCGGAAAGAGTTTGGGATTATCTTTTACATTATCAATTTCAAAAACAATAAAAGATTCGTCAAACAGCGTATTATCTGCATTTTCATTTAACGTAGTGCCGTACCTTCCGCCTTTGTAAAAATCTTTCAGTACAAATAAAAAAGTGCGCAGATTAAATTCCTTTTCTATAATATTGTGTTTTTTGTTATTCAGGTAGATAGGAAGAAATTGATCACAGTAATCATAAAACCCATTGAACGAAAGTTCTGCTACTGTTAGCTTTTCTTCTAATTCTTTGATTTTTCTGATGATGGCTTTTCTAAAGGATTCATTCCATTCATCAGCTGATCTGGGTTGTCTGATGATGTCATTCGACTTGATTAAAATCAACTGCGTTTCATTGTATATTTTCCTTCTTTCTTCATCGTTAAGCGTGTCATACGCTTCATAAACCTTGTAAAAATTTTCGCTTTCATATTCCGGATTATTGATGTTCTTATCAGGATGATAAAATTTCAACAATTTTCTTCCTGCTTCTTTTATTTCATCGGAACTGGCATCGAAAGTAATTCCCAAAATGTCATAGTAAGTATGCTGTCCTTTGGCTTCATTCTCATATTCAGAAAAAAGATCCTCTTCGTGAATGTTGTATTTACCCAAATATAGAATGAGTTCTTCAGATGTTTTATTTTCATACCACTGTGTTCCCGAGTTGAAATACTGATGGTAATACGACATCAACACATTGTCTAAAATGGATTTTTGTGCGGATGACATTGCAGCATCCGGACCTTGCCAGATCAGGAAGATCAGGTTGGTCAAAAATTCGATTTTTTCGATATTAAATTCTTTCTTATTCATCAGAAAAGGATTCATAGTAATCGGTTTTTCTTCAGTGTATTGGATGTATCTTCCTCCCTTATATTTGCAGGTTCCCGAATAGGAATCTCCCGTATCAACAATGACTACATCATAATTGTAGGTCAAATACTGCTCGATAATATTGTTCATTAAAAAACTCTTGCCTGACCCACTAGGTCCGAGAACGAACTTATTTCTGTTATTAATTCTTCCTATTTTCATCGGTAGATCCGAAGGATCTACTTTTAGTGGAACGCCTTGTCTGTCTGTAAACCTCAGATAGAAATTGGATTCTTCATTGACGGGGTAACTTTCTTTAAAAAAAAAACACAAGGCCGCTTCGCTTGTCGTCATAAACAGATCATACTCCCTGAGTTCTGTTCCATTACCAGGAATGGCTGATCGCCAGAGTTCCAATTGGTTGTAGGCATTTTTTGAAACAATGATTCCTTTTGTGAATAATTTGTTTTCTATCATCGATTGGATGTTCTCCATTTTTTCCAGTGTCTGTGCAGAAAAAAGGATGGAAAAATGAGCGTTAACAACTAGCTGTCCGTCAATGGCTATGTTATGAAGCAGGGTCTGAATCTCGTCTGCTATGATCGCATTGGAAGGAGAATTGTTGGCTGCTCCCTCGTGCTTTTTCTTCTTTTTGTCGAGTTCCCTCTGCTGCTGTGCCTGAAGCGGAATCACAATGATCTGATTATAGACAATCGTTTCGTAGTCTTCCAGTTCATTGATAAAACTAAAATTATCAACCGCCGTCTCAGCTGCCGCGCCATTACCGCCGAGAACAGAATAAGGTTCGATTTCTGAAGGTAAATCGATGTTTTCTACATCCACGTAAGAAATGTTCTTCACGAATCGGTTCCCAATCTGCAAAAATTCGTTGGTGCTTTTGATATTATCAAATAGGGGAGATTCGGAAAACTGCATCGACAAAACACCAGAAATGTAATATTCAAAATCTTTCTCAAACAAAAACTGCGGTTCACAGTCATTCTGCTTCAAAAGCATCAATACTTTTTGGCATTTGTCCCGTAGTTCTTTATAGCTTTTTTCAGAGAAATTGTAATGCTTTTTTTTCTTTTTCAGTTTATCATCAATAATATCTGTAAAGAACAGAACCGTTTCAATGGTTTTGAAAAGCCTGCCGTCAAAATGTTCTGAATATTTTTGTTGTAGAAATTGGTTGGATTGCTCTGCAGTATATTTCTTCTTAGAAAAAATATCGAGCTTCTGAACAATTCTTCCCTCTCCAATGATCGATACCACCTGATTTAACACCGTGTGGAAATTAAGATAGCTATCCGGGTCTGCCGAATATTGCTCTACAATATTTTTTATCTTGATCCCGATAATCGGATTACCATATTGTCCGAAAAGGACATCAAAATCCCAATTGAAATCTTTTCCATAATCATAGCCTATAAATGGGATGCTAAATGCTTGTTTTTTTGTTGTTGCCATTCTTTAAAAGTTTATTACTGTCTAACCTTTTTGGAAAAATTAAGATGTGATCGAAGTTTTTGGTCTTGTCATACAAACCATACTTATCCTGTCTTTTGAAAATGAAGTAAACACCTCCCGCAGTGACTGCAAGACCAAGCAAAGAGCCTAAGAGACCAAACTTCGAGAGTACCAATGCGGAAATGATCCCGCCTCCGATGACGCCGACTGCGTAAAAGATGTATTTCCCTTTGAGTCCGAAGAATACAAGAGGCTTTTTCAGCCCCTTGTAGAGATAGAATCCCATATTAGGCAAAGAATGCTGTTACGAATTCCGGAACTACAATCAGGAATATCATTGCTCCACCATAACCAAGGATCTCTTTGTTGACATCCTGATCACCATTCGTCCATTTGTTGTAAACCCGAAGACCTCCGATGAAACCAACCAATCCTCCTACTGCTTTCAAGATCAGTTTGACCGGATCCCAATAATCAGTGATATCACTTGCTGCATTCGAAATTGCTGTTGCACCACCTTGGGCAAATGCGGGGGTTATCGCCATAATTGCCAAGGCCAGGGTTAGAACTTTTTTTGTTGTCACGTTTTTTGTGAAAAAATTTTTCATCATAATTCAAAAAATTTATAAAGGGTTAATAATCAATTGAGTGTTAAATTTTGGGCATAGAAGTCCCGGACAACGGATGGAAATCCGCTGTTAATTCTAATAATCAGTGCGTTAGATTTTGTTTAAGTTGGCTAACTACATGGTGGATTGATAAACTTTGTATCCATCGTAGTTCGCAACCATTTGAACCAAGGTTTCAGAAAGATTGAGCATCGCCTTCCAATCTTTTATTCTGGAAGTTTTCTGGTCTGCACTAACCGTGATCGGGTTTTCGCTAATCACTTCATTAGGTTTCTGATTTTCCTTTTCGGTTGATATTTTTTCCTTTTGTTCAAAATACTCTTCGCTTGATTCAGCATTTTCAGGATGTGATTGGTTTTCAATTTCGGTAAAATCCTTTTTTGATGGATTATCGAATTCATCCAGATCTTGTTCAGATTCAAATTGTTTTCTTAAATACTCCAGATCTTGTCGTTCTTCATTTCCTTCAGTGATATCAGAATGGATTACATTTTTATTAAAGGACTTGGGAGTGTTGAGATTTTCTACATCTTCAATCCCTATAGTTGCAGTAAGATCTTCGTACTGTTCGGAAATTTCGGACAAAGAAAATTCCTCCGTCTCTTCTTTATAGGTTTCTCTTTCTTTTTTCAGAAACAGATCGTATAAGATATTACCTGCATAATACATCAGATAAACAGCCAGAATGGTAAGTGAGATTTTTATCATTTTTTATTGATTTAGTTGTCAGTCGATCGTTGTTTTATGTTGGTATTGAATCTTTTATTTTTTCCTTCTTTTTAATCACTTGTATTTTGATTTTTGAGGTTTCATTGATGTATTTTATAAGTTCATCGAATGTATGTTCTACTGCATATTTTTGTTTGCTTATCAGGCTTCTGGTATTAATAGTTTGTAGGCAGTTTCTTTTGAATACCGGACTTGGCAGCAGCATTCCATATTTTGCGAGCTCAATGTCCATTGCTTCCTGATTCAGATACTTGTAGCCTTTATCATATTTGGAACGGATAAATACTCTTTCAGCCTCACTTTCCAATAGTCCCAGCATATTGATAAAGACCAAAGTCGATTTTACAGAAACATCGGAATACTCAAAAGGTGTTACGATAAAATCACTGTATATGAGCAAATCACTGTATTTTGCATCGAGCGTTCCGGCCAAATCAAAGAGGTTAATCTCATCGCTTTCTTTTAAATTAATGAGAGTTTCAAAGTCTGAAAAAGGCTGCTCTTCTTCCTCGCCAATAATTTCTACATCGTACAATTTTGGAATGTCCAATAGCTCATCATCTTTCCATTTGTAGTAAAATGATTTCTGATAATCAAAATCGAAAACATTGATTTTCCTTTCTGAAATAGCGGTAATGTAATTGGCAAAAGCTATGGCTAATGTCGTTTTTCCGGTTCCTCCTTTTTGGGTAGCAAATGTGATGATCATAGGTTTTAGTTGATTTTTACTGGACTGAAGACGATTTTTCCATCAACTTTATCGTCTCTTTTTTTGTCTTTTTTTGAGTTCATTTTCGGCAGGGTCTTTTGCAGTTCCAGAACTTTTCATCAACTCAAAAAGAAGTTCGTTGACGGCTTTGTTTAATTCTGTTTTTTCATTATTTTCAGTCCGGTTTTCTGTTTGCACTTCATTTACGCTTATGGGATTCAGAAATTTTTGATATTCCTTTTCTCCGATTAATGGCTGAAGTTCACCCACGTAATGGAACTTGGTATGAACAGCATACAGCTTTCCGTCTTCAGCAGTCGTTATAGAAATATCTTTTTTTTCATCATTTGTGTTTTTGTTATTTCTAATAAAGTCCTTTACTTCAAACTGGACTTTTCGATAGGTTTCCAGATCTTTTTTACCCCGGTTTTCAAAAAGCATAAAGTCCTTGATTTCTGCTTCCGGATTATTCTTCTTAAAAAATTCAAGCAGGATCTTTTTTGTTTCCTGGCTGCGAATATTATAATCCTTCAGGATTTCAAAAGTCTTCTTATCCAGCTTTTCAGAAGTAAATTCAAATACTTCATTCATTTTCAGTAGATCACTACCTTTATATACTTTTTGTGTTTTATGGTCGATTACAGTGTAGCCAAAAGGATTTTTTTCTTTATGATGAAAAACCATATCGATCCCGAAAACATCTCTCAACTTTTTTTGAAGTTCACTTTCAAAAGTGATTTTTACTTTTAAATCATTTTCTTCTAATTTTTCTTTTGGGAGCATCGATTTCAGTTGCCTATCATCTTCTACTTTAAAAACCTTGGTGGAATACAATTCTTTGTATTTGCTTAATATACCTTTGATCTGCTTTGCCCTTTTATCATTTTTGCTGTTATCAAAAACAATCTGACTTCCTGAAAGTGTTTGCTGTATTACCCCGTTTTTTAAAATTTTAAAAGAATTTTCATCATTTGTGTTTTTGCCTATCTTATATCCATTTCTATTGAGTAGAGTTTCCAACTGATTAAGCGAACTTATTTTGTAGTTCAGCAGTTTTTCCAGTTCTTCTTCCGGTTTCTGACCATACAATTTTTCCATTGTAACGCTTAATGCTTTTTGGGCTTTAAGCCTTTCATAACTGTCATTGATCTTTTTCCCTGTCTGTTTATCAACTCGGGTAGAAACTATGTGTACGTGATTATTATCTGTATCCTTATGAAACACCACAATGAAAGGCTGTTCGCCATATTTCATTTCATCCATAAAATTCGCCGCGATCTTAGTCAGCTCTTCTTTCGAATGTCCTTGAAATTTCGTAGAGATCATTGCGTGAAATTGAGGTTTCTGCACTTTTTTGTTCCCAATCGAAATAGCTCTCAAATAGTTTCTTACTTCTTCCTTGCTGCTTGATTCGTTAATGAAGGAAGGAAAATTTTTCATCAGCTTTAATTCTCCGGTTCCATTATCAATTTTCTTATCGTTATAATGAACTCCTGGAAAACTCGGACCTGCCGGATCCATGATCTTAACAATCATTTTGATAGCTTTGCATAGATTTTCATAAATATTTCGTTCTGTTCTTTTTTCAGAATTAAGATCTCTGCTAACTTATCCGAAAAATTTCTGAGCTCTTTTTCGCTGATGAACTTTTGACCATTTGCTATTTTTGCTACCTGATTGATGTTGGTTTCAATTTTCCCGAAAATGTTATCCTGTTTTTCAATGAACGCCAATATTTTTCTCCTCTCATCATTTAAAATCCTGTTCTCAACAGAGTCGATGATTAAGCTTGTCAGAGAAATTTGCTTTTTGGAACAAAGATTTTTCCAGTCTTTCTTTTTTTGACCCTTGATCCTGATCAAAATCACCTCATCTTTTGCTTCATCAGTATTCATCTTTCAAATTCAAATTTGATTTTCTAAATGTTGTTTTCTATATTGGAACAAGGATGACCGTTGCAATTGCCATAATGCCTACAACGATAGAACTCACGACCTTTACTTTTTTCACTTCCCTGATTTGTTTTTTATCGATTGAGATAGTCTCTCCTTTTTTGGAAATGCCATAAATACTTTTATTATCAATTAATGTGATTTTTATTTTGTGGATTTTTGCAGTGAAATCCTGAACTTCATATTTCTGATTTATTTCTAGAGAATTATCTTTTAATGGTTTGCCCGGATTCGAAATAATAGCTCTACAAGATGTTAGCGAAACGATAATTATTAGCGATAAAGATTTAAAAAAAATTTTCATAGTTTTATGATTATGGCGTTACCCAACTTGTTACGCCGTTAACACTTTTCAGAATATATGTTCCGGTAGACGGAGGGTTAGGAACCGTTTCTGTTGCGAAACCAAATGATCCATCAGCTTTGGCAACCACTTTTTTTGTATAGGATAAATCTCCGTCTGCATTGGGCATTTGGGAAGGTGTTACGCTGAGCTTGCCATTGATATTTAACCATCTTTCAGAAAAATCCCCCGAAATCAAAGCAAATTTGTAATCCGTATAATTGTTCGTGATACTATCCCAAAAGCTGGTTGAACTTGTTGTGACGGGGGTTGAATGTATAGCCAGTTTATTACTTATGCTTCTGTTTCCTGTGGCTGGGCTGCCTGCACCAATACCAATGAAAATATTGTTAGATCCTGTTCTGTTTCCTGTTCCTGACAGGTAGCCGATAGATATGTTATCGTTTCCTGAAGTGATGTATGACATGGCTCCAGGACCAATTCCGATATTTCTGCTTCCGGAAATCACTCCATTTAAGATTCCGTTCAATGCTGAAACTCCTGCTCCATAATTAAGTTTACCTGTAATTTCGCCTTGAGACATTGCGTAAGCGCTGGCTGAATTTCCCTTTCCGGACGTTATATTTGAATCGGTGGCAAAAATAGAATTGTAATCACCTATGATTGGACTTCTGGAAATGCCCAGTATGTAATTTTCTTTCTCATCAAAATCAAGATGCAGACTGTTCTTGACAATAAGTTCAACCGTAGAAGTGTTGCCCTTGAGCGCAACTGTATCTAGTGGGTCTTCTTGTATAAATGACTTCCATAGATCACCGTCAAAATAATACAACCCGGACTTTGTGATATGAATGACCTGACCGGATAAATTAGTAGCTGGAGATGTTACAAACACGA
>NZ_AUAA01000042.1 GCF_000428485.1 Epilithonimonas tenax DSM 16811 | reverse complement strand
AGGAGCAGATAAAACATTTTCTTTCCGTGAAGCACCTTGCTGTAGTAATCCACTTTTGTACTTGCGGAAAGATGACTTAAAAGCGCTTCGGGGATAAATTCCAGGACTTGCTTGAGTGAGATTTTGTGATCTTTAAAAACAGACATAACTATTTGATTACCAGTTATAAAGATACAAAAACCAATACAAATAAACAAATTAATGTATTGGAAATCAACTGATTAACACTGTTTTCTTCTAAAAAAAACAAAAAAAATCGGAAGAAAAAATCTTCCGACCATGACTACTTCAATTGGGTGCTTTTTTGTGATGTTTTAACGTTTGGATTTAAATGCAAAGTCCGCAAAGTTGTTTTGAAATGATTGCAAACATTTTTAGGTTCGCAAAGGCGTAAAACTTAGCGAAGGTTTTTGCAGCCCGGCTTGAGTGGAAAACCTTTTTTGCGTGTACTCAATTTCAACTTAATGGAAATCGTCGGCAAAAAAGTTTGGGAGCGGAAGACGGAAAAGCTGCCATAAAAAAATAATTAATTGCTTTCGACACAGTCAAATAGCTGCCCAAACAACTATTACTCTTTTATAATCTTAACAGATTGATCATTAAATTTCAGAATATAAGTTCCTTTCACAAAATTAGAAATACTGATTTCTGCATCTTTATCAGCTGTTCCTTTTTTAATTAATTTACCGTCAACAGTGTAGATCTTATAATCAGCCGATTTTTCCAGGCCATAAATTTTGATAAATGATTTAGCTGGGTTTGGATAGACATTCAGTTTTTCTTTGTTAAAGTCATTTACTGCTAACGAATTGTCTTTTGTAACAGTAGAACCTTTTGTGACAATCTGATTTTCATAATTAAAGGCAACGCTTGTTACTGCAAAACCAACATCCTGTGTGAAATACTGATTATTTGAAGTGTGATTAAGAACAAAATAAGCGGTTTGTCCGCCAGATCCTGAAACTCTGATTGGAAGTGGCATCTCGAAGAAGCTGACTTTAGGACTGCTTCTAGTCTGCCCAACCCGAAAAGTGATTTTATTATTACTGGCATTTTGCGTCCATCTGATTTGATAGGTTGGATAGCCTTCGCCATAGATCCAATCTTTAAAAAATTCTGTAAAATCTCTTCCGGTAAAAGTGCTCAAAAAGTTCTGAAAATCTGGTGTTTTCACATAGTTATAGGCAAAAGCAGGATTATTCTGATAGGCTTTTAACATTGCATAAAACTGATCATCACCGATGACCCATTTTATCATTCGAAGAGCGTAACCACCTTTTGTATAAGTCAATCTTGCGTTAAAAATTCTATTGGAATTCAGATCGCCATTTTGAATATAAACACTACCGTCTGGCTCACTTGTAATATAATTCATCTCGTTTAAAAGATAATTTTGGAATTGAACCGGGGTATATAATAATTTTTCAAAAACGACATATTCTCCCATTGTTGCGAAGCCTTCATTGAGCCAGATATCATTCCATGCACCACAGGTTAATTTGTCCCCAAACCATTGGTGAGCTAACTCGTGAGCAATAAGATCCAAGCCATAACCGCCCATAGATGTCATTGTTGCATGCTCCATACCACCACCCCAATTGAATTGCATGTGACCATATTTTTCGTTTCTGTAAGGATACAATCCAAAATGATCTTCAAAAGTCTGCATAGCTACTCCCGTCCAGTTAAGACTATTTCGTGTTGATGGCGTATCAGAACCAGGATAAACATAATTCAGGAATGGGAAGGAACTGCCGGTGGTTGTAATTACAGAATTGATCTTGGTATAATTCGAAATACCTAAAGCGAAAAGATAGGCCGGGATAGGATAATTGGTTTGCCAATAGGTTAATTTCTTACCATTTCCTAAAATTGTTTCTGACATCAATTTTCCATTGGACCCAACAACATATTGGGCTGGTGTGGTTATTTTGATATCTAGTTTTTCAATTTTATCATTCATACTTTGTTTGGTTGGCCACCATTCTTTAGCACCAAAGGGTTCTGAAAGTGTTGCAAGAATAGGATGACCTTCAGAAGTTGAATTTGCCACGAAAGCACTGCCACTTCCGTCTGGAACTCCGCTGTATGTAATTGAAAGCGAATCCGTAGTCTGGGCAGTTAAAGAAGCAGGAAAATTGATTTTAACTTCGTCGGTATTCAATTGTTGAAATGTCAAATTCTGTCCGTGGTATTTTACATTAGAAACGGCCAGATGATCAGCCAGATCATAATAGATAGTTCCAGAATTTGCCAGCATTTTAAAATGTGACGTCACTGTTCCTGACACAAATTGCTGTGCAGGATCAAGCTCTAACTCCACTCTCACATAAGTCAAATCATAATTGAGTGTATTTGGATTAACATTGACGTCTAGGATTGATCTCGATGCAGATCTCTTTTCAAATTCTACCAATCCTTTTCTGTCTATGTTATGAAATTGACCAAAAACTGTATTAATTGCTAAATAAACAATCGCTAAAGCGTAAATATGTTTCATTTTCTTTAAAAAATTTAATCAAAGCTACAAAAAAACCTGCAAAAAAATGCAGGTTCATTCATCTATAAATTATTGATGTTTAAAGATCTAAGGTCGGATCCAGCAACTGCTCCATCCGGTCTTTTACCTGCGCTGCAGATCCTGAATAATTGTTGATTAATAAAGAGAAAGCCAGTGTTTTGTTGCTTCGTGTTTTGATATAACCTGCAAGGCATTTCACATGGTTCAGCGTGCCAGTTTTAGCAAAGATCTGCCCATTTGAGTTCAGCAAAAACATATGTTTCAGTGTTCCGGTTTGACCGGCAATTGGTAGCGATTCCATATATTCTTTATAATAAGGCGATTTCATCAATGCCGTTAAAAACTTAACCTGAGATATCGGCGTTACTGTATGGGCTTTTGAAAGGCCACTTCCATCCATATAATTAAGCCCTGTAATATCAAAATTGGTGGCTTTCAGATGTTCTGTCACCACTATTCTTCCCGATTCTGTCGTCTGATCACCTAATTTCATAAAGCCATTTGATTTTAAAATAGCTTCTGCGTATCCGTTGTCGCTTCTTTGGTTGGTGTACGCAATGAGCTCTGCTAAATTGGGGGATTTATAAGTAGTCAAAATCTCTCTTGGTTCCGGATCTCTATCGACAATTTTGGGTGTTACTCTTCCAACGATCGCAATCTTATTTTTCACCAGTGCTTCTCGTAATTTATTAGCCAAAAAAGCAGGCGGTTCTGCGACTTTGGTCGTTAACAAGGCTCCTTCAAACTGTTCTGCAAAAACCATCTTGTTTGAGTAAGGTGATATGTAAAAATATTTTTTAACCTGATTGAACGGATTACTGGATTGGCTGACGATTAGTTTTTCATTTCTTGGATTGATGTCTTTTGTGGTTCCAACCGGCAAATAATAATTGGCTTGTTCCAGCCACACGACATTTTCAGGAAGATTGGTTTTGTTCTCTTTGAAAATTGCGGTTTGGATGATGATATCGCCCGTTATTTTCTTGATTCCCTTTTCCCTGATCGACTCCAAATATTGCGTTACAATCTGCCCGTAACTTGCCGCACCACCTCTATTTCCACCTAGAGAAGGATCGCCACTTCCAACAACATAAAGATTCCCGGTCAAAACGCCGTCCGCATCAATACTTCCTGAATATTCCAGCTGGGTGTTCCATCGGTATTTGGTCCCCAACAAGGCAAAAGCGGTTTCCGTGGTCAGCAGTTTTGTGGTGGAAGCAGGAACCAATGGTGCATTCTCATTATAAGAGGTTACAATTTTACCTGTTTTCGTATCATAAACCACAAATCCCCAGTTTGCATTTCTAAGAACAGGATCGGTAAACATTTTATTGATATTAAATTCGATTTGATCTTTCGGTGACAGTAGCGCTTTTTCCGCAGTAATATCCTTCACCAAAGTCTGCTGATCCGATATCTGCGGCAATGTCCCAGCAGAAGTACCTTGTGAAAAAACAAACGATGAAAAACCAATGGTCAAAATCGAAAAATAATTTTTGAATTTATTCATTCTCAAAAGAATTACGTTTTTATTAAATTATTTTTAATTGAGATGTTGAGATAAAAACCTCTACCTCAAAACGTAGTAAATTTAGAGAATATTGCCATAGAAATTACGGTTTACCGTAATAAAAGAATCAAAATTTTGTTAATTTCCGTTAAAAATCTACCAAAAAATCTCTCTTGATAGATTTGTAAGCAGTGATCTCATCAAATTCTTCCAGAGACTTTAAAAGCAATTCTTTGTAAATCCTGTAGTTTTTATTTTTCGGAAACTTCAGCAGAATCTGATATTGGTACAGGTTATTGATCCTTGAAATTGGGGATTTTTCCGGACCCAAGATGCATTCCTCCGGGATATATTTTCTGAGAACAGAACCTAAAAATTGCGAAGCTCTGTTCAATTTATCTTCTTTCCTGTGTTTCAGTTCGATCATTATCAATTTCACAAATGGCGGATAAAGAAACTTTTTTCTTTCGTCAAGAAAATAACTATAAATCTCTTTAACGTTCTGATTTTTGATTAATTCAAAAACAGAATGCGATGGATTGTAAGTTTGAATCAGAATTTTGCCGTTTCCCGAAAGCCGTCCCGCTCTTCCCGCGACTTGCGTGATCAATTGATAAGCTCTCTCCTCCGCACGGAAATCCTGAACATAGATCAAAGAATCAGCTTTCGGGATGACCACCAATTCTATATTTTCAAAATCAAGACCTTTGGAAATCATCTGGGTTCCAACGAGGATGTCCGTTTCGCCATTTTCGAGCTTTTCGTAGAGCTTTTCGTAAGCAAATTTCTTCCGCATCGCATCCACATCCATCCTGTCCACTTCTGCATCGGGAAATATTTTTTGAGTTTCCTCTTCGATTTGTTCCACGCCAACACCTTTCGTATTGAGATTGATACCGTGACAACTTGGGCAGGCTGTTGGTTTTGCAGCACGATGACCACAGTAGTGGCACTTCAGTTCGTTTGCTGCTTTATGGTAAGTCATTACAACGTCACAATTGCTGCAATAGGTCACGTGTCCGCAGGTTTCACATTCGATGACATTGGCGTAACCGCGCCGATTGTGGAGAATGATGCTTTGCTTTTTCTGCTCTAGCTGATGATTGATCTCATCAACCATTTTCTGGCTAAAATTGCCAATGATCTTTTTCTGACTTTGCGCTTCCTTAACATCAATGAGCTCAAATTTCGGAACGTCTACATTTCCGAATCGTTCGGTAAGAGGAATATAGCGCACCTTATCTTTCATCGCAAGATCGTAACTTTCCAAAGATGGCGTTGCGGAACCGAGAATCAGTTTTGAATTGTAAAATGCTGCCAACATCAGTGCTGCATCTTTCGCATTGAAAAAGAAATGCGCATCTCTGGATTTGTACGCAGAATCATGCTCTTCATCCACAATGATCAAGCCTAGATTCTCAAAAGGCAAAAACAGAGAATTCCTAGTTCCAATCAGGATATTGAGTTCATTTTTTTTGATTTTACGCCACACTTCCACCCTTTCAAAATCGGTGAGTTTGTTGTGATAAAATCCGAGTTTTTTACCGTATTTTTTTTCAAGCCGAATGGTGATTTGTTTTGTCAAAGCAATCTCCGGCAAAAGCAAAAGCACATTTTTCCCTGCATTCACGCAGTCTTCAATTTTTTCTAAATAAATATGCGTTTTTCCGGAAGATGTAATGCCGTGGAGCAAAACGTTTTTGTCTTCTTCAAAAGCTTTATTAATTTCAGAAACTGCCAGGTTCTGATTTTCAGACAATTGCTCGATATCTTCCAACTCACCTTCGTAAGAATCAATCCTGTCTTTTTCAAGATAATATTCTGAAACCCACGCTTTTTCTATCAAAGCCTTCAGTTGTTGATTCACAAAATTGCCTTCATCAAAAACCATAGATTTCCGAATCGGTGTTTTGGGTTCATCCATTTGTTTTGATAAAATACTAAGGAAAAGATCTTTCTGCTTTTTGGCTTTATCCAATTTCAGAAGAATCTTCGCCAGATTTTCCGAAACCAAAGCTTCATCATTCACTTTCAGGTAAGCAATTTCTTTGGCTTTGTATTTTTCCGTGACTTTCTCATCCACGGAAATGTATCGTTCATCAATCAGCGCATTGATGGTTTTGATGATTTCTTTTTTGGGGATGAAGGCTTCGATTTCCTGAAGATTCAACATTTGGCGAACTTCCAAAGCTTGGAGAAGATATGTTTCGTTCGCATCCAGATTTTGCCAGTCAATCGTTCTTTCTGAGAGCAGACGAACGTAGGTTTCGCTTTCCAATTTCAATGAAGAAGGAAACGCAAAACGGTATATTTCACCGAGATTGCAGAGATAGTAGGAACTCATCCAATTCCAAAAGTCCAATTGTTGTTTTGGAACAATGGGTTGATTGTCCAATAAATTGATGATTTCTTTCGGAACAAAACTGTCTTCGAAATCATCAAATAATTCGGCGACAATTCCGGTGTAGATTTTCTTTCCACCAAACGGAATCAGAACGCGCATTCCGACTTCGATTTTTGCCATTAAATCTTCTGGAACTTTGTAAGTGAAAGTACCTTTGAGATTGAGCGGAAGGATGATTTGAGCGAAGTTCAAGTTGTTATTTTAAACGCCAAGTGCGCCAAGATTTTTTGAAATTATTGAAAATATTTTTAAGGTTAGCAAAGTCACGTCGACAAGCTCCACATAAACTACAAACTCAGCAAAGAATTACAGCGACGAATCTTAATCAATAATCATTTATGTTGTATCAATTATAATTTATAAACCGTATAACTCTGGAATGCCTCTTCCAAACTTCCAAATTTCCCTTTGAACTCAGAAATTGGAGAATCCTGTATGATGTTTCCCTGATGAATCAAAATCACTCTTGAACAAAGCGCTTCCACTTCCTGCATAATGTGCGTGGAGAGAATCACGGTTTTTTCTTTCCCGATTTCTTTGATTACGTTTCGGATTTCAACGATTTGATTGGGGTCGAGTCCGTTGGTTGGTTCGTCGAGGATTAATAGATCTGGTTCGTGGAGAATGGCTTGGGCTAGTCCTACACGTTGTTTGTAACCTTTGGAAAGTTGAGAGATTTGCTTGGATTTTTCGGGCGTAATTCCGACCAATTCTATTACTTCTTCTACTCTTTCTTTTTTGATGTTGTGCAGATTGGCGACAAATTGCAGGTATTCTTTCACATACATCTCGTTGTAAAGCGGATTGTTCTCTGGAAGGAAACCGATTTTCTTTTTGGATTCGATTTCGTTTTCTGCGATGTTGTTGTCATCGAAGAGGATTTCGCCTTCATCGATTTTCAGGACACCTGTGATAGACTTCATCAAAGTGGATTTTCCGGCGCCGTTTGGGCCGAGAAGTCCGATGATCTCGTTATCTGAAATGCTGATGTTGACATCGTTGAGCGCAACTTGCTCTCCGAATTTTTTTGTGAGTCCTGAAATTTTTAAAGACATCTATTATGTTTATAAATGATGAGTGATGAATGATGAATGATTTACAAAATTATGAAAAATTACTTTGTTTTTTTGAACGCAAGGTCCACAAAGATTTTTTGAAATTATTGAAAACACTTTTAAGGTTCGCAAAGACACTTCGACAAGCTCAGTATAAACTACAAACTCATCAAAGAAAAAAAGAGTTTAGAAAGCTTTTTTGTTATTCTGAAGGAATCTAAGCTGTTGAGGTTCTTTCAGAAGGACAATATTGTGGTTAACTCCTGAACAGTTTCACCGAATGATAAAATATTGATTAACAGACCAATGGTCAAACTTGGCAAAGCGCGCCCCGACTTGAGTGGAGCTCTTTTTTTGTTTTGTTGCCTGAGCGTAGCCGAAGGTAAGGTAACAAAAAAAAGCGGGAACGGAAGGCGGAAAAGGCGCCCAAATCATTATTATAGTTTTGAAACGCCTGATTATTTTGCCCTTTTCTCCTGTGTCTTACACTTTTTTTGTAACAAAATATTTTTATTTCTACTAACGGAATAGAGTTAAAGCAAGAATGGATTCTGAGAAAGAATTTTTAGAGAAGATCGATCAACATAAAGGGATTATTTTCAAAATCTCTAAAATGTATATGGACAACCGTGATGACCAGAATGACCTCTTCCAAGAGATTGTTTACCAGGTTTGGAAGTCTTTTGCGAGCTTTGAAGGGAAATCCGAATTCTCTACCTGGCTTTACAGAATTGCTCTTAATACAGCGATTATTTTCTTAAAATCGGAAAAGCGGCGAAGCTTTATCAAAAACGATGATGTTTCGGTTTATAAAATCAAAGAAGAAGATTACAACTTGGAAGATGAGCTGAAACTGAAGCAAATGTACGAAGCCATCCAAAAACTAAATCCGATTGACAAAGCTTTGATTTTTTACTACTTGGAAGATTTTTCCGGGAAAGAAATGGCGGAGCAAATGGGAATTTCGGAAGGCAATGCGAGGGTGAAACTTAACAGAGCGAAAGAAAAACTTAAGGAATTAATTTTATAGCGGGCTTCGAGAGCCTCAGCCTGACAAACGTTCAAGACACAAGATAAAAAGGCAAAAGAAAAAAGTCAGCGGGCTTCGAGAGACTCAGCCTGACAATTCTAACATCTAACATCTAACATCTAACATCTAACAAAAATATGGAACTCGATCAACTGAAATCACTTTGGAACAAGGAAGATGTTTCCGAAACGCCGGAGATCTCCGCGGAAAAACAACGGCAAATACACCATCCTCTGGAACGGATCAGGAAAAATATGCGTTACGAATTTTGGTCAACGGTTCTATTGATGCCGTTTATTTTGGGCCTGATATGGTTTTTTCCATTGCCTTTCAGATTCAATTTGTACCTAGAAATCCTGATACTTTCTATGACTTTGGTAACGGCTTTTTTCTTTAATAAATTTTTCAAACTTTATAAGGAGATCAGCAATCCTACTTTGGGCACTTTGGGTTCTTTGAAAGATCTGCTTCATCAGTTTGAACTCAACAAGCAATATTATGTTTCTTTCTATCTGAGTTTTGTTCCGTTTTTTGTTTGCGAAATGATCATTGTTTTGGAATCAATCCCACAAACGCATCATTATTCCAATACGATGTTGGCCTTGGTTTTTCTGGGTTCTGTGGCCTTTGGGCTGACGATGGTTTATTTCATCGGGATCACGTGGTTCAAACATTTCTATGGGAAATATATTCAGAAGATTGAGGATCTGGTGAAGGAGATGAAGCAATAGAAATTGGAGATCACTTACCAATAGTCAGGCCGCAAATTCTCCAGTTTACGGCTTTTTATTTTCATTAATAGGCATCTGATTTTCATAAGCTGAAAATTTTTGTAAATTTGCACATTTATGGGACAGATCCTGGCAATTGACTACGGAAAAGCAAGAACGGGAATTGCCGTTACAGACGACATGCAGATCATCGCAAGCGGACTGACGACGGTGGAGACACCAAAACTTGTAGATTTTCTGAAAACCTATTTTTCTGAAAACAAAGTGGACGAGATCGTCATTGGACTTCCCACAGATCTGAAAGGAAACATGTCCGATATCGAGACGGAGATTCAGAAATTTATTTCCATCTTCGAAAAGGATTTTCCTGAGAAAAAGATCAATCGTCTGGATGAACGTTTCACTTCCAAAATGGCTTCTTTTTTCATCAGCCAAAGCGGAAAAAGCAAGAAACAAAGACAGGAAAAAGGATTGATTGACAAAGTAAGTGCAACGATTATTTTGCAGAATTTTTTAGAACAAAAAAGATGATTTTACCAATAAGAGCCTTTGGCGACTCGGTTTTAAGAAAAAAAGCCCACGATATAGACCCAGATTATCCTGAGCTGAAAACGCTTATCGAAAACATGTTCGATACGATGAATGGTGCCAACGGAATTGGTTTAGCAGCGCCTCAAATTGGTTTGGATATCCGTGTTTTCACCATTGATGTTTCGCCGCTTGCAGATGACGAGGATTATGAAGATATTGCAGACGAACTGAAGGATTTCAAAAAGGTATTTATCAATGCGAAGATCTTGGAAGAGTCCGGCGAGGAATGGAAATTCAATGAAGGTTGCCTTAGCATCCCGGAAGTACGCGAAGATGTGAAGCGAAAATCGACCATCAAAATAGAATATTACGACGAAAATTTCGTTAAACATACCGATACTTTTCAGGACATCAGAGCGAGAGTGATTCAGCATGAATATGACCATATCGAGGGAATTCTCTTCACCGATCACCTCAGCGCTCTCAAGAAAAAAATAGTAAAAGGAAAACTCCAAAAGATCGCAAACGGCGAAGTCAGCGTGAATTACAAAATGAGGTTTCCAAAATAGATTCTAGAAGTTAGATCTTAGAATTTAGATCAATAAAAAATAAATAGATTAAAGAAAACATATTAAAATGCAGTTAGAAAAAATTATTTCGATCTCCGGAAAACCGGGACTTTTCAAATTGGTTTCTCAACTTAAGAACGGATTCATCGTTGAAGATATCTCGACTAAGAAAAAAACAAGCATCTCAAACTCCAGCCAGGTAAGCTTGTTGGACAATATTGCGATGTTCACATTTGATAAAGAAGTGCCATTATTCGAAGTTTTTGAAAATGTTGCAAAAAACTACGATTACAAACCAACGATCAGTCACAAATCTTCTGGCGACGAGCTGAGAGCATTTATGACGGCCTCTCTTCCCAACTACGATGTAGAAAGAGTTTACGAATCTGACATCAAAAAATTGGCGCAATGGTACAACCTTTTGCACAAAGCTGGATACATCACTCCGGAAAGCTTCGTGAAAACGGATGCGCCTTCTGAAGTGGCAGTAGCTGAAGAAAAAACCGAAGAAGCAACAGATAAAAAACCTGCAGCTAAAAAAGCACCTGCTAAAAAAGCAGCGCCAAAAGCGGAAGAAGCAGCTGAGGAAAAACCGGCAGCTAAAAAGCCGGCAGCTAAGAAAGCGACCAAAAAAGAAGATTAATGAAATTTTCTTCCCCCAACCCTAAAGGGAGGAAAATTGATTGGTTTAAATTTATAAAACTCTCTCAGAAATGTTTATTTTTGAGAGAGTTTTTTTTGTTTAAGGTCTTCGAGAGCCTGAGACTGACAGTATAATCAATTTACGTTCGATGCGAAGTTGTCATGCTGAGGCTCTCGAAGCATTTTATAAAAAGTAAATTCATTATTGTATGAAAGTTATTTCACTTGTTCCTTCGATTACGGAAACCTTGTTTGATTTGGGTTTAACTTCTGATGAGATTATCGGACGGACAAAATTCTGCATTCATCCGCAAGAATTTGTTAATGATGTTGAGATTATTGGCGGAACTAAAAACCTTAATATAGAAAAAAATAAGAGCGTTGAAACCTGACCTCATCATTGCGAATAAGGAAGAAAACGTGAAAGAACAGGTTGAAGAACTGATGAAAGACTTCAAAGTTTTGGTGACCAATGTGGAAACTTTGGCAGACAACTATGACTTGATCAAACAACTCGGACATCTGTTCGGGAAAGACGAAAACGCCCTAATTTTCAATCTGAAAACTGATGAAGCTTTTGACATTCCAAAGTCGGAACAGTCTTTAAAAGTCGCTTATCTGATTTGGAAAGATCCATATATGACGGTTGGTGGCGATACTTTTATTTCGAGGATCCTGGAAGAACTGGGATTTGAAAATCTGTTTAAAGATCAGAAACGTTATCCGGAAGTTCAGTTGGAAGATTTAAAAGAAGCAGATTTGATTTTGCTTTCGTCAGAACCTTTTCCTTTTAAAGAAAAACATATTGTGGAGATCCAGGATATTTGTGTTGATCAGAAAATGATGATTGTAGATGGCGAAGCTTTTTCGTGGTATGGATCGCACTTGGCGAAGTGTGGCAAGTACTATCGAAACTTGGTGGAGAGGATTGAGTAATAAAAAGGTCACAAATGAATTTGCGACCCCAATTATTTATATTGTATCAGCTTTACAAAACCTTCGCAACCTCCTCAGAAAGCCAGTTCAGCAATTCTTCGTCTTCTTTGGTGAATGGATCGATGGAATGACTGTCGATATCAATCTGTCCGATGTTTTCGCCGTTTTTGAAGATTGGAACCACGATCTCTGCTTTTGTATCGATGGAACAAGACAGATAATTGTCCTGCGCGTGAACATCCGGCACCACGAAAGTCTCTCCAGAAACCGCAACCTGACCGCAAATCCCTTTTCCAAACGGAATGATGATATGATCTGTCACTGCACCTACATAAGGTCCTAAAACCAGTTCTTCTTTGTCGCCATTTTTGAAGTAGAATCCTGTCCAGTTGTAATAGGAGATCTCCTTGTCCAAAAGCTGACAGATTTTCAAGAGTTTCACATTTGTATCTTGTGGACTTTCTAAGATCACTGAAAGTCGTTTTTTTAGCTCTACCATTTTTTTTATTTTAATCCTTCGAAAGTTAATTCTTTATATCCGAACATTCCTCGGTCTTTTATCATTTCTGCAACGCCTTTTGGCAATTCGTCTTCCCAGCCATTATCGTGGGACATAATTTTTTTGAGTATCTCTCTGGAGTAGATCTCCAGGAATTTTGGATTGTAATTTTCTATATCCACAATTCTCTTGTTGAGTTTGAAATACTTGTATAATTCTTTCAGATTATCGTGAACCTTCAGATTTTCAGAAGTCAGCAATTCACCATTCGCCGGATCTTTGTACGGATACAGGTAAACGCGCATATCCTTTTTGAAGAACTTACCGAAGGCTTCCAAAATACCACCTGGAAGGTTTTTGTAATATTCCTCATCGAAAACATCCAATAGGTTGTTGACGCCCATTGCAACACCGATGTGCTGATTTGTAAATGAGGAAAAGTAATCCACCATTCTGTAATATTCTGAGAAATTGGAGATCATGACCGTGTAGCCCAAAGTTCCGAGAATATCGACTCTGTCCAGAAAATCCCTTTCATCAATATCGCCGGCCGCTCGTAGATTCGAAATCGTAATTTCAAATAAGATCTGTGTGTTCTCGCTGTCGCAGGCATTATCTTGATTGAACAAGTCCAAACCGTGTTCAAACATATCAATGTTCACGCGTGTTACGGGACGGAAACTTCCTCTGACGGCAAAAATATTTTTCTTGTAAAGGATATCTGCCGGCAACATATTACTGCCTTTGGAGTTGAAGATCACCGCATCCGTCATTCCCAGTTTCACGAGCTGAAGACTCATCAGACGGTTGTCCACATATTGGAAAGCAGGTCCGCTGAAGTCGATCATATCAATTTCCAGACGATCCAGAGAAAGATCATCGTACAAAGATTCTACAAGACTTCTTGGGTTATCTATATAAAAGTACGCACCGTAGATCAGATTCACGCCCAAACTTCCCAGCGTTTCCTGTTGCAAGGTGGGATTGGTTTCTTTGAATTTGACGTGGATTACAATTTCGTTATAATCTTCGTTTTCAGAATTCTGATATCGGATCCCGACCCAGCCGTGTCCTTTGGATGTTTTATCAAAATTGATGGTCGTCACCGTATTGGCGTAGGAAAAGAATTTTTTTCCGGGATTTTTCTCTCTCGGGATTCTTTCCTCTATAAGCGCCATTTCGTACCGCAGCATTTTTCTGAGACGGTTCTGTGTAACGTATCGGTTTTTATTTTCTGTACCGTAGATGGCATCACTAAAG
Source organism: Epilithonimonas tenax DSM 16811 (assembly GCF_000428485.1). Classification (GTDB taxonomy): domain Bacteria; phylum Bacteroidota; class Bacteroidia; order Flavobacteriales; family Weeksellaceae; genus Epilithonimonas; species Epilithonimonas tenax. Next base: position 10,982 of record NZ_AUAA01000042.1, on the reverse strand, counting down.
TCCTTATCGTAAGCAGACATCGCTTTTGCAATCGTTTGAGAAGCACCACCAGCTCGAAAAAAATGTCTTACAGTTTCTTGACCCGCTCCTATCTCCGCAAACGTTCCGTAGATGGATGAATCTAAATTGATGGCTAACGCTTTCTGCTTAGGGGTAAGTTTTGGCTTTATCACGAAGAATTAGATTTATTTTGTAAATTTACCAAAATAACAGCAAAAATAAAAATGCTTTTAAAATTTTTAGGAACCGGTACTTCGCAAGGGATTCCTGTTATCGGCAGCCATCATCCGGTATGCCTTTCTACCAACCAAAAAGACAAACGTTTACGTACTTCTGCGCTCATCACTTCTGACTCCGGAAAGAAGATATTAATTGATTGTGGCCCAGATTTTCGTCAACAAATGTTGACTCATCACGAAGAACAGATCGATGCTGTCCTGATAACGCACGAGCACAATGATCATATTATAGGACTGGACGACTTGCGGCCTTTGATCTTCAAAAACAAATCATCTATGCCGATCTATTGCAATGCACGCGTTGCAGCAGAAGTAAAAAACCGTTTTCCTTACGCTTTTCGTGAGCACAAATATCCTGGAGCACCCAGTTTTGATCTTTTCGAAATCGATAATCAATTTAAATTATTTGATGAAGTTGAAGTTCAGCCGATAGACATCATTCATTCCGAAATTAATATTCTTGGATTTAAGCTAAAAAACATGGCCTACATCACAGATGCGAGTAAAATAGATGAGAAAGAAAAAGAAAAATTGAAGCATCTGGATGTTTTCATCATCAACTGTCTAAGAAAAAAAGAACCACATCATTCGCATTTTATTCTGCCACAAGTTTTGGACTTGGTGGATGAGCTTAAACCGAAAAAAACGTACCTGATCCACATCAGTCATCAGTTGGGCTTCCATGATGAGGTAGAAAATGAGCTTCCTGACAACGTCCATCTGGCTTATGACGGTTTGGAAATCGAATTTTAGTAAAAATAAAATTTTGATTTACAGTTCATTAAAAAATAAAATCGAAAATTATCGAAAATCATTTTTATCGGGCCAAAAATATTTCTATATTTGCACACCAATAAAAACAACACAATGCCCAGTTGGCGGAATTGGTAGACGCGCTAGACTCAAACTCTAGTATCGAAAGATGTACCAGTTCGATTCTGGTACTGGGTACCAATAAACGCTGTTAATCCTTGATTAACAGCGTTTTGCGTTTTTAACAACGATATAACGTCCGCAATTTGTCCGCAATTTAAAGTATCGTGTACAGATTTGAAGGTATGATTGAAAATTTTTGAATCATCTACATTAATTCAGATGTTGGAAAAATCACTTTTTGATTAGTCCATTTAAAGTATTAATTTGCAGTATTACAAAACGATGACTAAAGAAAATCAAATTGAACTAGGTTTATTAAATAAACTTTCAGATTTAAAATATATCAACCGTCCCGACATCAGGGATAGGTTTTCTCTTGAACAAAATTTTCGTGAAAAGTTTGAGAGCCTAAATAAGGTGCGCTTAAGTAATGCAGAGTTTGCAAGATTGCGTGATGAAATCATTACACAAGATGTTTTTGCAGCTTCAAAAATACTTCGTGCAAAAAATTACTTTCAGCGTGAAGATGGAACTCCCTTGCATTACACATTGGTAAACATTAAAGATTGGTGTAAAAATGATTTTGAAGTTATCAATCAGGTTAGGATAAATACTGAAAATAGCAATCACCGTTATGATGTTATTATTCTGATTAATGGTTTACCTATTGTTCAGATTGAATTGAAAGGCATTAGTATATCGCCAAGACAGGCAATGCAACAAATTGTTGATTACAAAAACGATGCAGGAAATGGTTATACCAATTCATTAATGTGTTTTATGCAGTTGTTCATTGTGAGCAACCAATCAAACACTTACTATTTTGCCAATAATAGGAACCAGCATTTTCAATTCAATGCAGATGAACAGTTTTTACCAGTCTATCAATTAGCAGATGAAAATAATAAGAAAATTACAAACTTAGATTTATTTGCGGATAAATTTTTAGCGAAGTGTACTTTGGGCGAAATGATCAGCAAGTATATGGTTTTGGTAGAAAGTGAGCAGAAACTTTTGGTAATGCGACCATATCAAATTTATGCTGTAAAAGCAATTGTAGATTGCATTAATCAAAATCGTGGCAACGGTTATATTTGGCATACGACCGGAAGTGGAAAAACATTAACTTCATTTAAAGCGTCAACGTTGTTAAAAGAAAATCCGGAAATTGATAAATGCTTATTTGTCGTTGATAGAAAAGATTTAGACAGACAAACGCGCGAAGAATTCAATAAGTTTCAGGAAGGAAGTGTTGAAGAAAATACAAACACAGAAAGCTTGGTAAGAAGATTACTTTCTTCTGATTACTCGGATAAAGTGATTGTTACGACAATTCAAAAATTAGGTTTAGCTCTTGATGATAAGAAAAATTACAAAGAAAGATTAAGGCATTTAAGTGATAGCAGAATGGCTATTATTTTTGATGAATGCCATCGTTCTCAGTTTGGAGAAAATCACAAAGCGATTAAGGAATTTTTTCCTAAATCGCAATTATTCGGTTTCACAGGAACTCCAATCTTCGATGATAATTCCAGCTATACGATTCGTGAAGGTGAAGAAGCTACTTACAAAACAACCGAATCAATTTTCGAAAAAGAACTGCACGCTTACACCATAACGCACGCGATTGAAGATAGAAATGTACTGCGTTTTCATATTGATTATTATAAAGGACAAGGTGACGCAAATCCTAAACCTGGCGAAGCTATTTCTCAGCAGGCTGTAGTAGATGCTATTTTAGAAAAACACGATGCTGCAACCAATCACAGAAAATTCAATGCGGTTTTTGCAACGGCATCTATCAATAATGCTATTGAATATTACCGTCTGTTTAAACTCGCCCAACAGAAAAAAGTAGAAGCTGACGAAGATTATGTCCCTTTAAACATTGCTTGCGTATTCTCCCCACCTGCACAATTAATGGCAAAGGATGGGGAACAGAAAAATGCTGATGACATCAAACAATTGCAGGAAGATTTACAACAGGAAAAATTTGACAACCAATCAAATCCTGAAGAAAAGAAAAATGCACTGATTGAAATCATTGAAGATTACAATAAGCAATTCGGCACCAATCATCACATCAACGAGTTTGATGGCTATTATCAAAACGTACAAGCTCGTATAAAAGAACAAAAGTACAGCAACAAAGACTATCCACATAAAAACAAAATAGACATTACCATTGTAGTAGACATGCTATTAACAGGTTTTGATTCAAAATTCCTGAACACTTTGTATGTAGATAAAAACCTGAAATACCACGGATTAATTCAGGCTTTTTCCCGTACTAACCGTGTACTGAATGACACAAAACCTTACGGAAATATTTTAGATTTCCGCTCGCAACAGGAACAGGTAAATCAGGCTATATCTTTATTTTCAGGTGAAAAATCTGAAGACAAAGCCATTAAAATCTGGATGGTTGATCCTGCGCCAATAGTTATTGAAGAATACAAAAAAGCGGTGGAAGCTTTGGGTGTATTTATGCAGGAAAACAATTTGGTAAATGAACCTTCAGAAGTATACAATCTGAGAGGAGACGCTGCTAAAATTGCTTTCGTTAAAAATTTCAAGGAAGTACAACGACTAAAAACAGAGCTAGACCAATATACCGATTTAGACGAATCTCAAAAAGAAGTGATTGAAAGTATTTTGCCGACCGATCGTTTGCTTTCGTTTAGAAGTTCCTATTTAGAGACAGCCAAACAGTTTAAAGCCATACAGGACAAAGAAGGCAATAATGCTCCTGAAGATATCCAGCAACTGGATTTTGAATTTGTATTGTTTGCCTCTGCGGTGATAGATTATGATTATATAATGAATCTAGTGGCAGACAACCTGCAGATGAAACCGTCTAAACAAAAAATGAGCAAAGACGAAATCATCCGCTTATTGAGTGCTACTGCCAATTTGATGGAAGAGCAGGAAGATTTAGCCGATTATATCAATAGCCTTGATTGGAACAAAGGGCAAGATGTAGATAAATTACGCGACGGTTACCAAAAATTTAAAGAAGAAAAAAACGATAAAGTATTAGCCGACATTGCCACTGCTCACGGTTTACAAACTTCTGATGTAAAAGTATTTGTAGCCAACATTATGAGCCGATTGATTTTTGATGGTGAAAAACTAACCGATTTACTTGAGCCTTTAGAATTGAATTGGAAAGAACGCAGCGTAAAAGAACAAGCCTTAATGACTGACTTAATACCTTTATTAAAAAAACAAGCCCAAGGGCGAGAAATATCTGGATTGACGGCTTATGAATAATCAAACAAATAAATTGATTCCTGAATTGCGCTTTCCTGAATTTGGGGATGATGGGGAGTGGGAAATTAAAGAAGTGGGTCAAATTTTCGACGTTACTCGTGGTTATGTTTTAGCTATGAGTGTTGTTCAAGAGAAAAAAAGTAGTGAAAATCCATACCCTGTCTATTCATCGCAAACAAAAAATAATGGTCTTGCAGGATATTACAAAGAATATTTGTATGAAGATGCTATAACTTGGACGACTGATGGTGCAAATGCAGGTGATGTGAATTATCGTAGTGGTAAATTTTACTGTACTAATGTTTGTGGAGTATTAATCAACAATAAGGGATTTGCAAATAAATGTATTGCAGAGCTAATTAATTCTGTTTCTAAAAACTATGTTTCTTATGTAGGGAATCCGAAACTAATGAACGGAGTAATGAGTAAAATTAAAATCCCCGTTTCAACAATTTACGAACAACAAAAAATAGCCTCTTGCCTTTCTTCTTTAGATGAATTAATAACCGCTCACACCAATAAATTAGAAACTTTAAAAAACCACAAAAAAGGATTGATGCAAAACTTTTTTCCGCAAGAAGGAGAAAAAGTACCGAAGTTGAGGTTTAAAGAGTTTGAGAAAGATGGAGAGTGGACGGAAGATAAATTAGGAAATATTGGAAATCCATCAATGTGTAAACGCATATTTAAAGAAGAAACAACTTCTGATTCAATTAATGGAATACCATTTTATAAAATAGGTACATTCGGAAAACAAGCCGATTCATACATATCCAAAGAAATTTATGAAGAATATAAAAGTAAATACTCATTCCCTAAGAACGGAGAAATACTTATTTCCGCATCTGGTACAATAGGAAGATTAGTTGTGTATGATGGAGAACCTGCTTTTTTCCAAGATTCAAATATTGTTTGGATAAGTAATGATGAAAGCAAAGTAAAAAACAAATTTCTTTATTATGTATACTCACTACTAAATTGGCAAACTTCTGATGGAGGAATTATTCAGAGATTATATAATGCAAATTTAAAGGGAATGGTAATTTCATATCCAGAAAATTCAAAAGAACAACAAAAAATAGCCAACACCCTTTCCTCTTTAGATAATTTAATCAAAGAACAATCTACCAAAATAGAGCAATTAAAATCACACAAAAAAGGATTAATGCAAGGGTTGTTTCCTAAGGTGAATAATTAATATAAGAGTACATTAACTGAAATAGCGCAAAAATCACAAGCTACTTAAGAAAGAATAATTGAAAATGACACAAAAAGAACAACAACAATTAGGTAAAACCCTTTGGGATATAGCAGATAATTTACGTGGAGCAATGAATGCCGATGATTTTCGGGATTATATGCTTTCGTTTCTTTTTCTTAGATATTTATCTTCCAACTACGAAGCATCTGCAAAAAAGGAATTAGGAAAAGATTACCCTAAATTAGAAGATGATGATAAGCGAAATCCTCTAAGTGTATGGTATGCAAATAATGAAAGCGATGTTGTTGAATTTGAAAAACAAATGCGTAGAAAAGTGCATTATGTTGTACAGCCACAACATCTTTGGAGCAGCATAGCCGAGATGGCCCGTACGCAGAATGATGATTTATTAGAAACATTAGTAAGAGGATTTGACTATATCGAAAATCAATCATTTGAAAACGCATTCCAGGGATTGTTTTCAGAAATCAATTTGAACTCCGAGAAATTAGGAAAAACACATCCTGACAGAAATGCTAAACTCTGTGTGATTATTCAGAAAATCGCAGAGGGTATCAAAGATTTCTCTACTGACTCAGATACTTTAGGAGATGCTTACGAATATTTAATTGGTCAGTTTGCAGCCGGTTCCGGTAAAAAAGCTGGCGAATTTTATACGCCACAGCAAATATCTTCAATTCTTTCAGAAATTGTAACCTTAGACAGTCAAGACCCAACACAAGGTCCGAAAATCAGACTGGAGAAAGTACTCGATTTTGCAAGTGGTTCGGGGTCTTTACTTTTAAATGTGAGAAAGCGGATTAAGGAAAATGGTGGAAATGTCGGTAAGATATACGGTCAGGAAAAAAATATCACCACCTATAACTTAGCCAGAATGAATATGCTTTTACACGGTATGAAAGATACCGAGTTTGAGATTTTTCACGGTGATACACTACTCAACCAATGGGATGAGTTAAACGAAATGAATCCTTCTAAAAAGTTAGAATTTGACGCCATTGTAGCCAATCCCCCTTTTAGTCTACGTTGGGAACCCAATGAAGCGATGGCGGAAGATTTTCGTTTCAAAAGTTATGGTTTAGCACCAAAGTCAGCGGCGGACTTTGCTTTTCTTTTGCACGGCTTTCACTTCTTAAGCCAAAACGGAACGATGGCAATTATTTTACCTCACGGTGTATTATTCCGTGGAGGGGCAGAAGAAAAAATAAGAACCAAATTATTAAAGGATAATCATATTGACACTGTTATTGGATTGCCATCAAATTTATTTTACTCGACGGGAATTCCAGTTTGTATCCTTATTCTTAAAAAGTGTAAAAGATACGAGGATGTCCTTTTCGTCAATGCTAGTGAGCATTTCGAAAAAGGTAAACGTCAAAATACGCTCAGCGAAGAACATTTTGAGAAAATTATTGACACCTACAAATACCGAAACGAAATACCAAGATATTCTAAAAGAATATCAATGGATGAAATAGAAAAACAGGGCTACAACCTAAATATTTCTCGGTATGTAAATACTTCCGTTGAAGAAGAAAAAATTGATTTAAGAGAAGTTAATCTAAAACTTCTAGAAATCAATAAGTCTATTAAAGAAGCTACAGATGAACATAATGAGTTTTTGAAAGAACTAGGATTGCCATTGATATAAATATTAAATTTAAAATACAACTATGCTACCTCTCAAAAAACTAAATATATATCCTAAAAGTAAGGAAAATGTTCAAGCACTAATAGATTTTTATTTTGGCGATATTGACATCGGTCAAAGAAATGCATTAGAAATACTGGAAAAATACCCTTATCTAAGTTTAAATCAAATAGAATTTATAATCCTGAAGCTGTCCGAAGCATACGAACCCATTTTCAGAACAAAACTAAATGGTAAAATTCAGTTTTCAAATTTATTTAGTTATGGAGTACAAGCTCTTGTCGAAGATAATGTGACTAACAGTAGCAATAATAGAAATTTAATTACAAAAGAATTTAGAGACTTTGTTGTATGTGAGGATAAATATTAAATTTTATCAGGTAACAGAGATTTTATCACTTTTTCATTACAGCAAATTGGATTGGGAGAAAAAATATCAGCTTTCAAAACTTTACCATTATTTTTTATTACTGGTTCTTTTTTACATTTTTCCTCAATCCAAATTGAGCCTTCTTGGCTTTTCAAATCCATTTCTAGCATTATTTGAGCCCATTTTTTTTGTGTCGTTTTTTTCATTATGCATTAATTTTTAAATATTATTTTTGATCTTAAGAGTAATGGATCTTTTATTCTGTAATGTTGAATTATTTCTCCGGTAGAAACGTATAATGTTCCAAAATTTAATATTTTTCCTAGCAAATTCTGACTTACTTCAATTGCCTCTAGCTTCTGCAGAGAAATATCAATAATTCTTGTGGTATAAATTCCCGCTGAAATCGTCAAATATTCATTAGTAAGATAAATTTTGGTTCTAAATATTGCAATTAGTTGTTTAATCCCAATCATTAGCAGGAATATTAGAACAAAAGAAATTAATCTTAATAAACCAAAACCGAAGATTGCAGGAATGACACCTACAAGTCCTACAAGTACATAAACACTTGGGAGTACATAGACTATCCAATGCTGCCTAGCCTCAAAAACTAAACTTAAATTTATTGTATTTGATTTGGTACTCAGTAAGCTATCTTTCATTTCAAGGATGTTTTTTCGCACTCGGCAAGCATTTAAATGTTTATCAAATATAAAAAAATTTAATTCAAAGCCACTAATAAGATACATCTTTTTAGTGGTAACGAATAAGAATGCTTTTTCCAAGCTTTGTGGAGATATTACAAAAGGTTGATTATGTCCGACGAATTACTAAAAGAAGATGCTCTAAAAAAATTAGGTGCGAGAATTAAGTCTTTACGAATTGAGAAAGGATATTCCAGTTATGAGTATTTCGCTTACGAACATAATATATCCAGAGCCCAATTTGGAAGATATGAAAGAGGTGAAGATTTAAGATTTAGTACTCTTGTTAAAATAATCTCTGCTTTTGGGATGACTTTTGAGCAATTTTTTTCAGAGGGTTTCTAACTAAAAAAGAAGAATCAAAGATTATAAACAATTTTAGCACAATAGCCTCACAGTAATGCACTCTACTTTCCGGACAGATAACCTTGCTTAAATCTCATAAAATTTTGTGCATCCTCAGGATTATTTTTAATCCAAAGATTCATAATGCGAATATTATCCGTCAAAGATGAAATTTCTTTTTTCTCGTAGATTTTTTTTCCTTCTGCATCAATCTGATTTAAAATATCTTGGCGCAGTTCACTTTTTGCCTTGATACTTTCTTTGTACCAATTGTTAGCGAAAGTGATTGAAAGAATGAAAATAAAAATCCCTATTGATAAAGCTCCAAAACCACTCCAAACAAGTCTCTCCTTACTTTTCAGTTTCCTTTCAAAATTTTCATAAAAATCAATAGTTTGCTGGGAAATTGTTGTTTCTACTTTAGTAGGAATAGTTGCAAGAAATTCGGATCTTTTAGCTTGTTCAATTTTATAAGACATCATCAAATCACTGTACTTTTGATTTACGCTTTTCAAACCAGCTTGTGTGTGTTTGAAAGCACTTAGTAAGTCTTCAAGATCAAAACGTAATTTCACGCTATTTTCAATATTTTCATTGTTGGACGCTATGCTATTTTCATTAGATTTTATCACGTTTTCCAAAAGTTCTATGCCGTTGCTTGTAGATTCCTGATTATGTTTTTGATTTTCCATTTCTAAATTCTTTTTAAGTTTTATCTTGATTTTTTTTTCTTTCTCCAAGGTTCGTCGTCGTTTTGAGCAACATAAGTGGGTTTCAAAAGATCTTCTAATAATTCACCAATAATTTCTACAGTACTATCATTTGTCACTGATCTTGGAATAGTATTAAGATGATTGATTTCAAAATTCTTTGACATTTCTTTTATTAAATCTTGGAAACCAGAATCTATCGTTAAAATAGAAAATCCTTTATATTTATTATAAAAAAGTCCATCTTTCAGAGAATTAGTTCCATATTTTTCAGGCTTTTGAATCCAAATATCCTGAACCTCATTCTTTTGATTTGAAGTAAAATCTTCTTTGAATTGAATCTTTACAGAAAATCCTCGTTGCTCAAGAAAACATTGAAAACCTTTCCAATTCTTACTTATTTTTCCAGCCTCGCGAACTGCTTGCTTTACCTCAAACAAATTTTTTATCTCCGAAATTTTCAATTGATTTGAAATTTCAGATAATTTATAACCAGCTTTATATATTCTTTCGGTTTGAGAATTTTTGTCTTTTCCCATTATAACACGCATCCCCGAAATTCCATCTTTAACATTTGACGAGAGTTGGACTTCAAAACCTTTTTCTTTCATTTTAAACGTAAGAGCATCAAAATTTTCCACTGTTTTTATAGTTTCTGTTAATTTCTTTAGCATCTCTGATTTCTTCTGAATTCCTATTTCAACATCTGTCAAAAGTCCCATTTCCTTACAATATTCTCGCACAGCTTCTCCGAATCTTCTTCCAACATCGTGTGATTTTACCGTACATTTCCCCGAAATATCAATCCTGTTCACGATAAAATGAATGTGTTTTTGTTTCGTGCTGTTATGAATATCCAATCGAAATTGGTTCTTATCACTCACTCCAATTTTTCCTAAAGCTTTGGTAGTGATTTCTGTAAATTCTTCATCCGTCAACTTTCTTCCAATCTCGTCGGGTTGAGAAATATAGCCAGTTAAAGCCCATTTTTTCACATTCGTATTTCGGTCTGCAACGGTTTTCATTTCCAAAAACTGACCTTCAGAAGTTGAACTCAAAAGACAATTTGAAGCCACCATTTCCGCAGTTCCTTTGTCGTTTCCATTGTATTCTAAAGCGATTTTTGTGATGGTTCTTGTGGTTGCAGAATTATTCATTTTTCTGAATTTTCGTGTATAAATATTGATGAATCAAATCAACCGTCGTTTCAATTTTAACTAAAATTTCTTTCTTATTTTCAAAAACAGTCCATTCTCGATTTCTCAACAAACTGGTTATTTTTTTAAAGTGATTGGCAAATTGAAGTAAGGTCTCATCTGTTTTAAATTCATTAACTTTCAGTTCTTTTTCTGTCAATGATTATTCCGAACAAAGTACACCACTCATTCCGAGGCAAAGTACACCAGTTAATTTCATAAAAAACTTCCTAGACTTTCCACTGGATTCGTATTAAATCAAAGCTAATGGTTTTTTTTCTTTCTCAAAGATTTACCTTTTAATTCTAAACGGTGAGCCGAAGCTGTCATTCTGTCCATTATTGCATCTGCCAGTGTAGGTTCATTAATGTAGTCGTACCACGATTCAACAGG
>NZ_KE386755.1:2281-23929 GCF_000428485.1 Epilithonimonas tenax DSM 16811 | reverse complement strand
TATCAAAAACAAAAATATATTTTCAGAAAATCGAGAAAAAGAATAGAGACATTATTCTCTCAGCTTTGTGACCAATTTAAAATCAGAAACAACTACGCAAAATCATTTGAAGGTTTTAAAACAAGGATATTGAGCAAAATAACAGCATTAACTTTCATTCAATTTGTAAATGTTTTTGTATTTAATAGAAAAATGAATAATATTAAAATTGCATTAGTTTGATAATGCACTACGAGTTAGATTATTTTGATTTGATGGTGATCACAGTGCCTTGGAAGCCGAGGTCAAAAGTTGGGCTAAATTAAAAAACTTAAGGTTGGCGTCATCCTATTTCCTGAGTAATATATTATATTTGTGCCTATGAAATGGGAACAGATCATTGGCCAGCAGGCTCTCAAAAATGTATTACAGGATAGCATCCAGAATTCCAGAGTGGGTCACGCACAACTTTTCCTGGGAGAAGAGGGTTATGGCATTCTTCCTTTGGCTCTGGCAATGGCTCAGGAGATTTTTGAGAAAGAAAATCCGGCATCTGTTCATAAGGTAAAGAATCTGAATCACCTGGATCTTCATTTCAGTTTTCCTGTCTTTTCGGAAAAAAATGTGTCGCTCAGCAAACGTTACTTTGACCAATGGCGGGAAATGATCCTAGAAAATCCGTACTCATCTTTTGATGATTGGACAAGTTTCCTGGAGTCAGAAAACAAACAGTTTTTCATTTCCGCGGACGAGGCAGAAGATATTGGGCAGCGTTTTATGCTCAAGAGTTTTGAAGGTGGCAGCAAAATCCTCATCGTTTGGCGAGCCGATAAAATGAACGATTCTGCAGCCAACAAGATTCTGAAGTTTCTGGAAGAGCCGCCAAAGAATACCTACATCATTCTCTGTGCGCCTACAGCCAATGATATTTTGCCGACCATACTGTCCAGATGTCAGATCATCAATGTTCCAAGGATTACTGATGAAGATCTTTTGGCGCATTTCAAAAATCACAGTTCTGCAAAAGAACTAGTCTATCAGGCGCAAGGGGATTTTAATCTGGCAAAATTTTTATCAGAAAATAATGCAGGTGCTTCAGAATTTGAGACCTTATTTATACAATGGGTCAGAAATGCTTTTCAGGCCAAAAAAAAACCTGAGGTTCTCCGCGAGATCGTAAAATGGGCACGTCAGATATCCGAATGGAACCGTGAGAAGCAAATGAAATTCCTCAATTATTGTATCGAGATCTTTCGCCTGGCGATGCTGCAGAATTACGGTAATGATGATCTCGTTTACAAAAAACTTTCGGAAGGCAACTTCAACTGGTCAGCATTTTCCAAATTCATTCATGGCGCCAATATCGTATCTATTGTAGAGGAGATCACAGACGCTTCTTACCACATTTCCAGAAACGCCAATTCTAAGATTGTATTGACTGATATGGGAATTAAACTGACGAGGTATATCCACAAAGCTTCCAGCTAAATTTTAAGCTCGTTTCCTTACCAAGCAAACATTACCGGTGTTGTAGCTTGGTCGTTCTTCTGATAGAAGCACTCGATCATTCAATGCTTGAAAATTAATCAAACAAATGTTTGATTGAATGCTGTTTTTGATTTAACTTTGCAGCGTTAAAATAAAAACATGCCAACAAAAGAAGAACATATTATGATGGCTTCGGAAAAACTTTTCGCTGCCAATGGCTATAATGGAACTTCGGTTAGAGATATCGCAGCGAAAGCAAAAGTGAATGTATCGATGATCTCTTACTATTTCGGATCCAAAGAAAATCTGATGGAGGAACTTTTCAGATGGAGGATGGAAGAAGGTCTCAACTTTGCCAAAACGATTTACGGCAATCACGAATTGACAGAGATAGAAAAATTAGACGGTTTCATAGACAGTTATGTCGGAAGGGTGCAGAAACTGAAGGATTTCTTTATGATGGTGCACACTCAGCAGATCATCAGTCAGAACAAAAATATTCAGAATTTTTTGAAAGATTTTAAGATCAGTTACATAGAGATCAATCAGAATGTTGTAGAAAGTGGATTGGCCAGTGGGATTTTCACAAAAAGACCTTCTTACCATCTGATGCAGTGTACGATCACAGGAACGATCTTCAATGCCCTGCATGGGATCAAAATCTACAAAGAATACCTGAAAAAGCACAACAGCGATTTCGATGAAAAACAATACGAAAGCCAATACTTTCTAGAGGCAGCCAATCACGTGAAAACGATTGTAAGAGATTTGGTGGGCTATCAGGAAAAATAATTTAGACTCAATTATACATAAAATAATGCAAACAGTTAATCAATTTTTAACAGCAATTATGCTTCTAGGATCGTTTAGTTTCTTTTCTGCACAGGAAAAACGTACGATCAGTCTGGAAGAAGCGGTTAAATTAGGAATAGAAAACAGCAAGAATCTTAAAATAGATCAGGCTCAGATCGAAGAATCCACAGCCAACCTTTTGGCAGCGAAGAACAAGCAGCTACCAGAACTTACCGTTTCCGGAAGTTATCTTTACTTACCGCTGGAACCGAATATGAACGTCAAACTTCCCGGACTGGCAGCCGGAGCCGGTGGTGTGCGGGTCAATCAGGTGATGTACGGTTCTGCAAATGTCTCTGTCCCGATCTACTCAGGCGGAAGAATCAAGTACGGAATCAAATCTGCTGAATATCTGGTAGAAGCATCAAGACTAATTGCTGAAAACGATAAAAATGCGATTGCTTACAATATTTCTCAGGCTTACAACAACTTGTTCAAAGCGAATGAAGTGGTAAAACTTCTTAAGGAAAATCTGGAATCGTCTCAAAAAAGAGATCAATCTTTCATCAAATTGGAAAATAATGGTGTCATCGCAAGGAATGATCGGCTGAAAGCGCAACTCCAAACTTCGAATATCGAATTGCAATTGATGGAAGCGGAGAACAACTACAGCATTGCTAATATCAATATGGATCTTTTGTTGGGATTGCCAGACAACACGGACATTGCTGTTGATGCTGCTTATATTGGAGAAGATGACCTTACAAAACCAGACGATTACTATCTGAACCTAGCAAGAGAAACCAGAGATGATTTGAAAGCGCTGGATATGCAAAGAAAAGCGGCAGCACTGGGATCCAAATCTGCGAAAGCAGAAAATCTGCCTTCATTGGCTTTCACAGGTGGTTATGTTGCGGCAGATATTCCGAAACTTTTGACGATCACCAATGCAGTGAACGTGGGTGTTGGGATCCAGTACAACTTATCAAACATCTGGAAAAAAAATTCAAGATACGTGCAGGCAAAAGCCAGAGAACAGGAATTGGCAGCGAACAACGATTTGCTTAATGACAATATCACGCTGGAAGTGAAACGCGACTATCAGAATGATCTTTACGCCCACAAAAAGATCGACGTTTACCAAAGAGCACTGGAGCAGGCTGAGGAAAATTACAGAATTACACTCAATAAGTATAATGCCGGTCTGGAAACAATTACCAATCTTTTGGATGCTGACACAGCAAAGATCACGGCTAACGTCAATGTGATCACTTCAAAAGCCGATGCGGCCTTAGCACACAAAAAATTACTACAAACTACGGGAACAATGAATAATTGATTCGAACAAAACTTAATAATATTTATCATCTAACATTTAAAATCTCAAAAAAAAATGGCACAAGACAATATAAAATTTGAGCAGGGAGAAGTTCCTGTGAAAAAGAAAAAAAGTCCCGTTTTCTACATCGTTCTTACAGTTGCGATTTTGGCAGCGGCTTTCTTCGGTTTCAGACAATACCAATACGGACAAGCTCACGAGGAGACCGATGATGCACAGATTGCGGCAGATATAAGTCCTTTGATTTCCAAAATCTCCGGTTACATCTCCGCGGTTAAAGTGAAAGATAATCAATTTGTGAAAAAAGGAGATACTTTGATTATCCTGGACAACAGGGATCAGCAGATGGCTTTGTCTCAGGCAGAAGCGGCTTTGGGAACAGCCAACAGCAATGTGGCATCGGCTCGCGCAGGATCAGAAGCTGCAGCTTCAGGGATCAATAATTCCAGAGCAGCAGTGCAAACCGCCAATGCACAGATAGAGGCAGCAAAAGTCAATGTATGGAGAACACAGCAGGATATGAAAAGATATACTG
Source organism: Epilithonimonas tenax DSM 16811 (assembly GCF_000428485.1). Taxonomy (GTDB): domain Bacteria; phylum Bacteroidota; class Bacteroidia; order Flavobacteriales; family Weeksellaceae; genus Epilithonimonas; species Epilithonimonas tenax. Next base: position 19,796 of record NZ_KE386755.1, on the reverse strand, counting down.
AACTGGTAAAAGACCACACGATCACGCAACAACAATACGAGCAGGCTTCTGCGGCTTATCAGACAGCTCAGAAACAGCTTCAGGTATTGGTAGATCAGAAGAATCAGGCGAATGTTCAGACGGGTGTTGTGACTTCACAGTCCAATGCGACTTCTCAGAATGTAGGAATTGCCAATTCTACTTTGAAACAAAGACAAGTGGATGTGGAAAATGCAAAACTGAATCTTTCTTACACAGTAATTACAGCGAAAGAAAGTGGTTATGTTTCCAAAATCCCTGTTCAGGCAGGACAATTCATTCAAGCTGGTTCACAATTATTCAGTGTGGTATTGAGCAATCAAAAATGGATTGTAGCCAACTACAAAGAAACGCAGGTAGAGAAGATGGTAGAAGGGCAAAAAGTAGAGATCGAGATCGATGCTTATCCAGATCAGAAATTCCAGGGAACCATCAGCTCATTCTCTCCGGCAACAGGTTCTGCATTCGCATTGCTTCCTCCGGATAACGCCAGTGGAAACTTCGTAAAAGTAGTTCAGAGATTGCCAATCAAGATCACGTTTGACAATCTGGACGAGGATATTATGAAAAAACTACGCGTGGGAATGAATGTTCAGACCACCGTTTCTCTTAAGTAATTAAAAAATTAAGAGATTTTGATATTAGGAAATTCGATAATCTCTCAATTCATGAATTTCAAAATCTCTTAATAAAAAATAAAACAATGCAAAACGATTCATTAGTAGAATATGGATTCCGCCGAACCATTATTACCATCACTGCCATTATGTGCGCCCTTCTGGAAATCGTAGATTCTACGATCGTGAATGTGGCCCTTAATGAGATGAAAGGTAATCTTGGCGCCACACTTTCCGAAGTGGGCTGGGTCATCACCGCTTATGCCATTGGTAACGTGATTATCGTTCCGATGACCAGTTGGCTGTCCCAGCAGTTCGGGCGCAGAAACTACTTTGCAGCTTCCATCATTATATTCACGATTTTTTCTTTTCTCTGTGGTAATGCCTCCAACATTTGGGAATTGGTGTTTTTCCGATTGATGCAGGGGATTGGTGGTGGAGCACTTTTGGTAACTTCACAGACGATTATTACAGAATCTTATCCAGTTGAGAAAAGAAGTATGGCGCAGGCGATCTATGGTCTTGGCGTCATTATCGGGCCAACCTTGGGTCCGCCTTTGGGAGGTTACATTGTTGATAATTACAGCTGGCCTTATATTTTTTACATTAATATTCCTTTGGGAATCATTGCCACATTACTGACGATTCAGTTTGTGAAAAGTCCAAAATATGCCGAGAAACGTTCGATCTCAGATGTGGATTGGGCAGGAATCGGACTGTTGGCAGCCTTCGTAGGCTCATTACAATATATTTTGGAAAGAGGTCACGAGGACGATTGGTTTGAAAGCAAAGCCATTGTGTTCCTGACCTTCACAGCAGTGGTTGGATTTATCTTATTCATTTGGCGGGAACTGACCTTCAAATATCCGATTGTAGAACTGAGGGTTTTGAAGAATGGAAACCTGAGAATCGGAACCATTATGTCCTTCGTTTTAGGTTTTGGTTTGTATGGTTCTACCTTCATTGTTCCGCTTTACACGCAGAGTATTCTCGGCTGGACGGCCTTGCAATCTGGCGCTTTGATGATCCCTGCCGCATTGACCACCGCTTTTATGATGCCAATCATCGGGCAGTTGCTTACAAGAGGTGTCAAACAGCAGATCTTGGTCGCACTGGGATTATTGATCTTCTTTATTTATAGTTTCTGGGGTTATAAAATCATTACGCCGGACACAGGCAAAGACGCCTTCTTTTGGATGCTGATCGTCCGTGGAATGGGATTAGGATTATTGTTTATTCCGATCACCTCATTATCACTCAGTACTTTGAAAGGGCCGGAGATTGGTCAAGGAGCGGCATTTACAGGAATGATGCGTCAGCTTGGCGGTTCATTTGGTATTGCGGCAATCACAACTTTCATTGCCAACAAAAGTGAACTTTACAGAAGCACGCTGGTCGCACATTTGGATGTCAACGACTTGGATGTTCAGCAAAGAGTAGCGGGACTCAAAGCTAGTTTTATAGCCAAAGGAATGTCTCCGGACAAAGCAATCCAGTCTGCCTATCAGATTCTGGACTACGGCGTTACGAAACAAGCTACAGTACTGTCTTATATGGATGTTTTCCTTTATTTGGGATTGATGTTTTTGATCTGTATCCCATTCGTATTATTCGTAAGAGAACGCAAAGGCAAGGGCGAGAAGATTGACCTTAGCTCAGCGCATTAATATTTATTTTTAGTTATTGGTGTAAAACTCAGGATCAGAAATGGTTCTGAGTTTTTTTTGGCATTGATTTTACTATGAGTAAGTTAACTTTGACTCACTTCAAAAACCGAAACTATGATGCCTCTCTCTTCTCAGATGATTTACCTCTTTGTCATCGCACTTCCTGTCGCTTGCGTCGCCTGGACGGTCACACACGAAGAGATTTTCCGCGAACCCAGAGAATATTGTCAGAATATTTGTGGCACTGCGAAGTCGATCTTCAAACGTAAATTCTTTTACCTGTTCACTTGTGAGTATTGCTTCAGCCATTACATCAGCCTGGTATTTCTTATGATTACCCAGTACAAGTTGTTGTATGAAGATTGGCGTGGCTATCTTCTGGCATTTTTCGCACTCGTTTGGGTGGCAAATTGGTATATGAGCTTGTTCGGCTATCTGCGCCAAAGCCTGAAAGTCGAAAAGATAGAAGCCAACATCAAAGACATCGACCTCAAAGATCTGGAAAAAGACAAATAGGAGATTAAGGTTTGTCAGGAGCCGGGAACCTGCTTTCCGTTGCAATTCCTCGCAAGCCAGCCTGTCCTGAGCCTGTCGAATGGCCTGCTGTGGGATTTCCACTACAATCAGGGCTAGGGATTTTCGTGAAGGTCGGATTGGATGGGTTTCATTGAAAATTTGTTATAAATCAGTATTGATTTCTGAGCTTTAAGCTTGTACATTTGCCCATTATCAACGTGAAAATACAATGAATAATCTGAACGAAAAAGAAAAAATGCTGAGCGGAGAAATCTACGATGCGTCCGATAAACATTTAATCAAAGAAAGAAATCTGTCCAAAGACCTGTGTTTCGAGTACAACCACCTACAGCCTTCTAAGTTCAAGGAACGAAAAGCGTTAATCAAAAAACTCTTCGGAAAAACCGGAAAAATGTTCCATATCGAACAGCCGTTCTACTGCGATTACGGCTACAATATTGAGATTGGCGAGAACTTTTACACCAACGTCAATGTGGTGATTCTCGACTGTGCAAAAGTCACTTTTGGAGACAATGTGATGATTGCCCCAAACTGCGGATTCTACACGGCCGGACATCCTTTCGACGTCGAGCAGCGCAACAAAGCCTTGGAGTATGCTTATCCAATCACGGTAGGAAACAATGTCTGGATTGGCGCAGGCTGCAGCATCCTTCCCGGCGTTACGATTGGTGATAATACGGTCATCGGAGCGGGAAGTGTAGTCACAAAAGATATGCCTGCCAATGTTCTGGCCGTTGGAACACCTTGTAAAGTTATCCGAAAAATTTAGAATGTTTTAATTTTTTAATTTCTCCCAGATTCTGCAGCTTATTTGCATTACAACTCACTCGTTCAAGTAGGTTTTATGGCAGCAAGTGCGGATGGAAATGGCTTCAAAGCCAGCTTCGGAAAATTCTCAGTAAAGCATCTTCCCGATCAGCGCCGTCTGGAATGCTTGAAGAAAAATCAGAAGTAGATTTAAAACAAAACTCTCAGAAATCTAAATCTGAGAGTTTGTTTTTTATACTGCATCAAAAGTCTTAACCCTTGTTTTTTTTGCTCTTGGGTCTTTTTCACCCAATAAGATCCAAAAACTCCTGCTCATCCAGAATCGTAATTGTCCCAATATCCTGCGCTTTTTTCAGTTTGCTTCCGGCTTTTTCGCCTACAACCAGATAATTCAGGTTTTTAGAAACAGCAGAAATATTTTTTCCGCCGTGTTTTTCTACCATTTCTTCCGCAGATTCTCTTGTGAATAATGAGAGTTTTCCGGTGAATAGAAAAGTTTTGCTTTCTAAAGTGTTGGATAAAACTTCATTCGTGTTTTCTCCTTTTTCAAGCTGAACGCCATAAGATTTTAATCTTTCAAGCATCACAATATTTTCAGTATTATTAAAGAAATCAACGATGCTTACAGCTATCTTCATCCCAATATCTTCTACCTGGCAAAGTTCTTCCGCTGTCGCTTTTTTCAGATCATCAATTGTGTTGAAATTCTTCACCAATTTTTTGGCAACCGTTTCTCCAACGTGTTTGATGCCTATCCCGAACAAAACTTTTTCAAACGGAATTTCCTTAGATTTTTCAATTCCATCAATGATATTTTGTGCAGATTTTTCTGCCATTCTTTCTAAAGGCAGAAGTTGCTCTTTCGTTAAAGCATAAAAATCTGCCGGATTTTCTATCAGTTTTTCTCTGTACAACTGTTCAATGGTTTCTCCACCAAGATTATCAATATTCAAAGCTTTTCTGGAGACATAGTGAATCATTCTTCCCACAACCTGTGGAGGGCAGTGCAAATCGTTCGGACAAAAATGAATGGCTTGGTCTTCCAGTTTTATCAACTCTGTTCCACATTCTGGGCAGTTTTTAATGTATTCTATTTCTTTGCTTTGGGAAGTTCTTTTCTTTTCGTTCACGCCCACGATTTTAGGAATGATTTCGCCACCTTTTTCTACAAAAACAAAATCGTACTCGTGCAAACCTAGTTTTTTGATAATATCTTCATTGTGAAGTGAGGCACGTTTTACGGTTGTTCCTGCCAGCAAAACAGGTTTCAGATTGGCAACAGGTGTTATCGCCCCAGTTCTTCCGACTTGGTAAGAAACGCTTTGCAGCTCAGTTTCTACTTTCTCGGCTTTAAATTTGTACGCCATCGCCCAACGTGGAGATTTTGCTGTGTAACCCAATTGTCTTTGTTGTTTTAATGAATTCACTTTCAAGACAATCCCATCAATTTCAAAAGGAAGATGGTGTCTTTCTGTATCCCAGTAATTGATGAATTCTTTTATTTCATCAAGGTTTTTGCAAAGTTTTGCTTGTTCTGAAATGGTAAAACCCCAATCCTGAGCTTTGTGAAGCAATTCCCAATGGCTTTCTGCCGGAACTTCCTGCGAAATAAACTGGTACAAAACCGAAGAGAGCCTGCGTTTTCTTACCTCGCCGCTGTCTTGCATTTTTAAACTTCCGCTTGCTGTATTTCGTGGATTCATAAAAAGATCAAGACCTTCTTCCTCACGCTGCTTATTTATTTTATCAAAGTTTTTTCTCGTTAAATAAATTTCACCCCGCATAAAAAACTGTGCTGGGAAATTTCCGGTTAGTTTCAAAGGAATGTCTGAAATTGTTTTCACATTTGAAGTAATCTCATCACCCTGAAAACCGTCCCCACGGGTTACAGCTTGCATTAATTTTCCGTTTTCATATAAAATAGAAATCGATGCGCCGTCATATTTTAATTCGGCTACAAATTCTACGGGCTCATCAATGGTTTTAATAATTCTTTTTTCCCAATCTGCCAAGTCATCAAAATCATAAGAATTATCCAAAGAATACATTCTGAACTGATGCTGAACGGTACGGAAATTCTTCGTAATTCCGCCACCCACGCGTAAGGTTGGAGAATTGTCATCGTAAAATTCCGGATGTTTAGCTTCCAGATCCTGAAGTTCTTTTAATAACAAATCAAATTCAAGGTCAGAAATGGTAGCCACATCCAACAGATAATAGTTGTCGTTGTGCTGGTTGAGTTCTTTGCGGAGTTGTTCTATCTTTTGCTGAATGTTTTCGGACATTGGAAAATTTATTTAAAAGCAAAAATAACCAAAGTAAGCAAAATCTTTGATATTAAAATGAGTAATTTAGTCACTCAGAAAATTATATTAATGAAGAAAGTCATTGGCGGTTTAACTTTAATCACAACTATGTGTATGAATGCCCAAACACAAATCATAGCGCACAGAGGCTATTGGCAAACCCAACCTGCAACGACAGAAAACTCGTTAAAAGCTTTGGAGAACGCTCAGAAGCTGAAAATCTATGGTGCAGAATTCGATGTCAGGATGTCGAAAGACGGCATTCTCGTCGTCAACCATGATGAACACCACGGTAGCATGGAAATCTCGACAACTGATTTTAAAACTTTAGCAAAACTGAAATTGGCGAATGGTGAACCATATCCTACGCTGGCAGATTATCTCAAACAAGGAAAAAAGGACGCGTCTGTAAAATTGATTGTTGAAATAAAACCGGCAAAGACCCCTGGATTGGAAAATGAGATGGTTAAAAAAACCATTCAACTAGTGAAAGATTTGAAGCTGGATTCCCAAACCGAATTTATCTCATTCAGTCTTAATATCTGTAAGGAAATTAAGAAATTGGAGTCAAAATTCAAAGTGCAGTACCTTGAAGGAGATCTCTCTCCACAACAGATCAAAAACGAAGGACTGGATGGTATCGATTACCATTACAGCATTTTCGAAAAGAATCCAACGTGGATCGCGGAAGCCAATGAGCTGGGTTTGATGACCAATTCCTGGACAGTCAATGATCTCGAAGTTTATAAAAAACTGAAAGAGCAAGGAATTGGATTCGTTACCACCAATATTCCTGACCAATTGAAAGGTCAATAAATAATCCAATTGCTAATAAATTAACTCGCCAATCGATATTCTAAATGATAAACTTGTATTAAATCATTTAACTTTATTCTGTCTTTAAACAGACGTTTGGTAAATTTGTAGCTTCAAAATCTTATTATGAATTTAAAAGGAAAAAATGCCATCGTAACAGGTGGCGGTAGAGGCTTAGGAAAAGCCGTTGCTATGATTCTTGCCAATGAAGGCGTGAACGTAGGTATCACAGGAAGAAACGAAAATTATCTTAAAATAGCAGCAAACGAACTGAAAGCAACTGGCGTGAACGTAGCTTACGCGGTTTTCAGCGTGGACAATGAATTAGAAGTAAAAGCAGGTATAGAATCTCTTGCCAATCAATTGGGAGGTGTGGATATTCTGGTGAATAATGCCGGCATCGGAGACTTCGGAAGCATAGAGGAGATGCCTTCTGAAACTTGGGAACAGGTCATCAAAACCAATCTTTTCGGTGTGTATTATGTGGCAAAAGCGGTTTATCCATTTTTGAAAGAAAAAGGACAGGGCGATATCGTCAACGTAGCATCCACAGCCGGACTGAAAGGCGGCCCCAATATGTCAGCTTATGCCGCTTCCAAAGCAGCAGTGGTTTCTTTGTCACAATCGATGATGGCAGAGTGGAGAAAACAGAACATCCGTGTGATTACTTTGACACCCAGTACAATCGCCTCTGATATGTCTATCCAAGGCGGTTTGACAGACGGTAACCCGGACAAAGTGCTTCAACCGGAAGACTTTGCAGAATGGGTGAGAGATATTTTGAAAATGAACAGACGTGCACTGATCGCCAACGGTTCTATTTTCTCTACGAATCCGTAAGGGTAATAATTATAGCGCAAAAGCGGTTTTACAACAATGTAGAACCGCTTTTTTTTATGCCGTCATTCTTTTCTTTTCAATACCTTTCCCCGCGGCTCATTACCTTCATAAAGCGCAATTTCTGAATGGAGAAATTGGGCGGCAGCAGCAGAATCTTCCACTTTAACAGAACTGCGTTCAATCATTTCTGATTCGAAATCAGATAGGACGCTTTTTCTGATTCCAGCCGTTTGCCATTGTGATAATGGTCTGCATTTTTTTGATATTTCACGAGCCAGCAACAACGCATCCAACAAAGCCTGATTGGCACCTTGACCTTTGAAAGGACTCATTGGATGTGCTGCATCGCCTATTAATGTAGCTTTTCCAGCGTTTTTTAACAATTCCGGAGTGAGCATGGCGCGGTCATAAACGGGATATCCGGAAATATGAGCCGGCAAAGTGGCGTTCAGAATGTCAGGGATAGGACTGTGCCAGTTTGTCCGCCGGATCGCTTCTTCTTTAAGAGCTTCGGAGCCTTTGGAACTGAGGTTTTTAGCATCCTTTTCGGCCATCGGAAAACTGAGTTGCCACATCACCGAATGGGCATCAAAGGGCATCATATAAATCCGCTCGTTTCCATTGGCGGTCTGAAAAACGGTGGCCGAATCCAATAAGGAATTGTCCGTATTTTCCAGTGCGTTTAACGGACAAATGCCCAAAATCACAATACAATCCAGATAACGCAGAGGGGAAAGGTCTTCGCCAATCAAAATATTTCGCACTGCACTTCGGATACCGTCCGCACCAACAATGAGATCTGTTTTTTCTGTTTTTGATTCACCATTGACCAAGAAGTTGAGATCTGTTCTTCCCTCATTATTTTCATTAAAATCAATCAGCTGGTGTCCCCATTGTATCGTTTCATGGCCTCCCAACTGATGGATAAGCGCCGAACGTAAGTCCTGTCTGGCGATATGAATGTTGGTTTTTTTCGGGGTTTGTCTTTCGGGATTTTGCATCCATTTTCTCATGCCCCATTCGGCAATCACTTTTCCTTCTGGAGTATGCACCAGATGCCTCGTGGAGACCACACCTTTTTCTAAACTAAAGATCCCAAAACCTTCAATGGCTTTGCTGGCTTGCTGCAAAGTCAATCCGTAGCCTTGTGACCGCTCATTAAAACTATGGTCACGTTCGTAAATGGTAAACGGAATGCCGCGGTGCAGACAAGCCACCGCTAGTGCAACACCACCAATTCCGCCACCTATGATGGCGACGTGGGGGAGATGTTCTGTATCTGCAGCAGGAGAACGATCAGAGGGAATCAATCCAGAACCTAAACAAACAGGACAAGTGTATAGATGCGCTTCTGGACGAACAGGTGCGGTGCCTTTGCCATTTGTTTTCTCAAAAATTTCCAGGTCAGATTGGTAGCGAAGTCTCACACTTTTTTTGATTCTCCGCTTTTTCTTTCCGAGACCCAGACATTCTTGGCAGGTCGTAAAACAAGGTGTTTTGTTTGGCATTTTATGATGGTGATTTTTGCTTAACTTAATGATTTGGATGGTATTAAAAAATCATCGTCAGCTGAATCCTTTTTCGCGCTTCATCTACTTCTACGACTTTGACCTGAACGTGCTGGTGGAGTTTTACCACCTCATTCACATCTGATATATAACCTTCTTTCAACTGCGAAATATGAACCAGTCCGCTTTCCTTGATTCCCAAATCTACAAAACATCCAAAGGCGGTGATGTTGTTGACGATTCCCGGAAGCACCATTCCTGGATTTAAGTTTTTAATGGATTTTACATTTGGGTCAAACTCAAAAACTTTGGCCGCTTTCCTGGGATCCAATCCAGGTTTTTCGAGTTCTTTTAAAATATCTCTAATGCCGAGTATTCCAATTTCAGGCGTGGTGTATTTTTCAGGATCAATGAGCGCTATTTTTTCTTTATTGGAGATCAGTTCTTCCGTTTTCAGGCCCAGATCTTTCGCCATTTTTTCAATGGTTTTGTAGGCTTCCGGATGCACTGCAGAATTATCCAAAGGATTTTTAGCATTCTTAATTCTTACAAAAGCTGCTGCTTGCTGGTATGCTTTTTCGCCCAGTCGAGGAACTTTTTTAAGTTCTTTTCTTTCCGTAAAAGCACCGTGTTCTGTTCGGTAATTCACGATGTTTTCCGCCATTTTCTCTCCAATGCCAGAGACATAGCTGAGCAGAGATTTACTCGCTGTATTGAGGTTGATCCCAACTGAGTTTACCGATCGGATGACGGTGTTGTCTAATTCCTCTTTGAGTTTGGTCTGGTCTACATCGTGCTGATATTGCCCAACACCAATGGATTTGGCGTCTATCTTTACCAGTTCTGCCAACGGATCTGCCAGTCTTCTTCCGATAGAAACAGCTCCTCGTACGGTTACATCATAATTCGGGAACTCGTCTCTTGCGATTTTGCTGGCAGAATAGATGGAGGCGCCAGCTTCTGAAACCACAAAAACCTGGATCGGTTTATCAAAGGCAATTTTCTTGATGAAGAATTCGGTTTCTCTGCCTGCCGTTCCGTTCCCGATAGAAATGGCCTGAATGTTATAGGCATTTACCATAGAGCGAATCTTCTTCATCGCCATTCCGGTTTCGTTCTGTGGTGCGTGTGGATAGATGGTTTCATTGTTTAGAAGGTCGCCTTTTTCATCTAGGCAGACCACTTTACAACCTGTTCTGAAGCCTGGATCGATGGCCAAAATCCTTTTCTCTCCCAACGGTGAAGCCAGTAACAATTGCTGAAGATTCTCAGAGAAAACCTCGATGGCTTTGGTATCTGCTTTTTCTTTTGCTTCCTGCAAGGCCTCATTGGAAATGGCAGGTTCTAAGAGCCTTTTGTAAGAATCTGCAATGGCGAGTTTGATGTGTTTGGTCGCAGAATTGTTGCTTTTGATCAGTGCATTTTCCATCAGTTCCAATGCTTCTTCTTTATCAATATCGACAGAAGTTTTCACAAAACCTTCATTCTCTGCACGCAGCATTGCCAACAATCTGTGACTTGGGATTCTGTTCAGCGCTTCTTGCCATTCGAAGTATTGCGAAAATTTCTGAGCCGCCTCATCCTCCTTTTTTGCTTTTACGGCTTTGGAAGTGATCATTGCTTTTCTTTGAAACAGTCTTCTCAGATTTTTACGGATGTACAGATTCTCATTGATCCATTCTGCTATTATATCTCTGGCACCTTGCAGGGCTTCGGCTTCATCTGTCACATCTTGGCTGAGATACTTTCTAGCCAGGACTTCCACATTTTCACCGCGTTGGCTCATAATGATCTTTGCCAAGGGTTCCAGACCTTTTTCTCTCGCCGCATCAGCCTTAGTTTTTTTGCGTTTTTTATAGGGCAGATAGAGATCTTCCAATTCCTGGAGGTCAAAGCTCTGTTCTATTTTTTGCTGGAGTTCAGGATTTAGGGCATTTTGTTCCTTAACAGATTTTAGGATGCTTTCTTTCCTTTTGATGATCTCCCCGAACTGCTTATTCAGTTTAAAGATGGTCTCGATGGCGACCTCGTCCAGATTACCGGTTTGGTCTTTTCTGTAACGGGCAATGAAGGGAATGGTACAGTCTTCGGAAAGTAATTTTAACGTTGCGTGGATGCTTTTTTCGGGTATGTTGAGTTGTTGTTGAATAAATGCAATCGACTTCATTGTTTGAATGTATTAAATAAAAAATACCCCGCAGATAGGCGAGGTGCTAAATGTTTTCACAACGGAATAATCCTTATTGTGAATTGCTTTCGGATACAAATGTAGAAATTAATTATTTATATTGTTTACGGTTTCCCGTATTTCTATGAATTTTTTTCTTTTTAATTTTAGGAGTTTCAATTAAACTAAATAGTTATGACAAAAAATATTCTTGGATTAGACTTGGGAGTTTCATCAATCGGTTGGGCTTATGTTCAGGAAGATGATAAAAATTCTGCGAATAATAAAATCATCAAGTTAGGAGTTCGTGTAAATCCTTTGACTGTTGATGAACAAATAAATTTCGAAAAAGGAAAACCGATTACAACCAATGCGGGAAGAACTTTAGCAAGAGGAGCAAGAAGAAATCTGCAAAGGTTTAAGTTGAGGAGAGCTAATGTTATTGATGTTTTGACAAAGGGAAATATCTTGAAAGATGGTGATTTGCTTACAGAAGTTGGGAAAAACTCTACGTTTCAAACTCAGGAATTAAGAGCAAAATCTGCGAAAGAAAAAATCGAACTTTCAGATTTTGTGAGGGTTTTACTTTTAATTAATAAAAAAAGAGGCTATAAAAGCAGTAGAAAAGCAAAGAACGAAGATGAAGGACAAATCATTGACGGAATGGCGGTTGCTAAAAAATTATATGAAGAAAGCCTGACTCCAGGAGAATATTCTTACCAACTTTTAATAGAAGGGAAGAAGCAATTGCCAGATTTTTATCGTTCTGATTTACAATCTGAATTTGATAAAGTATGGAAATTTCAAAAGCAATTTTATTCTGAAATCTTAATTGATGAACTTTATAAAGAACTACAAGCAAAAAATAAAAATGCGACGTGGGCAATTTTGAAAGAACCGTTTTCTCTTGTTGGAATCAAACAAATGGGAACTATGCAGGAGAAAAAGATTGAAAAATATCTTTGGAGAAGTGAAGCTGCAAAAAAACAATTGGATTTTGAAAGCTTAGCTGTCGTGTTTCAAGAGATTAACAGTAACCTAAATAATTCTAGCGGCTATCTCGGCGCAATAAGTGATCGAAGTAAAGAATTGTATTTTAATCATATGACTGTTGGTGAATATCTTTATCAACAACTTAAAGCAAACCCTCATACCAAACTTAAAAATCAAGTTTTTTATCGACAGGATTATTTGGATGAATTTGAAAAAATATGGGAGACACAATCTCAATATCATTCAGAATTAACCAAGGAATTAAAAGAACAAGTTCGTGATGTCGTGATTTTCTATCAGAGAAAACTCAAATCCCAAAAAGGTTTAATTAGTATTTGCGAATTTGAGAACAGAGAAATTGAAATCATAGAAAACGGAAAAACAAAGAAGAAAACAGTAGGATTAAAGGTTGCTCCTAAATCTTCGCCATTGTTCCAAGAGTTTAAAATTTGGCAAGTTTTAAATAATCTGCAATTTCAAAATTTAGAAACAAAAGAAATTTTCCCAATCGATTTAGATTTCAAACAATCAATTTTTGATGAAGTTAATGTCAAAGGAAGACTTTCTGCAAAAGAGGTTTTAGATATTGTAGGTTATTCCGGTAAAGAATGGAAAACTAATTTTAAAGATATTGAAGGCAATAATACCAATGAAAATCTATACACTGCTTTTCTGAAAATTATTGCTAATGAAGGAAAAGAATTCCCAAAAGAGTTTAAGTTAACGATTGAAGACGATATTAAAGTTACTAAGATTCATTCTTCTGCAAGTAAAATAAAAGAATTTGTAAAAGAGAATTTTTCGTCATTAGGAATAAATACATCAATATTAGATTTTAATCCAGAATTTGACGGAAAAGATTTTGAGAAGCAAAGTTCCTATCAGCTTTGGCATTTATTGTATTCTTACGAAGGCGATGATTCTGCTTCTGGTAATGAAAAATTATATGAGCTTCTGGAGAAGAAATTTAGCTTTAAAAAAGAACATTCCAAAATATTGGCAGAAATTGGTTTCTCTCCAGATTATGGAAGTTTGAGTTCAAAAGCGATGCGAAAGATTTGCACTTATATCAAAGAGCATAAATACAGCGACGCTTGTAATTTAGCTGGTTATAATCACTCTAAAAATTCATTGACTAAAGAACAATTAGCAAATAGAATTTTAAAAGAAAAACTAGAAATTCTTCCAAAAAATTCTTTGAGAAATCCTGTGGTTGAAAAGATTTTGAATCAAATGATAAATGTGGTCAATGAAGTATCCAAAGAATACGGAAGACCAGACGAAATAAGAATTGAGCTAGCAAGAGAACTGAAAAAAAATGCAGAGGAGCGTGCAAATATGACTTCTGAAATTGGCAAAGCAACCTTGCTTCATCAAAAATATGCAGAAATATTACAGAAAGAATATGGGATAAAAGTACCATCAAGAAACGATATTATTCGGTACAAACTGTATTTGGAGCTGGCAAATAACGGTTTTAAAGATTTATACACAGGTCAAAAAATAGAAAAGGAAAACATTTTTACCGACAAATATGATATTGACCATATTATCCCGCAATCTCGATTTTTTGATGACAGTTTTTCAAATAAAGTTTTGGTACCGAGAGGTGCAAATCTTAAAAAAGGAAACGCAACTGCATTTGATTATTTGGAAATGGAAGGGAAAGATCAACTGGAAAAATTCCTCAACACCATCAAAGATTTGTTTGATAAAAGTTTGATTTCTAAAGCTAAATTTGAAAAACTTCAGAAAAAAGGAAGTGAAATTGGAGATGGTTTTATACAAAGAGATTTACGAGATACACAGTATATAGCGAAAAAAGCAAAAGAGATTCTTTTCGAAATTACCAATTCTGTGGTTTCTACATCAGGAAGAATCACAGATAAATTACGTGAGGATTGGAATCTCGTCAACACAATGAAAGAACTTAATCTCGATAAATACAGGAAATTAGGTTTAACGGAAACGGTAATTAATTCTAAAGGAGAAGAAAAAGAAAGAATTACGGATTGGAGTAAAAGAAATGATCATCGCCATCACGCAATGGACGCTTTGACAGTAGCTTTTACGACGCATAATCATATACAATATTTGAATCATTTGAATGCTAGAAAAGATGAAAAGCATAATCAGCATATCATTATTTCAAACATTGAAAATCTTATTACAAAAGTCTATGAAAAGAAAAATGGTTCTACTAAAAGAAAGTTTGTAGAACCGATTCATAATTTTAGAATTGAAGCCAAAAAGCATTTAGATGAAATATTGATTTCTCACAAAACGAAAAATAAGGTTGTTACCAAAAACATCAATAAAACCAAGAAAAAGGGTGGAGTAGTTGCTAAAGTAGTGTTGACACCGAGAGGTCAACTTCATAAAGAAACTATTTATGGAAGCTCGAAATTTCTTAAAACTAAAGAAGAAAAAGTATCGGGGAAATTTGATTTGGAAACCATTAACAAAGTTCAGAATGAGAAATTTAGAATTGCTTTATTAGAAAGATTAAAAGAATTTAATGGAGATTCTAAAAAAGCATTTACAGGAAAAAATGTGTTGGCAAAAAATCCGATTTATTTGAATGAAGAAAAGACTGAACAAGTTTCTGAAAGTGTAATTCTGGCTTGGTACGAAAAGGCTTATACCATTAGGAAAGCAGTAAATTCTGATAATTTTAAAGATTATAAAAACCTTGAAAAAGTAATTGATAATGGCGTAAAAGAAATCTTAAAAAATCGTCTGGATGCATTTAAGGGTAATGCAAAAGAAGCATTTTCTGATTTAGAAAAAAATCCGATTTGGTTGAATGAGTCCAAAGGAATAGCCATAAAAACAGTTACCATAACGGGAATCAATAATGCAGAAACTTTGCATTACAAAAAAGACCATTTTGGAAAAGAAATTCTAGATGAAAATGGTAAAAGAATAGCCGTTGATTTTGTAAGTACTGGAAATAATCATCACGTTGCTATTTATGAAGATGCAGATGGAAATTTGCAGGAAAGAGTAGTGAGTTTCTACGAAGCTGTTGAAAGAGTGAATCAGGGGCTTTCAATTATCGATAAAGAATATAATTCTGGATTAGGATGGAAGTTTCTTTTTACAATGAAGCAGAATGAAATGTTTTTGTTTCCATCAGAAGATTTTAATCCAAAAGAAAATGATTTATTTGATGAAAAGAATCTGAGTTTGATTTCTAAGAATATGTTTAGAGTACAAAAGTTTGGGGAATTATCTAAGTCAGGTTTTTGGTTTAGACATCATTTGGAAACATCAGTGGAACTTAAAAAAGAATTGAGAAGTACTTCTTATTTAGATTTTTACAGTAAAGATTTTATGAAAACTATTGTTAAAGTAAGATTGAATCATCTTGGAAAAATAGTTCAAATAGGCGAATATTAAAATCTAAAATATGATCACCCGCACCATCTACATCGGCAATCCTGCTTATCTCAAACTCAAAGACGAGCAAATGTACATTCTTTGTCCCGAAACCAAAGAAATGAAAGGCAAAGTCCCTGTCGAAGATTTAGGATTGTTGATGTTGGATCACTTCCAGATCACCATTTCGCATCAGCTCATCCAAAAAATGATGGGAAATAATGTGGTGGTTGTAAGTTGCGATGCGCATCATTTGCCACACGGAATTATGCTTCCGCTGTATGGCCATACTGAACATTCAGATAGAATAAAAGACCAGTTAGAAGCCAGCGAACCCCTCAAAAAACAACTATGGAAACAGACCGTTGAATGTAAAATTGAAAATCAAAAAGAAGTTTTAAGACGTTTGGGAAATTATTACGAACCGATGATTGATTATCAAAATAATGTAAAAAGTGGCGACATCACCAATATGGAAGGCATCGCCGCACAGCATTATTGGAAGTATCTCATCAGTTTAGATTTTCTCAGACAACGTTTCGGCGATTCACCCAATCAGTTCTTCAATTTCGGATATGCTGTTCTCAGAAGTATTGTGGCACGGGCTATTGTGGAAACCGGACTGCTTCCCGTTCTCGGGATCTTCCATAAAAATAAATACAATCCTTACTGTCTCGCTGATGATTTGATGGAGCCCTATCGTCCTTTTGTAGATTTATTAGTAATGGATTGGCTGGCAAAGAACCCGAACGTTGAGGAACTTACAAAAGAATTCAAATTACACATCCTACAAATTGCAACCAAAGATGTGTTGATAGACACGAAAACAAGACCCTTGTTGGTGGCGGTAAAAACCACTGCTTCTTCGCTTTATAAATGCTATACAGGAGAAAAAAGGCTGATTTCTTATCCTGAATTCAAATAAATGGATAGTATGGATATTGTACTTTTTACATCGTACATAATACAATAAAAAATGAATGCCGAAAGGTTTAATGCTTACAGAATTATGTGGGTTTTAGTATTATATGACTTGCCGACAGAAACTAAAACCAATATGCGGGATGCCAATAAATTCCGCAAAGGTTTGCTGGATGATGGTTTTACGCTTTTTCAGTTTTCAATGTATGTTCGCCACTGTCCGAGCCGAGAAAATGCAGAAGTTCACATTAAAAGGGTAAAGTTTATGCTTCCAAAAGCGGGTAAGGTGGCCATAATGTGTATTACCGACAAACAGTTTGGTGACATTGAAATTTTCTTTGCCAGAAATAAAGAAGAACCTCCACCAACCTTCCAGCAGCTAGAATTGTTCTAAATTTTGAATCCTAAAAACAAAAATAATCTACTGATTTTCAGTAGATTATTTTTTGAGGTTGTTGTGTATCCCAAAGATACTTAAAAATGAAAGCAATTCACAACCGGAATGTTGATTGTTTAATCTTCTTGCTGGTTGTTGTGTATCCCAAAGATACTTAAAAATGAAAGCAATTCACAACAAGTGAGGCTAATTCCCATTTTCTTCATTCGTTGTTGTGTATCCCAAAGATACTTAAAAATGAAAGCAATTCACAACACTTATGGTGCAAAATAGCTGAACCGGTTTGTTGTTGTGTATCCCAAAGATACTTAAAAATGAAAGCAATTCACAACGGGAAAGTGTTGCACCGTTTTTGCCCTCAAGTTGTTGTGTATCCCAAAGATACTTAAAAATGAAAGCAATTCACAACAGCCTGAGCCTATAACTTTCAGCTTCATCAGTTGTTGTGTATCCCAAAGATACTTAAAAATGAAAGCAATTCACAACGGTTAAAAACTACAGCAGCTGGCCAACAAAGTTGTTGTGTATCCCAAAGATACTTAAAAATGAAAGCAATTCACAACTTTTTGTGGAATCTTT
>NZ_KE386755.1:1109-1500 GCF_000428485.1 Epilithonimonas tenax DSM 16811 | reverse complement strand
TTGAAGCTTTTACAGATTCGTTGTTGTGTATCCCAAAGATACTTAAAAATGAAAGCAATTCACAACTAAAAATTTCCCGTACCCAAAGGATATCGCGTTGTTGTGTATCCCAAAGATACTTAAAAATGAAAGCAATTCACAACCAATTATTAATTTATAAATGTGGTCGCCTTGTTGTTGTGTATCCCAAAGATACTTAAAAATGAAAGCAATTCACAACTATTGCTCCCAAAGTAAGTCCAAAGGCAAAGTTGTTGTGTATCCCAAAGATACTTAAAAATGAAAGCAATTCACAACAGTGCGCCGCAAATCGTCGGGATAGCGTAGGTTGTTGTGTATCCCAAAGATACTTAAAAATGAAAGCAATTCACAACATTCTTAATCCCTTCAG
>NZ_KE386755.1:0-1009 GCF_000428485.1 Epilithonimonas tenax DSM 16811 | reverse complement strand
GTTGTTGTGTATCCCAAAGATACTTAAAAATGAAAGCAATTCACAACCAGTGTTTTTAATTTTTAGTTAACTTTGTTACCACAGGAAAATGGTCACTCCAACCACCCATATAACGCGATCCGGAATAAGTTCTCATGGGATAGTTGCTGTGTTTGCGGTCTTTATTTCGAAGGTTGGGAGAGTTGTAAATGGCAGCAGAAATAGTTTGGTAACTGAACTGTTGTAAAAGCATGTTTTCTGTGTACAAAATCTGATCAAAACCAACACCCTTTTTGCCGTGGTAGCTGGAGAATTGCCTGTTGAGGTATAGCAATTCAAAGGGATTGCTCAGCATCTTCTTGCCATCGTTATCAAGGCGCAATTGCTGCAATTCCTCGGCGTCAGGATTCTCGTTGAAGTCGCCCATCACAATGACAGGCTCTCCTTGTTCCACTATGTGCTGGATGGTTTCTCGTAGCTTAGCAATGATGTAATGGCGTTTTGCCTTTTGAAGGTCTTTTTCTCTTTTGGAAGGCAGATGGCAGACAAAAATGTGAAGTTTCTTTTCCTCGAACGAAAATTCTGTGTGAAGGATATCGCGGGTAGCAAATTTTTCATTTTCATCTAACTGAAACTTCAAAGTATTGAACTGTATTAAAGCATATTTCTCTTTATCAAACAACAAAGCAACACTAAGCCCTCTGGAGTCATTGGATGGTTGATAGACGATTTCGTAATTGTGAACGGGAGAATTTTCATTAACCAAATCTTCCAAAACAGAGGATCAATTCCAAAACTTGGGGGCTAGGCAAAAAGCTTAGACAACCTAAACAAGAAAAATGCTTTATCCCGCACACCTCTTAGTTGCAATCTGAAGTTTTTTATTTTAGCATTGAATGACTCGGCGGAAGCATTGGTACTTCTTCTCTCAAAATAATTGAGAATGTCTTTGTAATGGATCATTATGGTTTTCCTGAGTACTGAGAAAGATTTAAATCCTGATTCTTCCACTTCTTTAAACCAATGTGCT